>NZ_JADYVO010000005.1:0-436552 GCF_020193825.1 Bradyrhizobium sp. NBAIM18
GTTGCCGTGGAGGAAACCGCTGACGGGCAATGGCAGGTGCGCTTCTTCAGCGTGCCGATCGGCATCATCGATCAGAAAACATCAACGCTGCGGCGCTGCGCTAGCGCTGCGCCGCAGCGGACCGAACGATGAACGATTGTTACCTATCCATCCGGTCTGTTTTGTTACCAATCCATCCGCTGGACAAAGCGAGCACTCGTCCTACGAAAAATCCGTCCAGCTCAGATGCCGCGCGTCGAGATCGCCGATCGTCACGTTCTCGCGGAGTTCTCGTGGCGTGTGGAAATTGCTGCGCAAGTACACCAGCGGCGTGACGGCAGCGGAATGCGAGGCGGTGCGGACCTCGCCGACGAAGATCGAATGCGTCGTCGTCTCGAACTCCTGCGCCAGCACGCAGTCGAACGCGGCCACCGCGTCCGCCAGCACCGGTGCGCCGGTCACGCCACGCGTCCATTGCCCGAAGGCGAAGCGATCGTCGCCGTCGACGCCCTTCTGGCCGCTGAAGGTGAGGGCGAGCAGCGCGTGATCCTCGTGCAAGAAGTTGATGGCGAAAGCACCTTCCTCCCGGATGCGGGCATGGGCGCTGGCGTTGCGGTTGACGCAGACGATCAGCGAGGGCGGCTTGTCCGACAACGAGCAGGCCGAGGTCACCGTCAGCCCCGTGCGCCTGCCGTGCTCGGCGCCCACCGTGACCAGCGCTACCGCACCGGCACATTGGCGCATCGCCTGCTTGAAGTCCTTCGCGTCCACCGTCACGCGGAAATCTCCCAGAATAGAAGCGGGTGCGGCACGATCGCGCCGCACCCGGCGCCAAGAGTCTAGCATGATCTCTTCGGAAAACCGCTACGCACTTTTCCGGATCATGCTTGCGTCAAGCCGCCTTCTTCGCGGAGCCTAGATGCCCAAGGCGCGGCATCACCTCGTTCTTCAGCAGCGAGAGCGAGTGGTGCCAGGCCTCGGCCTTGTGCTTGTAGTCGAAGCCGAACACGAGCAGCACGCCGAAGCCGCCGACCTCGTCGTAGATCTTCTCGATCTTCTCGGCGACGGTCGCGGGCGAGCCGACGATCCAGTTCCGCTTGGCGCAATATTCGACCGTGACGTCGCTGTCTGGCACATCGGGCGCGTGCTTGAGATAATCCTTGAAGCCGAAATGCCCGAGCAGCGGCAGGAAGTACTCGCTCATCATCCTGCCCATCATGTCGCCGGTCGAGAGCTTCCAAGCCTCTTCGTCGGTGTCGGCGACGAATACCTCGCGCACTAGGCGCCAGTCCTGGCGGTTCGGCTTGCGACCGGTCTTGGCCGCCCCGATCTCGACAGAGTCCCAATGGCTCGAGACATAGGCCGGGTTGAGGTTGAGGCTCATCGGGATGAAGCCGCGCTCGCCGGCGAGCTTGAGCGTGTCCGAGTTCTTGGACAGACCGGCAACGCCAATCGGCGGATGCGGCGCCTGCAGCGGCTTGATGTGGGGCTTGAGGAAATCGAACATCGTGTCCGGCTTGGTCACCGTCCAGTACTTGCCCTTGTGGGTGAAGGGCGCCGGCTCGGTCCACAGCTTCAGGATGATCTCCAGCGCCTCGCGCGTCATGTCGCGGTTCTGCCCGCTCATGCCGTCGACGTTGAACATCGCCCAGTCGCTCGGCAGCCCGCTCGCCGCCACGCCGAAATTGAGCCGGCCTTCGGAGAGATGGTCGAGCATGGCTACGCGGTTGGCGAGTTCGGCCGGGTGATGATAGGGCAGCAGGAAGCCGCCCGGCCCGATGCGCAGCTTCGTGGTCTGCATCAAGGCCTGCGCGATCAGGAGGTCCGGCGTGGGATTGGGTTCCCAGGGCGCGGTGTGGTGCTCGCCGACCCAGGCCTCCTGATAGCCGAGCTCGTCGAGCCAGCGCATGACCTGCAGATCCCAGTCGTTCCCTTCCTTGAGGCCGCACTCCGGCGGATGCGAAGGCATCGTGAAATAGCCGATCTCCATGGGTTTCCTCATCTGATGTTGACGCGTCTTGTCGCGCGTTGACGGAGTTGAGTGATGAACCTTGTCGAGTGATGAACCTTGAGCAAGCGGTGTGCCAGCGCGGCGGAGCCTCAAAATGAAGAGAAAGGGCTGGTTTGCCCGCGCAATAGCCGGTATCTCGACGGAAGCCTGCTGGACATCGTCTCATGTGTCGCGAGACGGCGTCTTGGCCATGAGACGAGGACGAGACCTGACATGACCGAACCCGCCTATGTCGCGGTGGATTGGGGCACCAGCAGCTTCCGGCTCTGGCTGGTCGATCGCGCCGGTCAGGTGCTTGCCGAGCGCCGCAGCGGTGAGGGCATGCTGGCGGCGGCTAGGACCGGCTTTCCCGCCGTGCTGCAAGCGCATCTGGCCGCGGTCGAAGCGCCCGCGCATCTGCCGGTTCTGGTCTGCGGCATGGCCGGTGCCAAGACCGGCTGGGTCGAGGCCGGCTACGTCGACACGCCGGCAAAGCTCTCAGCCGTCCTGAAACAGGCCGTGCGCTTGCCGGCCGAGGCGCGCGACATTCGCATCCTGCCGGGCATCGCCCAGCGCGATGCGAAGGCGCCGGACGTCATGCGCGGCGAGGAGACGCAATTGCTCGGCGCGCTCGGCCTCGATGCCGCCGGCGAGGCGCTGGTCTGCATGCCCGGCACCCATTCGAAATGGGTGCGGGTGAAAGACGGCACGGTCGAGCGCTTCTCCACCTTCATGACCGGCGAGCTGTTCAGCGCCGTCTCGCGCGAGACGATCCTGTCGCTCGCGGTCGCCGGCGCTGATGACGCCGAAGATATCGCGAGCTTCAAGGCAGCCGTAAAGGCCGCATTCGATGCTCCGGCCTTCGCCGCCAACTTGCTGTTCTCTGCACGGTCGCGACAGCTCTTGTTCGGCGGCACGCCGGCAGCGGCACGTGAGACGCTGTCGGGCACGTTGATCGGTGTGGAGCTCGCGGCAGGGCTCTCCGGCACCGTGCCGCAAGCGGGCGTCCAGCTGATTGCCGCGGGGCGACTTGCGGTGCTGTATCGGCTGGCATTCGAGGCGCTCTCGGTAACCGCAAAGCCGGTCGATGCGGATGAAGCCGTCCGCCGCGGCCTGTCGATGGCGGCAGCCGCGATCTGGACGAAGTAGAAGGACTGCGAGAGATGAGCGTTCCCTTTCCGCCGATGCAGCGGCAGCTGGTCGCGATCCTGCGCGGCATCAAGCCTGAGGAGACCGAAGCGATCGTCGGCGTCTTGGTCGAGGCCGGCATGACCGCGATCGAGATCCCCCTGAATTCACCCGATCCGTTCCGCTCGATCGCGTTTGCCGTGAAGCTCGCGCCATCAGACGTGTTGATCGGCGCCGGCACGGTGCTGACGACGGCAGATGTCGATCGTCTCAACGATGTCGGCGGCAGGCTGATGGTCTCGCCCAATGTCGACACCGAAGTGCTGGCGCGCGCGCATCAGCATCGCATGGTGACCATGCCCGGCGTGTTCTCGCCGACCGAGGCGCTGCTGGCGGCGCGCTCGGGCGCGTCGAGCCTGAAATTCTTTCCGGCGAGCGTGCTCGGCGCTGCCGGTATCGCCGCGATCCGCGCCGTGTTGCCGGCAGGCGTGATGATCGCCGCTGTCGGCGGCGTCTCCGATCAGAATTTTGCCGAGTACATCAAGGGCGGGGTGACCGCCTTCGGGCTCGGCTCCAGCCTCTACAAGCCAGGCATGACGGCAACAGATGTCGCAGCCCGCGCAGGGGTGACAATTGCCGCTTACGATCGGGCAATTCAGAAAGGTTGAGCCGACAATAAACTAGCCGTAATCCTGACATGGTCTATTCTGCCATATGGTGGCGCGATGCCGGCATGCGCGCATCGTGTTATGCGACTGGCTGAATCAGGAGACCGACATGGCGATCAACAACGTGGCCGATCTGTTCGTGGCAACGCTCGAACAGGCGGGCGTCAAGCGCATCTACGGCATCGTCGGCGACAGCCTGAACGCGCTCACCGAGGCGCTGCGCCGCCGCGGCACGATCGAATGGATCCATGTCCGCCACGAGGAGGTCGCGGCCTTCGCAGCGGCCGGCGAAGCCGAGATGACCGGGAGCCTCGCGGTCTGCGCGGGCTCCTGCGGCCCCGGCAATCTGCATCTGATCAACGGCTTGTTCGACGCGCATCGCAGCCGCGTTCCCGTGCTGGCGATCGCGGCGCAGATTCCGACCGCCGAGATCGGCGGCGGCTATTTCCAGGAGACGCATCCGCAAAACCTGTTCCGTGAATGCAGCCATTACTGCGAGCTGGTGTCGGACCCGAGCCAGCTGCCTTTCGTGCTGGAGAACGCGATTCGCGCGGCGGTCGGCTTGCGCGGCGTCGCCGTCGTCGCCATGCCCGGCGATGTCGCCTTCCGCAGTCCTCCGAAGCGCGCGCTGTCGACGACGCGCGGCCTTGCGCTGGCTCCGCCGAAGGTCGTGCCGCAAGCGGATGAGCTGCAGGCGCTCGCGGATCTCCTCAACGGCGCCGAGCGCATCACGCTGTTCTGCGGCCGCGGCTGCGCCGGCGCACACGCGCCTTTGATGCAACTCGCCGAGACCTTGAAAAGCCCGATCGTGCACGCGCTCGGCGGCAAGGAGCATGTCGAATACGACAACCCCTACGACGTCGGCATGACCGGATTCATCGGCTTCTCCTCGGGCTACGCCGCGATGCACGCCTGCGACGCGCTGGTGATGCTCGGCACCGACTTCCCCTACAAGCAGTTCTTCCCTGATGATGCGAAGATCGCGCAGATCGACATCCGCCCGGAAAATCTGGGGCGGCGCTGCAGGATCGATCTCGGCCTCGTCGGCGACGTCAAGCTCACCATCGAGGCGCTGCTGCCGCTGCTCAAGACGAAGACGCAGCGCAAGCATCTCGACGACGCCGTCGCGCATTACAAGAGAGCCCGCGAGGGCCTCGATTCGCTCGCCAGGGGCACGCCCGGAGCCAAGCCGATCCATCCGCAATATCTCGCCAAGGTCGTCAGCGACCATGCCTCCGACGATGCCGTCTTCACCGCCGATGTCGGCACCCCGACGGTGTGGGCGGCGCGCTATCTCGACATGAACGGCCGCCGCCGGCTGATCGGCTCCTTCGTGCACGGCTCGATGGCCAATGCCATGCCGCAGGCGATCGGGGCGCAGGCTGCGCAGCCCGGGCGCCAGGTCATCTCGCTCTCCGGCGACGGCGGCTTCACCATGCTGATGGGCGACCTGATCACGCTGACGCAAGAGAAGCTGCCGGTGAAGGTGGTCGTCTTCAACAACGGCGTGCTCGGCTTCGTCGCGCTGGAGATGAAGGCGGCGGGCTTCGTCGACACCAATGTCGACCTGGAGAACCCGGATTTCGCCGCGATGGCGCGCGCGATGGGCATCTTTGCCAAGCGCGTCGAGGATCCCGGCGAGCTTCCGGGCGCGATGAAAGAGATGCTGGCGCACAATGGGCCGGCGCTGCTCGACGTCGTCACCGCCAAGCAGGAGCTGTCGATGCCGCCGACCATCACGGCCGAGCAAATCAAGGGCTTCAGCCTCTGGGTGCTCCGCGCGGTGATGAACGGGCGCGGCGACGAGGTGCTGGACCTCGCGAAGACGAATCTCTTGCCGCGGTGATATCAGCCGGCGCGGTGGTTCACCTCTCCCCGCCGAGGAGAGGTGAAAGTCTGCCAGTGCAGCACGACGCCGATCAGCAGCGCCGGCAGAAAGCCGAGCGCGATCAGAAAATGCGGCAGCTGCTTCGGCGAGGTGAGGGCGATGGCGATATCGGAGATCAGCCACAGCGCTGCGAACATCACCGCAAAATCCGTTCGCGGGCACCGCAGGTAATAGAACATGGCGGTGATGACGATGGCCGGGCCAATTGCGATGCCGATCATGATCGCGGTCAGCTCCTTCGGCGTCAGCGTGTCGAGCACCATAGATGCCAGCAGCCAGAGTGCGGCGAACATGGCAACGATGTCGAGCGGATGCCGCAATCCAATTCCTCCGGCGAAAGGCGCGCTATCGTTGGGGCCGGAGCTGCGGCCGTCAAGTCAAAATGGGCTTATTCCTCGTCACTTCCAGGCGTCGGGCGCAGCATGAAGTGACCGAAAGCGGTGGCGATCGGCTTCAAAGCATCGTCCTGCCAGGCCCGCGCCTCGAAGGCGACGATACGTCGGCCCTGCTTCACGATCGTGACGTCGGCAAACGTGTCGAGCGCGCGTCCGGAGCGCAAGTAGTTGACGGTGAGGCCGATCGGCTTGGGCGGTGCGGCAGCGCCGAGCTCCCGCGCCACGCCGATGATGGCGGTGGTCTCGAGGAAGGCGCCCGTCATGCCGCCGTGGATCGCGGGCAGGATCGGATTGCCGATGATCTGCGGCGAGAACGGCATCGTCAGCGTGCCGTCATCGTTGACGCGGATGCCGAGCGCGCGCGCGAACGGGCTGCGCGCAAAGGGCCCGTCCGGATCATCAGGCGCCTCCAGCGTCGGGATGCTGCGCGCATCCATCCGGCGGTCGGCGAGCATGTTGGTGCGGTTGGCGCCGATCATGAAGCAGGCGGTCGCGGTCGCGACCGGATCGTCCTCGGACTCCTGATAGGCGGTGGAGCGCACGAAGGCGATCGAGCGCGTGGTGCGGTAGCAGACCGAATGCGCTTTGATGTCGACGCCGGGCGTTGCCGGCTTCTGGTAGTCGATGCGAAGGTCCAGGGTCGCGATCGCGCGGGTGCCGTCGAGCGCAAGTTGCACCGCCATGCCGCAGCTCTCGTCCAGCATCGCGGTGACGACGCCGCCATGCAGCACGCCGGTCGCGGTGTCGCCGACGAAGGCCGGTCGATAGGGCAGGCTGGACCACGCCTCGCCAGGTGCGAACCGGTCGAGCTGGAGCCCGCTGATATGGCCGTAATCGGAGCGGCGGCCCTTGATGGCCTCGGCGAGTTCCTCGAAGGCAAGCGTGGTCGGCGTGGTGCTCATGACGACCTTCTAGACCAGTGTCGGGCCTCGCGCAAAACCCGGAATGAGCCCCGCATGGGCGGTTTGATCTCGACAGGGCGCGCCGAAGCGCCGATGGTGGGCGCTTCGTTCGTCGATGAACTGCAAGGAGCGCCCATGGCCGACCCCGAAACGCCCTCGACCGCCCAGGGGCCCGTCACCATTTCCACCTCCAGCGCCGAGCGGGCGCCGATCATCTATTTCGACGGCGCGTCCTGCTTCGGTCACCACAACGGCGCGATCCAGATCGAGCTCGCCGCAAACCTGTTGATGCCGGTCGGCGCCGCCGTCCGGGTCGACGTGGTCCAGACCGCGCACTTGCGTTGCAGCGTCGCCGCGGCGCTGGCACTGCGCGAAGCCCTCGAAAAGGCGCTCGCGATGTATCAGCAGGGTCAGAAGCAGCCGGTGGCGGAGGAGATACCGGCGGTGAAGAACTGAGATCGCACGCCCGATGATTTGATTGCCTCGATCTGAGAGCGGACGCGGTCACCTCTCCGCATGACCTGCTATCTCACGCCTTCGTCACATGCACCTTCGCGGTCCTGCCGCCGTTCCACTTGCCGTCGAGCGCGCGCTCGATCTGGGCGGCGAGCTGCAGCAGCAGGCCGTCATTGGCCTGCTTGGCGATCGCCTGGATGCCGAGCGGCAGGCCGTGGTCTTGCGCTGCCATTGGCATCGAGATCGCCGGTATGCCGCAGAGATTGGCCAGCGGCGTGAAGGCGAAGAAGCGCCATAGATTCTCGAACCAGTCGCGCACATCAGGATTGTCGGAGATGGTGAGATATTCCCTGGTGCCGACCTTCGGCGTCGGCAGCGCCGTGATCGGGGTCAGGATCACGTCCCATTGCTCGAAGAAGCTGCCGAAGCCGCGCGAGGTCGTGTTGAACACGGCCTGCATCTTCGCACGCTCGGCGAAGGTCGTGTGACGGCCGGCTTCCCAGATGCGGATATTCATGGGCTCGACCAGATCCTCCGGCGGGCTCGTAAGTCCGCGCGCGGCGAGCATGTTGGAGATCACCACCGCAAAGTTCGAGATGTAGCAGGTGGTCTGCGCCTCGAAGGCGGTGGGAAGGTCGATCTCCGGCAGCGCATAGTCGACATGATGGCCGAGGCCTTCGAGGAAGCGTCCCGCCTTCTCCAACTCGGCAGCGAGCTCGGGCGCCGCGGTGTAATTGCCCCATGTGTGCGACAGCGCGATGCGAAGCTTGCCGGGATCGCGCTTGATCATCTCGGTGTAAGGCTGGGCCGTGGTCCAGAACGGCATGAACTCGCCGGGCGCAGGCCCGCGCGCATGATCGACGAAGGCGGCGGTGTCGCGCACCGAGCGCGACTGGCAGCCCTGGATCGAGACGAGGCCGGTAAGGTCGGACATGTGCGGCGCCAGCGAGAACACGCCGCGCGAGACCTTCAGGCCGATATTGCCGTTGACGCCGGCGGGAATGCGGATCGAGCCGCCGCCGTCGGTCGCGTGCGCGATCGGCACCACGCCCGCGGCCACCATCGCGGCGCTGCCTGCCGATGAGCCGCAGGTGGTGTAGTCGGTATTCCAGGGATTGCGGGTGACGTAGACGGCGGGATTGTCGGCCGACGAGCACACGCCGAACTCCGGCGTCGTGGTGCGTCCGATCAGGTTGAGCCCCGCCTGGCGGAATTTGCCGGTGAGGAACGTATCGGCGCTCGCGCGATTGCCGCGCATCAGCAGCGATCCCATCTCTTGCAGCCGGCCCTTCATGGTCGGCCCGAGGTCCTTCATCAGGAAGGGCAGGCCGGCGAACGGGCCTGCGAGATTTGCGCCGTCCTTGGCGGGATCGGCGATCACGTCCTCGAACAGCTCGACCACGCCGGACAGCGCCGGATTGACCTTGGCAACGCCCGCGGCGGCCTGCCGCGCCAGCTCCTTCGCCGTCAGCTCGCCCTTGCGGACGCGCCCCGCCAGCGCGATGCCATCGTGCTGTGCCCATTCATTCCAGCTCATCGGCAAAGTCATGAAGTCAAATCCCCTAAGGTCGCGGCGTCACCTTTTTCGCAACGGCCCGCGTGAATCAACCGAGGCGCCACGAGGGGCAGGGTTGCGCCCGGCGGAGAGGTCGGGCTGCCGGCTATCAATCCGACAGTCGTGCGATCGCTGCAACCGGGCCGCCGCCGGCCGGCCCCTGATGCTCGGCGCCGCCGGACACGTAGATTGCGCCGGTGCCGGCAAGGCCCGCGATCAGGCCGCCGACCGCTGCGCGGGCGTGGCGTGTCGCGCTGATGTCGGTGTCTTCAAGCATGGTGTGGCGGAAGCCGCGCACTGTGCCGTCAGGCGAGGCCTCCGCCTTGGCGAAGATGTTGACGAGCGTGCGGCCCGCGGTGGTCTGCGGCGCCGCGCCAAGCCCGACGCTGTTCAACGCCGATAGCACCGCCGAGGCGTCGATGGCATCCTCCATCACGGCATGGCCGATCACACACGCGCTTACCGATGCCCCCGAATTGCCGAGCACGATGACGACGTTGTGCATCAGCTCGATCCCCGACGAGGTCGAGGCCACCTTGGAGAAGAGATCATAGCGCCGCAGCACGTCCTCATCGCCGAGGTCGGAGCCGATCTCGCCGAGCGCGACCGCAACGCCAAGCGCGGACGCGCCGCGCGAATAGGCCATCGAGCTGTAAGCGCTTGTCGTTGCCGTTGTGTTGCCGCGGGCGTTTGCCGCCGCAACGCGCTCGCTGGTCAGCAGCGGACACTTGATCTGCACGAAATGAACGTCCGCGGGATCGTTGATGCCGGCATCCGCCATCGCGGTTTGCACGGCCTTCGCTGTCTCGGCGATCTGCGCGGCGCGGCCGAGCTCCTCGGGCAAGAAATCCCGCGTGTGCGCCATGCCGATGCTGAGGCGCTTGCCGGAGAGGCCTGCCGGCCGCTCGGCCTCGCTGCGCGTGAACACCGTGATGTGCGGGCTCAGCACGCCCTCGGTGCCGCCGGACATCACGAAGGCGATACGCTGCTCGACGTCCGGCGCCGACAGCCCGAGCTTGGGCGCCAGCGCCGTGCAGAGCGCGGCCACCGCGTATTCCCGGGTAAAATCGTTGACACCGCCATTGCCCTCGGTCTTGCCGAGAATGGCAAGGATCGAGTTGGGATCGATCGCGCCTGAAACGATCAAGTCCATCAGGCCGGAGACGTCGCCGGGTCCCGTGGTGGCGATCCTGAAGACGCCGACCGATGTGGTACGCATGATTGGTCCTCGTGCGGAGAGTTCATTGGCCCGGCGGGAGCAAGCAGGCGCGGAACGCGGGGCCGATGTCAAGTCGCCGCGCCCCCACGAATGTGGCGAGATCGCATCGGTCGGGCAAAAAATCCTCTGTCGACGGTTGCTTACCGCACCTTGATGAATCAACCTGGGTTGGTCCATAAGCGGCGTCCCGCGGCCGGTGGTTCGCCCCTGCGCCCGCGCGCTTGGATTAGAGGGAATCTTCGTGGCAAACATCAACCAGAAAATTGCGCAGGAGCTTGGGGTTCGCGCCGAGCAGGTCGAGGCGGCGGTGACGCTGCTCGACGGCGGCGCCACGGTTCCCTTCATCGCGCGCTACCGCAAGGAAGCGACCGGTGCGCTCGATGACGCGCAATTGCGCACCCTGGAGGAGCGCCTGGTCTACCTGCGCGAGCTCGAGGATCGCCGCAAGGCCATCCTCGAATCGGTCCGCGAGCAGGGCAAGCTCGATGCCGCGCTGGAGGCTTCGATTCTCGCCGCCGACAGCAAGGCGCGCCTCGAAGACATCTATCTGCCGTTCAAGCCGAAGCGCCGCACCAAGGCGGAGATCGCCAAGGAAGCCGGCCTCGAGCCGCTCGCCAACCAGCTTATGGCTGAGCCCGGCAATGATCCGAAGGTCGTGGCGGAAGGCTTCATCAACGCCGAGAAGGGCGTCGCTGACGCCGCTGCCGCGCTCGACGGCGCCCGCGCCATCCTGGTCGAGCGCTTCGACGAGGATGCCGATCTGATCGGCGCCTTGCGCGAAGAGATGTGGACCAATGCGCGGATGGCCTCCAAGGTGCGCGACGGCAAGAAGACCGAGGGCGAAAAATTCGCCGACTATTTCGATTTCTCCGAGCCGCTGACAAAACTGCCCTCGCATCGCATCCTCGCGATGTTCCGCGGCGAGAAAGAAGAAATTCTCGACCTGCAAATTCAGCCCGAGGCCGAGGCGCCGCCGCCGGGCGTGCCGAGCGCCTATGAATTGAAGATCATGAAGCGGTTCGGCATTGCCGATCTCAAGCGTCCCGGCGACCGCTGGCTGATCGATACCGTGCGCTGGGCCTGGCGCACCAAGATCCAGGTGCATCTCAATATCGATCTGCGCATGCGGCTGTGGAATTCGGCCGAGACCGAGGCCGTGCGCGTGTTCGCCTCGAACTTGCGCGACCTCCTGCTGGCCGCGCCCGCCGGCACCCGCGTCACCATGGGGCTCGATCCCGGCTACCGCACCGGCGTGAAGGTTGCCGTCGTCGATGCCACCGGCAAGGTGGTCGACACCACCGCGATCTATCCGCACGAGCCGCAGCGGCAATGGAATGAGTCGCTGGCGACGCTCGGCCGGCTCGCAATCAAGCACCGCGTCGAGCTGATCGCGATCGGCAACGGCACCGCCTCGCGCGAGACCGACAAGCTCGCGACCGAGCTGGTCAAGGGTCTGCCTGAGCTGAAGATGAACAAGATCGTGGTGTCGGAAGCCGGCGCGTCCGTCTATTCGGCCTCGGCCTTCGCCTCGGAGGAGCTGCCCGGCCTCGACGTCACCCTGCGCGGCGCGGTGTCGATCGCGCGGCGCCTGCAGGACCCGCTCGCCGAGCTCGTCAAGATCGAGCCGAAGGCGATCGGCGTCGGCCAGTATCAGCACGACCTCGGCCAGGCCAAGCTCGCCAAATCGCTCGATGCCGTGGTCGAGGATTGCGTGAACGCGGTCGGCGTCGACGTCAACACCGCCTCCGCGCCGCTGCTGGCGCGCGTCTCGGGCGTCGGCTCCGGCCTCGCCCAGAGCATCGTGGCGCATCGCGACGCCAATGGTCCGTTCAAGTCGCGCAAGGCGCTCAAGGACGTGCCGCGGCTCGGGCCGAAGGCGTTCGAGCAGTGCGCGGGCTTCTTGCGCATCCTCGGCGGCGAGGATCCGCTTGATGCCTCCGGCGTGCATCCGGAGGCCTATCCCGTGGTGCGCCGGATTCTCGAAGCGACCAAGAGCGACATCAAGGCGCTGATCGGCAACAGCGACGTCGTGCGCACGCTGAAGCCGAAGGATTTCGTCGACGAGACCTTTGGTCTGCCGACCGTCACCGACATCCTTCGCGAGTTGGAAAAGCCCGGTCGCGACCCGCGCCCTGCGTTCAAGGCGGCGGTGTTCAAGGAAGGCGTCGAGGAGATCAAGGATCTCAAGAAGGGCATGATCCTCGAGGGCACCGTGACAAACGTCGCCGCCTTCGGCGCCTTCGTCGACATCGGCGTGCACCAGGATGGCCTCGTGCACATCTCGGCGATGTCCAAGACCTACATCAAGGACCCGCGCGAGGTGGTGAAGCCCGGCGACATCGTCAAGGTGAAGGTGCTGGACTTCGAGGTGGCCCGCAAGCGCATCTCGCTGACGCTACGCCTCGACGACGAGGTCGGGCCTAAGAAGGACGCCCCCGGCATGCAGCGCGACAACAATCAGCGCAACGCAAGCCGCATGACCTCGTCTGCGCCGCGCAAGCAGGAGTCCTCGGGCGGCGGCGCGCTCGCCGAAGCGCTCCGTCGCGCGGCGGAGAAGAACGGCGGCAAGCGGGCGTAGCGGCTGAGCGGCGCCGTTAGGGCTGTCAAAGCTCGATCACGCCGCGGCGTGCCGCATGCGCCACTGCATCGGTGCGCCCGGTGGCATCGAGCTTGTCGAGCAACGAGCCGACATGGAATTTCACGGTGTGCACGGAGATGCCGAGCTGCCGCGCGATCATCTTGTTGGACGCGCCCTCGGCCATCAGCGCGAGCACGTCGAGCTCGCGCTGCGTCAGCGCGATGTCCGTAGGCATGATGCGCGGATCGCGGGCGACGATCGTTGCGGCGGGCTGCTCGCCGGGCGCTGCGAGGCGAAGCCCGGCGACATTGCCGAGCAGGGCCGCGAGGCGATCGGCGAGGGCGGGATCGTCGATCTCGAGCGATAGTACGATCTCGGCCGTCTTGTCCTCGCTCACGCCTCCGGCCTTTCCCCGACCGTGACCTTGAAGCTGACCGGCTCGCCGCCACGGTGCACGGCGACGTCTACCACCGCGCCGACGCTCGCAGGTCCCAGCGTTCGCGACAGCGCGCGCACGCCCGACAGCTTCTGGCCGTTGACCGCCACGATCACGTCGCCCTGGCGGATGCCGGCCGTGGCCGAAGGCCCGGTCTTGTCGACATTCATCACCATCGCACCGATGCCGTCGTCGAGCCGCACCGGCTGCAATCCGAGGCCGAGATAACCGCGTGCGATGCGGCCGCGCGCCTCGAGCTGGGGCGCGACACGCTCGATCGTCGCGGTCGGGATCACCAGCACGCGCCGCGGCCCGAGCACGGCCATGCCGAAGGCTTCGCCCGATGCATCGAGCGCGAGCCCACCCTGCTGGCTGCCGCGCAGGCGGACGTCGAGCTCGATCCGCGCGTCGATGTCGCCGCCGCGCAGGGAGCGCCAGCCCTTGCCCGACGCCGACACCATCCCGAGCGCCGCGCTTGGTGTCTCCCGGTTGGTCGCGACCACGACCGACAATGCGCCCAGCGGCGGGACGGTTGCGGCGAGCTTGACCGGCGCGGCCGCGGCCTCAGTGCGCAGCAGCGCGATGTCGGTGGTGTGGTCGCGGCCGGCGATCGTGGCAGCGACCCGACTACCGTCGACGAGACCGATCTCGACCTCGCCCTCGTCGGCGAGGGCCTCATCGGCGGTGATGATCAGGCCGTTCCTCCAGACGAAGCCGGTCGCGCGAGAACGATGCGAATGCACGGAGACGACGGACGGCGCGGTGCGCGCCACAATGTCCGCGAGCGCGGACGACAGTGAGGACAGGGGACTAAGATCAGTCATGGCGGGCTCCCGTAAGTTGTCCTCAATCTGGGATGCCGCGGGCGATTGCGAAACTGGCCGGGTGGCCAGGACCAGGACGGCCTCGTCAAGACCACGGCCGACGAACATGTGATTGGGAGCGCCTCACGGGAACGTGTAGCAATCGCAAAAATTGGGCCATATGGCCTCAAGGATTTCCAGCGAGCCTGACCGATGACCATCGACTTGACCCGCCGCACCCTGCTGCAGCTCGCCGGCGCCACCTCGCTCGCCATGGCCGCCGCAGCCGCGGCCCGTGCCGAGGGCACAGCGCAGGGCGGCGGCCCCACCTTTGCCAGCCGTACGCCGATGCGAGTCGGCATGGTGACGCTGCGGGTGAAGAGCCTCGACAAAGTCGCAGATTATTACCGCGATGTGATCGGGCTCACCGTGATGGAGCGCTCGGCGGCCACAGCCAAGCTCGGCACATCAGGCCTCACGCTCCTGGTGCTGGAGGCCCGCCCCGAAGCCGCGATTGAATCGCGCAGCGCCGCAGGCCTCTACCACACCGCCTTCCTGATGCCGACCCGCAAGGATCTGGCGCGCTGGCTGGTTCATGCCGCCTCGCACCGCGTGCCGTTGTCGGGCTTTGCCGATCATCTCGTCTCCGAATCCGTCTATCTCGACGACCCCGAAGGCAACGGCATCGAGGTCTATGCCGACCGCGACCCCTCGCAATGGCAATGGAGCGAGGGTAGCGTGAAGATGGCGACCGACGAGCTCAACATTCCCGACCTGTTGTCGCTCACCAATACGCGCGTTCCCGATTATGCGAAGGCGCCGGACGGAATGCGCATCGGCCACATGCATCTGCGCGTCGGCGATCTCGCCCAGGCCGAGAGCTTCTATCACGGCACCGTCGGCCTCGACCCGACCCGCCGCCGCAGCGGCGCGGCGTTCCTGGCGTCGGGCCGCTATCACCATCACCTCGGCATGAATGTCTGGCAGAGCCATGGCGCCGGCCAGCGCGACGAGTCCACGACCGGTCTTGCCTGGTTCTCCCTGGTGATGGCGAAGCCGGAGCTGCTCGCCGCGCAGGAAGAACGGCTACGCAAAGGCGGTGTGAAGGTCACGGCGCTTGCGGATGGGGTGGAGGCGATCGATCCCTGGGGCACGCGGGTGCGTCTGCTCAGGGTTTGATCGCCGGCGCTGGCATTGGTAATAGCGGTCAGCCGCAAACCAATCGACCGGGATCAGCGCCGCATGTCCGAATTCCACGGTGTCTTTCCGTATCTCGTCTCGCCCATCGATGCCGACGGCACGGTGCGAACCAACGTGCTGGCAAAACTCTGCGACGACCTCATCGGCGCCGGCGTGCACGGGCTGACGCCGCTGGGCTCGACCGGCGAATTCGCCTATCTCACCGCCGCGCAACGTACGGCGGTCGTGCAGACCACGATTGAGGCCGCGCAGGGCCGCGTGCCTGTCGTTGCCGGCGTCGCTTCGACCGCGACGGCGGATGCGGTGGCGCAGGCGAAAGCCTGCCAGAAGTGTGGGGCCGACGGCATCCTTGCGATTTTGGAGGCGTATTTCCCGCTGGCCGATGCGCAGGTCGAATCCTATTTCCGCGCCATTGCCGATGCCGTCGACATTCCCGTCGTGATCTACACCAATCCGCAATTCCAGCGCTCCGATCTGACCCTCGACGTCATCGCGCGCCTCGCCGAGCATCCGCGCATCGGCTACATCAAGGATGCCTCGACCAACACCGGACGGCTGCTCTCGATCATGAACCGCTGCGGCGATGCCTTGCGCGTGTTCTCCGCCTCCGCCCACATTCCGGCAGCGGTGATGCTGATCGGCGGCCGCGGCTGGATGGCGGGACCTGCCTGCATCATCCCGCGCCAGAGTGTCGCGTTGTACGAGCTCTGCACGGCCGGCCGCTGGGACGAGGCCATGGCGCTGCAGCGGCGGCTGTGGCGGATCAACGAAGCCTTCGCCCGTTTCAATCTCGCGGCCTGCATCAAGGCCGGCCTTGCGATCCAGGGCTATGACGTCGGCGGCCCCGTCCCGCCGCAGGCGCCACTGACGGCCGATGCGCGCAAAATCGTGGAAACGGCGCTGCGCGAGCTGCAATAGCTCGCCACGCGGCAATATGCCCCGGCCCCGTGCCGGGCGCAAAATGGTCCATACCTGACCGAGAAACTTCCGCTCGTTTGCGACGTTGCTGCGTAAGCGAGATCCTGCCACTTCATGCATGTGCATCTCACAGCCCGCATTCAGCACAAGACACGGTGATCACCCAATGAATCGTCGCTATGCGATTGCCGCGGCAGCCTTCGCCGCCCTGCTGCTCGCCGTCACGGCCGCGAAGATCCTGCATGTCCCCGTCTCGTATGTCCCATGGGCCGCGCCCTCCGCACGTGCCGTCGAGCAGCGCGGGCCGCTGTGGGACGGCGAGAAGGCGACCATCGACATCTTCGAGCGCGTATCGCCGTCGGTCGTTCAGGTTGCGGCCAAGTCGGCGGCAAGTCCCCTCATGGGCGAGGAGAGCCAGGCCGGCGGCGGCGCCTCCGGCACGGGATTTGTCTGGGACCGCGACGGCCACCTGGTGACGAACAATCATGTTGTCGCCAATGGCGGCGAGATCGCCGTGCGCTTTGCCTCGGGTGAGGTGGCCCAGGTCGACCTGGTCGGCACGGCGCCCAATTACGATCTCGCGGTGTTGCGCATCCGCAGCGTGCGCCAGCTTCCAGCGCCGATCGCTCTCGGCAGTTCGAGCGACCTGAAAGTCGGACAATCCGCTTTCGCGATCGGCAATCCCTTCGGGCTGGATCAGTCGATGACCTCTGGCATCATCAGCGCGCTCAAGCGCCGGCTCCCGACCCATGGCGGCCGGGAGATCGCCAACGTCATCCAGACCGATGCCGCGATCAACCCCGGCAATTCGGGCGGGCCGCTGCTGGATTCCGCAGGCCGGCTGATCGGCGTCACCACAGCCATCATCTCGCCGTCCGGCTCGAACGCCGGCATCGGCTTCGCGGTCCCGGTCGACGTCGTGAACCGGATTGTCCCTGAGCTCATCCGCAACGGCCGCGTGCCGACGCCGGGCATCGGCATCGTGGCCGCCGGCGAGGATGTTTCGACCCGGCTTGCTGTCGAAGGGGTGATCGTGGTGCGGACGGCCCCCGGCAGTCCTGCCGAGGGGGCGGGGATTCGCGGTGTCAACTTTTCCACGGGAGCGGTCGGCGACATCATCACCGCGGTGGAAGGCAAGCCGGTGCGGCGCCTTGCCGACCTGACCGATGCGCTCGAGCAGGCCGGGGCCGGAAAGACCGTTCGGCTCACGGTCAAGCGCGGCTCGGACACCCGTGACGTGAATGTGAGCATTGTCGATATCGACAGGTCCTAGCCGCCCAATCCGTACCTGCAAGGGGCTCTGACGCGCATCGCAGATGTGCCGGGGCTCGGTTGTCTGGCGCGCAAAATCGGTTAAAACCGCCGCCGTCGTTTTTCCCGATCTCGAGGATACAGCGGAATGAACATTCTTCCCGGCAATTTGCGTTTCGGAGCGGGGCAGCCCGTCAAGCGTTTGGAAGACCAGAGGCTGCTCACCGGGAAGGGACAGTTCATCGATGACAAGCCGGCGGACGGCGCGCTGTGGTTGCACGTGCTGCGCTCGCCGCACGCCCACGCCAAGATCGTCTCGATCGACACCAGCGCCGCGGCTTCGATGCCGGGCATTGCCGCGATCTACACCGGCGCGGACCTCGTCAAGGACGACATCGGTACCATCCCGACGCTGAACATCTTCAAGCGCCCGGACGGCAAGCCGATGACCGTGCCGCCGCGCCGGCTGCTCGCCCACGAGGTCGTCCGCTACGCCGGCGAGGCCGTGGCCGCGGTGGTGGCCTCCTCGCGCGTGGAGGCGCAGAGCGCGGCCGAGGCGATCGTGGTCGAATACGATGTGCAGCCCGCGGTGGTCGATCCCGTCGAGGCGGTGAAATCAGGCGCGCCCGTGGTGTGGCCGGAGGCGCCCGACAACATCGTCGGCGCCATGAGCTACGGCGATGCCGCCAAGGTCGACGAGGCCTTTGCCAAGGCGGCGCACACGGTCGAGCTCGATATCGTCAGCCAACGTCTCGTTCCGTCCGCGATGGAGCCGCGCTCGACGATTGCCGAGATCGACAAGAAGTCCGGCCGTCTCCTGCTGCACGTGCAGTCGCAGACGCCGGCCTCGACCCGCGACGTGCTGGCGGAAGCCGTGCTGAAGCGTCCCAAGGACAGCGTCCGCGTGCTGGTCGGCGACATCGGCGGCGGCTTCGGCCAGAAGACCAATCTCTATCCCGAGGATGGCATCGTCGCCTATGCCGCCACCAAGCTGAACAAGAAGATCCGCTGGCGCGGCGACCGCACCGACGAGTTCGTCGGCGGCACCCACGGCCGCGACCTCACGTCCACGGCGTCGTTCGCGCTGGATGAGAAGGGCAAGGTGCTGGCCTATCGCGTCAAGTCGATCGGCTGCACCGGGGCCTATTCCTCGGGCGCGGCCAACATCATCCCGCTGGTGCTCGGGCCGTTCGTGCAGACCGGCGTCTACGACCTGCCGCTGGTGCATTTCGAGGTGAAGTCGGTGATGACCCACACCGCGCCGGTCGGGGCCTATCGTGGCGCCGGCCGCCCCGAAGCCGTGTTCATCGTCGAGCGCCTGTTCGACGCCGCCGCACGCAAGATCGGCATGGATCCGCGCGCGATCCGCAAGGCCAATTACATCAAGCCGGCACAGCTGCCCTACACCAATGCGGCCGGGCAGGTCTACGATTCCGGTGCCTTCGCGCACATGCTCGACCGGGCCGTGAAGCTTGCCGACTGGGACGGCTTCGCCGCGCGCAAGAAGGCGGCGAAGAAGAAGGGCCTGCTCTACGGCCGTGGCCTCACCTCCTACATCGAGTGGACCGGCGGCCGCGCCCACACCGAAAAGGTCACGCTGCAAGCGACCTCGCAAGGGCGCGTCGTGCTGCATTCCGGCACCATGGCGATGGGGCAGGGGCTGCAGACCACTTACACCCAGATGATCTCCGACACGCTCGGCATTCCCATGGACAAGATCGACGTGGTGCAGGGCGACACTGATCTCGCGATGGGCTTCGGCAGCGTCGGCTCGCGCTCGCTGTTCGTCGGCGGCACTGCGGTTGCCGTGTCCTCCAACGATCTGATCCAGAAGGCGCGCGAGAAGGCGGCGAACGTGCTGGAGACCTCGGTCGAGGACATCGAATATCAGGGCGGCATGCTCACCGTGGTCGGCACCGACCGCCGCATCAGCCTGTTCGATCTCGCCGAGAAGGAGAGCGGCGCCAAGCTCAGCGTCGATTCCGAAGGCGAGGTCGATGGTCCCAGCTGGCCCAACGGCACGCATATCTGCGAGGTCGAGATCGACCCGGAGACCGGCGTCTCCAAGGTCGTGCGCTACACCACGGTCGATGACGTCGGCGTCGCCGTGAACCCGATGCTGGTCACGGGGCAGATCCATGGCGGCGTCGCGCAAGGCATCGGCCAGGCGCTGTATGAAGGCGTGTCGTATGATGCCGACGGCCAGCTGCTGACCGCGAGCTACCAGGATTACTGCATCCCGCGCGCCGATGACGTGCCGCCGATCGTGGTGACGCTGGACGATTCCGCGCCCTGCCGCACCAATCCGCTCGGCGCCAAGGGCTGCGGCGAATCCGGCGCCATCGGCGGCCCGCCCTGCGTCACCAACGGCGTGATGGACGCGCTCGCCGAGCTCGGCATCACCCAGCTGAATACGCCCCTGACGCCGCAGAAGATCTGGCAGGCGATCCGGGACGCGAAGGCGGCGGGGTAAGTGCGCTAGCTGTTGCGTCGAACGGAGCCGTCGTCCCGGGGCGCGCGCAGCGCGAGCCCGGGACCCATAACCACAGGGAGTGGTTGTCGCGCGAAGCTGGCAACTCCAAGTCCCCATCACCACAACTCCCTGTGGTTATGGGTCCCCGCCTTCGCGGGGACGACACCGAGCGAGTGGCTCGATCCACGCCAGCCCGCCCCGTCAAATCCCCAGCATCATCTTCGCGATAATATCCCGCTGGATCTCCGAGGTACCGCCGAAGATGGTGTAGGCGCGGCCGTTGAGATATTCCGGCATCACCGTCAGCATCTCCTCAGGCGTCGCCGGCTCGTGGTTGAGCTTGTAGAGCGGGCGCATCGGCTCGACGGCGAGGGCGTCATGGCCGATCACGTCGGCCCCTAACCGCGTCACGGCCTGGCGGATCTCGCTGTTGCGCAGCTTCAGGATCGACGACACCGCGCCGGGATTCTGGCCGGTCTGGAGTGCCGAGAGCACGCGTAGCTCCGTCATCTCGAGCGCGTCGATGTCGACCTCGACCTCGGCAATCCGCGTCGCGATGTCGGGGCTGTCGATGGCGCGGCCCGTGAGGTCGGACTCTGCAAGATCGGCAATCGCCTTCAATCCTTCGCGCAGCTTGGCCGAGGCGATGCCCGCGCCGCGCTCGAACTCGAGCAGATATTTGCCGTAGGTCCAGCCCTTGCCTTCCTCGCCGACGCGATTGGCGACGGGCACGCGCACGTCGTCGAAGAACACCTGGTTGACCTCGTGGTCGCCGCCGATGGTAAGGATGGGACGGATGGTGATGCCCGGCGTCTTCATGTCTATCAGAATGAAGCTGATGCCGTCCTGCTGCCGCGGCCCGTCGCTGGTGCGCACCAGCGCGAACATGCGGTTGGCGTGATGCGCATGCGTGGTCCAGATCTTGGTGCCGTTGATGACGTAGTCGTCGCCGTCGCGCACCGCGCGCGTCTTGAGGGACGACAGATCGGAGCCGGACCCCGGCTCGGAATAGCCCTGACACCAATAATCCTCGCCCGAGAGAATTCGCGGCAGATAGAAATTCTTCTGCTCGGGGCTGCCGAAGCCGATGATGACGGGCCCGACCATCTTCACGCCCATCACGTTGACGTTGGGCACGCCGGCGCGGGCGCATTCGGTCTCGAAGATCCAGCGCTGCGCCGGCGTCCAGTCGGGGCCGCCATATTCGACCGGCCAGCCCGGTGCGCCCCAGCCGTTGGCGTGCAGCGCGCGCTGCCAGGCTATCCCGATGTCAGGATCGGAGAACACCGATGGCGTCAGCGCGGTTGCGCGCTTCATTTCCGCGGTGAGATTCTTGGCGATGAAGCCGCGCACCTTGCTCTGGAAGGCGCGCTCCTTGGCATTGAACGACAGGTCCATGATGCGCTCCTTGTTAAGCAGAGATGGCCCTGCGGCCCAGCTCGGCGTGGCGGGCATAATGATGCGCGCTGCCGCCGAACAGCGTGTCGAAGGCGACCAGCCGCTTGAAATAGGCGCCGACCTCGAGCTCCTCGGTGACACCCATGCCGCCATGGAGCTGGATCGACTGCTCGCCGACGAAACGCGCGCATTTGCCGATCTTCGCCTTCGCGCCCGAGGCGGCCCGGGCACGCTCGATCGGCGCGCTATTGGCCTTCAACGCCGCGCGCAGCGCCATCGAGCGGGCCTCGTCCACCTGCATCGCCATGTCGGCGAGGCGGTGGCGGATCACCTGGTTGGCGGAGAGCGGCCGGCCGAATTGTTTTCGGATCTTGGTGTAGTCGAGCGTGGTGTCGAGCAGCGTCTGCATGATCCCGACGGCCTCCGCACCTAGCGCGGCCATGGCGCGATCGATCGCCCATTCGATCGCGGGCACGGCGTCGCTGCCGTCGCCGAGCAGGGCGTCTTCCGGCAGATGCGCGTCGAACAGCTCGATGTTGCAGGCGCGTCCGCCGCCGAGACGGGGATAATCACTGATGACGAGGCCCGACGTCGTCGCCTGCACGAGGAACAGGCCGATCCGGCCCGAGGGGCCCCGATGATCGTGGACATGGGCGGAGACGATGATCTCGTCGGCGGCATGTCCGTCGAGCACGGCGATCTTGCTGCCGGAAAGGCGCCAGCCTTGTCCGGTCTTGTTGGCGCTGGTCGTGACCTTGGCAAGATCGAACCGGGCGGCGCGCTCCGAATGCGCCAGCGCAAGCTTCAGTGATCCGTCCGCCACCTTGGGCAGGCTCGCCTGCTTCTGCTCGCTGGTGCCGCATCTGGCGATCAGCGCGGCCCCGAGCACGACGGTTGCGACATAAGGCTCACAAACCAGGCCCCGGCCGAAGGCCTCCATCAAGATGCCGATATCGACCGCGCCGCCGCCGAGCCCGCCGAACTCTTCCGGAAGCGGCAGCGCCAGCCAGCCGAGCTCGGCGAATTGCTTCCAAACGGCCGGGCTGAAGCCGAGCGGATCGTTCGCCATCTTGCGGCGGTGCTCGGCATCGTAGCTTTCGGCCACGAATCGTTCCGCGCTCTCGCGCAGCAACTTTTGCTCGTCACTGAGATTGAGATCCATCGCGTCTACTCCGCGGCGGCCGGCGGCTTGCGTACGGAGGGATGCAGGCCGGATGGATCGATGATCATGCCGAACTCCTGGAGATTGTGCGCGTGGCAGAGCTGATGCAGCGCGAAGGCCTGGTCGATCGCGGCCGGCTGGCCCATGACGTCGACCGAGCGGTTGACCGCCTCCTTGGTCAGCTTCAGCGCGAAGGACGGTTTTGTCGCGATCCTTCGCGCCAGCTCCAGCACGCGCGACGACAGCTCGGCGCGCGGCACGATTTGGTTGACCATGCCGAGCTGGTGCGCCTCCTGCGCGCTCCAGCTGTCGGCGGTGAACAGGAACTCCTTGGCCTTGCGTGGCCCCAGCTCCCAGGGATGCACGAACCATTCGACGCCGCACACGCCCATGGTGACCACGGGATCGCAGAACTGCGCATCGTCGCTGGCGACGATGAGGTCGCAGGCCCAGGCCAGCATCAAGCCGCCGGCGATGCACTTGCCATGCACCTCGGCAATGATGGGCTTTGCCAGATTGCGCCAGCGCCGGGTGATCTGGAGATAAATTTCCTGCTCGCGGGCGAACCGGCCATGGGCGTTCGGCTCGGCAAAGCCACCCCAATTTCCGATCGGCGGGAAATCGACCCCAGCGGTATTCTTGTCTCCGGGGCGCAGGTCGTGGCCGGAGGAGAAGTGCGGGCCGTTCCCGGCGAGAATGATCACCTTGACCGCATCGTCCTGCACCGCCGCATCGAAGGCGGCGTTGAGGTCGTAGGTCATTTGCAGGTTCTGCGCGTTGCGCGCCTCGGGCCGGTTCATCACGACACGGGTGATCGCCGGCTCAGGCCGTTCCACGAGGATGGTCTCGAACGAGGACATCGCGTTCCCCCTGGTGTTTCCGCTCTTGTTTTGCCGGAGTTGACTATGTCGGCCGGTGCGAGGCAAGAGGGCTTGCGTCAGCCGGCTGCTTTTCTCAGGCGCGCAATCTGATAGTTTGCGCCGGATTCCACCGGGAGAAATTTAATGCGCAAGATCCTGACCGTGCTGGCCGCCCTGGCCTCGCTGAGCCTGACCAATTGCGGCTACAACGCGATCCAGAGCGAGGACGAGCAGATCAAGGGCAATTGGTCCGAGGTCGTGAACCAATATCAGCGCCGCGCCGATCTCGTGCCCAATCTCGTCAACTCGGTGAAGGGCTTTGCCCAGCAGGAGAAGGACGTGCTGCTCGGCGTCACCAATGCACGCGCCAAGGTCGGCAGCATCCAGGCGACGCCGGAGGTGCTGAACGATCCCGCCGCGTTCCAGAAATTCCAGGCCGCGCAGAGCGAGCTCTCCAGCGCGCTGTCGCGCCTCCTGGTCGTCACCGAGAACTATCCGCAGCTGAAGTCCGATGCCTTGTTCAAGGATTTGATGTCGCAGCTCGAGGGCACCGAGAACCGCATCACGGTGGCGCGCAACCGCTACATCAAGGCGGTGCAGGATTATAACGTCACCGTCCGCTCGTTCCCGACCAATCTCACAGCGATGATGTTCGGCTACAAGGAGAAGCCGAACTTCACGGTCGAGAACGAGAAGGCGATCTCGACCGCGCCGAAGGTGGATTTTAACGCGGCGCCGGCGCCGTCGAAGTAAGCGCGTCGAGCCCCGATGCGCGTCGTCAAGGCGTTCCTGCTCGCAATCATACTGACGTGGTCGTATGCCGCCTCAGCCGATGTCGCCGTCCCCCAGCTCACCGGCCGCGTCGTCGATCAGACCGGCACGCTCTCCAGCGGCGACATCGCCACGCTCACGCAAAAGCTGCGCGAGTTCGAGAATCGCAAGGGCAGCCAGATCGCCGTGCTGATCGTCCCGACCACGCAGCCGGAGACGATCGAGCAATTCTCGATCCGGGTCGCGGAGGCCTGGAAGATCGGCCGCAAGAAGGTCGACGACGGCGCGATCCTGGTCGTCGCCAAGAACGACCGGCATTTACGCATCGAGGTCGGCTACGGTCTCGAAGGCGTGCTCACCGACGTCACCTCCCGGCGCATCATCGACGAGGCTATCACCCCCAAATTCAGGAGCGGCGATTTCGCCGCGGGCATCAGCGCGGGCGTGGACCGCATGTTACGAGTGATCGACGGCGAGCCGCTGCCACCGCCCTCGCGCAGCGTCAACTTCGCCCACAATAATCTGGATGATCTGGCGCCGGTGTTTGCGGTGGCGCTGTTTGCCTCGATCGGCGTCGGCGGGTTCTTCCGCGCCATCCTGGGGCGGCTGCTCGGATCATTGGTGACCGGGGGCATCATCGCAGCGGTAACCTGGCTCATTCTCGGCTCCGCGGCGCTCGCGGCGGCTGTCGGCATCCTCGGCTTCATCGTCGGATTCATCGCCGATCTGTTTTCGGCGATCACGCCGGGCACGGGCCGCTCGCGCGGCGGCTCGTGGTCGAGCGGCTCCTCCGGCGGATGGAGTAGCGGATCGTCGAGTAGCGGCGGCTTCAGCGGCGGCGGCGGCAGTTTTGGCGGCGGCGGCGCCTCGGGGAGCTGGTAGCTATCATGAGCATCAAGCGCATTGCCCGACATCTCGTGCAGCATCACTGGCGGGCGAAGCAGATCTTTCCGCAAGCGGTGCTCGACCGCATCGAGCAGGCGATCAAGCGCGGCGAAGCCACCCATTCCGGCCAGGTCCGCTTCGTCGTCGAAGGGGCGCTCGACGGCGGCCCGCTGTTCCGCAACCAGCCGGCCCGCGAGCGCGCGCTCGACGTGTTCTCGCATCTGCGTGTCTGGGACACCGCCCACAACAATGGCGTTCTGATCTATCTCCTGCTCGCGGACCGCGACGTCGAGATCATCGCCGATCGCGGCATCGACGCGAAGGTCGGCGCGGAGGGTTGGGAGACGATCTGCCGCGCGATAGAGGCCGAGTTCAGATCGGGCCGGTTCGAACGCGGCGTGATCAGTGGCATCGAGGCCGTCTCGCGCGAAATGGCAAAGCATTTTCCTAAGCAAGGGCCGCATGCGAACGAGCTGCCGGATGCTCCCGTCGTGATGTGACGGATAGTGATTTGATCGGAGCGCGCGCGGCGCGCTCCGTCATTGCGAGGAGCCCTTGCGACGAAGCAATCCAGACTGCCTCCGCGGAGTTGCGCTCGCAATGACGCCATGGGGGCCATTCCGCCCCCGTTCATCTTCCCCCGATTACGAACTGTTTCACGCCCGCCACACCGGTTCCACTTTCCCGGCCCAATTCGGCCCCGGATGAATTCCTAAAATTTCGGTAAGCGGGTCCCGAGGTAAGGATTTCGCAAGCAATGAAAGTTACCAAAAGGTCAACCGAGACTGGAGTATTTGAGCCGTGAGCGAACCAATGCCCGAGCAGGCTGCCCAGGATTCCGCTGCCATCGACGCGGCAGCGCCGCAGGCCATCGAGGCTGCCGCGGGTATCGAGGCCCCCTCGATCGCCCCCGACCACGAAGCGCCGCCCAAGCCCGATCCGGTCAAGGCGGACGCCCCGAAGATTGAGCCGCCGCGGATCGAAGTGCCGAAGTTTGAGGCCAAGACTGAGGCCAAGACTGACGCCAAGACTGACGCCAAAGCTGAGGCCAAGCCCGAGCCGAAGCACGGCAAGCTCATCGTCATGCCGCCCGCCGACCGCGCCTGGGAGCGCGAGGAGTTCGCCCCGCATGGGAAGGCCGACGAGCCGCGCGAGTCCGGCAGCAAGCGCCGGCTGTCGGCGATGGCCGCGGTGGTGGCGATTGCCGCCAGCGTCGGCGCGATCAGCGGCGCGCTTGCGACCGCCGGCATGATGCGTTTCGCCGCACCCGCCCCGGCTCCGGTCCAGGTCGCCGATACCAGCGCGCTGGATGCGTCCGTGGCGCGGATCGACGCCGACCTCGTCGCCCTGAAGGCCAATGTCGAGCAGAGCTCGAAGACCGGCCTCACCCAGTTCAACCGGGCCAACGACCGCCTGGACAAGCTCGAAAAGGCGCAGGCCGAGCCGCTGGCCAGGATCGCAAAGCTGTCCGAGGCCGTCGACAAGCTCCGCGCCACGCCGCCCGCCGCGCCTGCGCAGGCCGCTGCAGCGGTGCCCAAGGAGACCACCGGCTCGATCGCGCCGACGCAGGTCGCGACCGCGGCGGCCGCACCGGTCCCGGCGCCCGCAGCTCCCAAGACCGAAGTTGGGCGTCTGCCGACGATCGAAGGCTGGCGGCTGCGCAGCGCCGGCAATGGCGGCGCGCTGATCGAGGGCCGCGACGGCCTCTACGAGGTCTATCCCGGCGACCCCATCCCCGGCGTCGGCCGTGTCGATGCGATCCGCCGCCAGGATGGCCGCTGGGTGGTCGTCACCTCGAGGGGGCTGATCACCGGACGCTGAGCGTCCGATATCCGACTTTCGAAGAGGCGCTTCACTGCGATGTGAGGCGCCTTTTTGCTTGAATAGGCACGCTTGCGCGGTGTTACCTCAGGCATGGGCCGCGCCTTGCGAATTCTCGTTGCTGCCGCCGCATTGCTGGGCGGTGTGGTTTCGCTGTTCGCAGCGGAGAGGACCGCGCTGACGCGCGGCACCGCGATTACCGATCCCGATCTCCTGCGCAAGCTCGACCAGAACAACACGCTGACGATCTCGCGTCTTTTGTCGCCGGAGCGGAATTCGGACGTCCCGCTCACGACCGAGCCGATGTTCGCCTCGCTGCCGCAGCTGAAAGACATTCTGCCCGCGATCGATGCGGAATTCGACCGCTATATCGCATGGTTCAGGGCGACCTATCCGGGCGAGACCATCGGCGTCGGCGAGGGCTTCGACGTACAATTGTTCGATCGGGCCAATCTGAAATCGCGCGAGGCGCGCTTCGTGCTGGCCGGCATCGTCAATCGCATGGATCGTGCCTATGTCTCGGAAGAGTCCTGTGGCGAGATCCGGCTGATCTATCGTCTGGCGCGCTTCGACAGCGGGCCGGATGGCGGCAAGACCGCAACGCGCCTGCCGATGACATTCAACCTCGTGATGAAGGCGCGCGATGGGCGCCAGACGGATGCGAACGGCAAGCCGATCAGCTGCGCCGAGATCGCGCGGCGCTGGCTCGACAATGGCGACTGGCAGGGCTTGATCGGCGGTCGCGCTCCGCCTGACGACGCCATGCTCGACAGCATCGAGACCAACATCCAGGTCTCGGTCGCGCCGAAATCGGCGCTGCACGATTTCCGCTCCGACTATCTTCTCAAGGTGTTCAAGTACAATGCCGCCACCAGGACATTCGTGGAATCGACGCTGGAGAACCAGATCGACCGCGATCGCATTCTTGCCGACGATGCGCTGCGGCGCGACTTCAAGGCGTGGCTGCTCGCGCCGGAGAACTTACGCGCGTTCGATCGCGGCACCGTGTTGATCCCGGAGAAATTCCTGGCCAGGGTCGCAATCGTGCCGACCCCCGCCGGCCTCGACGCTTCAGCCTTGCAGCCGGAGTTCGGCATGATGCAGGGGGAGGGCAAAGGCGATCCCGTCTTCACCGACAATGACGTGGTCGGCGCGCTGAAGCAGGCGGCGGCACGCGGCCTCGACATGCAGAACGTCCGTTCGGTCGCAGGCTTCCAGCGCCGTCTCAACGACGTCACCTGCACTGGCTGTCACCAGACCCGTGGCATCGGCGGCTTCCATTTCCCGGGCGTCGATTGGCTTGCGGACAGACCGTCGAATGCCGCCATCGTGGCGGCCTCGCCACACTTCTTCGGCGACCAGCTCCGCCGCCGCGACATCCTGACCGCGTTCGCGGCCGGAAAGATCCCTGATTTCTCACGCGGATTTGCCAGTCGGCCGCAGACCCGCGGCAGTCGCGAGCTCGCCGGCAGCGAATATCAGGACGGCTGGGGCGCGCATTGTTCCCTGCAAGATCCGGGATCGGGAACGCCGGACAGGAGTTTTACGTCATGGAGCTGTGCTAGCGGTCTGACCTGCCAGGCCGCCGCGGCCTCGCGCCGCATCGGCATGTGCTTCATCAAGACGCGTTAGCGCGTGATCCAGGAAAAGTGTGGAGCGGTTTTCCGAAGGATCACGCGCAAGATAAAGTCTCAAGCGATTTGGATGACCCATGACGGATACCGGCAACGCCAACAAGGCGCGCAATCGCGAGATCGCGCGGAACGAGGAAGTCAAGCAGGTCACCGGCAGCGCCCGCGTCAGCATCTGGGCCGTCGCGGTGGCCGTCATCGTCGGCGGAATTCTGTTCACGCTGGGCTGGCTGTCGCTGAGGTGAGCTTGCTTACCTCTCCCCGCTTGCGGGGAGAGGTCGAATTCGATCGCAGATCGAATTCGGGTGAGGGGGTACAGGTCCCTCGACGAACTCACATGTGGAGAGAAGCCCCTCACCCAACCCTCTCCCCGTAAGAACGGGGAGAGGGAGAAGAGAGAGTCCTCACGTCGCGTAGTTGGTCATCCGTTTTCCCGGCAGCAGCTCGTAGGCCGGCTTCCAGCCCGGCAGCGCGGCCATGCGGCCGAGCCAGGCATGGATGGCGGGATGGCTCGATGCGAAATCGAAGCCATGCTCGTCGCTGGGATAATGCAGATAGGCCATCATCGAGATGTCCGCGACCGTCGGCCTTGCGCCGATCGCGAATGCATTGTGCTGGAGATGGCCGTCGAGGATACCGAGAAAGTCTTCGAGCCGCCGGCGAAAATGCTTCAGCACCTGCGGATCGTTTTTCTCGGTGAAGGCGCGCATGAAGCGGTAGGTCGCCATGTAGCCGGTGAGCTTGTGGTTGTCCCAGAATAGCCAGCGCAAGAGCTCGAACTTCTCGTCCTCCGTCTCGGCGCCGAAGCGCCCGTATTGCTCGGCCAGCTTCAGCAGCAGCGGCGCGGTCTGCGTCATCTTCACGCCGTCGATCTCGAGCACGGGAATCTCGCCCATCTCGTTGACGGCCTTGCGCCATTCCGCCGTGCGCGTGACGCCGCCGGCAAAATCGGTCCAGACCGGCTCAAACGTCTCGCCGCAGAGCGTCAGCATCAGCGCCAGCTTGTAGCTGTTGCCGGATTCGGGGAAGTAGTGCAGGCGGTAGCTAGGCATAGGACCTCGCGAGGCGTGTTGTTGCTGCGATTATAAGCGAGATCGCCCCACGCCGTCATTGCGAGCCAACGGGGCCGCGCTCCGCGCGGACCCGTTGGCTCGCAATGACGAGGTTAGAGTGGCGCGCTCCTAACCGACCGCTCCCGACCCCCGCAGCTGCTTGATCGCCGCCTCGTCAAATCCCGCCCCGCGCAAAATCTCGTCACTGTGCTCGCCGACGGCTGGCGGCTTGCGCGGCTGCACCTTCTTGGCGCCGTCGATCCAGATCGGGCTGTTGATGGTCAGCATGGTGTCGTTCTCGAACGGCACCAGCACCTCGTTGTCGAGCATCTGCTTGTCGTTGGGGATGTCGTCCAGGATGGCGACGACGCCGAACACCAGGCCGTTACCGTCGAGGATTCTCCGCCATTCGGCGAGATCCCTGGTGGCGAAGGTCTCGTCCAAAATCCTGATCAGCTCGACCGAGCGGGCGTGACGGTCGGCCTTGGTGGCGAAGCGGGGGTCGTTGATCAGATCCTCACGGCCCAGGCACTTGGCCAGCGTCGGAAACTGCTTCTCTTCGTTCAGCAGCGACAGGATCAGCCAGCGGCCGTCCTTGCACTGGTAATGATTGGCCACCGCGTTAAGCGCGCGCTCGCGCGGGCGCCGCTCGCCGAACTTGGCGCCGCAGAGCTTGGCCTGCGCCAGCACGCTCGCGGCCCACACCCCGTTCGCCATCAGGTTGGAAGCGACGTGCGAGCCCTTGCCAGTCTTCTCGCGCTGATACAGTGCGGTGACGATCGCGCCGTAGAATGCCATGGCGCAAGGATGGTCGCCCATGCCCGCGACCGAGCGCGCCGGCGTGGTGTCGGTGTCGGCGCGGACGAGATCCATCAGGCCGGACCGCGCCCAATAGGCGTTGCTGTCGAAGCCGGGTTTGTTGGCTTCCTCGCCCTTTTCGCCATAGCCGGTGAAGGAGGCGTAGATCAGCCGGTCGTTGAGATGGGCGAGATGATCATAGGTGATGCCGAGCTTGGCGCGCACCGGCGGCGGCATGTTGGTGATGAAGACGTCGGCCTCCGCCACGAGCTTGTAGAGCACGGCTTGCGCCTCCGGCTTCGACAAGTCGAGCGCGATGCTCTTCTTGTTGCGCGCCTCCAGCAGCCAGGCGAAATTGTGCTCGCCTGAGGGATAGCCCGGCAGGTTCGGCAGGTTGCGATAGGGGTCGCCAGTGCCGGGCGGCTCGATCTTGATGACGTCTGCGCCGAAATCCGACAGCACGGTCGCGGCCGCGGGCGCTGCGATGAAGCTCGCGCAGTCCAGCACCTTCAGGCCTGCAAAAATGCCCTTCTCCATCGCGGCGTCGCTCCCTCGCTTCAGTCGTTTCCCGCGCGCTGGAATTGGCGCGGGCGCGTGATGAGAGCATTAGACCGATGTTTTGCCGGGATGCAACGGCGCCTGGCGCAGGGCCTCACTCCTCCCCCGCAAGCAACGCAGCATTGCCGCCGGCCGCAGCCGTGTTGATCGTCACGGTCTGCTCGGTGGCAAAGCGCGCGAGGTAGTGCGGGCCGCCGGCCTTGGGGCCGGTTCCGGACAGGCCGCTGCCGCCGAACGGCTGCACGCCGACCACGGCGCCGATCATGTTGCGGTTGACGTAGATGTTGCCGACCTGGACGCGGTCGACGATGGCCTCGATGGTGTCGTCGATGCGCGAATGGATGCCGAGGGTGAGCCCGTAGCCGGTGCGCGCGATGGATTCCAGCACACGCGCCAGGTTCTCCGCGCGATAGCGCACGACATGCAGGATCGGGCCGAACACCTCCTCGGTGAGCTGACCGGCCTCCTTGAGCTCGAAGATATGCGGCGCGACGAAGCAGCCGTCCGGCGCGGTGCCCGCAAAATGCAGCCGCGCCTCGCGCTTCATCCGCGCGATATGCGCATCGAGGCGCTGCTTGGCCTCCTCATCGATCACCGGACCGACATGGGTCGCGACATCCGCGGGATCGCCGATTTTCAGTTCGCGCGCGGCGCCCGCGATCATCTCGATCATGCGGTCGGCGACATCCTCCTGCACGAACAAAAGCCGCAACGCCGAGCAACGTTGCCCTGCGGAACGGAACGCGGAGGTCACGACGTCGTCGGCGACCTGCTCGGGCAGTGCGGTCGCATCCGCGATCATGGCATTGATGCCGCCGGTCTCCGCGATCAGCGGCACGATCGGCCCGTCCTTGGCGGCCAGCGTCCGGTTGATCTGGCGCGCGACCTCGGTCGAGCCGGTGAAGACTACTCCGGCGACATCAGGATGCGCGGTGAGGACGCCGCCGATGCGGCCGTCGCCGGTGACGAGATGCAGCGCGCTTCTGGGGATGCCGGCCTCGTGCAGCAGGGCAACGGCCTCGCGCGCGATGCGCGGCGTCTGCTCGGCGGGTTTCGCCACCACGCTGTTGCCGGCCATCAGCGCCGCGGTCACCTGGCCAAGGAAGATTGCGAGCGGAAAATTCCACGGCGAGATCGCGACGAACACGCCGCGGCCGCGCAGGCTAAGCACATTGCTCTCGCCGGTCGGGCCGGGCATGGCGGCATCGTTTCCGAACAGCTTGCGGCCCTGCGCAGCATAGTAGCGGCAGAAGTCGGCGGCTTCGCGCAACTCGGACAGAGCGTCGTCGAGCGTCTTGCCGCCCTCGGCTTGCAGCAGCGCGATGAAACGGGCGCTGCGGGTTTCCAGGAGATGCGCGGCCTGCTCCAGCGCCGCCGCGCGCGTGCCTACAGGCGTCCGGCTCCAGCTGCCAAAGCCGGCGCGCGCAGCCGTCACCGCCGCGTTGGCCTGATCCGGTGTTGCGTCAGCGACAGGCTTGAGCTCGGCCGCCGCGGCCTTCACGTCCGTCAGGAGCCCGTCGAGGGCGGCACGCTCACCGAATTCGACGCCGCGCGAATTGCGCCGCTCCGGCGCGAACAGATCTGCCGGCAACGGAATCTTGGCATGAGGTGCCTGTTGCGCCCGGCCGATGGCATTCGCCGGGCGCTGCAGCAGCGCCGAAACCGGCACGCGATAATCGGCCGCCTGCGCCACGAAGGACGAGTTGGCGCCGTTCTCCAACAGCCGTCGCACCAGATAGGCGAGCAGGTCGCGATGGCTGCCGACCGGCGCATAGGTGCGATAGGCGATGTCAGGATGATCCTTTGCGAGTTGCTCGTAGAGCGCTTCGCCCATGCCATGCAGGCGCTGGAACTCGAAGCCGCCGCCATCTGCTGCGAGCTCCAGCACGGTCGCGACCGTCAGCGCGTTGTGGGTGGCGAATTGCGGGAAGATGCGCGGCCGCAAGGCGAGAAGCTTCGTCGCGCAGGCGACGAAGTTCAGATCGGTCATCGCCTTGCGCGTGAACACGGGATAGCCGTCGAGCCCGCGCTCCTGCGCGCGCTTGATCTCGGTGTCCCAATAGGCGCCCTTGACGAGGCGCACCATCAGCTTGCGGTCATGCGCGCGGGCGAGTTCATCGACATAGTCGATTACTGCGCTGGCGCGCTTCTGATAGGCCTGGATCGCGAGGCCAAATCCGTCCCAGCCGGAAAGCGAGGGATCGGCGAGCGTCGCCGCGATCACGTCGAGCGACAGCTCCAGCCGGTCGGCTTCCTCGGCATCGACCGTGAAGTTGAGGTCATGCGTCTTGGCGCGCTGCGCAAGGTCCAGCAATAGCGGCACCAGCTCGGCCATCACGCGGCCGCGGCTGATCGCCTCGAAACGCGGATGCAGCGCCGAGAGCTTGACCGAGATGCCGGGCCGGTCGGGCAGGGGATGGTTGCCCGAAGCCTTGCCGATCGTGTCAATCGCGCTGGCATAGGCGTCGAAATAGCGCTTGGCATCGGCGGCCGTGCGCGCGCCTTCGCCGAGCATGTCGAAGGAATAGCGCGGCTTCTGGCCCGAGCGCGGCCGAGCCCGCTCCAGCGCCTGCTCGATGGTCTCCCCTAACACGAAATGATTGCCCATCAACCGCATCGCCTGGCGCGTCGCGGTGCGCACCGCCGGTGCGCCGAGCCGCTTCACCAGCCGGCCGATAGTGCCGTCGGGCGTCTCGCCCGGCTGGATCACCCGCGCCGACAGGCCGAGCGCCCAGGCCGAGGCGTTGACCAGGAACGCGGTGGACTTGGTCTCGTGATGGATGAAATCGCCCTCGCCGAGCTTGTCCTCGATGAACTGGTCGGCCGTGCGCGCATCGGGCACGCGCAGCAGCGCCTCGGCCAGCACCATCAGCGCCAGCCCCTCCTTGGTCGAGAGCGCGAACTCCCGCAGCATGTCCTCGACCCCGCCGAGCCGGTCGTCGCGCTTGCGGATCGCCTCGATCAGCCGCGTCGCGGTGCGGTCGATCCGGCCGTTCTGGGGCGGGGCGAGATGCGAGGCCGGCAGAAGCTTTGCGGCGATCTCGGAATCATCGGGAGCGTAGGGCGCGGAGAAGGGAGGCGGGATGTTCGGCATGGCGTGTCCTGCGGCTGAAATCCAGGATAAGGCCCGCGTGACCGTAGTTCGATAGACAATTTAGCCAATTTGCCTTAGAAAATAAAGAGGATTAGCCATTTGGTCACAGAAGCTATGGAATTGGATCGAATAGACCGGAAAATCCTCTCGATTCTGCAGGAGGATGGGCGCATCGCCAATGTCGAGCTCGCCGAGCGCATCGGGCTGTCGCCGACCTCGATCGGCGAACGGCTGAAGCGCCTACAGCGCGAGGGCTTTGTCGAAGGCTATGGTGCGCGGCTCAACCCGCACCGGCTCGGCCTTGGGCTCCTGGTGTTCGTCGAGGTGCTGCTCGACAAGACCACGCCCGAGAATTTCGAGCGGTTCGCCCGAGCCGTGAGGCTCGCCCCTGAAGTGCTGGAGTGTCACATGGTTGCCGGCGGCTTCGACTATCTTGTGAAGGCGCGGCTTGCAGACATGACCGCCTATCGACGCTTTCTCGGCGAGACCCTGCTGTCGATGCCGGGCGTGCGCGAGACGCGAACTTATGCGGTGATGGAGGAGATCAAGCGCGACGCACCGCTGCCGGTGGGTTAGCGAAGTGCAGTCGCGATTGTCATTGCTGTGGTTCGATGAGCGGTCTTCGCAAGGAAAAAATAGCTATCCTTGTGCAATCGCAACGCCTGTCGTCGAATGCACCGGCCGTCTTCTTAAATTTTCTTGGCCCGCTCCCGGACAAATCCGGGAGGCAGCAAAGGCTGGCGCGGGCTTATACTTTGAGGTTTTCCGCGGAGGTCTTGCCCCGGTTTGCGATCTCTTCGTATTCCACCGTCTGTCCCTCGTTGAGGGTCGACAGACCGGCCTTCTGCACTGCCGAGATATGCACGAACACATCCTTGCCACCCGACGCAGGCTGGATAAATCCATAACCCTTCGTCGGGTTGAACCACTTGACCGTACCTTTAGCCATCACGACTTCTCCGCGGGTCTTCCTCCGAGATCTCGAACCGCCAGTCCCCGCCAACCGGCCGGTTCGGTCCTAACAGGATACGCGGAATGTGGCAGGCTTGGTAGCTCAAACCACATCGCCATTTCGCCGAATTCCGCTCAACTTCGCGGCGTTTTTGCCGGTTTTGCCCGTTTCGCGGTCAAATGGCAGGAGCGCGTGCCGGCGCCCGTCAGTAGGTCGCGGCCAGATAATCGACGATCTTGCCGACATCGGCATCGTCGATCGGTGCGCCATAGACCTTGATCATCTTGGTCACCTCGGCCTGCCAGAACGCCCTCTTGTCCTTCATCGGCGGCTGCGTGGCGACGTAGTCGGACGAATGGCAGGCGCTGCAATTGCCCTGCACGACCTCGAGATTGGGACCGGGCTTGAAAGCGGCGACCTCGTCGGGGGTCTTGTAATTGACGGGCGCTGCAAGTGACGAGCCCATCAATGCGGCGACGGCGAGTGAGATGGCGAGGAGAACGATGCGCTGCATGGTCAGTCTCCTTCAGGCCACGCTGACGCGGACGGTTTCGACGACGTTGCGTAAGTAACCCGCCGGGTTCCAGCGCGGCATGTCCGGCTGGGTCTCGCCGCCATTGCCGGTGGCGCGGACTTTGAGCTCGTGGCTGCCGGCCGCGAGCTTCACCGGCAGCTTCCATTCGCGGAAGGCGTACTTGCCGAGGTCCTTGCCGAGCTTGGCGCCGGCCCAGGTCTTGCCGCCGTCGGTGGAGACCTCGACCTGCTTGATGCCCTTGCCGCCATCGAACGCGATGCCGCGCAGGGTAACGGCCCCCGCCTTCAGCTTGGCGCCATCGGGGACGCTGGTGATGAAGGAGCGGATGGTGAAGCGGTTGATCGGGATCGTTGCCTTTGGCGCGGTGCCCGGCTCGACCGCATTGTTCGGCGTGTCAGGGATGCGGTAGGCCGACTTCATCCAGAAGCCGTCATAGACGTTGTCGATGACGGTGATCTCGTTGAGGTGCTTGACCCAGTAGGTGCCGAAATAGCCGGGCACGATCAGGCGCAGCGGAAAGCCGTTGAGGAACGGCAGGTCCTCGCCGTTCATGCCAAAGGCCAGCATCACCTCGCCGTCAGTGGCGTGATCGATGTCGAGCGCCTTGATGAAATCCGGCGTCTTGTCGTTGACCGGTCCGTCCATGCCGTTGAAGGCGACCTGCCTGGCGCCGCTTTGCACGCCGGCCATCTCCAGCACGCTCTTCAGCGGCACGCCGCGCCAGCGCGCGCAACCCATCGCGCCGTTGGCGAGCTGACCGCCGGCGACGCGCGGCTCGAAGAAGCCGCGGCTGTTGCCGGAGCACTGGTTGACGGCGACGATCTCCGTCGCCTTCATCTTGCGGATGTCCTTCAGCGACAATTTCAGCGGCTTGTCGACCTTGCCCTTGACCTCTAGCGTGAATTTGTCGGGGTCGAGATCGTAGGGCAGGTCGGAGAGGTGATAGCGCACGAAGAACGCGTTGTTCGGCGTGATCGGGCCGTCGTTGAACACCGCAAACGGGGTCTCGAGCTGCGGCGGCCGGCTGGTCAGGCCGATCATCGGCCGCTTCTGCGGATATTTCACCAGCGGCCGTTCGCCGTTGGTGAAGGGCAGGGTCACCGTGTCGAGGGCCAGCGCCTTGGTGGAATTCAGACTGGCCGCCATGGCGGCAAGGCCTGCTCCCTTGAGCAGGTCGCGTCGATCGAACATTCTTTCTCCTCCCGGAGCTTCTCGTTGGATCGGCGGTCATCACCACGATCCTGCGCTCATCTGTCGCAACGATTTGGGTGAAGTCAATTCGCGCTTTCGCAGCAAGCCCATGCCGCTGCGTTGCAGCAGGCCGGTGTTACGCTCGTAACGAAGTTGACGAGCAGTAGGCCGCGACGACGGTGCGCTCCCTCGCACCGTTCTTACGGGGAGAGGTAAAGAATCACGCCGCCACGCGCTCGCTGCGATCGACCAGCGCCGCCAGCTCCCTCGCATTCGCCACCACGCGCACTGCGAGCGGCTGGTCGCGGCCGCGGATGGCGACCTCCTGCTGCGGCAGCGCGTCGTCGGCGATATCAGCGGTACGGCGGACTTCGTCCGAGACAATCGCCTCGCAGGCCAGCGTCTTGGTCATGTCCTGCAGGCGGGCGGCGACGTTGACGGCATCGCCGAGCGCGGTGAAGACGATGTGATCGCGATAGCCGATGTCGCCGATGATGACCTCGCCGCCGTGGATGCCGATGCCGAAGCGGATCGGCTGGCGCAGATCGTGGCTCAGGAGATCGTTGAGCTCGTCGATATGCGCAGCGATTCCCGCGGCGGCCTTCATCGCCTGCCGACAGGCGGTTTGCGGGTCGGCTGCGAGTCCGAACAGCGCCAGCATGCCGTCGCCGACGAATTGGTTCGGCTGGCCGCCGTTCTCGATCACCGCTTGCGATACCGCGCCGAGGAAGCGGTTGACGATGAAGACCGTGTCGAACGGCAGGCGCTTCTCGGCCAGCTGCGTCGAGCCGCGCATGTCCACGAACAGGCTGACGAGATAGCGCTCCTGGCCGATACTGGCCGATGTCGAGGCTCCGTCCGTTGCATGCGTGTGAGCTGCGAAGAGCTGGAAGAAGGAGAGATCGGAGGTCGGACGCAGCTGACAGGCCAGCCGGATCGAGGGATCGGCGGTGCCGACGCGGGTGAGCACGAAAGCCTCGCGCTGCGACGGAGTGGGCAGGGCATCATGATCGCCGATGATGCGGATGCGGCAGGTCGAGCAGCGGGCGCGGCCGCCGCAGACGCTGGCGTGCGGCACGTTGTGGCGCAGGCTCGCCTCCAGCACCGACAGGCCCTTGGGGACCCGCACCGTCTTGCCGTTGCCGTAGGACAGCGCGATCATGCCGCCGCGCCGTTCGCGCAAAGCGCGCACGCCGCGCGCCGCCAGCACGAGTCCCAGCAGGCCGAAATAGCCGTAGGTGAGACCGCTCGTGATGCGCTCGAGCGTGTCGCCTTCCGCAACCGTGCCGACCTGGCGGCGGGTGAGATGCTGCTTCCGCCATTCGCCATCGTCACTGTCGATGACGACGCTGCGGCCGCCCTGGTAGACGCCGAGCAGCGAGAGCGTCGGGATCAGCACGGCGGCCGCGAGCAGATAGGGCGCCGCGCGCGTGAAGAACGGCTTCAACCGAAGCCAGAAATAGACGCCGATGCAGCCGTGCACCCAGGCGATGAGAAGCAGGATCGTCATCTGCCAGATTAGGCCCGGCGCCGCGACGAAGAACAAATAGAGCTCCTGCGGATAGAGCTTCTCGTGTCCGTACAGCGTCTGCGCGAGCCGCACGCCGATGACGTGGCCCATGACGAGGACGGGGATGCTCAAGCCGAGCACGAGCTGGAGCGGCTCGATCGTTCGCCAGCGGAACTGCCGGCGCTGATACAGCGCGTAGACGCCGAGGCCCATATGGGTGAGTGCGGCCGTGTAGAACACGATCGCGACCGGGAGGAACTGCCAGAACAGCGTGTGGTAGTAGACCCCGGTCTCCATGGCGTCGACCGAGATGTTGCCGAGCGCGTGGTTGAGGAAATGACTGACCACAAAGGCGAACAGGATGATGCCGCAAACGAGTCGCACCTGCCGCACGCCGGCGGCGCGGACGACTGACATCTGTGTGGGAGCGGTGGCCATGATTCGGTTGTGTCAGGTCATGGAGGAGATCAGCCAGCGTAACCTTTAATTCCCGATATGGACAGGTTGCGAGGTCATATGCCAGTTAAGGTGCCTAACACTCCGCTGTCGTCCCGGACAAGCGCGCCCTCAGGCGCGCGCGGATCCGGGATCCATAACCACAGGAAGAAGTTTGTGGCAGGCGGGTAACTTCGCCTTCGCCCAACCCCTCCCTGTGGTTATGGGTCCCGGACCGGCGCTCCGCTTCGCTGCGCTTGTCCGGGACGACAGCGCTGTATGCGGCACGATCCCCACATTGACTCCCCCTTCCAAGTCGGGGAAAAGCGCCGCCGTGACGATCGCTCCCGACATCTCTGCTAAGCCAGCCGGCGCCGAACGGCGTCTGATCCTCATGGCCGCAGCGATCATCGCCGCGATGACGCTGCTCCGCATCGTCTATGCCTCGGCCATCGAGCTGCGCACCGATGAAGCCTATTACTGGACCTGGTCGAAGGAGGCTGCGCTCAGTTTCCTCGATCATCCGCCCGGCATCGCCTGGCTGATCCGCTTCGGAACCGCGATCTTCGGCGACACTAATCTCGGCGTCCGCTTCGGCGGCATCGTCGCGATGCTAGTGACGCAGCTATTGCTCGCCGACATCGTCCGCCGCCTCACCCATGATGCGCGCGCGATCGTGTTCGCGGTGCTGATGCCGGAGGCCGCGCTTTATTACGGCCTGTTGATGGCCAAGGTCGCGCCCGACGTCGCCATGATCCCGTTCGCGGTGGCGATGATGTGGTCGCTGGTGCGGCTGGCGCAAAGCGGCGATGGCCGCTGGTGGCTGGCGGCCGGTCTGTTCGGCGGCCTCGCGATGCTGTCGAAATTCACCATGATCTTGTTCGCGCCGGCCGTTGCCGCCTTTCTGCTGGTGCCGGATTGGCGCTGGCGCTGGCTGCGCAGTCCTTACCCCTATCTCGCCGTGCTGGTCGCGCTCGCGGTGTTCTCGCCGGTGCTGATCTGGAACGCGCAGCACGACTGGGCCTCATTCCGTTTCCAGGGCGTGCGCGCCACCGCCAATTACGGCATCTCGCTGCGTACGATCGGCGATTACATCGGCCTGCAATTCGGCCTGGTCGGTTTCGTCTTGCTGCCGGTAGTGCTCATGGGCCTGGTGCTGACGGCGTGGCGCGGCTATCGCACGCGCGAGCCGGCCGCGATCCTGTTGTCGGCCGCGGTGCTGGTGCCGTTCGTCTACTTCTTCTTCAAGTCGCTGACGCTCCGCGTCGGCGACACCTGGCCGATGTTCATGTGGCCGGTCGGTTTTGCCGCCACCGCAGTCAACCTCGTCACGATGAGGAAAGAGGGATGGTCCGCGAGGATGCTGGAGTCCTCGCTGTTCTGGGCCAGGACAGCGATCGTCTCGGGCATCCCCTTCGTCATCATCGTGTTCCTCTATTACGTTGCCGCGCCCTGGAATCTGCTCGGCAAGATCGACCCGATCGGCGCCGAGGCCGGCTACGAGCAGGTCGCAGCGCGGACGCAAGCCGCCCTCGATGCAACAGGCGCGACCTGGATTGCAACCACGGACTACCGCACCTACGCCATGATGCGCTGGCTGTTCCGTGGCCGCGTGCCCGTGATCGAGATCAACGAGCGCGGCCGCTTCCAGGGTTTCCGCGACCCCGGCATGGACCGGATCAAGGGCCATGCCGGCATCTATGTCGGGCGCGAGCCAGATAACCGCGCATCGCTGTGGGAGCACATTCCGGCGCAGCGCGAGCAACTCGCCACGGTCGAACGCCGTTGGCGCGGCGTCGTGGCTGATACTTATGTGATCGAAAAGCTCACCGGCTGGACCCCGCAGCTCTCGCCGCCAAAGGACTCGCCGCTGTTCCAGTGGAAGGTGCTGGCGGACGCAGGCGCGCGCTTGCGGTCCCCTGCCAGGCCCATTCAAGAGCCTGGAGCGGGAGGGTAAGCGCGGCCCTACTGCACGAGATCGGCAACGGTGGTTGCGGCCTTGAGGCCGGTGCCGGTGAGAACCGCGACCGTGGTTTCGTTCGTCTTGATGGCGCCGGTTGCGGCGAGCTTGTCGAGCGCCGCCGCCGCGCTGGCGCTGGTCGGCTCGGCGAACAGGCCCTGGCGCGCAAGGCGGCGCAGGGCGGCGACGATCTCGTCCTCGGTGAGCGCGATGGTGCCGCCGCCGCTCTCGCGCAGGGCGGCGATGATCTCCCGCAGACGGAGGGGAGTCTTGATGGCGGTGCCCTCGGCGACGGTCTTGCTCACCTCGCGCGCGACCGGCGTATCGACACCGGCCTTGAAGCTTGCATCGATCGGCGAGCAATTGAGCGGCTGCGCCGCGAACAGGCGCGGCAGCTTCGAGATCTGTCCGGCCTTCAACAGCTCGCGGAAGCCGAAGGCGCAACCCAGCAGACTGCTGCCGGCGCCCACGGGAACGATGATGTTGTCGGGCGCGCGGAATCCGAGATCTTCCCAGATCTCGTAGGCCAGTGACTTGGTGCCTTCGAGGAAGAACGGTTGCCAATTGTGGCTGGCGTAGAAGGTCTGGCTCGACTGGCGGATGGCCTCGGCTTCGGATTCCTCGCGCGGGCCCTCGACGAGCTGCACGGTCGCGCCGTAGGCGCGCACCTGCGCGATCTTGGCCGGCGACGTCGAGGCCGGCGCCAGAATCTTGACGCGCATGCCGCCGGCCGCACCCAGCCCTGCCATGGATGAGCCGCCGTTGCCGGAGGAATCCTCCAGAATGGCCTCGACGCCGATCTGCCGTAGGAACGACAGCATCACCGCCGAGCCGCGGTCCTTGAAGCTGCCGGTCGGGTTGAACCATTCGAGCTTGAACAGCGGGCGCAGCGCGCCCCATTCCTGCTGGACCAGCGGCGTGCAGCCCTCGCCGAGCGTGATCGGATTCTCGATCGCGACCGGCAGCGCCGCCCGGTAGCGCCAGAGCGACCGCGTCCGGCCATCGATGTCCTCGCGCGAGATGCCCGCCCCCCGCGTCACCAGCAGCGGCGTCCGCTCGTCCGAGCACCAGCGCGGCTGGTCCAGGGGATAGAGTTTTCCGTTGCGGGGATCGATGTAGCTGGCAGGCATGGCAGTCTCCAGGGCGGGGGCAGCGCAGTGCACCGGACTTGAAGCCGGCCGCACGAAGCAACGCCTCCTTGAAAACACGAAAAACGAAACTATTTCAATCCCTTAAACTGACCTCACCAGCAGGCGGCGAGCGCGATGAGCGGCGTCGGCAGGCCCGATGACGGGAATTTGGCCCCGAACGCCCCCTGCGCCCTGCCACGATTAACTTGTCTGTCGTCGCCGGCCGCTACAATATGTTGGATTGAGCTTGCGCCGCCGGTTCGGCGTCGCAAGTGAGCCAGGCCCGTCCGAGCGGCGGGCCGTTGGCTTTTTGGGAGCCTGGACATGAGCCGTGCCAACCGTACCGACCACATCCGCCTGACCTCCCATCCGGAGCCGGGCCGGAAGGCCGCCTTTCCCATCCATTGGGGCGCCGCTGATGCGCGCGCGCGCGGGCCGATCATCGGCACGGTGTCGCGCGCCGGGGATCGCAACGTGATCGGCAGCCATGGCGGGTCCTACGCGATGTACCGCGCGCTCGCGGTCTCCGCCGGCGCGCTCGACCCCATCAGGCGTCCTGACCTCACCAACACCTTTCCGGCCGCGACCATCGGCCCGTTCGAGCAATGGACCGATCCCACAAAAATCGTCGCGCTCGATCCCTGGGGGCATCTGGTCGCCGAGAATTTTCGCCAGCAGATCGCCGAGGGCGCGGACATCCGCCCGAGCATCGCGGTGACGCGCGCGCGGCTCGACCTGCCGGAGATCCGCGAAGCGCTCGCCGCAAGGCGGCTGCGCGCCGACGGCGAGGTCGTGCACGCCAATGGCAGCGTCTCGGTGGTGAAGATCGCGATCGATCCGGTGTGGTATCTGCCGGGCCTTGCGGCGCGCTTCGGCACCGGCGAGACCGAGCTGCGGCGCACGCTGTTCGAGCAGACCGCCGGCATGTTCCCGGAGCTGGTGACGCGCCCGGACATGAAGGTGTTCCTGCCGCCGATCGGCGGCACCACGGTGTATCTGTTCGGCGACGTGACGAAACTGCCGGACCATCGCACCAGGATCACCTGCCGGGTGCATGACGAGTGCAACGGCTCCGACGTGTTCGGCTCCGACATCTGCACCTGCCGGCCCTATCTGATCCACGGCATCGAAGAATCTGCGCGCGGCGCGCAGGAGGGCGGGCTCGGGCTCGTCGTCTACAACCGCAAAGAGGGCCGCGCACTCGGCGAGGTCACCAAATTCCTGGTCTACAATGCGCGCAAGCGGCAGGAGGACGGCGATGCGGCCGCCGCCTATTTCGAGCGCACCGAGTGCGTCGCCGGCGTTCAGGACGCGCGCTTTCAGCAATTGATGCCGGATACGATTCATTGGCTCGGCCTCAAGCGCATCGACCGCTTCCTGTCGATGAGCGACATGAAGTACGACGCGCTGACCTCGCAAGGCATCGACATCGTCGAGCGCGTGCCGATCCCGCTGGAGCTGATTCCGGCCGATGCCCATGTCGAGATCGCCGCGAAGAAGGCCGCCGGCTATTACTCCACCGACATCGCGCCGGAGCAATCGGTGGACGGCGTCGTCGGGCGTTCGCTGGAAAAATACTGATCGCGATGGCGGACACTTTGGAATCGCAGGCGCGCGCGCTGCTCACCGCAAACGCGGTGCGCGCGCGCGCCGGGCAGATGCTCGAGCTCGGCCTTGCCGGCGGGCTCACCCATTTCACCATCGATCTCGACCGCATGGACGGCGTTGCGGAGGCCGTACTCGCGGTCACGCGAAAAGCCTATCCGACGCTCGACATTCCCTTTCATGCGCGCTGGCGGCACTTTGTGCTCGGCGGCGTCGACCGCTGGGCCCGGCTCGCCGATGCTGCGTCCTGGCCGGATCGCGCGGCGCAGGCGCGCGCCGAGTTCGACCTCGCCATCGTCAGCGTGCTGCTGGATGCAGGTGCCGGCGCAGCGTGGCGCTATCGCGACGCCATGACTGGAGCAGATGTAGGGCGATCGGAAGGGCTTGCGATCGCAAGCCTCGACATGTTCGCGAGCGGGCTGTTTTCGCACGATGCGCGTGCCTCGTTCAGGGCCGATGCGGAGGTGCTCGCAAAGCTTCCCCTTGGCTCACTCACCTTCGCCTTTCAGGTGACCGAGGCCAATCCGCTGCTCGGCCTGGAGGGACGGGCCGACCTGCTGCGGCGTCTCGGCAGGCAGGTCTCGGAGCGTGCGGACGTGTTCGGCTTGCACGATACGCCGCGGCCGGGCGGGCTGTTCGATCATATCGCGGCGCATGCAGTCGGCGGCGCCATTGCCGCGCCCGCGATCCTGGCGGCCGTGCTGAACCAGCTTGGACCGATCTGGCCCTCGCGACTCGAACTCGGCGGCATTCCGCTCGGCGATTGCTGGCGGCATCCTGCGATCAAGGCGGACGACGGCACGGCAGGCCTCGTGCCGCTGCACAAGCTGTCGCAATGGCTGAGCTATTCGCTGATCGAGCCGCTGCAGCGCGCCGGCTTTGAGGTGACCGACATCGATGGCCTGACCGGGCTCGCCGAATACCGCAACGGCGGTCTGTTCGTCGATCATGACGTGCTGCGCCTGCGCGATGCCGCCGATGCCGCGCGTGCGCATGAAGTGGATTCGCTGCTCGTCGTGGAGTGGCGCGCGCTGACGGTTGCATTGCTCGACAGGTTGGCGGAGCGCATTCGCTCCAAGCTCGGCCGCACCCCTCGGACCTTGCCGCTTGCGAGCATCCTCGAAGGCGGCACGTGGGCGGCGGGCCGCGCCGTCGCATTTGCACGCCGTCCCGATGGATCGCCGCCGCTCAAGGTGATCAGCGACGGCACGGTTTTTTAGAGAATGGATAGAGATTGTCGGCCAAGCGCTCGCAATGACGTCTCGGTGAATTTCAGGAGCATCTCATCATGGAAGGCGTCACGATCGTCGATCATCCGCTGGTGCAGCACAAGCTGACGCTGGTGCGGGACAAGTCCATCTCGACCAAGTCGTTCCGCGAGCTGATCAAGGAGATCGGCATGCTGCTGTGCTACGAGGTGACGCGCGATCTGCCGCTCACCGACACCGTGATCGAGACGCCGCTGGCGACGATGCACTCGGCCAAGATCGCCGGCAAGAAGCTGGTATTCGTGCCGATGCTGCGCGCCGGCACCACCTTCGTCGACGGCATGATGGATCTGGTGCCGACCGCGCGCGTCGCCCATATCGGGCTCTACCGCGAGCCGCACAGCTTTGCCGCGGTGGAGTATTTCTTCAAATCGCCCTCCGATCTCGGCGAGCGCCTCGCCATCGTGGTGACGCCGGTGGTCGCCACCGCCAACACCGCCGTCGCCGCCATCGACCGGCTGAAGGAGCGCGGCGCCAGGGACATCCGCCTCGCCTGCCTGATCGCTGCTCCCGAAGGGCTCGAGCGGCTGCGCGGATTGCATCCGGACGTGCCGATCTGGACCGCGGCGGTGGATGAAGGGCTCGACGACAACGGGTTCATCCTGCCCGGCCTCGGCGATGCCGGCGACCGCGCCTACGGAACGCGGTAAGCGCTGGGCGCGTTTTAGGAACAGCTTCCGCCGCGCGAGGTTCTCCTGCACCAACAGGGAGAGCACGATGACCTATCAGAATGATGACCCCAGGACTGACCGTGCGCGCCGCAACAGCCCGGTCGGCTGGGCGGTCGGCGCGATCTTCGTGATCGCCGTGGTCGCGGCCGTCTTCTTCTACAATGGTCGCGAGTTCGGTCCCCAGACCACGACCTCGAACCCGAACACGGCGCCGAACGTCACCACCGGATCGAATCCACCGGCTGCGCCGGCGAAGTGATGCGCCAGGAGCGGGCCGTCACACCTTCCCGCTGCCGCAAATGCCCTTCAGTGCCTGCCACTCCTTGTCGGTCAGCAGCGGCGGGCCGCTGGCGGGCCGGTCCTCCTTCGTCATGCGCGCGAGGCGGTCCTCGGTCAGCGGATGGCTGGCGAGGATATTCGTCAGGCCGGAGCCGCCCTCTTTGCCGGTGATGCGGAACATCAGCTGGGCCGCGGGCTTCGGCGACCGGCCGAGCGCATGCATGATCTCGATCGCGAAAGTGTCGGCGCCGGTCTCGGCTTCGCGCGAATAGGACGCTTCGACCAGGCTGCGCGAGGCGAAGATCACGGCCGAGGAGCCGGTGATGTCGCCGAACAAGAGGCCGATCAGGAACGAGGTGCCGCCATTGTAGATCAGGCCGCGCATGTTGTCGTAATGCTTGAGATGGCCGAGCTCGTGGGCGAGGATGCCGGCGAGCTCGTCGGGACTCTCGGCCTTGTCGAGCAGGCCCTTCAGCACGAACACCTTGCCGCCGGGCAGCGCGAAGGCATTCGGTATCGAGCTCGGCAGCACGCCGGCCGTCATTGTGTCGTCGAGGCCGGCCGCATCGCGCAGGCGGTTGACGAGCTTCGTGAACGCGGCCTTGCCCGCGGGGTCTTCGCACACGCCGCGGCCGAAGATGGTCTTCATCTGCACTTCGGCGGCATCGCCGATGCGCCGTTCCACGGGCTTCGGCACCAGCGGCGCGAGTCGGTCGGCGGCGAGCGGAACGCCGAACAGGACGACGCAGACGATGGAGACGGTGGCGGCAACCGACCAGCCCACGATTTTCGCGACGCCGCTGCGCGTCGTCCGGTGCTCGTCGAGACGCGTGCAGCGCGCGGCTACGTCCGCGGCGAGCACGGCATCGCGGATCTCCAGCCGGGCCAGAGGCGGTGCAGACGTCGCAGCCAGGCGCAGGATTCCGGGGGGACTGTCGGCGCGGCGAAGGTCGGCATAGGCCCAGCGAACAGGCGTTGCGCCGTCCTCGGCGATCTCGAGCGCATCACTGAGCGTCAGCGTCACCTGCCGTCTGCGGCTCGACACGCCGTCGAAGAAGATGGTCGGCCTCTCCGACTGCGCCGGGGTCTCGGCAAACACGTCACTCACAGCTCAGAATCCCGCGACATCGAGTCCGTCGGCAAAGCCTTCGCCGAGCGCGCCGGCAAGCTGACCGCTGCCGCGCACGTCCGCCGCGGCCCAGATGTTGTGCACCTCGACGGTCTCCAGCACCTTGGCCCAGAGATCGCGCTGAAGATAGACCCGCATGACGATGTTGATGGCAAGAGCGAGCGCGAAATAGCCGATCACCATCATCACCACCATCGGGATGCTCTTCGTCGCATTGTCGCCGGCGAAGATCTCTTCGGCGGAAACGCCGGTGAGCGAGACGACCAGGAAGGCGCTGCCGCCCATATAGGCTGCGAACGCGACCGTGAGCAGCATCCACCAGCCGATCACTTTCCAGTACAGGCCGTAGAAAGCATCATGAGGCAATTCCGAGGACAAGCTGACGCCACCGATACGGATACCGTCGAGCCACCAGCGCCATTCGCGCGCCTTGAACTCGGCGTAGAAGAACGGTGCGAGCGGGAAGATGAGGAGCGCGATCGGGCTGAGCAGCCAGAGCCACCAGCCGCGCTTGAAGAAGGTCCAGCCGTCGGCGTCGAAATCGCCGCGGAGATCGCCGTAATGGGTGTGCCGCATCTTGTAGCGTTCGAGCGCCGCCGCGCGCCAGGGCAGCGCGAGACCGAGCGTCAGGAGCACCAGCAAGCCCCACAGCATGGCGCGAAACGCGTAAGCCCAGCCCGAGCCGTCCATCCAGAAACGGACGCCGCGCCAGACCGTGCGCGTCAGCCGGTAGCGCCGCGCGCGAAAAATCGCGAACTGGCCGAAGGCGTAGAAGGCGATGAACAGCGGCGTCGAGGCAAAGGCCTGCCAGCGCTCGAACTCGATGCCAATGAGAAAATAGGCGAGATAGATCGGCACCAGGATCGCGAGCGCGAACAGGAAGCCGACCAGGAGCTCCTTGGCCCGTCCGGTGTATTCGGCCGCATCGCCATCGATCGCGGTGTGCGTCCACAGATGACGGCGGATGTCGGTGACGAGCCAGAACCGGTAGAAGCCGAAGGTCACGAGCTCGAGCATGGCACCCTTGGTGACCATTTTGCGGAACTCGGAGCGGCTGCCGGAGAAATCGACCCGCGTCGCCGGCAGCGGCGGGGGCAAGGGTTCGGACCCGATCGGGGTCCATTGCATGTCGTTCACGGCGGCAACCTCGGGATGCGGATCTGTTCCGGCCAAACTATAGATCAGAGGTTAGTCGATCCCCAAGATGAGCGGGTTCGATTTAGCTCGATTCCAGCGGGTTTCTCGCACGATTCTCTGTCGTTCGACGTGCGGGAGGTCACGTTCTCGTGGCGCCGTGACGATCGTGCAACGTGCTCGTGAAGGCTGGATGAGGCAAAACTCTCCCTTGCCCCGGCGCAGACAACCGGCTGTAATTGCAAATCAAATACCGCAGCGCAGAATTCAACGACGCGCGGTTCATATCCAGGGAGAACGGTCATGCATGGGACCATCGAAAGCGCGGCCAAGCTCGACGCCTTGCGCGAGCGCGCCATGTCGCTGCCGCTGGAGCAGTTCGATCCCGGCGACCCCGAATTGTTCAGGACCGATACGTTCTGGCCCTATTTCGACCGGCTGCGCCGCGAGGATCCCGTGCATTACTGCAAGGACTCGATGTTCGGGCCGTATTGGTCGGTGACGCGCTACAACGACATCATGGAGATCGAGACCAACCATGCGGTGTTCTCCTCGGCCTCCGCGCTCGGCGGCATCACCATCCGCGACATCGATCCGGATCTGCGCCGTGAGAGTTTCATCTCGATGGACCCGCCGCGCCATGCCGCCCAGCGCAAGACCGTGGCGCCGATGTTCACGCCGACGCACCTGGACAATCTCGCCATCAATATCCGCAAGCGCTCGGCCGAGTGTCTGGACAATCTTCCCCGCGGCGAGGTGTTCGACTGGGTCGATCGCGTCTCGATCGAGCTCACGACGCAGATGCTGGCGGTGCTGTTCGACTTCCCCTGGGAGGATCGCCGCAAGCTGACGCGCTGGTCGGACGTCGCCACCACGATTCCCGGCCCGGACGGTCTCGTCGCCACCGAGGACGAGCGGATGGCCGAACTCGCCGAATGCGCGGCCTATTTCTCGAGGCTGTGGAAGGAGCGCATCGAACAGCCGCCGAAGAGCGACCTATTGTCGATGATGGCGCATGGCACTGCTACGCGCGACATGGATGCGAAGAACTTCCTCGGCAATCTCATCCTCCTGATCGTCGGCGGCAACGATACCACGCGCAACACCATGTCGGGCTCGCTTCTCGCGCTGAGCCAGCATCCGGAGCAATATCGCAAGCTGCGCGAGAACCCTGACCTGCTCGACAGTTTCGTGCCGGAGGTGATCCGCTGGCAGACGCCGCTCGCGCATATGCGCCGCACCGCGCTCTCCGACTTCGAGTTCCGCGGCAAGCAGATCAAGAAGGGTGACAAGGTCGTGATGTGGTACGTCTCGGGCAACCGCGACGAGGACGTGATCGACAGGCCCTACGAGTTCATCATCGACCGCGCCCGCCCGCGTACGCACCTCTCCTTCGGCTTCGGCATCCATCGCTGCGTCGGCCTGCGGCTCGCAGAGCTCCAGCTCAAGATTATTTGGGAGGAAATTCTCAAGCGGTTCGACCATATTGATGTGGTCGGCGAACCCACCCGGGTCTATTCGAGTTTTGTAAAGGGTATCGAAACGCTGCCGGTGAAGATTGCTGCGTGAGTCGAACGCAACGGAGCCACGATCATGAACATCCAAGCGCCGGTTAAAGTGGACAAGGCCGAACGCATGCGGAAGGCGCGCGAGGAGGCCTATGCGACGCCGTTGTCGCAATTCCACCCTGGCGCGCCCCGGCTGTTCCAGGACGACACGCTGTGGCCCTGGTTCGAGCGGCTGCGCAAGGAAGAGCCGGTGCATTACTGCACCAACGCGCCGATCGAGCCGTACTGGTCGGTGGTGAAGTACAACGACATCATGCATGTCGACACCAATCACGGCATCTTCTCCTCGGACTCCAAGCTCGGCGGCATCTCGATCCGCGACGTGCCGGAAGGCTACGACTATCCGAGCTTCATCGCGATGGACCAGCCCCGGCATTCGGCGCAGCGCAAGACGGTGTCGCCGATGTTCACCCCTCAGCATCTGGACGAGCTGGCAAAGCTGATCCGCCAGCGCTCGCAGACCGTGCTGGACAATCTGCCGCGCAACGAGACGTTCAACTTCGTCGAGCGCGTCTCCATCGAGCTGACCACGCAGATGCTGGCGACCCTGTTCGACTTCCCCTGGGAGGAGCGGCGCAAGTTGACGCGCTGGTCCGACGTTTCCACCGCGCTGCCCAAGAGCGGTATCGTCGCTTCCGCCGAAGAACGCCGCCGCGAGATGGACGAGTGCTACGCCTACATGTCCAAGCTGTGGAACGAGCGTGTCAACTCCGCGCCGCGCAACGACCTGTTGTCGCTGATGGCCCACAACGAGGCCACGCGCCACATGGACCCCGACAACCTCATGGGCAATATCATCCTGCTCATCGTCGGCGGCAACGACACCACGCGCAACACCATGACCGGCTCGGTGCTGGCGCTGAACGAGAACCCGGAGCAATACGACAAGCTGCGCGCCAATCCGGAGCTGATCGATTCCATGGTGCCGGAGGTGATCCGCTGGCAGACGCCGCTGGCGCATATGCGGCGTACTGCGCTCCAGGACACGGAGATCGGCGGCAAGCACATCAGGAAGGGCGACCGGGTCGTGATGTGGTACGTCTCCGGCAATCGCGACGAGGAGATGTTCGACAAGCCGAACGAGTTCATCATCGACCGCCCGCGCCCGCGCACGCATCTCTCCTTCGGCTTCGGCATCCACCGCTGCGTCGGCATGCGCCTCGCCGAGCTTCAGCTCAAGATCGTCTGGGAGGAGATGCTGAAGCGCTTCGACCGCATCGAGGTGGTCGGCGAGCCCAAGCGGATCTATTCGAGCTTCATCAAGGGATATGAGACGCTGCCGGTGCGGATTCCGGGGTAGGCTCTCATTGGCCGTCGTAGGCTCTCTCCTCCGTCATTGCGAGGAGCTCTTGCGACGAAGCAATCCAGACTGCCGCCGCGGAGGGATTCCTGGATTGCTTCGCTACGCTCGCAATGACGGTTGTGGGTGCATCTGTTCGCCACACCCACATTCCCCCCGTAGCCCGGTTATAAAATTCCGGCATGACAGCTCGCACCAGATGCGAAGGCACGACCGCGCGGGGCTGTTCTACCACACGCCATCTAACTCAGCCGGATGTCCCACACGCCTTCCTTGCGGCAGGCGGCGACTTCCTCGCGCAGCAGCGCGGTGATGGCGAGCGAGGCCGTCGAGGCCGGGCGGTCGATTGGAGAGGCAAAAATGAGCTCGCGCGTCATCGGCTTGGATACCGGTGCGGTTTCCAGCCGCCCGTCCGCGACCTCGCCGTGGACCGAGGACGGCGGCAGCAGCGCGAAGCCGAGGCCCTCCTCGACCAGGCTCGTCAGCACGCGGAAGGAGTCCGCTTCCAGCTGGACGTCGAGCTTGATCTTGCGCTGGGCCGCAGCGTGCTCGATCAGCGCGCGGAGGCCGTGGGAATGAGAGGGCAGCACCAGGCGTTGCCGCAGCAGCCAGCCGATGTCGACGCTCTTCTTGCGCGCCAAGCCGCAGCCGCGCGGACCGACCGCGACGATATTGTCGCGCCCCAGGCTCTGCACGTTGAGATGCAGGTCGGCCGAGCGGCCGTACAGGATGGCGAGGTCCATCTCGCCGCGATGCAGCCATTCGACCAGATGGCCGCTATAGCTCTCAACGATGCGCAGCGAGATGCCCGGAAATTTCTCGACACAGCGCCGCGCAAAGCGCGCCGACAGCACGCAGCTGACGGTCGGAACCAGGCCGAGCACGACCTGCCCGGACGGCGGCCCCTTGGCCGACTGGATGTCGTCGCGGATCTGGTCGATCTGCCGCACGATGCCGGAGGTGCGTGCGAGCAGCAGGCGGCCGGCCTCGGTCAGCACCATGCCGCGGCCGTTGCGCGTGAAGAGTTCGGTGCGCAGCTCGTGTTCCAAGAGCTTGATCTGCCGGGAGAGCGCCGGCTGCGCCACGCGCAACGTGTCGGAGGCCTTGGACAGGCTGCCGAGCTCCGCCACGCAACTGAAGGTCCTGAGCTGCCGGAAATCCATGCTTGCCAATCCTGGAAGGCTACTCCATACGCTATAACAAATGAGCATAGGGGGCGGGCATTGTTTTCACAACGCCCATGGGTTGGCCGGCGTTATCTTAACTGCCGCTAAGAATTGGAAACGCCATGAGTCAAGAACACCACGCCGAAGATTACGCCGACATCCGCGAGGCCGTAGCCAAGCTCTGCGCCCAGTTCCCGGGCGAATATTGGCGCAAGCTCGATCGCGAGATGGCCTACCCCAAGGCGTTCGTCGATGCGCTGACCGAGGCCGGCTATCTCTCGGTGCTGATCCCCGAGGAATATGGCGGCGCGGGCCTGAAGCTGTCGGCGGCCGCGGCGATCCTGGAAGAGATCCAGCGCGCGGGCTGCAACGGCGGCGGCTGCCACGCCCAGATGTACACGATGGGCACGGTGCTCAGGCACGGCAATGCCGAGCAGAAGGCAAAATACCTGCCGAAAATCGCGAGCGGCGAGTTGCGCCTGCAGGCCTTCGGCGTCACCGAGCCGACCAGCGGCACCGACACCTCCTCGCTGAAGACGTTCGCGCGCAAGGACGGCAACGACAGCTACATCGTCAACGGCCAGAAGATCTGGACCAGCCGCGCCGAGCATTCCGACCTGATGGTGCTGCTGGCGCGCACCACGCCGAAGGACCAGGTCAAGAAGCGCACCGATGGCTTGTCGGTGTTCATCGTCGACATGCGCGAGGCCAAGAACAACGGTCTCGAGATCCGCCCGATCCGAACCATGATGAACCACGCCACCACCGAAGTGTTCTTCACCGACATGAGAGTGCCGGCGGAGAACCTGATCGGCGAGGAAGGCAAGGGCTTTCGCTATATCCTGTCCGGTATGAATGCCGAGCGCATCCTGATCGCGGCCGAATGCGTCGGCGACGCCAAGTGGTTCATCGCGAAGGCGACGAACTACGCCAAGGAGCGCGCCGTGTTCGGCCGGCCGATCGGCCAGAATCAAGGCATCCAGTTTCCGATCGCCAAGGCCTACGCCTCGATGCGCGCGGCCGAGCTGATGGTGAAGGAAGCCACGCGCAAATACGAGGCCGGGCTCGATTGCGGCGCGGAGGCCAACATGGCCAAGATGCTGGCGGCGGATGCGTCCTGGGAAGCGGCGAACGCCTGCATCCAGACCCATGGCGGCTTCGGCTTTGCCGAGGAATATGACGTCGAGCGCAAGTTCCGCGAGACGCGGCTCTACCAGGTGGCGCCGATCTCGACCAACCTCGTGCTGTCCTTCGTCGCCGAGCACGTGCTCGGCATGCCGCGCTCGTACTGAGGTTGCGGTCATGGGAGCATTGGACGGGATCAGGGTGATTGCGGTCGAGCAGGCGGTGGCGGCGCCGTTCTGCTCGTCGCGCCTGGCGGATGCCGGCGCGGAGGTGATCAAGATCGAGCGGCCCGAAGGCGATTTCGCCCGGGGCTATGACGCAGCGGCCAAGGGCCAGAGCAGCTACTTCGTCTGGCTCAACCGCGGTAAGCAATCGCTCGTGGTCGATCTCACGACGAAGGAAGGCCGCGCCGAGCTGGAGAAGCTGATCGCGAGTGCGGACGTGCTGATCCAGAACCTGAAACCCGGCTCGATGGACAAGCTCGGCTTCTCGCGCGAGCGGCTCCTGAAGGACTATCCCAAGCTGATCTCGTGCACCATCACCGGCTATGGTGACGAAGGTCCCTATGCTCATCGCAAGGCCTATGATCTGCTGATCCAGGCCGAGAGCGGCCTCGCCTCGATCACCGGCAATCCCGACGGCGCCTCGCGCGTCGGCATGTCGATCGTGGACGTCGCGACCGGCGCCACCGCGCATGCCGCAATCCTGGAGGCACTGATCGCGCGCGGGCGCACCGGCAAGGGCGCCGACATCCGCATCTCCATGTTCGACGTGATGGCGGACTGGTGCACCGTGCCGCTGCTCAATGCCGAAGCCGGCAATCCGCCCAAGCGCATGGGCCTGCGGCATCCGTCGATCGCACCGTACGGCGTTTTCACCTCCAAGGATGGCAAGGACATCCTGATCTCGATCCAGAGTGAGCGCGAGTGGAAGACGCTGTGCGCGAAGGTTCTGGATCAGCCGGACCTGCCGGCCGATCCCCGCGTCGCCAACATGGTCGAGCGCGTGCGCAACCGCGACTTCACCGACACGACGGTGGCCGACATCTTCGGCAGGATGACGCGCGACGAGCTGTTGAAGCGGCTCTCGGACGCAGACATCGCATTCGCCGAGGTCAACACCATGGCCGACCTCGCCAACCATCCGCATCTGCGGCGGATCGAGGTCGACACGCCGAACGGCCGCGTCAGCTATCCCGCGCCGGCGCCGATCATCGTCGGCGAGACGCGCAGCTACGGCGCCGTGCCCGCCATCGGCGAGCGTCCCCAGTCCAAGTAAAGAGAGCGAGGCGTCATGACCGAGAAGCTCGACATCGATCATCTCAGGCAATGGATCGGCCGCAGCCAGGAGGCCACCGACATCGTCACCGCGCAGCTCGTGAAGGGCCTGCGCGCGACGCTGTTCCAGGAGGTCGGCGAGCCCAAGGCGGGCGACGCTGCGCCGTTCACGGTGCACTGGTGCCTGGCGCAGCCGGTGTTTCCGATGTCGATGCTCGGTCCCGACGGCCACCCGACCCGCGGAGGCTTCCTGCCGCCGGTGCCGCTGCCGCGCCGGATGTGGGCCGGCGGCGAGATCGAGTTCTTGCAGCCCTTGCGCGTCGGCGATGAATCGACGCGAACCTCGCGCATTGCCGACGTGCAAGTCAAATCGGGCTCGACCGGCACGCTCTGCTTCGTCTCGGTGGAGCACAGCATCTCCTCGCCGAGAGGCACGGCGATCCGCGAGCGGCAGGACATCGTCTATCGCGAGATGACCGGCCGCGCGCCGGCTGGCGGCAAGGCGTCGCCTCCGCCGCCGCGGGCGCAGCATCGCGAAACGCATGTGTCGGATCCCGTGCTGCTGTTCCGCTATTCCGCGCTGACCTTCAACGGCCACCGCATCCATTACGACCGCGACTACGTCACTGAGGTCGAGGGCTATCCGGGCCTGATCTTCCACGGTCCGCTGCAGGCGGCGCTGATCGTCGAGATGGCGGCCAAGCTTCGCGGCGGCAAGGCGCCGAAGAAGTTTTCGTATCGCGGCGTGCAACCGCTGTTCGAAGGCACGGAGTTCTCGGTCAACGCCAACGAGACCGAGGCGGGCATGGAGCTGTGGACCGCGAACGCGGAGGGGCAGCCGACGATGAAGGGCACGGCGGTGTGGTGAGCCTCCGCTGTTTCTTCCCGTCATTGCGAGCGTAGCGAAGCAATCCAGAATCCCTCCGCGGAGATGATCTGGATTGCTTCGTCGCTTCGCTCCTCGCAATGACGGGGTGAGGCTGCTACCCTCAATCAACAACACGGGGACGGAACCAATGGCCAGGAACGGCAAGACCGGCAGCAAGCCCGTCACCGTGAAGCAGGCGACGCTCGATCTCTTGCGCGCCTTCGGCATCGACAGGGTGTTCGGCAATCCTGGTTCGACCGAGCTGCCGTTCCTGAGCGACTGGCCCGACGATATCGACTACGTGCTGGCGCTGCAGGAGGCCAGCGCGGTCGGCATGGCCGATGGCTATGCGCAGGCGACGCGCAATGCCGGCTTCGTCAACCTGCATTCGGCGGCCGGCGTCGGCAACGCGCTCGGCAACATCTACACCGCGCATCGCAACGAGACCCCGCTAGTGATCACCGCAGGCCAACAGGCGCGCTCGATCCTGCCCTTGCAGGCGTTTCTCTATGCCGAGCGCGCCTCCGAGTTTCCGCGGCCTTATGTGAAATACAGCGTCGAGCCGGCAAGGCCGGAGGACGTGCCCGCCGCGATCGCGCGGGCCTATTACACCGCGATGCAGCCGCCGTGCGGGCCGACCTTCGTGTCGATCCCGATCGACGACTGGGCCCATGCCTGCGCGCCGGTCGAGGCGCGGAAAGTGAGCCGCGAGATCGGCCCTGAGCTGGAGCCGATGAAGGCGCTGGTTGCGGCGCTCGCCTCAAGCAAACACCCTGCGCTCGTCGTCGGCCCGGGCGTCGATCGCGCCGGCGCGGTGGATCTGATGGTGCGCGTCGCCGAGAAGACCAAGGCGAGCGTCTGGGTCAGCCCGTTCTCGGCACGCTGCTCGTTCCCCGAGCGGCATCCGCAATTCGCAGGCTTCCTGCATGCCTCGCCGGCGCAGCTGTCCGATGCGCTGCGCGAGCACGATGTCGTCGTCGTCATCGGCGCGCCGGTGTTCACCTTCCATGTCGAGGGCCATGCCGCGATCTTCGACGGCGGAGCGACCATCTTCCAGATCACCGATGATGCGGATGCCGCCGCGGTGACGCCATCAGGCACCAGCATCATCGCGACGATGAAGCCGGCGCTGAGCCTGCTGCTCGACCTGCTGCCGGAGAGCAAGCGCGCCGCGCCGAAGGGCCGCACGCTGCCGCCGGCGCCGCAGCCCGCCGATCCGCTGCCGGTCGAATTCCTGCTGCATTCGCTGTCGCGGGCGATGCCGGATGACGCATCACTTGTCGAGGAAGTGCCCTCGCACCGGCCGGCGATGCAAAAATTCCTGCCGATGCGCGGCCAAGACAGTTTCTACACCATGTCGAGCGGCGGCCTCGGCTATTCTCTACCCGCCGCCGTCGGTATGGCGCTCGGCAAGCCGAAGCAGCGCACGGTATGCCTGATCGGCGACGGCTCGGCGATGTATTCGATCCAGGCGCTCTGGACCGCCGTGCAGCGCAAGCTCCCGCTCACCGTCGTGGTCATCAACAATTCCGGCTACGGCGCGATGCGCTCGTTCAGCCAGGTGATGCAGGTGAGGAACGTGCCGGGGCTGGAGCTGCCGGGGATCGATTTCGTCCGGCTTGCCGAGGGCATGGGCTGTCATGCGGTGCGGGTGACGAAGGCTGCGGAGCTGGGCGAAGCGCTCAAGCGCGGCATGGCGTATGCGGGCACGAGCCTCGTTGAGGTCGTCGTGGATTCCGCAGTGCCGGTGCTGTACGGGCAGAAGCACTGACCGTGTCGTAGTCCGGATGGAGTGCAGCGTAATCCGGGAATCCTGCCACAAGCGAGTCGGCCCTGGATTGCGCTGCGCTCCATCCAGGCTACGACATCACGACGCCAAAAATCCCCCGTCCGCCGCCAGCACATGCCCGACGACATAGGACGAGGCGTCCGCTGACAGCCACACCACGGCCTCGGCGACCTCCTCCGGGCTGCCCATCCGCCGCAGCGGCAATCCCGCACTCACCGTTGCCACATCGCCGACGCCGGCGCGCAGCATCATGTCGGTGACGACGCGGCCAGGCGCGATGGCATTGATGCGAACGCCGCGCGGTGCGTTCTCCATCGCCGCCGAGCGCGTCAGCGAGATCGCGGCAGCCTTCGAGGCCGAGTAGAGCGAAAAGCCGGGATTGGGATTGCGCACCCCGCTGACGGACGTGTTGACGACGATGCTGCCGCGCCCCTGCGCCAGCATCGCCGGTAATTGATGGCGCAGGCAGAGGAACAGCGCGCGGACATTGGTGTCGAACACGCTGTCGTAGATCTCCGTGGCCTGTTCCTCCAGCGGCGCGCGGCGCTCCTGGAAGCCGGCATTGTTGAAGGCAACGTCGAGCCGGCCACAGCGCGCGACGGCTGTTCCGACGAGGCGCGCGACCTCGTCCTCCTTCGTGATGTCGGTCTTGAGCGCGATCGCCTCCGTGCCGAGCTCGCGGCACGCGGCGGCGGTGGCCTCGATCTCGGCCTCGCGCCGGCCGGCGACGACGACCGCTTCCGCTCCTTCGGCAGCCATCCGAAGCGCCGTCGCGCGCCCGATGCCGCTGCCGCCGCCCGTGACCAGGCAGACCTTGCCGTTCATCCGCTGACCTGCCGGCAAGGCTTCGCTCATGATCCACTCCAAACGCTTGCGCGCGCCGTTGCGCTCATATAGTTGTATGGTACAACTATATGAGCGGAGTCAAGATGGCCGAGCTTTCGCTGATCGACGACATCCGCGCCGCCTCGCGCCTGATGGTGCGCGAGCTCGGCTTCATGGAAGCCACGGTGGCGGCCTCGGGCTATCCGCCCTCGGCAGTCCACACCATCCTGGAGATCGGCATCCGCGGCCCGATGAATTCGGGCGAGCTCGGGGATTTCCTGCGGCTGGAGAAATCCAGCGTCAGCCGCCTGGTGCGCAAGCTGGTCGATTGCGGCGAGCTCAGGGAGACACCGGACGAGGCGGATGCGCGCAGCAAGCTGCTGTCGCTGACGGCGAAGGGCCGGCGCACGCTGGAGGCCCTCCACGCGTTCGGCCGGCAGCAGGTACGCGGCGCGTTGGCGGCGCTGACGGAAGCGGATCAGCGCACGGTGCGCGAGGGCATGATGCTCTACGCGCAGGCGCTGCGCGCGAGCCGGGTGGGGGAGGAGACGGTGGCGTAACCACACTCTCGGTGTCATCGCCTGGCTTGACCGGGCGATCCAGTACTCCGAGACGTCAGTGGTTCAATCGACAGGCCGCGGCGTACTGGATGCCCCGCTTTCGCGGGGCATGACAGTGTCTAGCGTGGGAGCACCTGACGGTCACTTCCCGAACTCCTCCCGCATCTTCGCCTGGATCTTGGCCATGCCGCCGATCCAGCGGTCGTAATTCTCGGTCTTCTTGCGCATGTAGCCGAGCACTTGCGGGTGCGGCAGGATCAGGAACGTCTCCTGCTCGAGGCCGGCGAGCACGTCTTTCGCCACTTGCTCGGGCGTCAGGTCGCCGTCGCCGGATTGCGGGCCCTTGGGAATCGAGCGCAGCATGTTGGTGTCGACACCCTGCGGACACAGGATCGAGACCTTGATGTTGTGGGCCTTGTGCGAGATCGCGAGATTCTCGGCAAAACCGACCGCAGCGTGCTTCGTCGTTGAATAGGCCGGGCTGCCGACCTGCGACAACAGGCCGGCGGCCGAGATGGTGTTGAGGAAATAGCCGCCGCCGCGCGCCTTCATGCGGGGGACGAGATGCCGCGCCGCATAGACATGCGCCATGACGTGGATCGCCCAGCTGCGCTGCCACGGCTCGTCGGAAGCGCCGCCGGCATTCTCCGACATCGGGTCGAAGCCGCCACCGATGCCGGCATTGGAGCAGAACAGCGCGATCGGGCCGAACTGCCGCTCGGTCTCCTCGATGACGTGGACGATGTCCTTTTCCTGCGCGACGTCGCATTTGAACGCGGCGCCATCGACCATGGCGGCGACCGCTCGCGCATTGGCGGCGTCCATGTCCGCCACCACGACCTTGGCCGCGCCCGCATTGTGAAAGGCCTCGCACAGCGCCTTGCCGATGCCGTTTGCGCCGCCCGTGACGACCACGACCTTGCCGGTCACCTGCATGCGACGTCTCCTCTCGTCTTATACCGCTTCGCGGAAACTTCTCAGCTCAACACGAGGTCGAGCACCGCGGTATAATGACATGCCGCGCCGGCCAAGACAAAGCCGTGCCAGATCGCATTCTGAAAGCGCAGCCGCCGCCAGGCGTGGAAGATCACGCCGAAGCTGTAGAGCAGGCCGCCGGCAAGAATGAAGCCCAGCACCAGCGTGGGCAACGCCCTGACCACGGCATCGTAGAGCATCATGCCGCTCCAGCCCATCGCGAGATAGATGCCGACCGAGACGCGGTCGAACCGGCCGGGATAGAGCAGCTTCAGCACGATGCCGAGAATTGCCACGCACCAGACGCCGGCCAGCAGCACCAGAGCGAACACGCTGTCCTTCAGCTCCAGGATGAACGGCGTGTAGGTCGCGGCGATCAAGAGATAGATCGCGGAATGGTCGAAGCGGCGCAGCAGCCATTTGGCCGGCGAGACCGGCCAGAGATTATAGGTCGCCGACAGCACCAGCATCGAGAGCAGGCCGGCGACATAGACGGAGACGCCGACGATGTCGGTGGCGTCGGCATAGACCGCCGTCAGCACCACCAGCACCGTCGCGGCAATGATGCCCGCGAGCAGGCCGATCCCGTGGACGATGCCGTCGGCGATCAGCTCGGCGCGATCGTAGTCCCAGCCGATCGCGTCGGCTGCGGCGTGGACGGAGGTGGAGGCAAGCTGCTTCAGTTGGAAGACGGTCATGGCAATCCGCAAAGGCTCGAGGCAATGCCCTCTAGATGGGTGTTTCAGGACCGGCGGGTCGTTCAAACGGCTGATTTGCCGAGAAAGGCGGTGGAAGTATGAAAGCTTGAATTTCTTCAGGCAATTGCCACTTTTGTGACTAATCCGTTTTGCGTATCCCTCGCCCGAGATCCCCTCACGTTCATATGGCATTCAGTTTCCAGGATATGGTCGAGGAAGCGCGGCTGTCGGCGCGGGCGCTGATCGACTATGGCGAGCACTTCTTCAACCCGACGGTGCGGCTTGGTGTCACCGGTCTGTCGCGCGCCGGTAAGACCGTATTTATCACCGCACTGATCCATGGCTTGACGCGCGGCGGCCGGTTTCCGGTGTTCGAGGCCTATGCCTCGGGCCGGATCGCGCGGGCGCACCTGGCGCCGCAGCCGGACGATGCTGTGCCGCGCTTTGCCTATGAGAACCATCTGCGCGCGCTGATCGAGGAACGGCGCTGGCCGAACTCGACCGTGGACATCAGCGAGCTGAGGCTCGTGATCGACTATCAGCGCCCGAACGGCGCCGACCGCACGCTGACGCTCGACATCGTCGACTATCCCGGCGAATGGCTGCTGGACCTGCCGCTGCTCCACAAGAGCTACGAGCAATGGTCGGCGGAGAGCCTGGCACTGTCGCGCGAGGCGCCGCGCGCGCATCTCGCGGCCGAGTGGCACAGCCATCTCGCGACGCTCAAGCCCGAGGCGCGCGAGGACGAGCAGGCGACGCTGACGGCCGCAAAGCTCTTCACCGATTATCTGCGCGCCTGCCGCGACGAGCGGTTTGCGATGAGCCTGTTGCCGCCCGGTCGCTTCCTGATGCCCGGCAATCTCGCCGATACGCCGGCGCTGACCTTTGCGCCGCTGGACGTGCCTGCTGGCGGGCAGGCGGGCGAGGGATCGCTGTGGGCGATGATGGTGCGGCGTTTCGAAGCCTACAAGGACGTCGTGGTGCGGCCGTTCTTCCGCGATCATTTCGCGCGGCTCGACCGTCAGATCGTGCTGGCCGATGCGCTCGCCGCGTTCAACTCCGGCCCCGAGGCGCTGCACGATCTCGAAGCCGCGCTCGCAGGCATTCTCGACTGCTTCAACATCGGCCGCAGCACGATCTTCTCCAGCCTGTTCCGGCCGCGCATCGACCGCATCCTGTTCGCGGCGACCAAGGCGGATCATCTGCATCATTCCAGTCACGACCGGCTCGAGGCGGTGCTGCGCCGCGCCGTCTCGCGCGCGGTCGCGCGCGCGGAAAACACCGGCGCGGCGATCGACGTCGTCGCGCTCGCCGCCGTGCGCGCCACGCGCGAAGCGCAGGTGGCGCATGGCCGTGACAAGCTGCCGTCGATCCTCGGAACACCCGCCGCAGGCGAAAGCGCCGGCGGCGAGTTCTTCGACGGCAACACCGAGGTTGCGACCTTTCCGGGCGATCTTCCGCTCGATCCCGAACCGCTGTTCAATGGGACGGATGCGTTCCGCGGGCTCGCGTCGGAGGCGGCCGGGAACAGCGATTTCCGCTTCCTGCGCTTCCGCCCGCCGAAGCTCGAACGCGAGGGTGCCGACGAGCCGACGCTGCCACACATCCGCCTCGACCGTGCCTTGCAGTTCCTGATCGGAGACAAGCTGTCATGACCGAGCGATCCAAGCCACGGCGGCCGGCGACGTTCCGGCTCGACGATCCCGGCGTCGTCGTCGCCGAGGCCGACGAGACCGGCCGTCTCGGTCGCGCCACCATCCAGATCACGCCGGAGCCCGACCCGGCGATGCTGCCGGTGCCGGTGCAAGCCGCAGTCCCGGCGCCGCGCGGCTTTCCCTGGGGCACTCTGTTCTGGTCGGGGCTCGCCGGATTGACGCTGCTCGGCACCGGGCTCGGCGTGGTGCATCTGATCGAGGATCTGTTCGCGCGCAACGAGACGCTCGGTTTCGTCGGGCTTGCCTTCGCCGCCGTCACCGCGCTGGCGCTTGCCGTGGTGATCGGACGCGAGGCGTTCGGCCTCGCGCGGCTTGCGACCATCGAGAAGTTGCATCAACGCGCAGCTTCCGTGCTGGCCAGCGACGATCGCAAGGAGAGCCGCGTCATCGTCCAGGACCTGCTCAAGATCGCGCACCAGAATCCGCAGCTGGCGCGCGCCCGCGCGACGCTGGAGAGCCACGCCGGCGAGATCATCGACGGCGCCGACATGATCCGCCTCGCCGAGCGCGAGCTGATGTCGCCGCTGGACGCCGAGGCGCGGCGGCTGGTGTCGTCAGCGGCGCAAAAGGTCTCGATCGTGACGGCGGTGAGCCCGCGCGCCGCCATCGACGTGCTGTTCGTGTTCGTGGCGGCACTGCGCCTGATCCGCCAGCTCGCTTATCTCTATGGCGGCCGTCCCGGAGCGCTCGGCATGATCCGCCTGCTTCGCCACGTCATCGCCCATCTCGCCATCACCGGCGGCATGGCTGCGAGCGACAGCCTGGTGCAGCAGATGCTCGGCCACGGCATCGCGGCGAAGCTGTCGCAGCGCTTGGGTGAAGGCGTGCTGAACGGGCTGCTGACGGCGCGGCTGGGATTGGCCGCGATCGATGTGACGCGGCCGCTGCCGTTCGCGGCCCTGCCGCCGCCGAAGCTGTCGGATCTGGCGACGGATTTGCTGCGGAAGAAGGACGCCGACGAGTAGATCGCTCCCTTGGACCGCCTCACTCCTTCAGATTATTCGCCCGCTTCACCCAGGCGCGCACGTCCTTGAGGACGGCGGGAAGCACGGCCTTGACCTCCGCCACGGTCATGCCCGCCTTGATGCGGGGATCGTACAGCAGGTTGAGGATGTACTGGTCGTAGACGTCGAAATAGCCCATCGAGACGTTGTCGTTGAACATGGTCCAGGGCACGCTCGTGGTGTCGTTGATCGGCCCGAGCGATTGCAGCAGCTCCTCATAGGCGCAATCGAGGAAGGTGAAATCGCCGTTGTCGACGGTGAGGATGACGTCGGAATGCTCGATCTCGAAATTGTCGTTCTTGCGGAAGCCGGACAGGCATTGCGGATCGAGCGAGGAGCGGATCTCGCGCGCCTTTTCGGCGCCGTAGAAGCTCGAGATGGTGCGGAAGAGATCGCGGTCGCGCACCAGCTTCACGCGCACATTCGCCGCCTCGTTGGTGTCGATCATGGCGATGTCGAGATGCTGCACGCGCTTGCCGATGTCAGCCACGACCTTGGCGAGCTGCGTCTTGCGGTCCTCGCGGTCGCTCTCGGCGTAGACGCGTACCGGCCCGTCGAACTTGCGGATGCGGTCGACGCGGCCGGCAAGATGGTATTCGGCGCCGAATGCCGTCTTCAGGAAGCCTTCGATGATCTCGCCGTCGGTGAAGCTCTTCTTCTCGGCGCGCTGGCGCGAGGACACCGCGGGCAGCTCGCCGGCGGCAGCCATGGGTGCGATGTCAGGCGCGCAGGCGAGCGTCGCGAGGGCCAGCAGGGCAAAGCGAAAGCCGGGCGAGGGCGGGACGAATGCGCTCATCGTGCTGTGACGCTGCCGCATTCGCCCCGCGTGCACAAGAGCGCAAATTCACGCGCCGCGCGGGTTCCTCGTCAGTTGTTCAGCACCACCACCGGGGTGCCGATCGAGACGCGGCTATAGAGGTCGGTGACGTCGTCGTTGGTCATGCGGAAGCAGCCCGAGGAGACGGCCTGACCGATCGTCTCCGGCTCGTTGGAGCCGTGGATGCGGTACAGCGTCGAGCCCAGATACATGGCGCGGGCGCCGAGCGGGTTGTCGATGCCGCCCTTCATGTGGCGCGGCAGGTCCGGCCGGCGCGCCAACATCTGCGAGGGCGGCGTCCAGTCCGGCCATTCCCTCTTGGCGGTGATCCTGTGCACCCCGGCCCAGCGGAAGCCGTCGCGGCCGACGCCGATGCCGTAGCGCAGCGCCTGCCCGTTCCCGAGCACCAAATAGAGCCGCCGTTCGGCGGTGTTCACCACGACGGTGCCCGGGGCGTAGCTGCCGTTATACATGACGGTGGTGCGGGGGATCGGGCTCGCGCCGCCGCGGCCGATATAGCTGGTGGAACTGGTGCCCGTGAAGTCTATCATCCCCGTCGCGGACGCGTCGGCGGCGCCAGCCAGCAGCAGCGCCATTGCGGCCATCGGTGCGGCAAAAAACCGGATCATCATCTCCCCCAGAAAAAAATCGATTCAACCGGACCCAGAGGCCATATTTGCGCGCGTTTCGCAAGCCACGGGCCCGTGAGGGTCGCATCGTTAACGACTGGCGTTACCAAATCGCAACTGCGCCAATTTGCTGGAAAGCGTTAGCCAAACCGGCGTCTCACCATGCGGGGCAGGGCCGCAATGCCCGCTATTGCTTTGACGCGCCGCGCGAACAATGATTGACCGAACGGATCACTGGCAGGTTGCGGGAGCAGACAGAATGAACGGTGCGGAAAGCCTGGTGCGGACGATGGTCAAGGGCGGGGTGGACGTCTGCTTCACCAACCCCGGCACCTCCGAGATGCATTTCGTCGCGGCGCTCGACCGAGTCCCCGGCATGCGCTGCGTGCTCGGCCTGTTCGAAGGCGTGGTGACGGGCGCGGCCGACGGCTATTTCCGCATGAAGGGCACGCCGGCCTCGACCCTGCTGCATCTCGGCCCCGGCCTCGCCAACGGCCTTGCCAATCTGCACAATGCCAAGAAGGCCAATTCCGGCATCGTCAACATCGTCGGCCAGCACGCCGTCTACCACATCGGCTACAACGCCCCGCTGACCTCCGACATCGAGGGCCTGGCCCGGCCGATGTCGTCCTGGGTCCGCACCTCGCCGGATGCCAAATCGGTCGCGGCCGACGGCGCCGCCGCGATTGCCGCCGCCAAAAGCGCGCCGCCGCAGATCGCGACCCTGATCCTGCCTGCCGACACCGCCTGGAACGAGGCCGACGGAATCGCCGAGGTTCCGGCCGAGCAGCAGCGCGCCAGCTATTCGCCGCAGGCGGTCGAGCAGGCCGCAAAGATCCTGCATGGCGACGGCGAAGGCACGCTGCTCCTGATGACCGGCAGCGCGCTGAGCGCGCAGGGTCTGGCGCTGGCCGAGCGCATCGCCGGCAAGACCGGCTGCACCGTGATGGGCCCGACCTTCCGTCCGAAGATGGCGCGCGGCCGTGGCCGTTTCTCGATCGACCGCATCCACTACGTCATTGATCAGGCCCTGCCGATGCTGGCGAAATTCCGTCACATCGTGCTGGTCGAGTCCGACGACCCCGTGGCGTTCTTCGCCTATCCGAACAAGCCGAGCATGCTCAAGCCGCAGGGCTGCGAGGTGCATCGCATGACCTCCTGGGGCGAGAATTCGGTCGCCGCGCTCGAGGCGCTCGCCGGCGCCGTGAAAGCCAGCGCCAGGGACGTCAAGCCGCAGGCGCTGGCTGAGCTGGTCAAGCCGACCGGCGCGCTCACCTTCGCCTCGATCGCGCAGGCCATTGCCTGTGCGATCCCCGAGAACGCGATCATGGTCGACGAATCCCTCACCACCGGCCGCGGCTTCTTCCCGCCGACGGCGGCGGCCGCCCCGCACGACTGGCTGCAGAACATGGGCGGCTCGATCGGCTTCTCGACGCCGCTGTCGATCGGTGCCGCGATCGCCTGCCCGGACCGCAAGGTGATCACCATGGTCGGCGACGGCAGCGCGATGTACACGATCCAGTCGCTGTGGACCCAGGCACGCGAGAACCTCGACATCGTCACCATCGTGTTCGCCAACCGCATCTACCAGATCCTGCGCGGCGAGTTCGACAATGTCGGCGCCGGCGAGCCCGGCCAGCGCGCCAACGACATGCTCCGCCTCGACCGACCGACCCTGGACTTCGTGGCGCTGGCCAAAGGCATGGGCGTTCCCGGCCGCGCCGTCACCAATGCCGACGAGTTCAACAAGGCACTGGCGGAGGCCGTCGCCGAGCCCGGCCCGCGCCTGATCGAAGTTCAGATGTAGGGCGGCAGCAGACAGAGCGCCGTGAGCCCGGAGGCGGCACGATGCAGACCGAGCTGAACAAGGTGATCGCGGCTGTCAGGGACTTCTACGCCCACGAGGGTTTCCTGTTCGAGAAGGACGTCGGCGAGCGGGCGGTCACGCACCGTTTCGCCGTGCATCTGGAGAAGCAGTTCTCGGGCTGGTCGGTCGACTGCAATTACGACCGGCTCGGCGAGCGCACGCTGCATCTGCCGCACGGCACCATCATCTCGACCGACGACCATCTCGGTAAGTCGATCTACCCCGATGTCGTCGTGCATCAGCGCGAGATCCCGAACAATCTGCTCGCCGTGGAGGTCCGCAAGGCGAGCAACCACACGCCGCTCGATCACGACCAGCACAAGCTGCGGGCGCTGACCGACGTCCATGTCTGGTTTCCCTATTGGATCGGCCTGCTCCTGGTGCTGGACAGGCAACATGTGACGATGTCGGAGGTCTATGTCAGCGGTGCCGTCGACGAGCCGCTGTCACGCTGGTTCGCCTCGCGACTGGAGGAGACCGGCCGCGCAGCTCGCGCATAGCCGAGCGCGCCATTGCGCACCTCCGCACGCTGCGAGGTCGTGAGGCAGACCATGTCGGGAGTGTGACCCCCACCACAGTTCCGGCGTGCGATCGGGCCTATCGTGGGCGGACTTGCACGCGCCGATGCCGGAGGCCTACGCTGGCTCATTCGGATCAGGTACTTTGGAGGTTCTGATGCAGAAATCATATTTGCTGGCTGCGACGGCAGCGCTGATGCTCATGATGCAATCGCCGCTCGCGCTGGCGCAGGGCGCGCCGGCCACGGGCGGAACCGCTGCGCCTGCCGCGACAAGCACTGCGCCGGCTGCGACGACCACAGCGCCAAGCGCGACCACCGACACGTCCAGCCAGCCCACTGACGGCAAGAAGAGCGCGTCGAAGAAGCCGGCGAAGAAGAAGATGACCCGCCAGCAGGAGATCGATCATTCGGTCGACACCGGCACCGTGCCGGCGCGCTACCGCAGCTCGGTGCCCAAGCGGTACCACCAATACATTCCGTTCGCTAAGCAGTAACGGATCGCACAGTGGCGCGACGTGATCGAACGTGGTGCCGCCGATCATTCGGCGGCGTCCGGCCCTCCATTGCACCACATCGCGGGTGGCGGTCTGCGCGAGCGGTGCTAGAGTAGGCCGAAGCCCGGGGGGAATGATGAGCGACGAGGTGAAGGATGCCGGCCTTGTGGCCATGATCAGCAGCATCCTGGGAGGCAACAAGCGCGCAGACCCTGCTGCACCGCCTCCGCTCGCCGAGGTCCCGCCGATCGTGCCGGCGGATCCTGTGGAGCCGGCCGCGACGTCCAGGTCCGAGTCCAGGTCCGAGTCCACGTCCGAGTCCAGGTCCGATGCGGCCAAAGCCGAGAGCGCGCCCGATGCCGCAGCGGCGGCCGCCGAGCCGGCCGAGCCGCCCGCGCAAATCGCAACCACGCGGGACGGCAAGCGGCTGCTGCCGGCGGAGGCGATCGCCGATCTCGTGCTCGGCGAGCTGCGCAAGCTGGACAACTTCCCGAGTTCCGGCGTCTCGGTCACGGTCTATGGTTACCGGCACTGGAACGCGATGCTCACTTTCGCGCCGTTCTCCACCAGTTTCCAGAACGCAACCCGGTTCCGCCAGGCCGTGCCGGACCTCGTCTTCAAGCTCCGTCGTTTCGTCGAACTTGAGATATAATCTCGGTCGTTGGCGCCATGGCGTCGCAAGCGAAACAGTTCGACAGGATCTTCAATTGAGCGTCGCCTTCACCAAGGAAGAGAGCGCCGAAACCGCGTCCGAGACGCTGTTGCCGGACCGCCCGATCTCGCCGCATCCGAACCTCGTGACGGAAGCAGGCTTCAACGCATTGCAGGCGCAGCTCGCCGAAGCGCGGGCGGCCTATGAAGCCGCGCAAGCCATCGAGGACGTCAACGAGAAGCGACGGCAGTCCGCCGTGCCCCTGCGCGATCTCCGCTATCTCACGGAACGCTTGCGTACGGCGCAGGTGATGCCCGATCCTGTCGCGACCGAAATCGTTGCGTTCGGCAGCACCGTGAGCTTCAGCCGCGCTGACGGCCGCGTCCAGACCTACCGCATCGTCGGCGAGGACGAAGCCGATCCCAAGGCCGGCTCGATCTCGTTCGTCGCGCCCGTCGCGAGGTCGCTGATGGGCAAGGCGGTCGGCGACGTCGTCGGTTCAGGTGCGCAGGAGATCGAGATCCTGTCGATTGCGTAGGGGTGCACAAGCCGAGGTGGGTTGCGTGGCAAGAGCGCCATCGACAGCAGCAACCCCATTCGCCTAAAGCAGATCCGGAACAGCGCGAGGCCGTCGTCTCCGCCAAACGAAGTTGATGATCGGATGAGACGGTTTTTGTCTGGAGCCTTGCCGTTCTATGCGCTGGCGGGCCTCGCCATATGCATGTACCTCGTTCTCTACAGGACGAGCCTGTTCGACCTGAACGCCATCGTCCATGGCGCGGCCGGGTCGGCATGGTTTCCAGCCTTCATGTTCGCCTGCGTGCTGGTGGAAGCGGTCTTCCCGTATTTCGGCTATTTTCCCGGCACCGCCCTCATCCTGATGTCCGTGGCGCTCAGTCCGAAGGCCGTGGATGGCTCCGTCTTCCTCGCGGCGTGGCTCGCCATCATCCTGGGCGCCGTTCTCAGCTATGGACAAGCGCGTTTCTTCAGGCCGTTTCTGCAGCGGGTGGCCTCGAAGGCGGCCTTGCGCCGATGCGAGTCCCTGTTCGACGCCTATGGCCGCTATGCGCGCATTGCCTTGTTCGTTCATCCCAACGCCTGTTCGATGTATTTCACGGCGCTCGGACTGCTCGGCCGCAGCCTGACGCGCGAGCTCGCTTATCTCTGCGTGGGTGCCGCGGCCGCAGTGGGCATTCTGTTCGTCATCGTATCCCGGCTGGTGTCGTCCATCGGGCCCACCGACGATGGCGAATTGCAGGTGCTGCTGGCAGTTGCGCTGGTCGCCATGGGGACACTGATCGGTCTCTACACGGCCTGGCGGCCACAGCGCGCGACGTGAAACGCCGCTCTCCGCGGCCATTGCGAGGAGCCCGTGACAAAATTGCGAAACAATTTTGCACTGGTGCGACGAAGCAATCCAGAGTCTTTCCGCGGAGAGATTCTGGATGGCTTCGTGGAGCCTGTCATCAGGCCGCGCTTCGTGCGGACCCGTTGGCTCGCAATGACGAGGATACATCGAACGTCACACCTCCGGCAGCTCGATCCCCGTCAGCTCACTCAGTTTGCCGATGAGCCGGTCCTGAAACCTCGGGTCGGTCGCCTCACGGGCCGGCTCTTGCTGCTCGAGATGATGCCAATAGCGGCCGCTCACGAGGGCCGCAGGATCCTCGCTGACTGCCAGCCAGGTCTGGGTCCGTTGCCCGGTGTCGATATCGACAGGGGCGCCCGCGCCTCCCATCTTTGTGCGCACCCAACCGGGATCGACGGCGTTGCAGAGGACGTTGGGCCACCGCCGCGCCAGCGCGTAGGCGAGCGCGACGACGTGCAGCTTGCTCTCGGCATAGGCCGTGGCGGCGTTCCAGGCCCGCTTGGTCCAATCGAGGTCGTCGAGCGAGCCCTCTCCGCCGCGGTGCAATCCGCTGCTGAGATAAATCAATCGAGCGGGCCGCGCGATCAGAGCCGTCAGGATGAACGGCGCAAGCGTGTTGATGGCCAGCGTCTCGGCATGGCCTTCTGGCGTCGCGCCGCGGCTCGGCCGCGTGTAGACGCCGGCGTTGTGAATGACCGCATCCATGCGCCCGATCGCGTTGACCTGGTCGGCGATGCTCCGCGTCTCCGCCGCGCTCCTGAGATCGCCGATCACCAATCCCTTCGCACGCGAAGTGAGGCCGCCGAGAGCCGCGGCACGATCGGCTGAACGCGCGTGCAGCACCACGCGGTGCCCCTGATCGAGCAGCGATTGGGCCGCCGCCCGGCCGAGGCCATCGGTGCTGCCGGTGATGAATATGGTCGCCATGGGGTTCTCCTAGGTGTTTCGGGACGCAATCTACGGCGCTCGCGGCGTGTGGGTCCCGCGATCCCCCTGGCGCAGCACCAGGCGGACCCGAGGTAAATCGGCCTCCAGCGGCATTGTGTGAAACTTGCCGCTTCGGTCGATCACGAGGACGAATTGACGCGTAGTCGATCGAAAATCAACTCACGGTATGTCTGGTCGGAAGCACCTGATGGTGAAATAATTCCCGGCGCTTTCTTGATTAAATTTTGACGTCGGCCGCGAACCGGCTGCCGACACGGATTTTCATCATGGCCGCGCTTCCTCAGGGCGTTGTGGCGGAATTGCAGCAGGAGAACGCGCGGCTCCTGGCCGAGTTGCGCGCCGCACAAGATCGCGAGACCGCCACCGCGGACATTCTCAAGATCATTGCCAGTTCGCCATCGGAGGTGAAGCCGGTATTCGATGCAATCGCAAGGCGCGCAAATGCCTTGCTCGGCGGCTTTTCGACGACCGTATTCCGCTTCATCGACGGCAATGCCCACTTGGCGGCGTTCACGCCGACGAACTCTGCCGCCGATGAAGCTTTGAAGAAGATGTTTCCGCGTCCGATCACCGATTTCGAGAGTTTTGCGAGGACGGAGGCCGGCAAGGTGGTGCCGACCCCCGATACGGAAGCGCTGACGAACGAGATCAAATTCATCGCGCGCGCCCGCGGCTTTCGCAGCATGTTGTTCGTTCCGCTCGCGACTGGTGGCGTGGTGATCGGCATGATCAGCGTAACGCGGGCCGAGCCGGGGGCCTTCGCTCCGCATCATGTGCAACTTCTGCAGACCTTCGCCGACCAGGCTGTCATCGCCATAGAGAACGTGCGGCTGTTCGACGAGGTGCAGGCGCGTACCGACGACTTGCGGGAATCGCTGCAGCAGCAGACCGCGACTGCGGATGTGTTGAAAGTCATCAGCCGCTCCGCGTTCGATCTGCAAACGGTGCTCGACACGTTGACGGAATCGGCGGCGTCGCTGTGTGGTGCCGACATGGCGGCAATCGTCCGGCAGGACGCCGATGGTGCCTACTCTCATGCAACTCGGTACAATTTCTCGCCCGAGTGGGCCAAGGTCTCGGCGGGCGTTCGGCTCAATGCTGGACGCGGTAGCCTCGTCGGGAGGGTCCTGCTGTGCGGCAAGGCTGTTCAGATCCCAGATGCCCTGGTCGATCCCGACTATGCCTATCCCGAGCAACAGCGGGCCGGCGGTTACCGCACCCTTCTGGGCGTACCCCTGCTCCGGTCCGGAGAAACGATCGGCGTGCTATTTCTGGGCCGCAAGACCGTGAACTCGTTCACGGACAAGCAGATCGACCTGGTCTCCACCTTCGCCGATCAGGCCGTGATCGCGATTGAGAATGTCCGGCTGTTCGATGAGGTCCAGGCGAAAACACGCGACCTCGCCGAATCGCTCCAGCAGCAAACTGCGACCGCGGACGTGCTGAAGGTGATCAGCCGCTCGACCTTCGATCTGCAAGCCGTGCTCGACACGCTGGTCGATTCGGCGGCACGGCTGTGCGAGGCGGAGATGGCCTTCATCATGCGCCGCGAGGGCGATGAATATCAGGCCGGAGCAGCGGTCGGGTTTTCCGACGACTACATCGCCTTTCTGCAGGCTCATCCGATCGCCCCCGGCCGGCGCACGGTCACGGGTCGAGCCGTCCTCGAACGCCGTCCGGTGCAAATCCTCGACGTCGCTGCCGATCCCGAATACGGCCTGCAGGAGTCGATCACGATCGCTGGTCAACGCACGGCGCTCGGTGTTCCACTCCTGCGCGAGAATGAGCCGATCGGCGCAATCGTGATCGCCCGCAAGCGCGTGGAGCCCTTCACCGAAAAGCAGATCGAGCTCGTCGCCACCTTTGCCGACCAGGCGGTGATCGCCATCGAGAATGCGCGGTTGCTCAAGGAGTTGCGCGAACGCACTGAGGATCTCAGCGAGTCGCTGCGCCAGCAGACCGCAACGGCCGATGTGCTCAAGGTGATCAGCCGTTCGGCGTTCGATTTGCCCAATGTTCTCGAGACGCTTGTCAGCTCGGCCGCACGGCTCTGCGGCGACCCTAGAGCCGCGATCTATCTCATTCGCGATGGGCTGTTGCACCTAGAAGCCTCCCATAACAACCCACCGGAATGGGTCGCGCTACGCAAGAGCCAGCCGCTTGCGCCTAGCCGCGACACGCCGAGCGGCCGGGCAGCGCTCACTGGCGGGGTCGACCATGTCGCCGATCTCATGAAAGACCCCGACTTCTCGCGGCACGACCTCGCGAGAATCGGCGGCTATCGCGCGACCCTCAACATACCGCTGATACGTGAGGGCACCTCGATCGGGGTTCTCAGTTTGGCGCGACCGGAACCGGGCCCGTTTACCCAACGACAGATCGAGATCGTGCAGACTTTTGCCGATCAGGCCGTTATCGCCATCGGCAATGTGCGCCTGTTCGAGCAATTGAATGAATCGCTGGAGCGGCAGACGGCAACGTCGGAGGTGCTGGAAATCATAAGCGCTTCATCGGGCGCACTCACTCCGGTCTTCCACAAGATGCTGGAGAATGCGACGCGAATTTGCGGCGCCGGCTTTGGCACCATGAATCTGTACGAGGAGGGCGGCTTTCGCACGGTCGCATTGCACAACGCGCCGCAAGCTTATGTCGATACCCGGCTCTACCAGAACATTCGCCCACATCCCGCGAGCGGGCTCGGCACCGTCGAGAAGACTCATCAGACGGTTCATATCGACGACATCAGGACGCAGCCGCCCTATATCGAAGGCAACCCCAACGTTCGCGCGCTCGCCGACCTTGCCGGCGCAAGGACCCTCGTCATCGTGCCCATGCTCAAGGAAGATGAGCTGATTGGCACCATCACGATCTTCCGCCAGGAAGTGAAACCGTTCACAGACAAGCAGATCGAGCTCGTGTCCAACTTCGCACACCAGGGCGTGATCGCGATCGAGAATGCACGCCTGCTGAATGAACTGCGCGAGCGCACCATGGAATTGTCTCAATCGCTCGAGGAATTGCGAAATACGCAGGATCGGCTGATCCAGACCGAGAAACTTGCCTCGCTCGGGCAACTCACCGCCGGCATTGCGCACGAGATCAAGAACCCGCTCAATTTCGTCAACAATTTTGCTGCGCTGTCCTCCGAACTGACCGACGAACTCGGCGACGCGCTGCGCTCAGCCGGCCTCGGCGAGGCGGAAAGGCAGGACATCGACGCGCTGATCCACATGCTGCAAGGTAACCTGGAAAAGATCGTGCAGCACGGAACCCGCGCCGATTCCATCGTCAAGAATATGCTTCTGCACTCCCGCGAGGGGTCCGGCGAACGCCGCGCGGCGGAGATCAACGCCATCCTCGAAGAAAGTCTCAACCTGGCCTATCACGGAGCGCGCGCTGAAAAAGCCGGCTTCAATATCACGCTTGAAAGAAAACTCGATCCGTCTGCGGGAGCGCTCGAGCTGTATCCGCAGGAAATCACGCGGGTGTTCCTCAATCTGGTTTCAAACGGTTTCTACGCGGCTCACAAACAAAAGGAGGTCGTCGGTGACGGCTTCGAGCCAAGGCTGCGTGCCACGACCACAGACCTCGGCGGCGCCGTCGAAATCCGCATCCGCGACAATGGCACCGGCATCCCGGCCGATGTCAGAGAGAAGATATTCAATCCATTCTTCACGACCAAGCCGGCCGGCGAAGGAACTGGCCTCGGGCTTTCGATCTGCCACGACATCATCGTGAAGCAGCACGGCGGCAGCATCGAGGTCGATACCGAGCCGGGCGAGTATACCGAGTTCATCATTACGCTGCCGCGTACGCGGGCGGCACCGTTGTAGAGCGGAGGCAGAAATTGAGCGTCTATATCATGGTGGTTGACGACGAGCCCGATGTCGAGGCGCTGTTCCGCCAGCAGTTTCGGCGCGATCTGCGGGCCGGTCGTTTTCTGATGGAGTTTGTATCCTCGGCGCCCCTGGCATTGCAGCGTGCGGCCGAGATTGCGGATGCCACCCTGATTCTGATCCTGTCCGACATCAACATGCCCGGAATGAGCGGACTGGAGATGCTGCCTATCGTGCGCTCGGCCCGCCCCGATGTACCGGTTATCATGATCACGGCCTACGGTGATGCCGAGACCAAGCGCAAGGCGCTGGAGAAGGGCGCCGCCGACCTGTTGACCAAGCCAATCGACTTCGCCGCGCTGCGCCAGGAGATCGATGCGAGGCTTGAGCAGGCCGCATGATTGCAACCGTTGCCGGTGACAAACCAGAGCGCCTCGCAAAGTGAAGCTGTTGCAGACGCCGCCCCAATTGAGAGCATGCATCCACCGTCAATCTTCGTCAGAAAATCGGAGATTCAAAATGAAGACGCTCCTGGTCCCGCTTCAGGATATTCCGATGATGACAGCTACGCTCGCTGTGGCCGTAGGCCTAGCGCGTCGCTCCGGCGCCTATATCGAAGGCTTTCCACTCCGGTTCGGCATCCCTCAATATGCGGCCGCCGAATTGGCCACCGGCATTCTCCTGGACACGTATCAAGTGAAGAGCGAAGCCGAACTGAACGACATGCGCAACTTTTTCGAAGCATTCATGCTGAAGCATGATGTTCCCCGCGCCACCGCAGGATCGAACCCGCCATGCTTCGGCTGGCTGGAGACCGCGCCTGAGGGCGAAGACTTTGTCGGAAGTTATGGGCGCGCTTTCGATCTGATCGTGATGGCGCGGTCTGATATTGATGCTGCGGGCCCTCACCGCCGCGCGATTGAGTCCGCGCTGTTTGAGAGCGGCAGGCCCGTTCTACTGGCGCCGTCGAATGGACCAAGAAGCGTCGCAACAAACATTATGATCCACTGGAACGGGAGTACCGAGCAAGCTCGGGCAAACGCATTTGCCATGCCGCTGCTTCGTCTGGCCGAGAGGGTATCGGTCCTGACCGTTGTCGGCGGCCAAGCGGTGCCAGGACCGTCTGCCGGTCAGATCGCTCGGCAACTCCAATACAATGGCATTGCGGCCAGCTTGATCAGCGTTGAGCTGGACGGGCGCGAAACTGGTGAGGCGGTCCTCGATGCCGCCAGGGCACACGGTTGCGATCTATTGATCAAAGGGGCCTTCACCCGCACGCGGCTACGGCAGATGATATTCGGTGGAGCGACCAGCTATATCATGGAGCACGCGGATATCTCCGTCCTTATGGCTCACTAGCGCGCAAAAGGCCTGGTTTTGTCGCCATTGGTGAGGCAAAAATCCATTGCTTCACAGAGCAACCAAGCGCATGGCTTTGGCTATCAACATTCGGTCCGACGATTCCTCCGCAGAGCGGATCGAAGCCTTGTGGGATGAAGTTGCCGCGTTTGAGAGCCAGCCTTCGATGAGGGGGCTCGGCTATCAGCCGCATTTTACATTCGCCATCTATGATGCGCCCGAGATTACCGCGAAGACCGCGTGGGAGACCATGCTCCGCGCAGTTGGAGGCGAAGGGCCATTGCAGGTCGCGTTCAAGCGAATTCGTTGGTTCGCAGGTCCGCCGCTCGTGCTCTGGGCGGAGCCGGAGTTCGATGAAACGCTCGTCCGGTGGCACGCTTCCATCAGCGCTGCAATCGATCCAGCCTTGTGTCGGCTGCATTATCGGCCCGAAAACTGGCGACCTCATTGCACGCTCGGCACACAAATCGCCGACGCAAAGCGCGATGACGCGATCGCTTTCGCGCAGTCATTCAGCGGCAGCATCAGCGTGTTGTTCGACGTCGTGGATTGCGTTTCTTTTCCGCCCGTGAGTGTGATTGCAGAACAGGGATTACCGGTTCGCACTCCTTGAGCCGACGTCCCGCTCATCGATCGTCCGGCCCGCTCGAGGCGATGATCATCTGTGTACTCTCCCGACGATGCCATCATGCCCCTGTTTTGCCCGACGGAGCAAGAAAAATTCGGAAAAGTCGCAACTCATTGATCCGACTGAGGTCGGCTACTGTGCATGGGGTTGTTTTCGAATTTTTGACAGAGCGGAAGCAAGCCCCCCGGTCCGTCTACGCTCTTCGAGCTAGTCCGGACAACTTCGCTACGACCGGGGGTGGCTGCGCCACGCGAAGCCTTTTGGCGAAGCGTGGTGGGCGCACAAGGGATCGAACCTTGGACCTCTCCCGTGTGAAGGGAACGCTCTCCCGCTGAGCTATGCGCCCGGGACCATCATGCAGGCGGCCGCAACCTTAGGCCGGTCCGGCACATCGGAGCCCGCGATTTAGAAGTGCCGGCCCAAGGTGTCAAGTTTTCAAGCCGTCGCCGGGGCGGAAAACCTTCGTCAGGTCGCGCCTTCCGCAGGGGAAGCCGGATTTTGGGCGGTTACGCGCCCTGCTGGCGGGCGCGGGAGGCGTGGGCCTGGAGCGCGCGGATGCGCTCGGCGAGCGTTCCGCCGCCTTCGGGCAGGCGGGGCGCTGGAGCGCCGCCCGTCGCGGCATCGTTGGCCGGGCGCGGCGCCGGCTTCGGCGGCTGGCCGGCCTCGGCCGCGAGCAGCGCCTCGATCGGCGAGTTCGGGCCTTCGAGCTGCATCGCGAGTTTTGCCACCTCGGCCGCGATGTCGTTGATGCGCTCGCGCAGAAGCGCGTTCTCCATGCGCTCGGTCGCCCAGGAACTCTCGGCTTGCTGCTGGATCGCGTTGATGTCGCGCTGGAGTTTCGCGCGTTCGTCGCGTGCGCTGCGCAGCTGCTCCTCCAGCGCGGCCTTTTCCGCGCGCAGCTGCTCCATCGCAGCCGACGACTTGCCGCCGCTGAGGCCCGCGATCTCGACGCGCAGCTCCTTGATGGTGCGCTCGTTGGCCTCGTTGGCCTGGCGCAGCTGGTTGTTCTCGTAGTCGCGCTCGGCGAGCAGCTTGCCCTGCGTGGCAAGGCGTCCTTCGAGATCGGCGAGGCGGCTCGACAGCATCTCGGCCTCCTTGACCTGCACGATGAGCTGGCGGTCGAGCTCGGTGACGCGCTGGCTTAGATTCTCGACGCGGCCGCGCGCCTCGGCGAGCTCGCGCGAGGCGGTCTCCGATTCGGTGCGCTCCTGTGCGAGGCGCGCTTGCGTGGCGGCAAATTCCTTTTCGGCATCGCCGACGCGGTGCTTCAATTCCTCGATCTGCGCGCGCACCGCGACCAGCTCGACCTGGCGGCTCTCCGCCATCATCGATCGGTCGGACAGCTCGGAGTTGATCTTGGCGAGCTCGGCCTGCTTGTCCGTCAACGCGATCTCGGCTTCGCGCAAGGACGCCGTCTTGGCGGCGAATTCCTCCTCGGTGGCGCGGAGCTGCTCCTTCACCGCCTTCTCGCGCGCCTCCAGCGCGAAGATGGTGGCGTTCTTCTCGCCGAGCTCGATCTTCATGCGGTTGATGGCGTCGCTCTTCTTGCCGAGCTCGGCGAGCTGGCTCGTGGTCTTGTTCTTGAGCTGCTCGACGCTCATCTCGAGCCGCCGCGCGGACATGGCGAATTCGGCGCGGAGCTGGTCCTTGTCGGCCTGGATCTCGGCCATCGATAGCGGGGTGGCGGCCTCGAGCCGGCGCGTGGTCAGGCGCACCGCGCGGTTATGCACCAGCGGCACGATCGCAAGCCCGCACAGCATCGAGAGCAGGAAACCGATCGCCAGGTACATGATCGGTTCGACCATGGGCCAGAACTCCCAAGCTTAAGGAAAAATTCACCAACGACAATGCCATGGCGGGCCGGCAGAAAGCCAGCCCCGCTCTGTCGTTAACCTTGATCGGTGGGCAGTGGGGAGGACGTGGGCCTAGAACGGGTTCCAGGTCGCCCGCGGGGTGTATTTGAGATAGCCGATGTTGGCGCCGAGGCGCAGGCCGAGCCCGGAGCGGATCGGCACCAGCACGATGTTGTTGGAGGTCAGCGCCGTCATGCCGAAGCCGCCGATGATGTAGGCCGAGCCGTCGATGCCGGCGAAGCGCTGGTAGATCGCGTTGGTGGCCGGCAGGTTGTAGACCAGCGTCATGGTGCGGGCGCCGTCGCCGCCCCAGTCGAAGCCGAGCGAGGGGCCCTGCCAATAGACGCGCAAGTCGCCGGCGTTCTTGGTGTAGAGCGTGCCCTCGCCGTAGCGCAGGCCGGCGACGAAGGCGCCGGAGCCTTCCTCACCCAGGATGTAGCCGTTCGGCAGGCCCCATTGGCTGACCGCCTTCTCGATGATCGAGGCGAGCCCGCGCGAGACGTTGCCGAAGAAGCGATGGCCGGCGGTGACGAGCTCGTCCGGCCCATAGGTATTGGGCGTCGGGGTCCGCTGCGGCGGCGGCAGGTCAGGCGGCGGCGCCTGCTGGGCGGAGGCCGGCACGATCCAGCCGATCATCGCGGCAAGCGCGAGCGCAGCAAGGCGTGATGCGAAAGTCATAAAAGAACCCCTGGTACCGAATCCGGTCGCTTCCTTAACCTCACGCCAACAGGCATGGCCCTAGGTTGCGCCGGATGTCCCCTCGACTCGGATGTTATCCGCAGCAACTATGACGGCACAACGGCAGGAAGATAGCCCTTTGCGCCCCGGAATTGCCTTGATCGCGCGCCGCCTCTGCCTGCTGGCGGGCATTTGGATCCTCGGTGCCGGCGGACCGACAGGGGCCGCCACCACCGAGCGGATCGTCGTCAACCGCTTCAGCGGCGTCGCCATCGAGGGCTTCGACCCCGTCGCTTATTTCGTCGCCGGCGCGGCCGTGCAGGGGACGGCGGAGTTCGAGGCGAACCTCTGGGGGGCCGTCTGGCGCTTCCGGAACGAGGGCAACCGCGCCTCTTTCCAGGCCCATCCCGAAATCTACGGACCGCAATTCGGCGGCTACGATCCGGTCGATATCGCCCGCGGCGTCACCGTCCCCGCCAATCCGCATTTCTTCGCGATCGTGGCGCAGCGGCTCTATTTGTTCAGCCGGGAAGACAATCGCGACGCCTTCGTCGCCGATCCCGAGCGCTTCCTCTATGAGGTGGGCAAGCGCTGGCCGGCCCTGCAGGAGAAGCTCGGGCAGTAACGAGCCCTGGTCAGTCGCAGCCTACCGCCTGCGGGTCGCCCCACGCGATGAATTCCGGGATGATGAAGCCGGTATCGCTGCGCTGGCCAAATCGGAGCTCGCCGCCCTTGCCGTCGGTCACCTTGCCGCCGGCCGCGGTCACGACCGCGCAACCGGCTCCGACGTCCCATTCCGAGGTCGGCCCGAAACGGGGATAGATGTCGGCGCCGCCTTCCGCGACGCGGCCGAATTTCACGGCCGAGCCGCACGTCATCCTGACGGCATTGGGCCTGTCGGCGATGAACGCCTCGCTCCTGGCGTCGCCGTGCGAGCGGCTCACCGCGGCGATCCAAGGCTCCCCGCGCGCCGGCAGCTTGCGGGTGCGGATCGGCTCGGCGGAGGCGATGGTCGCGCCGTTGAACCTCACGCGCTCGGCGCCGCGGCCGACGATGCCGCGCCAGAGCAGGCCGAGTGCGGGTGCGGAGACGATGCCGAGCAGCGGCACGCCGTCCGTCACCAAGGCGAGGTTGATGGTGAACTCGTCGCGGCCGGCGACGAACTCCTTGGTCCCGTCGAGCGGATCGATCAGGAAGAAGCTGCCCTGGAACGGCGGGGAGGCGAGCTGGGTCCGCTCCTCCGACAGCGTCGGAACGTCGCCCGCGAGCTGCGCGAGTCCGTCCGCGATGATGCGGTCGGCGGCAAGGTCGGCCTCGGTCACCGGCGAGCCATCCTGCTTGCCGTCGATCCGCATGGCCGCGCGGTTGACGGCGAGGATCGCCTCGCCCGCCTTCACCACCAGCGCAGTCAGCGGCTCCATCAGGCCGGCAGCGGCCGCTCCGTCAATGATCCGTTTCACCTGCATGCCTCATCTGTCGGCAATATCGTTCCTCGTCCACTGATTCGCCCCGATCGATTCGCCTGGGCTTATGGCTGCCTCGAACCGATCGCAAGCTAGCTGCCGCGGGCTTGCGAATGTTAGAACCCGCAGCATCCGTCAAGCATGCGTGATTCGCGGCGTCCAGCGCCGTGCAATTCCAGGAACCCTCCAGGACCCCATTATATGTCTGACGCTTCGTCGCCCGCGACCACTGCCGCTCCCGATATGCTCGAACTCGCCGCGCTGCTGTGCTCGCGGGTCTGCCACGATCTCATCAGCCCCGTCGGTGCCATCGTCAACGGGCTCGAAGTGCTCGACGACGATCCCAAGCCCGAGGACCGCGAGTTCGCGCTCGACCTGATTCGCAAAAGCGCCAAGACGGCCTCCGCCCGGCTGCAGTTCTGCCGCCTTGCCTTCGGCGCCGCCGGCTCCTCCGGCGCGCAGATCGATCTCGGCGATGCCCACACCATGGCGAAGGGCCATATCGAGGACGGCAAGTGCTCGATCACCTGGAATCTGCCGCGGCTGCTGCTCCCGAAGAACCGCGTCAAGCTGCTGCTCAACATGCTGGTCGTCGCCCAGCACACGATCCCGCGCGGCGGCATGCTGACGGTCGATCCGGTCGGCGAGGGCGAGGCGATGAGCTTTCGCATCACCGCGACCGGACACAATGCACGCCTGCCGCAGAACATCTCCGAGCTCCTGAGCGGCGAGCGCGGGCCGGCTGCCGATGCGCATGCGATCCAGCCTTATTATACGAGGCTGCTCGCGCAGGCCTGCGGGCTCACCGTGACGCTCAAGCCGGAAGGCGAAGCCATCATCGTTACCGCTTCGTAAACGCGAAGCGTCGTTTCCGATGCGTTAATGCAATCTTTACGAGGCGCTTCGGCTTGTCCGGAGCGCCTTATCTCTTTGTTGGTGCCGTTCTTTTGCACATACTCAACCAATATTAAACGCTTTGCCGTGAAGCTGGCCCCATTCCGAAATGGCGCATCACGCCTCGTGCGCGCCCTTCCTGTATGAAGGCCTGTTTTCATGGATGATCTGTTGCGGGAGTTTCTGACGGAGACCAGCGAGAGCCTGGACACCGTGGACAATCAGCTGGTGAAGTTCGAGCAGGAGCCGAACAACGCCAAGATCCTGGATAACATCTTCCGCCTGGTCCACACCATCAAGGGCACCTGCGGCTTCCTCGGCCTGCCGCGGCTGGAAGCGCTGGCCCATGCGGGCGAGACCCTGATGGGCAAATTCCGCGACGGCATGCCTGTGACTGCCGAGGCGGTGACGGTGATCCTGTCCTCGATCGACCGCATCAAGGAGATTTTGGCTGGCTTGGAGGCGACCGAGGCCGAGCCCGAGGGCAACGACCGCGATCTCATCGACAAGTTGGAAGCGATGGTCGAGCAGGGCATGGCGGCCATGTCAGGCTCGGCGCAGCCGATGCCGACTGCCGGCACTGCGGCTCCCGTTGCCGATGCGCCGCCGCTGGTGCCGGAAGCCCCGGCAGCCGCCCCCGCCAAGGAGATGACCATGGGCACGCTGGTCGATCAGACCCTGGAGCGCCCCTTGCGTCCGGGCGAGGTTTCGCTCGACGAGCTCGAGCGCGCCTTCCGCGAGACCGCGATCGAAGCGCCGGTGCCCGTTGCTCAGGCTGAGGCAAAGGCCGAGCCCGCGCCAGCTGCTGAAGCGCCCGTGGCGAAGGAAGCCGCAAAGCCCGCCAAGGAGAAGGCCGCGCCGAAGAAGTCGATGGCCGACGAGATGGCGGGCGAGGGCGACCGCATCGCCAACCAGTCGATCCGCGTCAACGTGGATACGCTGGAGCACCTGATGACCATGGTCTCCGAGCTGGTCCTGACCCGCAACCAGCTCTTGGAGATCTCCCGCCGCAACGAGGACACCGAGTTCAAGGTGCCGCTGCAGCGCCTCTCCAACGTCACCGCCGAGCTGCAGGAAGGCGTCATGAAGACGCGCATGCAGCCGATCGGCAATGCCTGGCAGAAGCTGCCCCGCATCGTCCGCGACCTCTCATCCGAACTCGGCAAGCAGATCGAGCTCGAGATGCACGGCGCCGACACCGAGCTCGACCGCCAGGTGCTCGATCTGATCAAGGACCCGCTCACCCACATGGTGCGCAACTCCGCCGATCACGGCCTGGAGACCCCCGCCGAGCGCCTCGCCAGCGGCAAGGGCGAGCAGGGCACCATTCGCCTGTCCGCCTATCACGAGGGCGGCCACATCATCATCTGCATCGCCGACAACGGCCGCGGCCTCAACACCGAGAAGATCAAGGCCAAGGCGCTCTCGTCCGGTCTCGTCACCGAGGCCGAGCTCGAGAAGATGAGCGAAGCCCAGATCCACAAGTTCATCTTCGCGCCGGGCTTCTCCACTGCCGCTGCCATCACCTCGGTCTCGGGCCGCGGCGTCGGCATGGACGTGGTCCGCACCAATATCGACCAGATCGGCGGCACCATCGACATCAAGTCGGTGGCCGGCGAAGGAAGCTCCGTCACCATCAAGATCCCGCTGACGCTCGCCATCGTCTCGGCGCTGATCGTCGAAGCCGCCGGCGACCGCTTTGCGATCCCGCAGCTCTCGGTGGTGGAATTGGTGCGTGCCCGCGCCAACTCCGAGCACCGCATCGAGCGCATCAAGGACACCGCGGTCCTTAGGCTCCGCAACAAGCTGCTGCCGCTGATCCATCTGAAGAAGCTCCTGAAGATCGACGACGGCGCGGCCTCCGATCCCGAGAACGGCTTCATCGTGGTGACGCAAGTCGGCAGCCAGACCTTTGGCATCGTCGTCGATGGCGTGTTCCACACCGAAGAAATCGTGGTCAAGCCGATGTCGACAAAACTGCGTCACATCGACATGTTCTCCGGCAACACCATTCTGGGTGATGGCGCGGTCATCATGATCATCGATCCCAACGGCATCGCCAAAGCGCTCGGCGCCGCCGGCTCCTCGGCCCATGACATGGGCGACGAAGCCGCCGGCCACCACATCGGAAGTGGCGAGCAGACCACCTCGCTGCTGGTGTTCCGCGCCGGCTCGTCGCAGCCCAAGGCGGTTCCGCTCGGCCTCGTCACGCGCCTGGAAGAGCTGCCCGCCGACAAGATCGAGTTCTCGAACGGCCGCTACATGGTGCAGTACCGCGAGCAGCTGATGCCGCTGGTGGCCATGGAAGGCGTCACCATTGCGAGCCAGGGCGCCCAGCCGATCCTGGTGTTCGCCGACGACGGCCGCTCCATGGGCCTCGTCGTCGACGAGATCATCGACATCGTCGAGGAACGGCTCAACATCGAGGTCGGCGGCTCCTCCTCCGGCATTCTCGGCTCGGCCGTGATCAAGGGCCAGGCCACCGAGGTGATCGACGTCGGCCACTTCCTGCCGATGGCGTTCGCCGACTGGTTCACGCGCAAGGAGATGAAGCCGTCGCTGCATTCGCAGTCGGTGCTGCTGGTCGACGACTCGGCCTTCTTCCGCAACATGCTGGCGCCGGTGCTGAAGGCGGCCGGCTACCGCGTCCGCACTGCGCCGACCGCGCAGGAAGGCCTGGCGGCACTGCGCGCCCAAAGCTTCGACGTGGTCCTGACCGACATCGAGATGCCCGACATGAACGGGTTCGAGTTCGCCGAGACGATCCGCTCGGACAACAATCTCGGCTCGATGCCGATCATCGGCCTCTCGGCGCTGGTGTCGCCGGCGGCGATCGAGCGCGGCCGTCAGGCCGGCTTCCACGATTACGTCGCCAAGTTCGACCGTCCCGGCCTGATCGCGGCGCTGAAGGAGCAGACCGCGGGCGCCGCCGGCGCCTCCGAGCTGAGCCGGGCGGCCGCGGCTTAAACCTTAAGCGGCATGGACCAGGAGACACTGAAATGAGCAAGAAGACCCAGTCCGCTGAAGGCGCCATGGTCGAGTACGTCACCGCGATGATCGGCGGCCAGCTGTTCGGCCTGCCGATCTCCCGCGTCCAGGACGTGTTCATGCCCGAGCGCGTCACCCGCGTTCCCTTGTCCTCGCGCGAGATCGCCGGCGTGCTGAACCTGCGCGGCCGCATCGTCACCGTGGTCGACATGCGCTCGCGCCTCGGCCTGCCCAAGGACGAGGACGGCAAGACCGCGATGGCGGTCGGCGTCGACCTGCGCGGCGAATCCTATGGCCTCCTGATCGACCAGATCGGCGAGGTACTGCGCCTGCCCGAGGACGGCAAGGAAGAAAACCCCGTCAACCTCGACCCGCGCATGGCCAAGCTCGCCGGCGGCGTCCACCGCCTCGACGGCCAGCTCATGGTCGTCCTCGACGTCGACCGCGTCCTCGAGCTCGCGCCCGAGATGATGGCGGCCTGATACGGCGGCATTGCCGCCGAGGGACTTGCGATTGGAAGTGCCCCCGCAAAGGGGGGAAGGAAGCAGAGGTTCACATGCGAACTTGTCTCGTCGTTGATGATTCCAGCGTCATCCGAAAGGTTGCGCGCCGGATCCTGGAGGGGCTCGACTTCCAAATCCTTGAAGCCGAGGACGGTGAGAAGGCGCTGGAGGCCTGCAAGCGCGGCCTGCCGGACGCGGTGCTGCTCGACTGGAACATGCCGGTCATGGATGGCTACGAGTTCCTCGGCCATCTCAGGCGCATGCCCGGCGGCGACCAGCCCAAGGTGGTGTTCTGCACCACCGAGAACGACGTCGCGCATATCGCGCGCGCTCTGCACGCCGGCGCCAACGAATACATCATGAAGCCGTTCGACAAGGACATCGTGACGGCGAAATTTCAGGAAGTCGGCCTGATCTGAGCGATCGCCCGGAGGCTGAACGGATCCTTCGGCGCTTGTTTTCAACTGAACCGTTTCAGTCTGAGTTGGTGTGTAATGAGTGTTGCGTTCGCAGGTAATTCGACCACGGGCACGTCGCGCGAAACCGGGCCGCTGCGGGTGATGATCGTCGACGACTCCGTCGTCATCCGCGGTCTGATCTCGCGCTGGATTGGTGCCGAGCACGACATGGAGGTCGCGGCCTCGCTGCGCACCGGACTCGAGGCGGTCAACCAGCTCGACCGCATCAATCCCGATGTTGCCGTGCTCGACATCGAAATGCCCGAGCTCGATGGCCTCTCGGCGCTGCCGCAACTGCTCACCAAGAAGCGCGATCTCGTCATCATCATGGCTTCCACCCTGACCCGCCGCAACGCGGAGATCAGCTTCAAGGCGTTGTCGCTCGGCGCAGCCGACTACATTCCCAAGCCGGAATCGACGCGTGAGGCGTCGGCCGCGGACATTTTCCATCACGACCTGATCCAGAAGATCCGCCATCTCGGCGCGCGGCTGCGTCGCAAGTCTGCGGTTGCGAGCCCGCCGCTGGCGCCGGCGAGCCCGGCTCCCGTCGCGCGCAATCCTGTCGCGCGGCCTGCCGCGCCTGCGCCCGCTCCGGCCCCCTCGTCAGGCTCGGTGTCAACGCGTCCGTTCTCGACCCAGGCGCCCAAGGTGCTGTTGATCGGCTCCTCGACCGGCGGTCCTCAGGCGCTGATGTCGCTCGTCACCGAGCTCGGCGCCGTGATCGATCGCTTCCCGGTGCTGATCACCCAGCACATGCCGCCGACCTTCACCACCATCCTGGCCGAGCATCTGGCGCGCTCGAGCCGCCGGCCGGCGGCCGAGGCGGTCGACGGCGAGCCGGTCAAGCCGGGACGGATCTACCTCGCACCGGGCGGCAAGCACATGCGCGTCACGCGCAGCGGCGCCGATCCTGTGATCGCGCTCGACGACGGCCCCGCCGTCAATTTCTGCAAGCCTGCGGTCGATCCGCTCTTCACCTCCGCCATCGACGTCTGGCACGGCAACATCCTCTCGGTGATCCTGACCGGCATGGGCTCGGACGGCATGCGCGGCGGCAAGGACATCGTCGCGGCCGGCGGCAGCGTGATTGCGCAGGACGAAGCCTCCAGCGTGGTCTGGGGCATGCCCGGCGCGGCGGCCAATGCCGGCATCTGCGCGGCGATCCTGCCGCTCAACCAGATCGGCGCCAAGGTCAACCGCCTGTTCGCTGGAGACCGCTCGTGACGCCCGCAGATTACGACTATCTGCGCAAGTTCCTGAAAGAGCGCTCCGGTCTCGATCTCTCCGCCGACAAGCAATATCTGGTCGAGAGCCGGCTGCTGCCGCTCGCCCGCAAGGCAAGCGTTCCCGGCATCCCCGACCTCGTCCTGAAGATCAGGAACGGCGACGGCCGGCTTGCGACCGACGTGGTCGAAGCGATGACCACCAACGAGACGTTCTTCTACCGCGACAAGATTCCGTTCGATCACCTGCGCGACACCATCCTGCCGGGCCTGATCCAGGCGCGCGCGGCGCGCAAGTCGCTTCGCATCTGGTCGGCGGCCGCCTCGACCGGGCAGGAGCCCTATTCGATCGCGATGTGCGTGAAGGAGATGGGCGCGGCGCTCGCGGGGTGGCGCATCGAGATCGTCGCCACCGATCTGTCGCAGGAGGTGCTGGAGAAATCCAAGGCGGGCCTCTACAGCCAGTTCGAGGTGCAGCGCGGCCTGCCGATCCAGCATCTGGTGAAATACTTCACGCAAACCGGCGAGCTCTGGCAGCTCAACGCCGACATTCGCGCCATGGTGCAGTTCCGCCAGCTCAATCTGCTGCAGGACTTCTCCCATCTCGGCACGTTCGACGTGATCTTCTGCCGCAACGTGCTGATCTATTTCGACCAGGACACCAAGGCGGTGATTTTCGAGCGCATGGCGAAGGCCATGGAAGCCGACGGTACGCTGCTGCTGGGCGCTGCCGAATCCGTCGTCGGCATCACCGACGCATTCCGTCCGATCGCGGACCGCCGCGGCCTCTACCAGCTCAACCCCGCGCGCTCCGGCCGTCCCATGGGCGGATTGATGCCGCCGTCGCTGAAGATCGCCGCGGCGAGGTGAGTTCTCTTTGTCATTCCGGGGCCGCGCATTAGCGCGGAGCCCGGAATCCATAACCACAGGCCATCGAAATAGGCAGGCGGTTAGACAAGGGCCATTTCATCCGACTGTGGTTATGGATTCCGGGCTCGCGACTTTGTCGCGCCCCGGAATGACAAAATCACAAAATCGCATGCGGCAAGAACCGCGAGCGGTTGCCCGTGATCGGGCTCTCGTCCTCGCGGATCGATATCCCGCAGGGCTCGTGGTTCACCAGCCAGCTTCCGATCACCGGATAGCAGCCCGAAAAGTTCGGCAGCGGTGCCAGCGCCTGGCGCACGAAGCCTTCGGCGCCGTAAGGCCCCGTCTGCTCGTCGAGCGGCAGGCCGCCGGACACGATCGTGACATTGGCGCCTTCGCGCGACAGCAGCGGCTTGCGCACATACGACGTGCCGAGCTCGGCGGCGCGCGGATCATCCTCGAAGAAGGCCGGCAGCAAATTGGGATGGTTCGGAAACATCTCCCAGAGCAGCGGCAAGATGCCCTTGTTGGAGAGCACCGCCTTCCACGGCGGTTCAATCCAGCGCGTCGGAGCATCCTTCAGCTTTGCGCCGAAGGTGTCCTGGAACATCCATTCCCAGGGGTAGAGCTTGAAGGCGAGCGCGATGTCGTTCTCGCCGAGATCGACGAAGCCGCCGGCCTCGTCGCGCCAGCCGACCTGCTCGATGTCGAGCAGCGTCGTCGAGAGTCCGGCCTGGCGCGCGGTGTCTTCGAGATAAGCGAGCGTGCCGGCGTCCTCTTCGTTGTCGGTGATCCCTGTGAGATGGACGTGACGGCTCCCAGCGATCTCCTTCCATGCCGCGATCAGCCGCTCGTGGATGGAGTTGAATTGGTCGGCACGCGAGGGGATGACGCGGCGTTCGATCGCCTGTTCGAGCCAGGTCCATTGGAACACCGCGGCCTCGAAGATCGAGGTCGGCGTGTCCGCGTTGTATTCGAGCAGCTTTGCCGGCGACTTGCCGTCGAACCTCAGATCGAGCCGGCCGTAGAGGCTGCGGTCGTCGCGCTTCCAGCTCTCGACGATCAGGCCCCAGAACGCTTCCGGAATCTTCAGCCGTCGCAAGGAACGCTCGTCGCCGATGACGCGGCCGGCGAGTTCCAGGCACATCGCGTCGATCTCGCCGGTCGGCGCCTCGATGCCTCGCTCGATCTCCTCCCGCGTAAAGCCGTAATAGGCGCGCTCGTCCCAATAGCGCTCGCCGTCGATGGTGTGGAAAACGAAGCCGCATCGTGCGGCGGTCTCCCGCCAGTCGTCGCGCTCGAGGCAGGTGATGCGCTGCATGTTATTTCCTGCGCATGATCCCCGCGCAAACGCGTTCCGCGTTTGTCGCGAGGGAAAACCGGTGGCCACTTTTCCGGATCATGCGCTAGCCGCCGCCGGAGAAGCCATGGCCGAACGAGCCGAAGCCGCCGCGGCTCACGCTGCTATGGCTGACATTGGACGACGTTCCCGACGAGGAATGGCTGGAGGAATCGCCGCTGAACAAGCTCGATCGCGACGACCAGCGCGAACTGCTGCCGCCCGACGAACTGCTGCTGCTCGTGCAGGTCGTGGTCGTCTGCCCCGGCACGGCGCCGGGCGTGGGCTCGCAGTTCTGCCGCGGCATCAAGGTATAGGCCGTGGTGCCGACGGCGATCGTGCCCATCACCAGCAGTGCGACGTGGCCGGAGCGCTTCACCGGCGGTCGCGGCGGCTCGGCGACTGGCCGGCGCTTGCCGAACTCCTTCTTGGCGGGTTTGTCGGCCATGTCAGTAGATCATGCTGGCGGCGTTGAGCAGCCCCGCGGCGAGCGAGGACAGGCCGAGCCAGATCGCGGGGGCAAGCTCGCCGTCATCGATGCGCCTCGACAAGTCCGGCACCGGAACCTTGACGAGATAGAACACGATGACCTGCACGATCAGCGCGATCGTTGCCCAGATCAGGCAGTCCAGCACGTTGGCCGAATGCGCGATGGCGCTGACCAGCGGCGCCACAAAGCCGAGCAGGCTGAGCCCGAGCGCGATCGCCGCGGCCGGCTGGTTGTCGCGAATGAGCTGGAATTCGTTATGCGCCGTGATGCGGGTGTAGACGAACAGATAGGCCACGATCGCGATCAGCCCGGTGCAGAAATAGACCAGGAAGGCGGGCAGGCCGGCGAGTGATTGCAGGATCATCGTTCCCCCATCGTGCAGCGACCATTCGTCGGCAGGGGAAGGCTAGTGGTTCAAACGTTAAGCTTCCAATGAAACGTCCACCCAAAAACGAAAACCCCGCCATTTGCGGCGGGGTCCAGGCTGGGAGGAGCGAGCCTGACTGGGCTCGCGACGTAAACCCCTTGGATCAGGCGGGGATGCGCTCGTCGGCCTCATGCGGCTCGCGCAGCACGTAGCCGCGGCCCCAGACGGTCTCGATGAAGTTGCGGCCCTCGGAGGCGTTGGCGAGCTTCTTGCGGAGCTTGCAGATGAAGACGTCGATGATCTTCAGCTCGGGCTCGTCCATGCCGCCATAGAGGTGGTTGAGGAACATTTCCTTGGTGAGGGTCGTGCCTTTGCGGAGCGAGAGCAGCTCCAGCATCTGATATTCCTTGCCGGTCAGATGCACGCGCTGGCCGCCGACTTCCACCGTCTTGGTGTCGAGGTTGACGACGAGGTCGCCGGTCTGGATGACCGACTGGGCATGGCCCTTGGAGCGGCGCACGATGGCGTGGATGCGGGCTACCAGCTCGTCCTTGTGGAAGGGCTTGGTCATGTAGTCGTCGGCGCCGACGCCGAGACCCTTGACCTTGTCCTCGATGCCGGCGAGGCCGGAGAGGATCAGAATCGGTGTCTTGATCTTGGAGACCCGGAGCTGCTTGAGCACATCGTAGCCGGACATGTCGGGCAGGTTGAGGTCGAGGAGAATAATGTCGTAATCGTATAGTTTACCGAGATCGACGCCTTCTTCCCCCAAATCGGTCGTGTAGACGTTGAAGCTCTCCGACTTCAGCATCAGCTCGATCGACTGCGCGACGGCGCTGTCATCTTCAATCAGCAAAACGCGCATGCCAGTTCCCCATAGTCGCCGCTCCTGGGCGTCAGGTCGGCCGCATTCGCGGCACTCAACAAAACGCCTTTGAACAACTGATTCGGATCCTGACAACAGATGGTTAACAAAGTCTGATTCTGGAACGCAAGTCCCCCCGGTGCAATTTTTGTCGAATCGCCCTAAGGTCTTGCGTACGAAGCAGCTTTCGTTACCCGATTCCGTTCAAGCTCCACTTTAAGAGACGGGCCTAACCGACTCCCGCGACTCAGCCTTCTTCTGAAGGGGAGTCGCGCTCAGTCTCAAAGACAGTGACGCAATGATTAATGATGCGGGTAAACACGAAGTTAAGCGCCGTTCAGAAATATGGCGAAACTTAAGGTTTTCACCGTGATGTCCCGGGATCACCGAAGGCGACCATCTCATGAGGACCCTCATATGAAGGTGCGCTGCTGATGAAGGTCCCCCTATGAAGGCCCTCCTATGAAGGCCCTCCTATGAAGGCTCTTGCCGAACAGATCGGCGACATCGACGGCATCAACATCTATGGCCGCGTGGTCGGCGTTCGCGGTCTGATGGTCGAGGTGGCCGGCCCTATCCACGCGATGTCGGTCGGCGCGCGGCTGGTGATCGAGACCGGCGCCAACCGCACCATTCCGTGCGAGGTGATCGGCTTCTCCGGCAACAATGCCGTGGTGATGCCGTTCGCCGGCCTCGAGGGCGTGCGCCGCGGCTGCAAGGCGGTCATCGCCAATGCCGCCAACCAGGTGCGGCCGTCCGCGGCCTGGCTGGGACGCGTCGTCAATGCGCTGGGCGAGCCGATCGACGGCAAGGGGCCGCTGCCGCAGGGCTCTTCGCCGATGCCGTTCCGCAATACGCCGCCGCCCGCACATTCGCGCAAGCGCGTCGGCAGCCCGCTCGATCTCGGCGTGCGCGCCATGAACACCTTCCTCACCTGCTGCCGCGGTCAGCGCATGGGCATCTTCGCAGGCTCCGGCGTCGGCAAGTCGGTGCTGCTGTCGATGCTGGCGCGCAACGTCGATGCCGATGTCAGCGTCATCGGGCTGATCGGCGAACGCGGCCGCGAGGTGCAGGAATTCCTGCAGGACGATCTCGGCGAGGAGGGCCTCGCGCGCTCGGTCGTGGTGGTCGCGACCTCCGACGAGCCGGCGCTGATGCGCCGCCAGGCGGCCTACCTGACGCTCGCGGTCGCCGAATATTTTCGCGACGAGGAAAAGGACGTGCTCTGCCTGATGGACTCGGTGACGCGCTTTGCCATGGCCCAGCGCGAGATCGGTCTGTCCGCCGGCGAGCCGCCGACGGCCAAGGGTTACACGCCGACGGTCTTCACCGAGTTGCCGAAGCTGCTGGAGCGTGCCGGGCCGGGATTGGGCGAGGGCGCCATCACCGCGATCTTCACGGTGCTGGTCGACGGCGACGACCATAACGAGCCGATCGCCGATGCCGTCCGCGGCATCCTCGACGGCCACATCGTGATGCAGCGCTCGATCGCCGAGCGCGGCCGCTACCCTGCGATCAACATTCTCAAATCCGTCTCGCGCACGATGCCGAAATCGGCTGATCCGCAGTTCTGGCCGGTCATCCAGCGGGCGCGCCAGGTAATGGCGACCTATGCCGATATGGAGGAATTGATCCGTCTCGGTGCCTACCGCGCCGGCTCCAGTCCCGAGGTCGACGAGGCCATCCGCCTGAACGAGCCGCTGGAAGCCTTCCTGCGCCAGCGCAAGGACGAAAAGGCATCACTCGCGGACGGCTATCGCCAATTGGCGCAAATCCTCAGCAATTTGGAAACGGAACGCTAACTTTGTCCGGTCATCATCCGATCCCACAGAGTAGCAGAGCCGGTCTGGGCCCCCGTCGGGCCCGTGGGGTGACCGGTATCGTCCCACGTGCAGCGGGGGGACTTCTGGGGAGTACGAGTCGATGAAGTCACGAGATACCCTCATCCGCCTGAAGAAGTTTCAGGTCGACGAGAAGCGCCGCCGGGTCACCCAGATCGAGACGATGATCGCCGACTTCCAGCGCATGTCGGTCGATCTCGAACGCGAGATCCAGACCGAGCAGGAGCGCGCCGGGATCAACGATCCCTCGCACTTCGCCTACCCGACCTACGCCAAAGCCGCGATCCAGCGCCGCGAGAACCTGACCCGTTCGGCCGACGAGCTCAAGGGCCAGCTCGAGGAAGCCAAGGCCGCACTGGCCGAGGCCTTCGAGGAGCTGAAAAAGGTCGAGCTGCTCGACGAGCGCGACCAGGCCCGCGAGCGTGCCGAGGAGAACGCCCGCGAGCAGGCTGACCTCGACAGCATCGGCCTGATGCGTGCCCGCATCGGCGCCGTCGCTTGAGCCGCTAGTCCGCCCCTCCAGGAAATTGCCAAAACCCGGACCCGCAAGGTCCGGGTTTTCGCATGTGCTATCCACAGCGTGGCGCCGCGCCCCTTGGTGGTCGGCTTGGCCGCGCGCTATGGTGGTGCGGTGCCGGGGTCTACGCGGAACGCGACGGCCCGCGTGTTGGGGGGCTGAATGCTGACGCCAGCGGAGCTGGTCGGGTTGATTGAGGCGGTGGCGAAGCGTGATCAGGCCGCGTTCGAGCGCCTCTACGCCGCCACGCGCGCGAAACTCTATGGCGTCGTGCTCCGTATCTTGCGCAGGCAGGATCTCGCGGAGGAGGTCATTCAGGAGACTTACGTCAAGATCTGGAACAGCGCCGGCCAGTTCAATCCGGCCCTGTCCTCGCCGATCACGTGGATGGCCTCGATCGCGCGCAATCGCGCGATCGACATCGTCCGCAAGAAGTCGGAAACCTCCATCGAGGAAGAGCCTCAGGCGATGGAGGTCGCGGCCGAAAGTCCCGATCCGCTGGCCCGCCGCGAGATGACCGAGGAGCTGAAGCGGCTCCTGGAATGCATCGGCCGGCTCGAGCCGGACCGTCAGAGGCTCGTGCTGCTCGCCTATTACAACGGCTGGAGCCGCGAGCAATTGGCGGAGAAATTCGCCGCGCCGGTCAACACGGTGAAGACGTGGCTACGGCGCAGCATGTTGGATATCCGGGAGTGCCTCGGACTGTGATCGGTTGGATGATGAGGGTGGTTCTGGACTGCAATTGATGGCCTATACGGAGGACCATATCGCGCTCGCCGCGGAATATGCGCTCGGTACGCTCGGCGCCGACGAGCGCGCGCAGGTCGAGACCATGATGGCGGTGGACCCGGCGTTCGCCGAGATCGTGCAGGCCTGGGCCTATCGACTCGGCGTGCTCAACCAGATGGTCGGCTCGGTCGAGCCGCGTCCGATCGTGTGGGAGAACATCAGGGCGGAGATCGCGCGCGCGGCCGCCGCGCAGGAGCCGCCTGCGCCTGCCGAAGCTTCGCCGCCACCACAGCCGCCTGTGCCCGAGACGTCCTCGCTGGCAGCTGCGGAATCTCCGCCCGAGAGCTCGCAGTCGGCTGAGGTGCAGCAGCCCGAAGCCGCCGCGCCTGAGGCGCCGCGTCCCGAGTTTGATGCTGTTCCGGACATCGCGCCGCAATTCATCCCGCAAGTCCATGCGCCGGATGCCAACGTCGTCCGTACGCCGCAGGCGCCGGTGGTCGACGACAGCAACGTGGTTCGCCTTGAGAGTCGGATGAAGCGCTGGCGCAACGTCGCATCCGCCCTTAGTGCGCTCGCGGCCGCGCTGCTCGTGACGCTGTCATTGCAGATCTTCCTGCCCGACGCGCTGCCGGGCGCCTTGCGTCCCCCGCCGCGCATCCAGACGGTGGAGGTGAAGACGCCGGCTGCCCCGCTCGCCGCCTCCGCGCAATATGTTGCGCTGCTGCAGGGCCAGGGCGGCGGTCCCGCCTTCATCCTCACCATCGACGGCGCGACGCGGAATTTCACGGTGCGAAAGGTCGGCGCCACACCGGAGCCCGGCAAGAGCTTCGAGCTCTGGCTGATCTCGGACAAGCTGCCGCGCCCGCGCTCGCTCGGCGTGATCGGTGCCGGCGATTTCACCGCGCGTCCGCTGCTCGCCTCCTACGATGCCGAGGTCGTCAATAGCGCGACCTTCGCCGTCACCGTCGAGCAGGCGGGCGGCTCGCCGAACGGCCAGCCGACCTCCGCCCCGGTGTTTTCCGGCAAGCTGATCGAGACCGTGCCGCCGTCCCAACCGCAGGCGCCCGCGCAGAAATAGGTGCCACGGCGACTGTCGCCACGGTCCATCCCGCTGTCGCAGCCCGACAAGTGCCCCCGAATCCGCCCTCGATTTGAACCTCGCCTCGGTCCACGGCGTCAAATTCCCGGAATTTGAACGCGATTGATGCCGGAAAGGGCGAGAAAATCAGATGGATGCAGCGAGAACGCCGGGCATCTTCCTTCACCAATATGCAGGCCTGCCGCACGGTCCGGCCTTCGAGCATTGGCGCGAGCGGGCCGTCGGTCGCTGCGGCCTCGATATCGGGCCGAGCCATGGCGACAGCATCGATTGCCGACTGCAGATCAGCGTCGTCGACAACATCACGCTCGCCATTCCGGAAGGCGCCTCGGCGCAATATTCCCGCACGCAGAGCCACCTTGCCGACGGCAGCGACGATCTCGTCCTGATCGCGGCCCACGCAGGGCTCGTCCGCGTCGGGCAGAACGGCCACACCGTCGAGCTCACGCCCGCCCAGATGGTGCTCGTCGACATGAGCGTGACCGGGACCGTCGGCCACACCGAGGCAGACCGCTTCACCAGCATTCGCATGCCGCGCCGTGCGCTGCTCGACATCAATCCGCGCGCCGAGGACAAGCTCTCGCAGGTGCTCGTCGACGGCGCAGTCGCCGAGACCATCTTCCGCTACCACGCGCTCGCCGCCAATCACGCGCCGCATCTCGATGCGGTCGGCCAGCGCCTGACCGCGCAGCACATGGTCGATCTCGTCGGTCTCCTGCTCGGCACCGATGCCGAGCACGCAAGCCGCGCCCGCGGCCGCGGGCAGGCGGCGGCGCGCCTCGATCTCATGCGCGCGGACGTGATGGCCGCACTCGGTCGTAACGATCTCTGCCTCGCCGAAGTTGCGACGCGCTCAGGCCTCAGCCCGCGCCAGGCCCAGCGCCTGTTCGAGCAGGCCGGCACGACCTTCACCGAATTCGTGCTGGAGCAGCGCCTGCTCCATGCGCGCAAGCTGCTCGGCGATCCCCGCGCCAGGATGCGCAAGATCAGCGACATCGCGCATTCCTCCGGCTTCTCCGATCTGTCGTACTTCAACCGCGCCTTCCGCAAGCGCTTTGGCGCGACGCCCTCGGAGCTGCGCGAGGCATAAATCGCGATTTTGTGCAGCGGCGCGGACGCCGCCGCATTTGGTCGCCGCGTGTTGTTGCGCTAGTCTGTCTCCGCGGGCAGGCCGCAGGTTTTCCTCTGGAAGCGCAGTAGGCGGAGATGGCGCGTATCGTCGTGCTCGGCGCCGGGTTTGCGGGGTTGTGGGCGGCCATCGGCGCCGCGCGCAAGCGCGAGGAGATCGGTGCGAGCGATCGCGACATCGAGATCCGTCTCGTCGACCGCAATCCCTATCACAATATCCGCGTGCGCAATTACGAGGCCGATCTCGCCGAGGTCGCGCTTCCGCTTCCGCAATTGCTCGATCCGATCGGCGTCAGCCACGGCCTTGGCGAGGTCGAGGCGATCGATCCGGCCCGGCGCGAAATCTCGCTCGTCACCAGCGCCGGCAAGGAGACGCTGCACTATGACCGCCTTGTGCTGGCGCTCGGCAGCGCGGTGATGCGCCCCGACATTCCTGGCCTGGCCGCACACGCCTTCGACGTCGACACCTATGCCGCGGCGCTCCGCCTTGAAGATCATCTGGTTTCGCTCGGACGCAGCGCGCCGTCTCCGGGCCATTCAACGGTGGTCGTGGTCGGCGCCGGCTTCACCGGCATCGAAGTCGCAGCTGAGATGCCGGACCAGTTGGCGCGCGCAGGGATCACCGGCAGTCGCCGCATCATCCTCGTCGATCCCAATCCGAGCGTCGGCGCCAGCATCGGCGCGAACGCGCGCCCGGTGATCGAGACGGCCCTGGCTTCGCTCGACATCGAGACGCGGCTCGGCGTGCGTGTCGCCGCGGTCGAGGCCGCGGGCATGCGCCTGACCTCGGGCGAATTCATTCCGTCGCAGACGGTGATCTGGTGCGCGGGCATGCGGGCAAGCCCTTTGGCGGCGAGCTTTCCGGGCGGGCGCGATTCCCTCGGGCGCCTCCTCGTCGATCCCTTCATGCGTGTGGCCGATGTCGGCAGCGTGTTCGCGGCCGGCGACGTCGCCTCGAGCGTGATCGACGGGCTGCATCCGACATTGATGTCCTGTCAGTTCGCCCGTCCCATGGGCCGCTTCGCCGGCCACAACGTGGTCGCTGATCTCGTCGGCCTGCCCATGCTGCCGCTGCGGATCGACTGGTACGTCACCGTGCTCGACCTCGGCGGCTGGGGCGCGCTCTATACCGAAGGATGGAATCGCGAGGTCCGTGCCACCGGCGCGGCCGCGAAGGCGACCAAACAGACCATCAACCGCAAGCGCATCTATCCGCCGCTCTCGGGACGCAAGGACGAGCTGTTCGCTGCCGCCGCCCCGACCGTGCAGGCGCCGCCGCCGACTTACGGGGCGCGATAGTTGGCGACGGCGTGCCGCTTGCTCCGTCATTGCGAGCGCAGCGAAGCAATCCAGAGTCTTTCCGCGGAGGCAGTCTGGATTGCTTCGCTGCGCTCGCAATGACGAGGTACCAGAAATGGGAAAGCGCCCGTGGGGGGCGGGCGCTTTCTGTAGTCGACTTGGGGTTGGGGTCGTCTACATATCCACGTGGCGACTTTGGGGGGCTGGTAAAGAGCCGCGTGAATTCACAAAACTCGTCAGATCTCCTTAGCGAACGAGGGACGCGTTCGAACTGGTAACAACGACCGGCTTGCCGGCCTTGATGACGCGGGCGGTCTGGGTCAGGCCTTCATCCGGACCCGAACGTGCCGTGATGCCGAGGCCAGCCACCGCGATCCCTGCGACGAGGGCGACGACCACGATTTTCAAATGGGTCGCGCGATCTGCGCTGTAGATCGAGTGGTTCATGGAAGCCTCCTGCCGCCATCTACCCGAAGTAGTCGCCAGCCGTTTGAGGCAGGTTCATGCTTCCGGTGCCCATCAACCTAGTATCCGGGGGATTCGTTCCCAAGAGGCCATCACAAGGGCGTGATATGACGTGATAGATCGCGATCAAAAAGCGACCCTTGATCGTTCTTTTATACAATTATTTCAAAGCTGTAATGAGCCTCGTGCCGGGCTTTTGAGGCCTTGGTCGACAAGGCGCCAGGAACTCAAAAACCATTTGCCTGTGGCTGAAAAACACACGGCTTCTTAAGGCAAATCAGATGCTTCCGACCGTTTTCAGCCTCGCCCTGGGGTGGATTTCCGCCTGCGACAGCACGGTGGTCTGGGCCCGGAACCGTTCCACCAGGGACCGCACGAAGGGCCGAATGGAAGCGGAGGTGACCAGCACCGGCGCCTCGCCTTCGCGGGCGGCGCGCTCGAAAGCCTCGCGCACGGCGGTCATGAATTCCGAGAGTTTCGAGGGCTGCATGGCAAGGCTGCGCTCCTCGCCCTGGCCGATGATGGATTCGGCAAAAGCCTGCTCCCATTTCGCCGACAGTGCGATCAGCGGCAGATAGCCGGCGTAGGAGGTGTTCTGCGCGCAAATCTGCCGCGCCAGCCGCGCGCGGACGTGCTCGACCATGGTCGCGGGGTTGCGCGAGAAGGCGAGCGAATCGGCAATGCCTTCGAGAATGGTCGAGAGGTCGCGGATCGAGATGCGCTCGGCGAGCAAGAGCTGCAGCACGCGCTGGATGCCGGAGACCGTGACCTGGCCGGGAACGATGTCCTTGACCAGCTCGCTCTGCTCCTTCGGCAGCTCCTTGAGCAGCTTCTGCACCTCGCCGTAGGAGAGCAGGTCCGACATGTTGGCCTTGAGCAGCTCGGTGAGGTGGGTCGAGAGCACGGTGGCGGCGTCGACGACGGTGTAGCCCTTGAGCGAGGCCTCCTCCTTGAGGCTGGCGTCGACCCAGGTCGCGGGCAGGCCGAAGGTCGGCTCGGTGGTGTGGATGCCGGGCACCTGGACCTGGCTGCCGCCGGGATCCATCACCATGAACTGGTTCGGCCAGATCTTGCCGGTGCCGGCGTCGACCTCCTTGATCTTGATGATGTAGGTGTTGGCCTCGAGCTGGACGTTGTCGAGGATGCGCACCGCCGGCATCACGAAGCCCATCTCGATCGCGAGCGATCGGCGCAGCGCCTTGATCTGCTCGGTGAGGCGGTCGGTGCCGTCGGGGCCGTTGACCAGCGGCAGCAGGGCGTAGCCGAGCTCGATCTTGAGGTCGTCGATCTTGAGCGCGGCCGAGATCGGCTCTTCGGTCGCGGCAGCGCCTGGCGCACCCGGCGTTCCCGGCGCGGGCGCCGCATGAACGGCTGCTTCGGCCTTGGCCGCCACCCGATTGCGGTTGCGGGCGTTCCAGGCCAGCGCGCCGGCGCCGGCGCCGAGCGCGAGGAACGGAAGGGTCGGAATGCCCGGCAGCGCCGCCAGCACCAGCATCACCGCCGAGGACATCGCCAGCGCCTGCGGATAGCCGGAGAACTGCTTCATGAGCGCCTTGTCGGCGGCGCCGGAGACGCCGGCCTTGGAGACGAGCAGGCCGGCCGCGGTCGAGACGATCAGTGCCGGCACCTGGGTGACAAGGCCGTCACCGACGGTCAGCAGCGTGTAGGTGCGCCCCGCGTCGGCGAAGGACATGCCCTGCTGCGCGACGCCGATGATGATGCCGCCGACGACGTTGATGAACACGACCAGGAGGCCAGCGATGGCATCGCCCCGGACGAATTTGGAGGCGCCGTCCATGGCGCCGAAGAAGCCGCTCTCGTCCTCGAGCTCCTTGCGCCGCTCCTTGGCGACCTTCTCGTCGATCAGGCCGGCGCCGAGGTCGGCATCGATCGCCATCTGCTTGCCGGGCATGGCGTCGAGGTGGAAGCGGGCGGCGACTTCGGCGATGCGGCCCGAGCCCTTGGTGATGACGACGAAATTGACGATGATCAGGATGGCGAAGACGATGATGCCGATGACGAAATTGCCGCCCATTACGAAGTTGCCGAAGGCCTCGATGACGTGACCGGCGGCGGCCGTGCCCTCGTGCCCGTGCGACAGGATCAGCCGGGTCGAGGCCATGTTGAGCGAGAGCCGCAGCATGGTCGAGATCAGGAGGACGGTCGGGAAGGCTGAGAACTCCAGCGGCGTCTGGATGAACAGCGACGTCATCAGGATCAGGATCGAGAGCGTGATCGAGATCGCCAGGAACACGTCCAGCACGATCGCGGGCAGCGGCAGGATCAGCACCACCAGGATGGTGAGAACGCCGAGCGCCAGCGCGATGTCGCCGCGCTTGAGGACGGTGACGATGTCGTTGAGGGAAGGGATCGAGGGCCTTGCGCTGCCCACGCCCTGTCCTGCGGTGACGTCGACCATGGTAGCTGCCTCCCCGCGCGACTGCCGTCCGCGCGCCCCAAACGTCTGCGCGGCGGCCGACGGGCCGCCGTTCCGAAAGTGAGGCACCGCACTGGCGTCCACGGGAGCTCCCGTTCTAAACGCGGCCGACGACACTCGACTTCACCCGGCAATTCTTGCCGGGTGTATGGTTAGCAAAGCGTTAACGGAGGGGGTGGGAGGAGCTCAGACCGGCGTGTTTCGGGGGCGGGTTGTCATTCCGGGGCGATGCGGAGCATCGAGCCCGGAATCCATCGGGCCGCAGGTATGGTGGTGCAATGGATTCCGGGCTCGCGCCAAGAGGCGCGCCCCGGAATGACTGTCGGGGGAAAAGGCCCTACTTCGCCTTCTGCATCTTGGTCACCGTATAGCCCGACGCCGCTTCCTCGGCCTCGAAGGTGATCTTGTCGCCGACCTTCACCTGCTTGAGCATGGCGGGATCCTTGACCCGATAGACCATGGTCATGGGGTCCTCCATGCCGAGGCTCTTGGCCGGGCCGTGCTTGAGCGTGATCTTGCCGGCGCCTTCGTCGATCTTCTTGACCTCGCCGCTGATCGCGGCGCCCTCTGCGGCGAGAGTTGCAGTCGCAAGGCCGACGCTCAGCGCCAGCGCGGCAGTGATATTGATGATGCGGTTCATGTGGATCTCCTTTCGCGTTACTTCACGGTGACCTGGCCGACCATGCCGTACTCGCGGTGGTCGGGAATGAGGCACGAATATTCGAAGGTGCCGCGCTTGCTGAACTTCCAGAGGATCTCGGTCGTCTTCTTCGGTGCAAGCCGCGCCGCATTGGGCTCGTCGTGCTCCATGTGCGGATGCTTCTTCATCTGCTCCGCATGCGCGAGATTCTCCTTAGATGTGGCCAGCAGGAATTCGTGGTCCTCCTTGCCGACATTGCGCAGCACGAAGCGGATCTGCTCGCCGCGCTTGACCTCGATTTTCGCGGGCGTGTAGTCCATCTCGTTCATCAGGATTTCGATGGTTCGCGCGGGTTTCCTGGGATCGCCGGGCTCGCCGGCCGAAAACTTTCCGTGCCCGTGCTTGTCGTGAGCGAAGGCCGGCGCGGCCGAAAGTGCAGCCAGCGCGAGGGCGAGCTTGAGCGTGATCTTCATCGTGGTCTCCGGTTGGTGGTTCATCGAAACGCTCACATCTTGTGCTTCATCGGCGGACTGCCGGATTTCTGCCGCGCCGGCTCGGGGGCGGGTGCGGCGACTTCGTAGGCGACGGTGCCTGGCGGGAACTTGTACGGACCGGGATCGCGGTAATCGTCGCGCGCGAGGTCTTCGCGGATCTTCATCACGGTGAACATGCCGCCCATTTCGATCGGCCCGAACTGGCCGGTGCCCGTCATCATCGGCAGCGTGTTGTCGGGCGCGGGCATCTCCATGTTGCCCATCGCCATGCCGGTCGAGCCCATGGCCATGCCGTCCGGCGCGAGCTTGCCGACGGCCTTGGCGAGATCCTTGCGCGACACGCCGATCAGGTTGCGCACGTCGTGTCCCATCGAATTCATGGTGTGGTGCGACTTGTGGCAATGGAACGCCCAGTCGCCGGGATTGTCGGCGAGCACGTCGAACACGCGCACCGCACCGACCGGGACGTCGGTGGTCGTCTCCGGGATCTGCGCGCTCTCCTGAATCCAGCCGCCGTCGGTGCAGGTCACCGCGAAGCTGTGGCCATGGAGATGGATCGGATGGTTGGTCATGCTGAGATTGCCGATGCGCACGCGCACCTTGTCGCCGAGCCTGACCGGCAGCGGATCTATGCCGGGAAAGACCCGCGCATTCCAGGTCCACATGTTGAAGTCCGTCATCTCGTTGACGTGTGGCAGATAGGTGCCGGGGTCGACGCGATAGGTGCTCATCACGAACACGAAGTCGCGGTCGACGGCGCGGAAACTCGGGTCGCGCGGGTGCACGATGAACATGCCCATCATGCCCATCGCCATCTGCACCATCTCGTCGGAATGCGGGTGGTACATGAAGGTTCCGCTCTTCTTCATCTCGAATTCGTAGACGAAGGTCTTGCCCGGCTCGATGTGCGGCTGGTTCAATCCGCCGACGCCGTCCATGCCGCTCGGGATGATCATGCCGTGCCAGTGCACCGTGGTGTATTCGGGCAAGCGGTTGGTGACGAAGATGCGAACCTTGTCGCCCTCGACCGCCTCGATGGTCGGGCCCGGCGATTGCCCGTTGTAGCCCCACAAGTTCACCTTCATTCCTTCCGCGAACTCGCGCACCACCGGCTCGGCGACGAGATGGAATTCCTTCCAGTCGCCGTTCAAGCGGAACGGCAGCGACCAGCCGTTCAGCGTGACCACGGGGCGATAGTCCGGGCCGCTGGTGGGGTGCAGCGGCGGCTGCATCACCACCTTGTCCATGGTGGGTGCTTCCGGGATAGACGCGGCCTGGACGCGGCCTTGAATGGCCGATGCGCCGACAAGCGCGGCGGTTCCTAAAAATCCTCGGCGGGAAAACATCCTGACCTCCGTCTTTAGTGGCCGCCGCCTTCGGCAGGAGCTGCCGCGGCAACGGTGGTTGGATTGTCGCCAACGGCGGCGGGCAGGCCGCCGCCGTTGACGGCGGTCTGCAGATCGGCCTGGGCGAGGAAGAATCTCTGCCTGGCGTCGATCGCGCCGCGCAGCGCCGCGAGGCGCTGCCGCGCTTCGGTGAGCAGCGCGAAGATGTCGACCTGCATGCTGGAGAAGCGCAGCTGCATCTCCTCGGTGATGATCTTGCGCAACGGGATGATCTCGCGCTGGTAGTGGCCGGCGATGTCGTAAGTGGAGCGGTAGACGCGATAGGCGTCGCGCGCCTCGGAGCGCACATTCACGGCTCGCTCGGTCAGGCGGTTGAAGGCGAGGTTGTAGGTCTCCGCGGCCTGGCGCACGCGCACCTCGCCGCCGTCGAAGATCGGAATCTGGAATGTCAGGTCGAAGCCGCGCTCGCGGAACGGCGGCCCTTCCGGATCCTGGGTGCGGCGGGAGATGCCGGCGATATCGAGCAGCGTCACGAAGCGCGTCGCCTCGGTGAGGTTCAGCGCCTTCGCCAGCGCGGCCAGCTCCAGCCGCGCGATCTGCAGCTCGAGGCGATGCGCCACCGCATCGGCCTCGATCGTGGGGAGGGCCAGCGGCCGGCGCGGCAATGGCGGCAGTTGATTGGGCAGGCGGAAGTCGAGACCGTCGTCCCACAGCCCCATCTGGCGCGCCAGCTTTTCGCGCGCGCTTGCCGCCGCCTGTCGCGCGCTGGCAAGGTCGGCAGTGGTCTCGGCATAGAACACCTGCTCGCGGGCCTGGTCGAGCTTGTTGAGCGAGCCGGTCTCGCCGAGCTTGAGAGCGAGCTGTGCGGTCGATTCCGCCGTCGCCTTCGCGTCGGTCAATAGCCCCACCATCTCGCTCGCGGCAACCGCGCGGACATAGGCGCGGCGCACGTCCGCGGCGTGCCGCAGCGTCGCCAGCGCGGCGCGCAGCTGCGCGCCGCGGAAGCGTTCGCGGGCGATCTCGGACCGGAACGGCAGGGTGGCGAGCGCGAGGATGTCGCCGACCACCTGGCGCTCGATCTCGCTGGCACCATTGCCGGTGATGCGCGAGACCGCGAACACCGGATTGGCCGGCAGGCTCTGCTCGACCAGCTCGGTCTCGGCCAGCGCCAGCTCGTTGTAGGCGGCCTGCAGTCCCTTGTTGTTGAGCAGCGCGATCTGCACGGCGGCGTCGGCGCTGAGCGTGCGCGACAGCAGCTGGCGGACGCGGGCATCGACCGCGGCGGCGCCTTCGGCCGAGCGCACGAAGGCGACGTCCTTGTTGATGGTTTGGCTCGTCAGATCCGAGACGGTGCTCATGCCGCTGTCGGGCGAGAACGCGGCGCAGCCGGAAAGTCCGAGCGCGGCGAGTACAAGCAGGCCTCGCGCAAAATGCTGTGACATGGCGCGCTCCTAGCGCTCTTGCTTCGGCTGCGGCATCACCGCCTCGTTGCGGCCACGCCATGGTGCCGGGGTCGCAGGCCGAAGGCTGGTATAGGGCGCGATGGTCGAGCGATAGCCGATTGGGGCCACCTTCGCGGCCGGATCGGCGGGATCCGCGCTGGCCATGTGCGTCGTTGCCGGCATGCAGCCGGACAGCGTCGGCCCGGCAAAGGCCAGCAGCAGCCAAATGAAACGTGAATGTCGATCACCCACCGCAGATGCGGCAGATTTCCCCCCGGAAAGCGCAACCATGTCTTGATTCCTGATCTGGAGACCACAGGTTCGCGCGCGCAAAAGCGCGCATCGAAACCGACGTCGTCATGTCAGATCAGGCGATGGGGGGGCGGTAGTGCTGGGGCGGCGCGGCGCTGTGCAGGCTGGGCACGATCTCGGGCGCACAGGTCGACATCGGCCGGAGCGGCGTGGCGAGGCTGGGCAGATCGGCCGGCAGCGCGCTGACGCACATCATCGCACAGCAGGGGCCCACAGTCCCCTTGCCGTCGTGATGATTCGGAGCAGGTGCGTCCTTCGCAGCGGTCTGCGAAGGCGTTCCCGTGTGCTCGTGCGGAACATCGCCAGGGTTCGCAGCCATATCATGGCTCGCAGCCATATGGTGATGCGCCGGAACGAGGTCAGCCTGGGCATCGTCGCCCAGGCAGGGCGCAGCACTGCCCCAGGCGAGGCTTGCGGCCGGCGCGAGCACGCAGAACAGATAGGCGAGGGCGATGATCCGCCCCACCCTGATCCGCATCGATCGCGTCAATCGCATCAACATCCCGGCGATAGGCTCCTCGCGCGGCAATGTTGCACACGCTTATTGCAAACTAATGGCAAAAGACGCATTCGCCAAGAGCTTATTACCGCAGCGCACCGCGCATGCCCAATATCGCGGCAAGATGGTTGACCATGCGGCGGTCCGCGAACATGGTCCTGCCCGTGCACGCGCCAAATCATCCAGGGCAAACACCTGACGCCTTCACCCCTGACTCCCGTCAGGCCTGGGTGCGGCTCGTCATTGCCCTCGTGATCGGCTCGATCGGCGCCGTCGGCATGTGGGCAGTCGTGGTCGTGATTCCGATCGTGCAGGCCGAGTTCGCTGCCACGCGCGGCGCGGTGTCGCTGGCTTTCACCCTCATGATGTTCGGCTTCGGGCTCGGCGGCGTGATCGCCGGCAAGATCACCGACCGGTTCGGCATCGTTCCGGCGATGGCGATCAGCATCGCCTTTCTCGGCGTCGCCAATGTGCTCGCGGGCCTGTCCGGCCAGCTGTGGCAGTTCGTGGCGGCTTATTTCTTCATCGGGCTCGGCACCTCCGCGACCTTCGCGCCGCTGATGGCCGAAGCTTCGCACTGGTTCGAGCGCTATCGCGGTCTTGCCGTGACCATCGTCGCCAGCGGCAATTATGTCGCCGGCGCGATGTGGCCGCCGATCGTGAGCTGGGGCACGCAGGACATCGGCTGGCGCTACACCCATATCGGCATAGGCATCGTCTGCGCCGGCCTGATGACGGTGCTGGTGCTGATCCTGCGCGCGCAGATGGGCCGCGACACGGTCCACGACCATGCCAACGCGCCGCCGCCGCGGGTCAATCTCCGGCTGTCGACGAATACGCTGACCGTGCTGCTCTCGATCGCCAGCATCTCCTGCTGCGTGGCGATGGCGATGCCGCAGGTGCACATCGTCGCCTATTGCGGCGATCTCGGTTATGGCGTCGCGCGCGGCGCCGAGATGCTGTCCCTGATGATGGGCTGCGGCATCGTCAGCCGGATCGGCTCGGGCTACCTCGCCGACAAGATCGGCGGTATCTACACGCTGCTGGTGGGATCGCTGGCGCAGGGCTTTGCGCTGGTGTTCTATCTGTTCTTCGACAGCCTGACCTCGCTTTATCTGATCTCCGCGATGTTCGGCCTGTTCCAGGGCGGCATCGTGCCGAGCTACGCCATCATCGTGCGCGAGGCGATGCCGGCGAGCGAGGCCGCGACCCGCGTCGGCATCGTGATCTTTGCGTCCGTGTTCGGCATGTCCTTCGGCGGCTGGGTGTCCGGCGTCATCTTCGATGCCACCGGCTCGTATGCGGCGGCATTCGCCAACGGCGTCGCCTGGAATGCGCTGAACATCGGCATCGTCGTGCTGCTCTTGATCCGCGCGCGGATGGGCTCGGTCAAGACCGGCCCGGGTTTGCCACTTAAGGTTTGAGCATGATCTTTTCGGAAAACCGCTTCACGCTTGTCCGGATCATGCTTTAAACCGACTGTCCCGCCTTCAGCAGCGAGCAGCCGGTGATCTTGTAGCTGCCGTCGCCCTGCTGCTCGAGCGTGTAGAGCGCCTCCCAGGCCTCGCCATTGGCATCGACGATATGGACGCGCTGGGCGATCCAGGTGCCATCGCTCTTGCTCTCGCCGAATTCGAAGCTCTTGTGACGATAGACCGGCGCGTAGCCGTTCTGCACCATCGACATGAAGATGTCGGGTGCGGGAAAGATCTCCTTGATCGCCGGTGCCGCATAGGAATAGGCGGCCGCCGCATCGTCGCGAACGAAGGCCTGCTCCTGGGCGCGGATGACGCTTTGGGCCGCCGCGACATCGCCGGCAAACGCTGCGTGATGACAGACAACGATGAGAGCGACCAGCAAGGCTGCGATGCGCATGACAGGATCGGCGTTGATTTTCCCGGCGAAGGCGATCCTAGCACATCTGTGCCGCCAGGGCGTGCACTCAGATATCACGCGCTGGGTTTGAATGCTCCAGATGCCGACTCATCCGGGACAGCGGCGCAACAGCAGGCAGCTGCGACATGTTCTCCTAAGGCAGGAACGGCTCCGCGATGGCCGAGTTAAGCCGGCAAAACCACCTTACCAAGGAGCAAAGTCATGGCCCGTGCAACAGCACATCCGGATCATCACTGCATCTCAAGCGAGGACATTGAGGGAACCGAGGTCTATGGAGCAGATGGGACGAATATCGGCGAGATTGATCACCTCATCATCGACAAGGTGTCAGGCCGCGTGGCTTATGCGGTCATGAGCTTTGGTGGTTTTGTAGGCTTGGGTCACAGCCACTACCCCATTCCCTGGGGCGCTCTGAAATATGACACGTCGCTTGACGGTTTCCGAACCAATATCACCGAGCAACAACTGAGGGATGCGCCTGAGTTCAGCGATGACTCCTGGGAAGATCGAGACTGGGAAATGCGAACCCATCGGTATTATGGGACACCAACCTACTGGGAAGGGCGAGGTGGCCTATAACGCCAGCGCCGCGTCAGGACAGCTGATCTGATTGGCCGGCGCTCTCATTGTCGCGAATTATATGATGAAGCAAACGATGCCCCGGGGCGTGCGGGGAATCCGCCGGCTTGGTCGTCCGTCCATTGCACACACGTACGCAGAGGCCATCGCCCCGGGAGCGTCAGATCGTCGCCCATTCCCAGTTCGTCGCCGCAGTAAATGACGACGTGCCAGGTAGACTGAACAGCAGGCTGAATGCCGGCTCGATGCGGCGGCGCTCGTTCCCGAACATGCGGGCGAGCCGCCGCCGAATTCCCAGTCCGTAAGCTGCATTTTGCGCGTTCGACGGCATGTTCGATCCGATGCCCTCGTCCATCGCGCACATCAAGGCAGGACGCCTAATCCCACTGGCGGTGACGACCCCTGTGAAATCCGCCGCGTTGCCGGATGTGCCTCAGCATCCGATTTCGCTCCAGGGGTACCAGGCGACATCGTGGTTCGGTATCGTTGCGCCTCGTGAGATGCCCTATGTCCTGGTCGAGAAACTCAACCAGGTGATCAATGCCGCGTTTACGGACGCACGAATAATGGTGCGCCTGGCTGAACTCGGCGCGTCGCCGCTGCCCGGATCACCGACACAATTCCAAGCATTCATTCAAAGTGAAATGACCAAATATGCGGAGGTGATCCGAGTGGCAAAAATTGCACCGAGATGATTGATCGTCCCTGCGGGTCACAAGCACCAATGCTCTGGCCAGTCCGCGCATTTCCGCTCGGCCTCTCCGGACACCCGCTCGTCCTCAACAGCGGCGCAGAGGTGGTTGACGGGCGCCGATCGGTCAGAAGCTGACTTAATGGTCTGCAAACCCTGTTCACCAGAGAGCTGCCACCCAAGCGCGTCGTCATGCTACTTTAGCGAGCATGTCGCCTTTCAGCATTCGTTCCACCCTTATGCTCGTGCTCGTCCTCGGGGGCACGTCCAGCACCTACGTGTTCCTCGGCCTCGATCTGATCATGGTGCTGATAGCGTTGGGTTTAGCCGGCCTTCTGTACGTTCCGTTCGCTAAGCGCTACGGGTGGGGCAATGAAGGGCGCCTCACGAGGCATCTCAGCCGTCCGGCGTTCGAAGACGAACGACGCAGATCGAATTGATTGTGCTGAAATGGACTGGTTCGTTGCTCTTGCATTTCTCGGCTTTTGTTGGTGGCGCGCAGCAAAAGCACGCGAACGAGCCGCCGAACTCGCAGCAACGGGAATTGGACGCTCACCGTTGTATTGGGTGTCGAACGCGCTGGTTGCTGTCCTGTTGGGCCTCGTGTTGTACATTGCCCACCTACCCGATCAGTCGCCCGTTCCAGCTTTGCTCTGGCTCGCCGCCCTCCCAATCATTGTTGCTTTGCTTTTTCTGCGCCGCGCGTTGAAATAGCGCTACCCTGTCGAGTGCCGATGGCCGAAATCATCCTGCGCATAATTGGCATTTTGATCGAAGGATTGATCGAAGGGGTGTTCGAAAGCACGGGCCGAAAAGTCCTGTCCCATTGGGGGATGAAATCAAATCCGTTCGTTGAACTCCTCGTCGGCATATTGTTTTGGGCGGCCGTCTTTCTGTTGTTGCTCATCTTGGCGGTCTTTGCTCACTTACTGTTTAGGTCAGATTGGGGTTGAAATGCGCCGTGGCTTATATTTCACGTTTGTCTCAGCAGTTACTACCCATGGTAGTCTTCAGCCAATATCCCAGAACAGAGCTGGAGTGCTATGATCCGCAAGGCAGATTTCGCAGCCACTCTTTTGGCGTTGCTCGCCACGACCGTTTCAGCTGTGGCTTGCCGAGGCCCTCAATTTGAACGCAGCATTCTGCTCGATGCGATCCCCCCAGCGGCAGAAGGCAGCGACGTCATCGCCAAGGTCGAGATCCTCGAGGTGAGCATCCACGAAGCCCCGGGATTGTATCCTTATCGTGTGGCTCGTGGTCGAGCGCTGCAATCAATTCGAGGCACTGCTGACGGACAGATCGTCGAAATCTACGCCGAGCCGGATTCATGCGGCGGTGGGCTCGATCAGCGCGCGGTTGGACGCGCGGGGTTCGTAGCTGGGCGTTTCAAACAGTTCGTCAACGAGATCTTGTTCGAGGGCAGTTGGTCAAACCATCAAATCGGCAAATTCTGAGCAGGCTCTCGCGGCAGGCGGTACGCAGGATACAGTCGACTCCGGATCACAAGCTGCGATGCTCTGCCCGCGCGGCCCTCAGGAGCCAACATCACGCGCCTAGCGCTTCCGCTTCGTCGCCGGCTTCGTCGTCTTCGACGAGCGCGCCCTGGCCTTGCTGGGCGGCCGCACGCGCAAGCCGTCGACGAACACGTCGAGCAGACGCAGCGCCGTCGCCTGCCAGCCGGGCTGATCGTGCACGTAGCACATGCCGAAGAAGGCGCGCAGCAGATCCTCCGGGCTGATGTCGGCGCGCATCTCGCCGGCTGCGACCGCCCGGTCCAGCAGCGAGCCGATCGCCTTGGTCAGACGCTCGAAGGAGAAGGCATGCAGCTCCGACCCGCTCTGCACCGCGAGCGCCAGCGCTGCCATCATCCCCTTCTTTGTCGCAACAAACTCGACCCCTGAGCGCAGCCAGCGCCGCAGCGCCTCGACCGGATCCTTGGCATTCTTCAACTGCTCGGCCAGCTCGCTGAGCTGCTCGACCTCGCGGCGGTACACCGCCTCGAACAAGGCCTCGCGCGTCGGAAAATGCCGATACAGCGTACCGATGCCAACGCCGGCCCGCTTCGCCACCGCTTCAAGGCTGGCCTCCGAACCGCCGGCGCTGAACACCAGCTTCGCCGCTTCGAGCACGCGCTCGCGATTGCGCACGGCGTCGGCGCGGGGCTTTCGGGTCTGGTCGGTGTGGTCGTCCATGGCGCGCAATGTAGATCACGAATTGGTTAGATTGAACCCATTGGTCGCCTTATCGCGTTGGTGACGCACGGGCTTTTGACGAATTCCAGATTTTTCCGCACCGGCCTTGTTAAGCGGAGGCTGCCTCCGTATCTTCGATCGAGCGTCGGCCGCATCGTGTTCGGCCGGCGCTATTCGACGGCGGCCACGGCGATGGCGCGCTGCGCGATGACTCATGCCCAAATCTGATCGGAGCCTTGTATGAACCACTCCATCAGCCTCACCGTGAACGGTGCGCGGCGCGATTTCGTCCTCGACGATCCGCGCGTCACGCTGCTCGATCTCCTGCGTGAGCGCCTTCATCTGACCGGAACCAAGAAGGGGTGCGACCGCGGCCAATGCGGCGCCTGCACCATCCTGGTCGACGGCAAGCGCATCAATTCCTGCCTCGCGCTCGCCATCAGCCATGACGGGGCCGACATCCTCACCATCGAAGGCCTCGCGCGCGGCGACCAGCTCCATCCCGTGCAGGCCGCCTTCATCGCACATGACGGCTTTCAATGCGGCTTCTGCACGCCGGGCCAGATCATGAGCGCGATCGGCATGATCAGAGAAGGCCAGGCCGGCAACGATCCCGAGCGCGTCCGCGAATGCATGAGCGGCAATCTGTGCCGCTGCGGCGCTTACGTCGGCATCGTCGATGCCGTGCTGGAAGCGCAAGGACAAATGGACGAAACCAATCAGAGGCGTTCCGCATGAAACCGTTCGATTATGTCAGGCCGGCCACCGTCACTGAAGCCGTTGCGGCGGCGGCCCAGCCCGGCGCGGTGTTTCTTGCAGCCGGCACCAACCTGCTCGACCTGATGAAGGGTGGCATCAGCCGTCCGGACCGGCTGGTCGATGTCACGCGTCTCGATGGGCTCGATCAGATCGAGACTCTCGCGGACGGGTCTTTGCGCATCGGCGCGCTCGTGCGCAATGCCGATCTCGCCCATGATGCGGACTTCGCGCGGTCCTATCCGGCGGTGGCCGAAGCGCTGCTGTCCGGCGCGTCGGCTCAACTGCGCAATGCCGCCACCGTCGGCGGCAATCTGTTGCAACGGACGCGCTGCGCGTATTTCTACGACACCGCCAGCCGTTGCAACAAGCGCGCACCTGGCTCCGGCTGCGACGCACTTCAGGGCGAGAACCGCGGCCATGCCGTGCTCGGCTGGAGCGAGAGCTGTATCGCCACGCACCCTTCCGACTTCTGCGTGCCGCTGGTCGCGCTTGATGCCATCGTCGAGATCGAGGGCAGGGGCGGCCGGCGCGAGGTCACGCTCGACGAACTGCACCGCCTGCCGGGCGATGCGCCCGAGCGCGAGACCGTGCTTGAGCCCGGCGATCTCATCGTCGCCGTGCGCCTGCCGCCCGCGGCGCGTGGCTTTGCCGCGCATGCGCGCTACCTCAAGGTCCGCGAGCGCACCTCCTATGCCTTTGCCGTCGTCTCGGCCGCGGCTGCGCTGCGGATCGAGAACGGCAGAATCGCACAGGCGCGGCTCGCACTCGGCGGCGTCGCCGCAAAGCCCTGGCGCGCCCGTGCAGCGGAAGACGTCCTCAAGGGCGTCGCGCCGACCGCCGACGCGTTCCAGGAGGCAGCCCTGCGTGCGCTCGAGGGCGCGAAGCCATCGGGCGACAACGCCTTCAAGATCGAGCTCGCGCGCCGCATCGTTGTGCGCGCACTGACCTTGGCCGCCGCCGGGACGCCTGCGCGTATCCCCGCGCTGCCGGCCTCTCCCTTTGCCTCAACCTCCGGAGCCCTCCATGTCTGAGCTCAATTTGACCAGTGCTCCCGCACATCTCAGGCACGGCTCGAATATCGGCCAGCCGCTGACCCGCCGCGACGGCATCCTCAAGGTGACGGGGCAGGCGACCTATGCCGCGGACAATCATCCGGCCGGCATGCTGTTTGCGGTGATGGCCGTCTCGAGCATCGCACGAGGCCGCGTCGTCTCGCTGGATGGCGCTGCCGCAAAACGCCATCCCGGCGTCGTGGACGTCATGACACCCGATCACAAGCCACAGCTCGCGATCGATCCCGACATCAAGACCAATCCGTTCGTGTTCCGGATGGAGGTGCTGCAGAGCAATGAGGTCCGCTACGCCAATCAGGCGATTGCGGTCGTGATCGCCGAGACGCTGGAGGCCGCGACGGAAGGCGCGGCGCTGCTGGCCCCGCGTTACGAGGTGCAGCCTGCGCTGGTCGGCCTCGATGCCGGCGAAAGCTTCGTGCCGCCGGTCGTCGGCGTCGGCAATCCCACGGAAAGCCATCGCGGCGATGTCGAGGCGGGCCTCGCCGCGGCCGAGAAGCAGATCGAGGCGATCTACGAGACGCCGCCGCAATATCACAACGCGATGGAGCCGCACGCGATCGTGGCGCGCTGGGAGGGCGACAAGCTCTTCCTCGACACGCCGAGCCAGGCCATGGTGATGGCTCGCGGCCGCGTTGCCGAGTTGTTCGGCCTTGTGCCGGAGAAGATTCACATCCGCAGCCCATTCCTCGGCGGCGGTTTCGGTTCGAAGGGCTTCCTGACCGGGCCGCAGATCGTTGGCGTGATGGCTGCGAAGCTGGTCGACAGGCCAGTCAAGCTTGTGCTGCGCCGCGAGCAGATGTATGGCCCGGTCGGCCACCGTGCGCCGACGCGCCAGCGCCTGCGCCTCGGCGCCGACGGCGAGGGACGCCTGACTGCGCTCGATCATCACGCGCGAACCGTGTCGAGCACCTTCGACGATTTCTACGAGCCCGCCGCCGATGCCTCGCACACGCTCTACGCGGCGCCCGCGATCCGCACCTCGCACGATGCCGTGCGCGTCAACACCGGCACGCCGCTGTTCATGCGCGCGCCGGGCGAGGCGACCGGCTCGATCGCGCTCGAGAGCGCGATCGACGAGATGGCCTGGGCCTGCGGCATGGATCCGCTCGCTTTCCGCCTGAAGAACTACGCCGAGGTCGAGCCGATGACGGGGCGGCCGTTCTCCTCCAAGGCGCTGCGCGCCTGCTACGAGCAGGGCGCCGCGCGCTTCGGCTGGGCCAAGCGTCCGCTGCAGCCGCGGCAGATGCGCGACGATGCCGGCCTTCTGGTCGGCTGGGGCATGGGTACGGCGACCTTCCCGGCGCTGATGTTCCAGGCCGAGGCGCGCGCGGCGATCCGCCGCGACGGCTCCGGCGTGATGGAGATCGGCGCGCATGACATGGGGCAGGGCGCCTGGACGGCGCTGGCGCAGATCGCGGCCGATTCCGTCGGTCTCGACATCGACCGACTCGACTTCAGGTCCGGCACGTCCGACCTGCCCGATGCCGGCATCGCCGGCGGCTCGGCGCACACGGCAACCGCAGGCGCTGCGATCCACAGCGCCGGTGCCGCCGTGATCGGAAAGCTCGCCGATCTCGCCACCAGCGACGAGCGCTCGCCGCTGTTCGGCGCCGGCAATGCCGGCGTGATCGCGCGCGACGGCAGGCTGATCCGCCGCGACGATGAGAGCCGCAGCGAGAGCTATGCCGAGATTCTGGCGCGCGCGGGCGTTGCCGAAGTGGAGGCGCGCGGCACCGGCGCGCCGAACCCTGCGGCGATGGAGCAATATGCGATGCATGCCCATGGCGCGGTGTTCGCCGAGGTGAAGGTGGATCCCGAGCTCGGCCAGGTTCGCCTCACCCGCATGATCGGCGCCTTCGCCGCCGGGCGCATCGTCAATCCCCGCACGGTGCAGAGCCAGCTGTTCGGCGGCATGATCTGGGGCCTGTCCTTCGCGCTGCACGAGGCGGCGATCACAGACCGCCGCAGCGGGCGGATCATGAATGCCAATCTCGGCGAGTACCACATCCCCGTGAACGCCGACGTGCCGCCGCTCGACGTCATCACCGTCGAGGAGCACGATCCGCACGTGAATGCGCTTGGCATCAAGGGTGTCGGCGAGATCGGCATCACCGGCAGCGCCGGCGCGGTCGCCAACGCGGTCTGGCACGCCACCGGCGTGCGCGTCCGCAACTTTCCGATCCGGATCGAGGAACTGCTGACGTAGCTCTAGCTCTTCCGAAACAGGCGGCCCCGGAGTGCCTAGGAGTCCGGGGCCATAACCTCAGCACCTTCGCGCGAGGCTGCTCGGCTACGGCTCCCAACATATCAAGCTGCGGTTCGCGGAAATTGCGGTGGCTCAATATCCGCTAGATCCTCGGCTCCGTACGATTGCGGAGGGACCGTCAGAACGTCGGCGGCGTGCAGGCCGAGATCACCTCGCACGGTTTGCCGCCGACGCAGCGGAAGCGATGCGGGCGGCGGCTCTCGAAATAATAGGCATCGCCGGGATTGAGGATGCGGCGCTCGTCCTCGACGGTGACCTCGAGCTTGCCCGAAATCACGATGCCGCCTTCCTCGCCGTCATGGACGAGATGCACGCGCCCGGTGTCGCTGCCGGGCTCGTAGCGCTCCTTCAGGATCTGCAGGCTGCGGCCGAACAGATTGTCGCCGACCTGCCGGTACGAGATCGGCTTCTTGCCGACTTCGGTGAGCTCCTCGGCGCGGTAGAAGATCTTGCGCCTGGACTCCGGCTCCAGCGCGAAGAACTCGGCGAGCCCCATCGGGATGCCGTCGAGGATGCGCTTGAGCGCGCCGACCGAAGGGTTCATCTGGTTGGATTCGATCAGCGAGATCGTCGAATTGGTGACGCCGGCGCGCTTGGCCAGCTCGCGCTGCGACAGCTTGTGGCGCGCCCGGATGAATCGCAGCCGTCCACCGATGTCGACGCTCATGTTCTGGTCCTTGCCCTGGGTCCCGTGTTGCAGGTGTTGCGGATCGCGCAAATATGGACCGGCAGCCCCAGTCAAATCAATGGCTTGCAGGCCGCCAGAAAAGGACTTGTTGCGCCATCCAAGCCATGGCTCAGCTATGGGGTCAGCAAAGGAGCGCGGCCGTGACCCTTCATCAGATTCCGAACACCATCAAGACCGATTCGTACTGGATGCCGTTCACGGCCAATCGGCAGTTCAAGAAGTCGCCGCGCCTGTTCTCCTCGGCCGAGGGCATGTACTACACCAGCGTCGATGGCCGCCAGGTGATCGACGGCTCCGCCGGGCTCTGGTGCGTCAATGCCGGCCACGGCCGCAAGCAGATCGCCGCCGCCGTCGAGCGCCAGCTGATGACGCTGGACTTCGCGCCGTCGTTCCAGATGGGCCATCCGCTGGCCTTCGACTTCGCCGAGCGTCTCGCCGAGATCGCCCCAAAGGGCCTCGACCGCGTCTTCTTCACCAATTCCGGCTCCGAGTCGGTCGACACCGCGCTGAAGATCGCGCTGGCCTATCACCGCGCCAACGGCCAGGCCAGCCGCACCCGCCTGATCGGTCGCGAGCGCGGCTATCACGGCGTCGGCTTCGGCGGCACCTCGGTCGGCGGCATGGTCGCCAACCGCCGCGCCTTCACCACCCTGCTGCCAGGCGTCGACCACATCCGCCACACCCATGATCTCACCCGCAACGCCTTCGCCAAGGACCTGCCCGAGCACGGCGCCGAGCTCGCCGACGATCTCGAGCGTCTGGTCGCCCTGCACGGCGCGGAAACGATCGCCGCCGTCATCGTCGAGCCGGTGCCGGGCTCGACCGCGGTGCTGCCGCCGCCGAAGGGCTATCTGCAGCGCCTGCGCGAGATTTGCGACAAGCACGGCATCCTCCTGATCTTCGACGAGGTCATCACCGGCTTCGGCCGCCTCGGCACGCCGTTCGCCGCCAACTTCTTTGGCGTCACGCCGGACCTGATGACCACGGCCAAGGGCATCACCAACGGCACCGTGCCCTGCGGCGCCGTGTTCGCGAGCCGCAAGGTGCACGACGGCATGATGACCGGCCCGGAGAACCAGATCGAGCTGTTCCACGGCTACACCTATTCGGCGCATCCGGTCGCCTGCGCCGCGGGCATCGCGACGCTCGACATCTACAAGGACGAAGGCCTGCTCACGCGCGGCGCCTCGCTCGCCGAATACTGGCGCGATGCGCTGCATTCGCTCAAAGGCCTGCCGAACGTCGTCGACATCCGCAATTGCGGCCTGATGGGCGCGGTCGAGCTTGCGCCGCGTGGCGGCGCGGTCGGCGCGCGCGGCTACGACATGCTGGTCGAATGCTTCAACAACGGCCTCTATCTTCGCACCGGTGGCGATTCCGTCGCGATGTCGCCCCCGCTCATCGTCGAGAAGAGCCACATCGACCAGATGATCTCGATCCTCGGCGACGCCATCAAGAAGGTGGCCTGATAATTGCTCTCGCCGCTAGCGAGTTGTGTCCTTGCAGCGGCGAGCGCCGCGGGAGTTTGACGAAGCGTGAAAGTTCTGATCCTCGGCAGCGGTGTCATCGGTGTCACCTCTGCCTACTACCTCGCGCGTGCCGGCCATGAGGTGACGGTCGTCGACCGCCAGCCGGAGCCGGCACTGGAGACCTCCTTCGCCAATGCCGGCGAGGTGTCGCCCGGCTATTCCTCGCCCTGGGCCGGCCCCGGCGTGCCGGTCAAGGCGATCAAGTGGCTGTTGATGAAGCACGGCCCGCTGGTGATCCGGCCGAAGCTCGATCCGGTCATGTGGGTCTGGCTGCTCAAGATGCTGCGCAACTGCACCAGCGCGCGCTACGCAGTTAACAAGAGCCGGATGATCCCGATCGCGGAATACAGCCGCGACTCTTTACGCGATCTGCGCCGCGACATCGGCATTCAGTATGACGAGCGCTCGCAGGGCACGCTGCAGCTGTTTCGCTACCAGGCCCAGCTCGACGGCACCGCCGAAGACATCGCCGTGCTCAAGCAATATGGCGTTCCCTTCGAGGTGCTGAGCCGCGAGGGCTGCATCGCCGCCGAGCCGGCGCTCGGCGGTGTGAAGGAGAAGTTCGTCGGCGGGCTGCGCCTGCCGCAGGACGAGACCGGCGACTGCCACATGTTCACGCAGGCGCTGGCCAAGCATGCCGGGGCGCTCGGCGTGCGCTTCCTGTTCAACACAGGCATCGATCGCATCGTCACCGAGGGTGCCCGCGTCAGCGGTGTCGCCACGAGCGCCGGCCTGTTGCAGGCGGACGCTTACGTGCTCGCGCTCGGCAGCTGGTCGTCGCGGCTCCTGGCGCCGCTCGGTATCTCGCTGCCGGTCTATCCGGTGAAGGGCTACTCGATCACCGTGCCGATCAAGGACGCCGCAGGCGCGCCGGAATCGACCGTGATGGACGAGAGCTACAAGGTCGCGATCACCCGCCTCGGCAATCGCATCCGCGTCGGCGGCACCGCCGAAATCTCCGGCTATTCGGACAAGCTTTACGACGCACGCCGCGCCACGCTCGATCATTCGCTGACCGACCTGTTCCCGCGCGGCGGCGACCTGTCCAAGGCGACGTTCTGGAGCGGCCTGCGCCCGATGACGCCGGACGGCCCGCCCGTGATCGGCCGGACCCACTACGCCAACCTCCACCTCAACACCGGCCACGGCACGCTCGGCTGGACCATGTCGTGCGGCTCGGGCCGCGTGCTCGCCGACATGCTGTCGGGGAAGAAGCCGGACATCGACGTCAGTGCGCTATCGGTGGAGCGGTACAAGCACCGGTTTGGCTAAGGCTCTATCCCCTCGTCATTGCGAGGAGCCCTCGCGACGAAGCAATCCAGGCTGTCTCCGCGGTGAGACTCTGGATTGCTTCGCTGCGCTCGCAATGACGGGGATGGAGTTGTGTTCGCGGTTTGATAACAGAGCTACCCCGCCCCCGTCACGCAATTCACCCACAGCACCACGGCCTTCGCATCCCGCGCCGGATTGGAAAACCGGTGCGGCCTGCGGCTCGCGAAGCGAAAGCTGTCGCCCGTCTTAAGCGACCACGTCTGGCTGTCCACCGTCAGCATCATCTCGCCTTCGAGCACGAGCCCGGCCTCTTCGCCGTCGTGGGTGTAGAGCTCATCGCCGGTGGAGCCGCCGGGCTCAAGATGCACCAGGAACAGGTTGAGCTTGTTGTCGCTGCTCGCGGGGCTCAGCAATTGCTTCGACACGCCGGTGCGCCACAGTTTCAATTCCGGCCGCTGCAGCCCGCGCGTTACCACCTGATCCGATGCGCCGTCGGCGCTCGGGCTCGCGCCGAACAGTGCGGCGATGCCGACGCCGAGCACGTCGGCGAGCGTCGCCAGCACCCGCAGCGACGGCGACGACAGCCCGCGTTCGATCTGGCTGAGGAAGCCGATCGACAGTTCCGTGCGCGCGGCGACCGTCTCCAGCGAGAATTGCCTGGTCCGCCTGAGATCCCGGATGCGGCGGCCGACCGCGACGTCCATCGCCGGCTCGGCCGGCTTGGCAGCGGCTTTGGCTTTCACCTTGGCCGGCCTGTTCCTGGCCGGCTGTGCGGCGGCCGGTTTGCGCATTCTTTTGCCACCGCTCACGTCAAACCGCTTCCTTCATGTGCATGAAAACCGCTTGCATCACCTGCGAAAGTGTGACCAAATTTTCATATTGGTGAAAATAGGCCGAAACAGGCCGGCCCGCAACGTCTGATCGCGACATGCGCGCGCCGCCGCCGGCCAGGCCCAAAAGGGGGATGCGATGAAGCGTTTTGTTCAGGCCGCAGTTGCGGCGCTCGCCATTGCCACAGCCGCGCCGGCTTCGGCGCAACAGGTGCTGAAGGTCGGCTCGACGCCGACGGGCATTCCCTTCACCTTCCTCGACACCAAGACCAACACCATCCAGGGCATCATGGTCGATCTCATCACCGAGATTGGCAAGGATGCCGGCTTCAACGTGCAGATCGAGCCGATGGCGTTCTCGGCGCTGATCCCCTCGCTGACTTCGAGCAAGATCGACATCATTGCGGCAGCGATGTTCATCACGCCGCCGCGCAAGGAGGTCATCGACTTCTCCGACCCGATCTACAGCTACGGCGAGGGCCTAGTGGTGCCGAAGACCGACACCAAGGCTTACGCCACGCAGGAGGACCTGAAGGGCGAGACCGTCGGCGCCCAGGTCGGCACCGCCTTCGTCGACGCGCTGAAGAAGACCGGCCTGTTCGCCGACGTAAAGGCCTACGACACCATCCCGGACATCCTACGGGACGTGAACACCGGCCGCCTCAAGGCCGGCTACGCCGATTATCCGATCCTCGCCTACAATCTGAAGCAGGGCGGCTTCCCCGAGGTGCGCCTGGTCGACGGCTACAAGCCGGTCACGGTCGGCTCCGTCGGCATCGGCGTCCGCAAGGGCGAGAGCGCACTGCTCGGCAAGATCAACACTTCGCTCGCGAAGCTGAAGGCCAACGGCACCATCGACAAGATCCTCGATAAATGGGGCCTGAAAGCACAAGGTTGATCGATAGAAGCTGATCGAAGGCTGCCCGATGAAAGGCTTCTGGCGCGACGCCGTCGAGTTCTTCCCGATCCTGCTGAACGGCGTCGCGCTGACGATCATCGTCACGATCGGCTCGCTGTTGCTGTCGACGGTGCTCGGCCTGGTCTGGGCGATGATGCGGGTCTCCGGCATCAAAGCAGTGTCGATGCTCAGCGCCAGCCTGATCAACGTGATCCGCGGCATCCCGATCATCGTGCTGTTGTTCTACCTCTACTTCGTGATGCCCGATCTCGGCGTTACGCTGACGGCCCTGCAGGCCGCGATCCTCGGGCTCGGCATCGCCTATTCGGCCTATCAGGCCGAAAACTTCCGCGCCGGCATCGAGGCCATCGACAAGGGCCAGATCGAGGCGGCGCAGTCGATCGGCATGGGCTGGTGGCTCACCATGCGCCGCGTGGTGCTGCCGCAGGCCGTGCGCATCGTGCTGCCGCCCTACGGCAACGTCATGATCATGATGCTGAAGGATTCCTCGCAAGCCTCGACCATCACGGTCGCCGAGCTCGCGCTGCAGGGCAAGCTGATCGCGTCCTCGACGTTCAAGAACACCAGCGTGTTCACGCTGGTCGCCCTGATGTACCTCACCATGAGCATTCCGCTGATCCTCTTGGTCCGTCACTTCGAGAAGCGGGCCGGCAAGCGATGATCGAGCTGAGCGACGTCCACAAGAGCTTTGGCAAGGTCGAGGTGCTCAAGGGCATCACGGCGAGAGTCGAGAAGGGTGAGGTGGTCTGCATCATCGGCCCCTCCGGCTCCGGCAAGTCGACCATCCTGCGCTGTATCAACGGCCTCGAGAGCTACGACCGCGGCGAGATCAGCGTCGAAGGCTTGAGGGTCGATCGCGACGCGCCCTCGATCGTGAACATCCGCACCCAGGTCTCGATGGTGTTCCAGCGCTTCAACCTGTTCCCGCATCGGACAGCGCTGGAGAACGTGATCGAGGGGCCGCTCTTCGTGAAGAAGGAGCCGCGCGCCCAGGTGCTCGAGCGCGGCCGCGCGCTGCTCGCTCAGGTCGGGCTTGCGGAAAAGGCCGATGCGCATCCGCCGCAGCTCTCCGGCGGGCAGCAGCAGCGCGTCGCCATCGCGCGGGCGCTCGCCATGCAGCCCAAGGCGATCCTGTTCGACGAGCCGACCTCGGCGCTCGACCCCGAGCTGGTCGGCGACGTCCTCGGCGTCATGCGCAAGCTCGCCGACGACGGCATGACCATGGTCGTCGTCACCCACGAGATGGGCTTTGCGCGCGACGTCGCCGATCGTGTTCTGTTCATCGATGGCGGCGTCATTGTCGAGCAGGGCCCGGCGAAATCGGTGCTCAATCAACCGCAGCACGCGCGGACGCAGGACTTCTTGCGCCGCGTGCTGCATCCGCTCTGACCGGTTTCGACATGACGCGCCTGCCTCTGCCGCCCTCGCTCTATGCCGACACCGCCGTGGCGCCGGTTGCCACGCCGCCGCTCGATGTCGACAAGAGCGTCTCGGTCGCGATCGTTGGCGGCGGCTACACCGGCCTGTCCACCGCGTTGCATCTCGCCGAGCAGGGCATCGAGGCGCTGGTGCTGGAGGCGCAGGAGCCGGGCTGGGGCGCGTCGGGCAACAATGGCGGCCACACCAATCCCGGCCTGAAGCACGATCCGGATCAGATCGAAGCCGATTTCGGCGCCGAGCTCGGCCGCCGGATGATCGACTTCTCCTACGGCACCACGAATTTCACCCACGACCTGATCCGCCGCTACCAGATCCCATGCGAGGCGCGGCAGAACGGCACGCTGCGCGCGGCCTATCATGCGGCCAGCGCGGCGGCGATCGAAAGGACCGCGCAGCAATGCATCCGCCGCGGCATGCCGGTGTCGTATCTGAACCGCGAGCAGCTCCGCGAGATGACCGGCACTGATCGCTATATCGGCGCCATGCTTGATACCCGCGGCGGCGATCTGCATCCCCTGAGCTATGCCCGCGGGCTGGCGCGCGCCGCGATCTCGGCGGGCGCGAAGGTGCATGGCGAGACCCCGGCGCTGTCGCTGCGCCGCGAGGAAACGCGCTGGCGCATCGAGACGCCGCGCGCGGTGGTGCATGCCGACAAGGTCCTGATCGCCACCAACGGCTTCACCGACGATCTCTGGCCGGCGCTCCGCCGCACCATCGTGCCGGTGTTTTCCTCGATCGCCGCCACCGCGCCGCTCTCCGACGCGGTCGCCCGTTCGATCATGCCGACGCGTCCGGTGCTCTACGAGAGCGGCCACATCACGGTCTATTACCGCATCGACCAGCAGAACCGTCTGTTGATGGGCGGGCGCGGCCCGATGCGCTGGATCAAGTTGCCGCATGACGTTGCCTATCTCATGCGATACGCGGAGCGACTATGGCCGCAGCTCAAGGGCGTCGCCTGGACCCACGGCTGGAACAGCCGGCTGGCGATTACCGCGGACCATTATCCGCATGTGCACGAGCCCGCGGAGAACATCCTGATCTCGCTCGGCTGCAACGGCCGCGGCGTTGCGCTAGCGACCGCCATGGGCGCGCAGCTCGCCCGCCGCCTCATCGGCGGCGCCAAGGCCGAGATCGACATGCCGATCACGGGCATCAAGCCGATCCCGATGCATGCATTCTGGCCGGTGGGTGTGACGACCGCGGTGATGGCGGGCCGTGTGCGCGATCGACTCGGCATTTGAAAAAGGCGCCGCTCGGTGAGGAGCGACGCCTTGCTCGAATCCTAGCTCGACTCAGCAGCGACCCTGCTTCCAAAGTCCGGGCGGGCACGCGTGACCGCGCCAGCCGACCTTGCGACCGTGGTACCAGCCGAACGACTTGCCATGGTGATGATGGCTCATCTTGTGGCCATGACCATGTCCATGTCCGTGCCCACCCTTCGCCAGCGCGGGGCTCGTAAATGTGAAGCCGGCCGCAATGATCAGCGAGGCGGCGAGCGCAAGTTTCTTCATGATGTCCTCCAGTGGGGCGAGCGCATTTGTCCGTTCAGTGAACGAACGGTGGGTGGGTAAGTTCCCTGCGAATGTGGAGGAGTCGTGACGCTCGCCTGGATGCGTAATCGCGCCGGAGCTCAACGCGCGCTGGCATGTCGAGCGGAGTCAAGCCTCCGCCACCGCATCGGCCCAGGGCTGGAAAATCTCGACCGCGCCGGAATTGACCTCGCCCTCGCGCATCACGACGCTCGGGCAGGCGAACTTCTGCGGCAGCGCCTGCACGCGACTCTCTTCATAGTCGAAGCGCGCGGCCAGCGCCTCGCGCACCTCCGCCGGCAGGCGCGCATCGCCGATCACCACCGCGCCTTCGCTGGCGTCGATGCGCGGCTGGTGGGTGGCGGCGTCGAGGTCCATGCCGTAATCCATCGCGAAGGACACGAGTTGCATCACCGACGGCAGGATGCGGCGGCCCCCGGAGGCGCCGATTGCGAGGCGCTTGCCGTCCTTGGTCTCGGCGATGACGGGCGTGTAGTTGCAGAGGCAGCGCTTGCCGGGTGAGAGCGAGTTTGTAGTGCCCGGCGTCGGATCGAACCACATGATGCCGTTGTTCATGGTGATGCCGGTGCGCGGTGTCACGTATCGCGAACCGAACGACGAGAGCAGCGTCTGCGTCACCGCCGCGATGTTGCCGTGGCGGTCGACCACCGAGAAATGCGTGGTGCAGGCCGGTGCGAGATATTCGGCGCCGAGCGAGCGCTTGCCGTCGGCATCGCCCATATCCTTGAGACGCTCACGGAAGGCGGCCTGCAGGGCGAACGCATATTCGACATAGGCGGCGGCATCCGGCGCGTCTGCCGGCCTCAAGCTCTGCTGCAACAGCCGTAGCGCATGCGCCATCGTCGGCCCTGCGGTGAGCTCGGGGGTCGCGAACACCTTGCCTTTGCGATAGGGAATCGCCAGCGGCGCGCGCACATGGGCGCGGAATGCGGCGAGATCTTCCACCGACAGCGAGCCGCCGTCGGACTTGATGTCGGAAGCAATGCTCCTGGCGAGATCGCCCTGATAGAAATCGCGCGCGCCCGCGTCGGCGAGATGTGACAGCGTCGCCTTCAGGGCGTCCTGCGGCAGCCGCGTCTCAGCCTTGATACCCCATGGCGCGGTCGGCGGCAGGCCGTCCTTCAGATAAGCGGCCGCGCTCGCGGGGTAGCGCCTGAGATCGGCGGCCGAGCCCGCGATCGTCACCGTCGTCCACCAATCGACCAGCAGGCCTTCGCCGGCGAGCCGAGCTGCCGGCGTGACCAGATCCTTCCACGGCAATTTGGCGTAGCGGCGGTGCGCCTCTTCCATTCCGGCGACGACGCCGGGGACGGCAATCGCGCCGGGACCATGGATGTTGCGATCGTCCTTCACCCGCGGCCAAGGAAACAGGTCGGAGACGGCGCCGTCGCCGCTGAGGGGATAGTCGGCAGCGCGCAGGCTCTGCGGCGCGCACATGCCGTAGTCGATCACCTCACAGCGATTTTCCCTGGCGCGGTAGAGCACCATCGCGCCGCCGCCGCCGATGCCGCTGTTCCAGGGCTCCAGGACGTTGAGGGCAAACGTGGTCGCAACGATCGCGTCGACGCAATCGCCGCCCGCGGCCAGCACCTGCGCCCCGATTTCGGCCGCCCGCCGCGATTGCGAGGCGACGATGCCGCCCTTGGAGGTGACGGCGGGCTTGCGGACGGTCTGGTTGAGGCTGAACTGGTGAGGCATGGTGTCGTCTTGATGCTCGTCGATGGCTTCGCTGCGTTGAATGCGAGGCTCCGCAATTGGCGAAGCGCGCGGACAATGGCACATTGCCGCCAACGAGAACATCCAAAGGGAGGCGCGACATGGCTGGTGTGAAACAGGCGCGGGATGAGAGCTTTTCGCTGCGCCATCCTTCGAGACGCCCGCTTGAGGCGGGCTCCTCAGGATGAGGGCGGAGTGCGCGGCAGCAGTTTCGACGGACACTGATGCCAAGGAGCCTCATCCTGGGGAGGCGTGTCAGCGGCGTCTCGAAGGACGAGGCGTGCGCGCAGGCGCCCTCGCGAGTCATATGCGATACTCTTGGCAGTGAGGTGCGGGGCTGCCCCAAGCCCGTCATGCCCGGGGCTTGACCCGCCTGCGCGGCCGAAGCCGCTTCGGCGAGGCGAAGGCTCGGGCATCCACGTCTTCGTATCCGCGCCGCCAAAACGTGGATGGCCGGGACAAGCCCGGCCATGACGGAAGATACAAATGTCCGAAAAAGCGCGGTAAGCGCCGCCTCAGTGCTAGCGATCCAGCCGGCTGGCCTGGTACTTGGCGCGCCATTTCGGGCCGGGTCCGCGCATGTAGTGCAGCTCGGGGCGGTAGGGATTGGCTGCGACGCGGATCAGCGTCTGCCATCTGGTGGCGACGAAGCTGAGGGGCTGGCGCAGCAGGCTCAATGAAGCGAGCAACATGGCATCACCTCAATGCGGCTTGCCGAGCATGGCGGTGAAGGGGAGGTCGAACAGATCCTCGCCGTCGGAGCCGCTGACGTGGATCACCCAGTCGCGCCAGTCTTCGGCGCCGGGGGTCTGGATCATCGAGTTCATGATCTGAGCGGCGCGGTCGCGCGCCTCGGTCAGATTGGCGACTGCGGCGCCGTAGCGGTCGATCAGCGTGCCCTCGGTGTTGGAACAGTGAAAATAGACCTGGACCATAGGCGCCTCCTGTAGAAAGCGATCGGGACGGCAAACCGATACCACCCCAAGCATTCGCGAAACATTCGGGTCGAGCCCGGTAAGGGAATTTACGGATATTGGTCGGGCCCAAGGTCGTTACAGGTTTAATCACAGGCGGGTGATGACTGGACGGCGTTGCGGCGGCATGGAACAACGCCCGCGGGAAGGCGGGGCTCACCGTGAACCAGTTCACATTCGATCGCGAACGGCCAAATCTGCGCTTGCTTGCAGCGGTCGTTCTTGCAGCGGTCTGGGCCGCCGCGCTGCTCGGCTTGGCCCCGGCCTCGTCCGAGCCGATCAGGAAGAGCGGCTACGCGATCGGCACCGAAGCCTGCGGCAGCGGCGATCTCGCTTTTCCCAGGATCCAGATCGACATGAAGGCGGGATTTTGCGCCGGCCTCGTTGCCAGCGAAGAGGACCGCCTCAAATTTCCGCGCTCGATCGTCCAGGTGCCCGGGGGCGACCTTTTGGTGGTCGCCGATATGGGCGGCTGGGGCCACACCGACGGGCGGCTGCTGCTGCTCGATCCGCGTGCCCCGCAGGGGCTACGCTTCAAGGAGCTGCTGACGGGGATAGAATATCCGTTCGCTCTCGTCATCGGCCCGGACAAAAAGCTTTATGCCTCGACCGCGGAGACGATCTTCCGGTTCGACCCGCTTGCCGACAATCCACGCAGCACGGTCGAGACCATCATCCGTCACATGCCCGGCCGCCGGATCACGCTGCCGGATGGCACGAGGACCGATGAGAGCGCGCACCCGTTCAAGCAGTTCGTGTTCGACCGGAACGGCCGGCTGTTCGTCAATGTCGGCTCGCACAGCGACGATTGCATCACGCCTGCGCCGATCACAAAACCCTGTGCGGCGGCCGAGGGCGCGTCTGCGCTGGCCTCGATCTGGCTGTTCACGCCGCCGCCCTCAAGCGGGGTCTTCCCGGCATTGAAACCCGGCGATCCCGACCCGCCGCACAGCGTCTATGCGCGCGGCTTGCGCAACTCAATGGCCCTGGTGCTGCACCCGAAGTTTCCGGACGCCGGCTACGCCTTCCTCCAGGGTGAGAACGCCCGCGATCTGCCCGACATCTTCAAGCCGAACGAGGAGATCAACGCGATCGAGCAGGGCAGGCACTACGGCTGGCCCTATTGCTACGATTTGTCGACGCCGAGCCCCGAATTCAGGCTCGTGCTGCAATCGGGCGCGTACAAGTCGTTCTGCTCGGCCAATGCGCTTTACAAGGCGCCGCTCTCGCTGCTGCCGCCGCACGGCGCGCCGCTCGCGATGCTGTATTACCACGGCGCCAAATTCCCGGAGCTGGAGGGCAAGCTGCTGGTCGGTCTGCACGGCTATCGGCCGACCGGGAGCCGGCTGCTGGTCTATGACGTCGACGATCACGGCTTTCCAAAGCCCAGCGCGGCACCGGCGCGCTATCACGTCAGTTGCGCGGCCGAGCCGACCCGCAGTTTCCGGACCGACGCCGGCGAGGTCGCCGCCGCGCCGTTCGAAGAGCTGATTGCAGGTTGGCACCGCGTCAACGGCGCGCGGCCGCAAGGTGCGCCGGTCGGCATGACGGTGGCCGAGGACGGCGCGATCTGGCTGGTCGAGGACAAGAACAAGACCGTGATCCGCATCGATCGCGCTTCTGGCGAAGCGCCTGCGCCTCTCCCCTGCGATACGCGCAGCCAGGCGATGATCGACCAGCTCGCAGCTTTCGTGGCCAGGGACGCGCAGAACGGCGTTCGCCTCACCACCTTGCGCAAGGGCCTCGTCGAGAAGCATTGCGTCGGCTGCCATTCGGATTTCGGCCTGAGCGCGGGGCAATCGGATGCGGAGAAGGACAGGGCGGTGCTGCACTTCATGCTGGCGCAGGACGGCTGGATCTACCCTGGCGATCCCGACGCCGGCAGGCTGCGGACGCGCCTGCGCGGCCTAGGCGCCGAGAAGCTGATGCCGCCGGGCGGCGAAAGCCTGCCGAAAACCGAGCCCGGTTATACGCGCCTGCTCGATACCGCGGACCTGCTCGTCGCTAAAATGGTTCCGGGCACGCGGATGCGGATCAAGCCAGGCCCGCCGCAGCGGAAGTTTTTCAGCAAGGCCAACAAGGAATGCGGCGAAATACCGGCTGGAAAGGTCGTCGTCGTGACACAAAGGAGCGCTGTAGACAGACCCGGCTTTAGCCGATTCTTCCGGCCAGCCGATCCCTATCTGAACGGCGAGTGCACCGACGGCGATGGCTATTACATCCGGCAGGAACTTCTGGTGCCTGTGCAGTAGCATCCTGCTGGTCACGACGCTGCCGGCCGCTGCCGAAACAAAACTGTTCGAAAGCGCACAGGTGACGCCCGCCAGCGAATACACCTTCGGCATCGAAGGGCCGGCCGCCGATCTCGACGGCAATCTGTTCGTCGTCAATCTCGGCAAGCCCGGCACCATCGGCAAATTGCCCGCGGGTGGCGCCGCCTCGGAGCTGTTCACGACGCTCCCCGAAGGCAGCGTCGGCAACGCGATCCGTTTCGATCGCAGCGGCACCATGTTCATCGCCGACTACAAGAAGCACAACATCTTCGCCATCCCCAAGGGTGCGACCAAGCCCGCGGTGTGGTTTCACTCCGGCGAGATGAGCCAGCCCAACGACATCACGATCGCGCCGGACGGCACGATCTATGCGAGCGATCCGAACTGGAAGGGGCGCGAAGGCCACATCTGGCGCATCGCCAGGGGAGCGGACGGTACGGTGCGGGGGCAGGTGATGTCGACGCCACGCGCCATGGGCACCACCAACGGCATCGACCTCAGCCCTGACGGCAAGACGCTCTATGTCGGCGAATCCAGCAGCGGCCAGATCTGGTCCTATGCGATCAGCGGCAACGAGCTGACGGCTGCAAAACTCGTCAAGGCGTTTCAGCCCGACACCATCGACGGCCTGCGCACCGACGTTGCCGGCCGCCTCTACGTCGCGCGCATTCTCAAGGGCACGATCGCGCTGATGAAGCCGACCGGCGCGGTCGAGCGCGAGATCCCGCTGAAGGCCAAGGAGCCGACCAACATTGCCTTCGGCGGCAGCGACGGCAAGACCGTCTTCGTCACCCAGCGCCAGGGTGGCTTCATCGAGTCCTTCCGCACGGACCAGCAGGGCCGCGAGCACTGCCTCCAGCGTGGGCGTTGCTGAGCTTCGCAAGCGCTCTGCTTTCCGCGCAGGGCAGCGCGACGATGGGCGGCATTCTTCTTGCTTGCATCCGGCGGCCGTGGCGATCAAGACTCTGCGGCACGTCCAGTAGCAGGCGACCACGGAGTGTTTGAGTGAAAGCCGTCCATACCGAGCTGCACCGCAGCCACGATCCGCAATTCTTCCTGGTGCGTGGTGTCGTCAAGCGCACCACAGAGCAGCCCGAGCGCGCCGACCGGCTGCTCAGGGGATTGAAGGACGGCAGGCATCAACTGGTCGAGCCGACCAAGTTCGGGCCGGGGCCGCGCGCACGCATTCACAGCCCGGAATACCTGTCGTTCCTCAGCGAAGCCTGGGACGCCTGGACGGCGCTCGGCGATTCCGGCCCGGAGATGATCGGCAATATCCATCCCGTGCGCCATGCCGCAACCTATCCGACCCACATCGTCGGCAAGCTCGGCTGGCATACCGCCGACACCGCAGCGCCGATCGGCCCGGGCACGTGGGCCGCGGCCTGCGCCGCCACCGATGTTGCGGTGACCGCAGCGCAGATGGTGATGGATGGCGAGGACGCGACTTACGCGCTCTGCCGTCCGCCCGGCCATCACGCCTATCGAGACATGGCCGGCGGCTTCTGCTTCCTCAACAACAGCGCGATCGCGGCGGCGCATCTGCGGCAGAAGCACGAGCGCGTCGTGATCCTCGACGTCGATGTCCATCACGGCAACGGCACGCAAGGCATCTTTTATGCCCGGCCCGACGTCTACACGATCTCGATCCATGCCGACCCCGTTGCGTATTATCCCTACGTATGGGGCTATGCGCATGAGCGCGGCGAAGGACCCGGCCTCGGCACCAATCTCAACATTCCGCTTCCCATCGGCACCGGCGATGACGGCTTTCTCCAGGCGCTGGACCTCGCGCGCAAGGCGATCGAATCCTTTGCCCCCGGCGCTCTCGTCATCGCACTCGGCCTCGATGCTTCCGAGCACGATCCGCTGAAGGGATTGGCCGTCACCACACCCGGCTTCCGCCGCATCGGCCAGGCCATCGCGAAAATGGGCCTGCCGACCGTGTTCGTGCAGGAAGGCGGCTATCTCTCGGACATCCTCGGCGCCAACCTGACCTCTGTGCTGGCGGGCTTCGAAGAAGCGCGGTGAGATCGCTTCGCCTCTCCGCTTGCGCGCCTCACTCAGCCGCTTCGCGGAGGGGCCAGGCATGACGGCTGATGGGAAGGCCGCCGTCCGCGCGGGAGCCGTCGGCGATCGCGAGGCGATGCGCGGGCGATGGCGAGCACAGCGAGAAGCGCCAGGCGTCCGGATCGTCGACGATGTCTGGCTTGAAGCTGATCTCGATGGCCTCGCGTGACACCTGCATGGCGAAGGCGTCGAGCGGCAGATTGAGCCCGAAGCCCCTGGCCTTCAGATAGGCCTCCTTGAGCGTCCAATAGTCGAAGAAGCGCTCGATCGCCGCGGGCTCCGGCAGTCCGCGCAAGGTTTCGACCTCCTCCGGCGCAAAGAAGCGAAGCGCGGTGGACAGCGGGGCGACGCGCCGCGACACGGTTTCGACGTCGACCCCGACGGCCTCATGCCGCGACACCACACAGGCGACGCAGCCGTCGGCATGCGACAGGCTGAAATGCAGCGCGGTAGAGGTGGCCGGTGCTGCGACGAACGGCCGGCCATAGCGGCCCGCGCCAAACGTCCAGTCAGTGGGCGCGACGTTGGAAGCGACCTGTGACAGCGCCAGGCGCAACATCGCATGTGCGAAGATGTACTGCCGCCGATGCCGCTCGAACACGAAGCGATCGGCCCGGGCCCGCTCGTCGACCGAGAGCAGGCGTCGGCACGCCTCGGCCGCGCCCGGCACGTCAATGGTCTCGATCAGTCCGACAAAGAGTTCGATTCTGTCGTCTGCCATCAATTGGGCCCATGGCGTCGGGCGAGGCCAAATCCCTCGGTCCCGACGGAAGAAACAACTGCGCAAGAATCAGCCGAGAGGACCGTACCTAGCGGTCCACCCGGGCGAATTCTTGTCGATTTGCAGGCCGGTTTACAGACGCAAGCTTGTGCGAGCCCCCAAGCCCGATAAGCAAGCGGCCGCTCTGTGAAGATTCGTAAGGCCGTCCCCGACGGTCGAGTTTACTTCTTCTTGGACTTCTTCTTCTTGGATCCGCGCAGAGCCTTAAGGCTGGCGTCGACATCCTTCAGCGCGAGCTGGAGTTTTTGCTTCTCGAAATTGAGCAGGTCTTGCAGCGCCTTGCGATCCTCCGCGCTAAGCGAGGTCTTCTTCGTAAATTTGATGAAACCCATAACACTCCCCCGTGAAAATGATCATCCCAAATCAAAACCCGAGAATAATCTTGCGCGACGACGCCAAATAATCAAGCTGCAACTTGATCATTCACAGCTTTGGGGCGTGAACTCGTATTCTGGCGCGATGTCGCGGCATCAAGCGGCCCTGCGCGCGAGCAATCTGCCGAGTGGTGCGTTGGGCTGGGCGATCGCCGCCGTCAGCAGGGCGACGAGGTCCTCCATCCATTCGCCGACCGCTCGGCCCTCGAGCAAATCGCGCTTGTAATTGCAGGAGCCGGTAATGCCGGTCGGGCGCTCCTTGAGCATCAGCGACAGCCAGGTCTGGTCGATCGGCAGCACCGGCTGGCCTTCGCGCGCGACGTTGCCGATCGATTCCGTCGCGAGATCCGGGAGATCGAGCGGCCGGCGCAACGGATTCTGCAGCGTGAAATAGACCTGGAGCAGCGAGGCCGGATCGATCCCCTCCTGCTCCAGTCGATCGGCCAGGACGTTGAACGGCAGCTCCTGCCGCGCATGCGCCTCGAGCACGCTCTGGCGCACCCGCAGCAGAGCCTGCGCGAAAGACAGGTCCGGCGTGATTGTCGTCCGGACGATCACCGTGTTCTCGAACGGGCCGATGATCCGGTCGGTGTCCGGCTGGGCACGATTGGCCATCGCGGTCGCGACCGCGATGTCGGTGCGGCCCGCCCTCGCCAGCAGCATGGCCTTCAGGCCGGTGAGCAGGCACATGAACAGCGTGCAATTGTGCTGGCCGGCAAACGCCGTCAGCCGGGCGATCAGCTCGCGCTCGAGGCAGACCGGATGATGCCCGGTGGAGGCGCCCGGGCTCGATTCGCCGTCGAAGAGGGGACCCGCTCCGCGCAAATTCAGGATCCAGTCGGAAGCATGGCGGCGCGCCGCGTCGGTGCCGCACCACCAACGCTGCCAGCGTGCCACGTCCGAAAAGGCCGGCGGCGGGCTCGGCAGCGGCGCAGACGGATATCCGGCCAGCGCGGCGTAGCGGCTCGACAATTCCTCGAACAGCACGCCGATCGACCAGCCGTCGACGACGGCGTGATGCAACGTCAGCAGCAGCACGTGGTCGTCGTCGTGGAGCCGCAACAGCCGGGCGCGCAACAGCGGCGCGCGCGTGGTGTCGATCGGGGTATAGGCCTCCTGCTCGATCAGGAGATCGATCTTCCTGAGCTCGAGCGCCTTGCGCCGCTTGTTGTTGTGGAAATGACCGTCGCCGATCGTCTCGACCGTCATGATTCGGCCGAGCGTGCGTGGCGCGGCGATGCGGCTTTCCGGCTCATCGCCGTTCCAGGCGAACGCGGTGCGCAGCGATTCGTGCCGGCGCACCACGTCATCGATCGCCTTTGCAAGGGCGGCAGAATCGAGCGGGCCCCGCAGGCGGAACGCGAATGGCAGGTTGAGCTGCGGCAGCCCCGGCAGATTGCGCTCGATGTGCAGCATCTGGTCCTGTCCGATGGAAGGCGCCGGCGGTCCGCCCGCAGCCGATCGCGGCAGGCTTGCGGCAGGCTTGTGCGGCCTCGTGGCCACGGTCTGTTCGACCCGCCGCGCCAACCCCTCGATCGTCGGCGCCTCGAAGATGGCCTTGATCGGCAGCGACACGCCGAGCGCCCGCGCGATGCGCGCCATCACCTGGCCGGCCAGCAGCGAATGGCCGCCGAGGTCGAAGAAATTGTCGGTAACACCGATGCGTTCGACGTTCAGCAGGTCGATCCAGATGTCGGAGAGCACCTTTTCGGTGAAGCGCCGCGCCGGGACGACCGCATCCGCGCCGGACGTTTCCGGCGGGACGGACGCCAGCAGCGCCGAGCGGTCGATCTTGCCATGGGCGTTGAGCGGCACCTGATCCAGGAACAGGAAGGCGGAGGGGACGGCGTGGACGGAGAGGCGGCTCTTCAGGAAATCGCGCAGCTCGCTGGCACTGCTGCGGCTGCCGGGCTTGGCGTTGACATGGGCGATCAGCCTGATGTCGCCGCTCGCCTCGCGGCGCGGTTCGACGATGGCGGCGCGCACGCTTGGATGCTCGGCTAGCGCGTTCTCGATCTCCTTGAGCTCGATACGATAGCCACGGATCTTGACCTGATGGTCGGCGCGGCCGAGGCATTCGATCGTCCCGTCGGCGCGGCGCCGGGCCAGATCGCCGGTCCGGTAGAGCCGGCTGCCGGCCTGGCGCGAGAACAGATCGGGCAGAAAGCGCTGCCGGCTCTGCGCGGGATCGTTGATATAGCCGCGGCCGATTCCGGCGCCGCCGATGCAGAGCTCGCCGGTCACGCCGATCGGTTGCGGCTGGAGCTGCGCGTCGAGCACGTAGAGCTGCGTGTTCGGCAGCGGCGCCCCGACCGGAACGTTGGCCGTCGCGATGGCCGGCGCCTTGGTAAGGCGATGCAGGGAGACGTCGTCGGAGCATTCCGACGCGCCATAGGCATTGATCAGCGGCACCCTCGGGCAGCGGGCAAACCAGGCGCGGCAGAGCTCGACGGGCAACGGCTCGCCGGTCGAGATCAGCAGCCGCAATTTGGAGAAGGCGCGCCGGATCGGCGCCTCGTCCATACGCTCGAGAATGAGGCGCAGCAGCGAGGGCACGATCTCGAGCACCGTGATGCCCTCGCGCTCGATCTCGCGCGCCAGCAGCATCGGGTCCTGCACGATCGTCTGGCCGCAGACATGGACGCGTGCGCCGACCATGGGACCGGCGAGGAATTGCCAGACCGAGATGACGAAGCTCTGCGGCGCGATCTGCGCGATCACGTCCTTAGGCGAGAGGCCGAGTTCGGAGATGAGCGAGGCCAGATGGTTCGACAGGCCGCGCTGCTCGATCATGACGCCCTTCGGCGCGCCGGAGGAGCCGGACGTATAGACGAGATAGGCAAGGCTCGAGGCGGCGCGGCGTGCGGCGCGGGCCGGCTTTGTCGACCCGGATGCAAGAGCGTCGTCGAGCTCGGCCACCGGGATGCGCTCGACCAGCGGTTCGAGCAGGGCCTCGACCATGGCAGACTGAGCCCGCCCGGTCAGCAGCACGCGGGCACAGCTCGATCCGAGGATGGTCGAGAGCCTTGCCGTCGGCTGGTCGGGATCGAGATTGAGGAAGGCCGCGCCGACGCGCTGCACCGCGATCATCGCGGCGAGCAGGTCGGGCCCGCGCTCCGCGAGCAGGGCAACCACGCTCTCCTCGCCGACGCCCTCACGGGCCAGCCAGCGCGCGGCCGCCCCAGTGCGGCGCGCCAGCTCGCGATAGGTCAGGGACGTGCGACCGTCCGAGATCGCGACGGCGTTCGGCGTCTTCCTCGCCTGGCGCTCGAAGCGTTCGCTCAAGTTGCCGCGTGTGGTGAAATTGGCCGGCATGCCCCGGCCTTTTGCCAGCGCTTGCCGACGTTCGGCCTCGGTCAGGAGCGGCAGGCGCGAGATGCGCTGTTCCGGATTGGCGATGACGGCCTTGAGCAGCGCCTTGAACTGGGCCGCCATGGCTTCGATCGTCGCGGCCTCGAACAGATCGGTGGCGTATTCGAAGAAGCCGGTGAAGCGGCCATCGGCCTCGACCAGTTCGAGCGTGATGTCGAACCGCGCCACCCTGGGATCGACTTCCAGCCGCCGGGTCGACAGGCCAGGAAAGCGCGCCGCCTCGATCGAGGCGTTCTGGAGGATGAACATGATCCGGAACAGCGGATTGCCGTCGCTGCGGCGCGCCACCTGCAATGCGCGCAACACCTCCTCGATCGGAAGGTCCTGGTTGCGGTAGGCGTCCAGCGTGACCTGCCGCACTCGCCGCAGCATCTCGCCGAAGCTCGGATCGCCGCTGAAATCGTTGCGCAGGACCAGGGTATTGGCGAACAGCCCGATCAGGCGTTCGCTCTCGATCTGGTTGCGGTTGGCGATCAGCGATCCCGTGGCGACGTCCTCATGCGAGGTGTGGCGGAACAACAGGCACTGGAAGGCGGCAAGCAGCGTCATGAACGGCGTGACGCCCTGGTTCTGGCTCAACGCGCGCAGCTCGGACGAGAGGGACTTTGAGAATTCAAGGTAGTGACGCGCGCCGTGTCCGCTCCAGATCTCAGGTCTCGGCCTGTCGGTTCTCAGCGGCAGCATGGTGACGCCGTCGAGCTGGGTCCGCCAATAATCGAGCTGCTCCCTGGCCGCGGGCGTCTGCGCCCAGCTTTGCTGCCAGAGTGCGAAGTCGCGATATTGGAAAGCGGGCGGCGGCAGTGCGGCCGAATGCTTCCTGCGTGCCGCGGCATAATGGACGGCGAGCTCCTGCCAGAACAGCCGCTGCGACCAGCCATCGGTGGCGAGGTGATGGACGTTGACCACCAGCGCATGGTTGTTCCTGTCGAACGACAGCAGTGTCGTCTTCTGGGGCGGCGCGTGGGCCAGGTCGAACTGATGCTGCGCAAGCCTGAGCGCCTCGCGCCGGATTGCCGCAGGCCGCCTGCCCGGAGGGCATGGCTTGAGCTTGATGCGCTCCAGCCGCGGCGTCGATGACAGCACAAGCTGCATCGGCTCGCCCTGGCGCTCGACGAACACCGAGCGCAGCGCCTCATGGCGCGTTGAGATCGCAGCCAGGCTCGCAGATAGCGCGGCGGCGTCGACGAGGCCCTTGAGGACGGCGATCTCGACGACATTGTAATTGTACCGGGTCGGGTCCAGCCGCGAGAGCACGTAGATCCGCTGCTGCTGGAACGACAGCGGTGCGTCCGTGCCCGCAAGCCGGCGCCAGGCCGGCAGCGCCGTCTCGCGCCGGCTTGCGGCGGTCTCGATCCGGGCCGCGAGCGCTGCGACCGTCGGGCAGTCGAAGATGTCCTCGAACGAGAAGTCGACATTGAAGCGGTCGCGCAGGCGCGAGCGCATCTGGGTCACCGCGAGCGAATCCGCGCCGAGCGCGAAGACGTCCTGGTCGGCGCCGACCTGCGGCAGCTCCAGCAGGCCGGCCCAGATCTCGGCGAGCTGGCTCTCGATCGCATTGCGCGGCGGCCGGGTCTCGTCGCCCGCGTCGACCGTTGCAATCAGCCCGGCGAGGGCGTTGCGCTTGACCTTGCCGCTGGCGCCCTTCGGCAGCGCCGCCACGCTGCGGATCAGGCTCGGCACCTTGTAGGCCGCAAGCCGCTTTCGCGCGAATTGGCGCAACTCGTCCGAGGTCGCCCCGGCATTCGGCCGCAGCACCACGACGGCCGCGACGTTCTCGCCGAGCTTGTCGTGCGGGACCGCGAACACGCCGGCTTCCAGCACCGCCGGATGGCTGAGCAGGACGTCTTCCACCTCCAGCGGCGATATCTTCTGCCCGCCGCGGTTGATGACGTCCTTGATGCGGCCGACGATGAAGAGATAGCCGTCGTCATCGAGATAGCCGAGGTCGCCGGTCCTGAACCAGCCGTTGCGGAATGCGGCCTGCGTCGCCGCCTCGTCATTATAGTAGCCGCGGCTCATGTTCGGCCCGCGCAGCACGATCTCGCCGTGCGCCCCGCTTGCGAGCGTGCGGCCGGTTTCGTCCATGATCGCGATCTCCGGGCCGGCGGCGCGGCCGACCGAGCCGACCTTGCGCAGCTCGAACGGATTGGCCGCGATCTGCGAGGCCGCCTCGGTCATGCCATAAGTCTCGAGCACGGGAACGCCGAACGTTGTCTCCAGCCCGGCGAGGATCGCCGGCGCGAGCGAGGCCGAAGCCGACCGGATCACGCGCAGCGACGACGGACGGGCGCGGTCCGGATTTACTTCCGCCGCCGTCAGCAATGCGCGATGAATGGTCGGCACCGCCGTGTACCAGGTCGGTTGCAGCTCCCGCATCCAGCCGAAGAACGACGCTGCGTCGAAACCGTCGGTGCAGATCACGCTGGAGCCCGCGGCCAGCGCCGTGAGCAGGCCGGAGATCAAGCCATGAGCATGAAACAGCGGCAGGACGTTGAGCAGGCGATCGTGCGTCGTGAGCGACAGCACATGGCCGGCATTGTAGGCGGAGAGGCAGACATTGCGGTGGGTCAGCGGCACCATTTTCGGCCGCGCCGCCGTGCCTGACGTCAGCAGGATGAACGCATCGTCGTCGGCGCGCGAAGCGCCGTTGGCATTGGCCGGCCCGATCGCCGGAGCGATGAACGCGCAGCCGCCGAGATCGTGGGCGGGCCCCGCCACGAAATCGATCAATGCGATGTCGAGCACGCGGGCGGCGTCGCGGCTCGCCGAGTTCATGTCGGCCCGGGTCACGAGCGCGGACAGCTTCAGTTCGCTGAAATAGCGTTGCAGCTCGTCCGCCGTCAGATCCGGGTTGACCGGGACGCAGGCGCAGCCCGATGCGACAGCGATCAGCGCCAGCGCAGTATCGGCGCCGCGCGGCAGCGCGACCGCGACGCGGTCTGCGGGACCGATGCCGAGTTCACGCAAGCTACGCACCAGTTGCCGGATCGTCGCGGCCAGCGCGCCATAGCTGAGCGCCGGCCGGCCGGGAGCGAGGAGTGCGGGTGCCGCCGGCATCCTGCGGGCGTAGAATTCGAGAAGGCCGCTGATATGCGCGAACACCTTCGTTTCGGCCGTGGTGCCGGCTGATGCTTCGTCCGCTCCGGATGCAATGTCCGACAACGCCATTCCCTTTTGGTCCGATTAAGTTATTCTTCCAAGAAGTTGGGGAATGCGTCCAGTCCGAGGTGAAGTTTGGACCCCAAAATCTGTGGTTGAGGGGCCCTCGAGCCCTTCGACGGAGTAAGGGTCGGGCAGAATCACGATGCTGGAGAACGAGCCGAGCACGAGTTTGGAAGGTGGGCTGAAGCACTGGCTCGAAAGTATCGGCCTCGGGCACTACACCGATCTTTTCGCGCAGCACCGCCTCGATCTCGACGTCATCGCGGATCTCACCGAAGCCGATCTGGTCGAGCTCGGATTGCCGCTCGGCGATCGCAAGCGGCTGCAGCGGGCGATGGCGGCGCTGTTTCAAGCGGAAACCACGGAGGCGCCGGCGGAGACGCCGCGTCCGCAAATCCGGGCGGAGGTCGGAGCCGAACGGCGCCAGCTCACCACCATGTTCTGCGACATGGTGGATTCCACCTCGCTGTCCGCGCAGTTCGATCCGGAGGACGTCCGCGACATGATCGCGGATTTTCGCGAGACCTGCGTCCGGGTGGTCAAGCAATACGAGGGCTTTGCCGCCCGTTTCGTCGGCGACGGTATCCTGGTCTATTTCGGCTATCCGACCGCACATGAGGACGATGCCGAGCGCGCGGTGCGCGCCGGGCTCGAGATCGTGCGGGTGCTGTCGACGGCGCACGCGGTCGAGCCGCGCGGTGCGCTCAGCCATTCACCGGCCGTCCGCATCGGGATCGCGACCGGCCTCGTCGTGGTCGGCGATCTGGTCGGGCAGGGCACCGAGGAACGCGATTCCGCGGTCGGGGAAACCGTCAATCTCGCGGCGCGCCTGCAGGCCCTGGCCCCGCCCAACGGCGTGGTGATCTCCGTCTCGACGCAGTCGCTGCTGAAGGGGAAGTTCGACTATCGCAATCTCGGCGTCCACGACTTGAAGGGAATCTCCGAGAAGGCCCAGGCCTGGCACGTGGTGCGCGCCTCGCGCTTGGAGACCCGCTTCGCTGCGGCGATGGGTACGCGGCTGACGCCGCTCGTCAACCGCGAGGAGGAGATCGCGCTGTTGATGGGGCGCTGGCAGCAGGCCAAGGACGGCGACGGCCAGGTCGTGGTCAAGTTCGGCGAGCCCGGAATCGGCAAGTCGCGCATCATCCAGGAGATCTTCGAGCGGATATCGGGCGACCGCCACGGACAGGTCTCGCTGCAGTGCTCGCCCTATTACACCTCCACCGCGTTCCATCCGTTCGTCGAGCAGCTCAAATTCTCCCTCGGTCTCGATCGCGAGGATTCGTCCGCGCTGTCGCTGGCGAGCCTGGAGAACGCGATCGCCGCCGCCGATGGCGACATTGAGCAGGTCACCCCGCTGTTTGCCGCGCTCCTGTCGATACCGACCGGGGACCGCTATCCGCCGCTCGAGCTGTCGCCGCAGCAGCAGAAGGATGCGACGGTCGTGGCGCTGGTCAACCATTTCCTCGGCCTTGCGCGCGAGATGCCGCTGGTGATCGCGTTCGAGGATTTGCATTGGATCGACCCGACCTCCCGCGAGGTGGTCGACCTCCTGGTCGATCGGGTGCAGAACCAGCCGATCCTGGCGATCATCACCGCGCGCTCGGAATTCCAGGCGAGCTGGAACGCGCATTCGCACATCACCACCCTGGTCCTGAACCGCTTGAGCCGGCAGTTGCGCACGACGCTGGTCGAGCGCGTCGCGGGACGCGAGCTGCCCAAGGAGGTCGTCGAGGAGATCATCGTCAAGACCGACGGCGTGCCGCTGTTCCTGGAAGAGCTGACCAAGACGGTTCTGGAATCCAATCTGCTGACCGAGCGGCACGGGCGCTACGTGCTGTCGGGACCGTGGCGGCAGCTCGCAATCCCGGCCACCCTGACCGACTCGCTGATGGCGCGGCTCGATCGGATGGGACCCTTCAAGCGCATCGCGCAGATCGGCGCCACGATCGGCCGCGAGTTCTCCTACGAGACGCTGCATGCCGTCGCCCATACGCCGGCCGAGCAGATCGAGGCGGCGCTCAGTCATCTGCAGGAGGCCGGGCTGATCATGCGCCGCGGCCATCCGCCGGATGCGCTGTATTCCTTCAAACACGTGATGATCCAGAACGCCGCGCATGCGAGCCTGTTGCACAGCGAGCGGCGCAAGCTGCATGCGCGGATCGCCCAGGTGCTCGCCGAGATGTATCCGGAGAGGACCGAGCGCGAACCGGAGCTGCTCGCCCATCATTTGACCGAATCCGGCCAGAGCGAGGGCGCCGCCAGCTTCTGGCTCAAGGCCGGCAAGCAGGCGGCCAAGACCGGGGCCAATCTCGAGGCGATCGGCCACCTGCGCCGCGGCCTTAACGTCGTGCAGGCCAATGCGCGCATGCAGGGCGCCGACGAGATGGAGCTCAAGCTGCGCATCGCGCTCGGCAACGCGCTGATCGCCGCCAAGGGCTACGCGGTGCAAGAGGTCGAGGAGAACTATATCCGCGCGCTGGAGCTCGGCCGTCAGCTCGATGACGACGAAAAGGTCTTCGCTGCGACGCGCGGGCTCTGGGTGTGCCATTTCATCCGCGCCGATCTCACCCGCGCGCACGATCTCAGCGTCGAGCTGTTGAAATTTGCCAAGCGCGAGCGGCTGAACGAGCGGACGCAGCCGGCGCAGCAGACCGGCTATCTGATCGAGGCGCACCGCGCGATCGCGATGACCATGCTCTATCGCGGCCGCTTCGCAGCCTCGCAGCACCATTTGCACCGCTGCATCAACCTGTTCAGCCACGATCTGCACTCCGACCTGATGGAACGGCACGGCATCGATCCCGGTGTCGTTTCGCTGTCTTATCTCGGTTACCTCCTGTGGTTCCTCGGCCGGCCCGACGCGGCGCGCCAGCACAGCGAGCAGGCGATCGCGAACGCCGAGAAGATCCGTCACCCTTTCACGCTCGCCTTCGCGCTGGTGTTCGGTGCCTATCTCCGCCAACATTTGCGCGACGTCGAAGGCACGCGCGACTACGCCAACCGCGCCATGATCATTGCCACCGAGCACAATTTCCTGCACTGGAAGCAGCAGGCGGCTATCCTGCGCGGCTGGGCGCTGGCTCAGCTCGGCGAAGCCGACGAAGGCCTCGGCCAGATGCGCTTCGGCCTCGACGAGTACGAGGCGATGGATTCCTGGCTCGCCGGCTGCTGGTTCCGCTGTCTGCTCGCGGAAACGTACGCCAAGGTCGGGATGCGCGACGCCGCCTTGCGCGCGCTGGATGGTGCGCTTGCGACCGCAAGGCGGACCGGCGATCACTTCTATCTCGCCGAGGTCTATCGCATGCAAGGCGAGATCACGCTGGCGGGTGGCGACCCGGCGTCGGTCCAGGAGGCGGAGGACCTGTTCGGCCTTTCGCTGGAGACCGCACGCAAGCAGGGAGCGCTGTCCTGGGAGCTTCGCACCGCCGTCTGCCTCGCGCGCCTGTCGCATCAAGCCGGCAAGCGCGAGCACGCAAGACTCCTGCTGATGCCGATCGTCGGCAAATTCAGCGAGGGCTTTTACACGCCGGACCTGAAGCAGGCGATGCAGCTCCTCGATGAGCTCGGTAGCGACGCGGCGGTGCGCGAACAGGCCGGTCTGTGACATGAGCGATCTTGCCGCCGCGCGTGCGCGCTACGCTGAGTTGATCGCCAGGCGCGAGCGGATTGCCTCGAAGCGTCTGCTCGCCGCGCTCGCCGCCGTTCCGCGCGAGGAGTTCCTGCCAAGGGGACCGTGGCGCATCAAGGGCGAGGCAGCGCGCAGTTACCGGCTGACGCCCGACGCCGATCCCCTTCATCTCTACGACAACGTGCTGGTCGCGATCGATGCGCGCCGCAAGCTCGACACCGGCCTGCCGAGCCTGTGGGCGCATTTGATCGACATTCTCCACGTCAAGCGGGCGGACCGTGTCGTGCAGATCGGCTGCGGCCTCGGCTATTTCTCCGCGGTGCTGTCGATCATGGTCGGCGAGAAGGGCCGCGTCCATGCGATCGAATGCGACGATCGGCTCGCGACCCGGGCGGCGAGCTATTTGCGCGGCTATGGCAATGTCACGGTCGTCCACGGCGATGGATGCAAGGACGTGGGCGAGCCCGCCGATGTGATCATCGTCCATGCCGGCTTCCCGCATCCGCACCCGCTCTGGCTGCGGTCGCTCCGTCCGCGCGGCCGTCTTCTGGTGCCGCTGACCCAGCGCGACCGCGAGGGCGCCGTCCTCAGGATCAGGCGGATGGCTAGGGGGTTCGAGGCAGAGGCGATCCAGCAGATCCGGATCTTCCCCGGCCAGGGCCGCGGCGTGACCGCCCTCGACGACCGCGTCGCCGATTGGTGGCAGCGCGCCTCGGCCCTGGCACCGCTCCGCTTTCGCGGGCTGGAGCAGGGGCTGCCGTTGGATGGCTAACACTTCGTTTCGCTTTACCTTGATTTCGATCGTGAGTTTCCGGCATCTCGCATTGCCGCTATCAGTGCGGGTCTGATGGCCATTTGAGCGTGCTCCATGCATTCCGTTGCCCTGCTGACTGCCAGCTACGCCAAGGATATCGAACGCTTTTCGCTGCTCAGCGAGAGCATCGACACCTGGCTGTCGGGATACACGCGACATTATGTACTCGTTAACGATGAAGACGTGCCGCTGTTCGCGCGCTTCGCGTCCGACAAGCGGGTCATCGTTCCGGCCTCGCGCTATCTGCCGAAATGGCTGTTCGCGCTGCCGCCGGCGCTCCAGTTCGGCAGCCGGCGCGTCTGGCTGTCGCTGCTGTCCTCGCCCGTGCACGGCTGGCACATCCAGCAGATCCTGAAGATCGCCGGCGTCCTCAACGCGCCCGAGCAGCGCGTCTGCATCCTGGATTCAGACAATCTGTTCTTCCGCGAGTTCGACGTCGGCCAATATGCCGGCGCCGAGACGACGCCGCTGTTCGTCACGCACAAGGCGATCGGCGCCGACCACCCGTTGCACGGCCTGTGGCTGCGCACCGTCGATCAGCTTCTCGGCATCAAGGAGCGCTCATTTCCGGCCGACGATTATGTCGGCAACGCGCTGGTCTGGGACAGGGACACGGCGCGTGCGATGACGGACGCGATCAAGTCGGCGACCGGCCTGAGCTGGGCGCTGGCGCTGTGCCGGAAGAAGAAATTCTCGGAGTATCTGCTTTACGGAAACTTCGTCGCCAATGCGCCGGAACATCTGGCCCGACATCGCATCACCGAAGACAGCATCGCGGTCTCGCACTGGGACGACACGCCGCTCGATCGCCCGGCCATCGAAGCGATGATGGGCACGGCCTCGCCGGAGCAGGTCGCGCTTTGCATTCAGTCCTATTCGTCGACCTCGATCGATGACATCCGCGACGTGTTCCGGCTCTCATCGCGCGAGCGGCGCGCGCCGAACCTGGCTCCCGATCATATCGGCGACGTGGCCGCGTTCGAGACGCCGAAGACACGTTAATCGCTAGGCGCCTTTCGTGAACTTGCTGATGACGTGCATGAACGGCTTCGGCTTGAACTCGCCGTCGAGCGGCAGCGGGCGGTTCGGCTGCTTGTCCTTGCGGGCGAAGGTACCGTTGATCCAGCTGTAGCGGTCCGAGAGGCCCCAGGTCAGGATCGAGCGCACCGGGCCGCTCGCGGCAACGGCCGTCAGCAGGTCGTCGACGCGCTTGGCGACGACGGCGTCGCGCTCGGCAGGAGTTCCCGCCAGCTTCTGGTCGTCGACGTCGAGCTCGGTGATGAGCACCTCAAGCCCCCAGGAACGCAGCTCGGCGACGAATTCGGCGAGCCCGTGCGTGTCGATCTCGAGCTCGGCGTGCAAATGCGATTGCAGCCCGACGGCGTGGAGCGGAACGCCCTGATCGAGCAGGTCCATGATGAGGGTGCGATAGGCAGCCCGCTTGGCGATGAAGGAATCTTTCGCCGACTCGATGTCGTATTCGTTGATCGCGAGCTTGACGAAGGGGTCGGCCGCGGCCGCCGTGCGGAACGCCAGCGGAATCCAGCGATCGCCGAGATGTTGCGTCCAGAAGGTGTCGCGCCGGTCCTTCGGGCTGCGCGGATTATCCGGGATCGGCTCGTTGACGACGTCCCACGACGTCAGCTTGTCCTTGTAGTAGGAAACGACGGTGCCGATGTGGTCGAGATAGGCGCGTTCGACGCCCTTGCTGCCCTTGATCTGCTTGGTCCAGTCCGGAATGTCGTGATACCAGGCGAGTGCGTGGCCGCGCATGGTCAGATCGTTGTCGCGCGCGAAATCCAGGATCGCGTCGGCGCGCTCGAAGGTGAACGTATGGGCGTCCGGCCGCAGCATCGGCCATTTCAGCTCGAGCACCGGCACCACCTGCGTGCAATAGGTGCTGATGGCTTCGCCGAGCCGCGGATCGGCTTGCAGGTCCCAGAGCGTGGCGGCTGCGCCGTAGCCCGGGCGGCGCTGGACGCGTTTCGAGGCCGGCACTGCGGACGCCGATGCGCCCGCCGCGAGCGTTGCGACACTGCCGAGCAGGAATTCGCGTCGGTCGAGCCCGGTCACGCGTGCCGCTGCATCGCGGCTTCCGCGATTTCGTAATAGTGAAGCGCGCCCTTGTCGAGCGTCAGGTGGTCCAGCACATAATCGCGCGGCGCGAAGCCTCCTGCGTCGACCTGCGACCAGAAACGGCCCCAGCCCGCCGCGAAGCTGCCCGCATCAGTGAAGGTCATGCCGCATCGCGCGTCGAAATAGGGCACCGAGGACACGTTGCCCTCGTATCGCACCTTGTCGGGGAAGTATTTCGGATCCTGCCAGGGCCCGCCGCGATCCCAGGCGAAGACGGGCACGCCGCTCGACAGTGCTTGCTGGCAGGCGATGCCCTGGCTCTCGTGCTCGCAGAGGAAGACCATGCTGCGGCAGTGGGCCAGCGCGGCCTTGTAATCCTCTTCCCTGTAGTGGCCGTAGCGGATCGTTTCGACTGTGCGGCCGCTGGCTTCGAGAAACTTTCGGATCGGCTCGATCAGCTCCGGCTGGTACCGGTCGTAATCCCAGCGGACCTTGTCATAGAGCAGCACGTCCACCTTCTTCTGCGCGGCCGGCGTCGGGATCCACAGATCCGTCTCGATGCCGACGGGCCAGGCACCGACATGGGGCCAGTGCGGACGAAACATGTCGGCATACCAGGCGCACGGCAACAGCACCCGCCTCACGTCGAGGTCCTTCAGAGTCTCCGGTGCGTCGATCGGATGGTCATACATGGCGACGCCAAGCAGCAGCGGATTCTTCCACTTGAACCAATCGAGCACGAACGGCCGGCCGATGATGCAGGCCAGTTCCTCCGGATGCTTGCGGATGTAGCGATAATCGTTGACGCGGTAGCGAATGCCGAGCCGATCGAGGCCTGCGCAAAGATTGAGCAGAACGCGCCGTTGTCCGCTGATGAAGGACTTGCCGAGCAGCAACCGGCGCAGCAGCGGCCGAAGGTGACGGTCGCCGGGAAGCCAGCGGTCGTCTCGTTCCTCGAAGAAGAGGTTGAGGACCATCCTGTCGCGGCCTTTCGCGCCGGGATACGCCGGAACCGCGGGAGCAGTGGCGGTTCGACGCGGGAGGGAGGCCGATCTCGCCCGTGTTCGTTCGACAACGTCCATGTCAGTCACATCAGTGCGTCGGAGGAGTCGGGCGACGTTTCGCTATCATTGCTTCTTTTCTGTGATCGCGCCCGCTCCTTCAAGGACAGGGCAAATTTAACGCTAACGCGCGATAACCGCGCGCTCGCTCCATTAGCGATCCGATTTGCAGGGTTATCCGGCTATCCTTGGCCTATTCTTGGCAATGCCAGCGGCGAGCCCGATTGTCGCGCCCAATCGTCTTAACGATCCGTTAATCCTGATGGCCGCCCACGGTCCCGTGCTCGCATGCTGAACCGCCATTTCTCGATCTATCTCGTCGCCTACATCCTGCCTGCGGCGGTGGGCTTCTTCGCCGTCACGGCCTATACGCGGCTCTTGAGCCCGGCGGAGTACGGCGTTTATGTCGTCGGCATCAGCCTTGCCGGGATTCTGGGCGCGATCTTCTTCGCCTGGATCAAGCTGTCGGTGTCGCGCTATCAGGCGATGTCGGCGGACGTCGATTTTCGCGGCACGGCCATCGTCGCCTTCGCGCTCACGGTCGCGGTGCTCTGCGCCACCACTCCGCTGGTCGTCCTGTTCCGCAGCGATGTCAGCGTCGAGCTGCTGCTCGCCAGCATGTTCGTGGCGATCATGGCCAACGCGGTGGATGTGGGCCAGGAGTTCGAGCGCGCCAAATTGCGCCCCTACCGCTTCGCGGCGATCTCGATCGTGCGCAGCGTCTCCAGCGTCGGTTTCGGTCTTCTCGGCATCTGGCTCGGCTGGGGTGGATTGGGGCTGCTCGCCGCATTCGGTCTGGGGTCGCTCGCCGGCATCATCCTGAACCTCGTCGGCGACCGCACCGGGATCGCGCGCTTCCAGCGCAGCCAGTTCATGCAATTGGCGCGCTACGGCCTGCCGCTGACGCTGGCCGGCCTCTCCGTTGCGGTTTATTCGGCCTGCGATCGGCTCATTGTCGCTTATTTGCTCGGCAAGGACGCCGCCGGCATCTTCGGCGTTGCCGCCGATCTGCCGCGCCAGTTCATGGTGATGATCGCCTCCAGCGTCGCCGCGGCGACCGTGCCACTGGTGTTCCGGTCATTGTCCGAGAACAACGGCGAGACGACGCGGGAGCGGCTGACCGAAAGCCTCGAGCTGCTGCTCGTCGTCGTGGCGCCCGTTGCGGTCTGGCTTGCGCTGGCGGCGGACCAGGTGGCCGGCACGCTCGTCGGCATCGACTTTCGCGCCGGCGTCTCGGCCCTGCTGCCGACGCTGGTGCTCGCGCGGCTTTTCGGCATCGCCAATCAGTTCTACGTGCAGATCAGCTTCCAGCTCGCCGAGCGGCCCTTCATGCTGGCGGCGCAATCCTTCCTCATTTTGGTAATCAGCGTCATCCTGATGTTCGCGCTGATCGGCGGCTACGGCCTTTACGGCGCGGCGCTGGCGACGCTGGCAACCGAGGCGATCGGCTTCCTGGTCGCACTCGTCCTGATGCATCGGGCCCATCCGGTCCCGTTCGAGCTCAACCGCCTCGCCGGCGTTGCCGCCTCCGCAGCATTGATGGCGGCGGCGATCCTTGTTGCGCGCGCGCAAGTGGGCGGCACCGGCCTCGCCTCGCTCGTCATCGTCAGCCTCGCCGGCGGCCTTGCCTATGCGGTTGCGGCCTGGCTGCTCAATGTTGCGAACGTGCGAACCTTGTCGCTGCGTTTCCTGCGAACGTTGAACCGCAAGGCTCTCGGTGTCTAGCGAGGGGCTATCCGCGCGTTCGTACGGTTGCACCAAAAGGTGATCCGGACATTCTGCCGCAGCGATCGAGGCCAGCTCCGGCCGCCCTCGGCTGACGGCCGCCTTCCGCCTCCGCGAGGCGTCGTATATGAGAGATTTGTCGTCCGAACGTACCGAATCCCGCCACAGACGGAACGTAAGGCGACTGCAATTTCTTAATGCAACGATTCCAATCTGACACGTGAGCGATACCAGCCGACTGGCAGCTCGACCGAGGATGGCATGAAAAACCGATCGACGACGGCGCAATCCATCAGGGCGGTGGGGCGCCGGGGGCCTGCCGGAATCATGGCGCTCGTGGCGGCGGCGACCCTTGCGGCGGCCACCCCGGCGATTGCGGCCAAGCAGCAGCGCCAGGTGGCCGAGGCAGTCGCGCCGCGGGTGGCCGGCGATCCGATCATGGCGATCGTGTCGATCAAGAGCCAGCAGGTCACGTTCTACGATGCCGACGGCTGGATCGTGCGCGCGCCGGTATCGACCGGTACCACCGGACGCGAGACGCCGGCTGGCGTCTTTGCCATCCTCGAGAAGAACCGGGAGCATCGCTCGAGCCTGTATGACGATGCCTGGATGCCGCACATGCAGCGCATTACCTGGAACGGCATCGCCCTGCATGGCGGACCGTTGCCCGGCTATGCCGCCTCGCACGGCTGCGTGCGAATGCCGTTCGGCTTCGCCGAGAATGTGTTCGACAAGACCTATATCGGGATGCGCGTGATCGTCTCGCCGCATGACACGGTCCCGACGGAATTCTCTCATCCCTCGCTGTTCGTGCCAAAGCCGGAGGCCATCGCGGCCGTGCCCGGCCGGGCCGACAAGCTCTCCGCCGAGGCGGAGGAAGCCACAAGGGCGGCCGACGAGGCCAAGAAGGCTGCGTCCGCCGCCGCGAAGGAAGCCGCCTCCCTCCCCACCGCGCTGCGCAAGCTCGAACAGCAGAAGACCCGCGCCGATGCCGAGCTCGCCTTCGCCGACAAAATGCTCGCAAATGCCAAGACGGATCAGGCCCGCGCCAAGGCCGAGGAGCTGAAGCAGAAGGCAGCAACCAAGGCTGCCGACGCGGCGACGCAGCTCGATGCCGCCAAGGCCGCCGCGCAGCCGAAGCGCGATGCCGTGGCTGCGACCAAGGAGGCCGCGAAGACCGCTGCGGCCAGAAAGACCGAGGCCGTCAAGGCGGCGACCGACGCAAAGCTCGCGGGCGAGCCGGTCTCGGTCTACATCAGCCGCGCGACGCAGAAGCTCTACGTGCGGCGGAACACGCACAAGCCGGCGCCGGACGGCGGCGGCGAGGTGTTCGACACCAGCATCGAGGTTCCCGTCACGATCCGCAATCCCGAGCAGCCGATCGGCACGCATATCTTCACGGCGATGGCGAAGACCGGCACGGGCCTGCGCTGGAGCGTCGTCACGATCGAGAACGGCGATGAGGCCCGCAACGCGCTCGACCGCATCACCATCCCGCAGGACGTGTGGGACCGCATCGGACCGACCGCGTTGCCGCGCTCCTCGATCGTCATCTCGGACGAGCCGCTGAGCAGCGAGACCAATTACCGGACCGAGTTCGTCGCGGTGCTGAGCAACGAGCCGCAAGGCGGCTTCATCACGCGCAAGCCGACTGCGCCCGCCATGGTCGCCAGCGATGACGGCTGGGACAACGGCTTCGGCTTCTTCTACCGCGATCCCTACGTCCAGCCGGCAAACCCGCGCCGGCGCAGCCAGTACCAGTACTATCAGCCGGCGCAGCCGATGCAGCGGGGCTTCTGGTAAGAAGCTGGGCTTGCCTGCGGCGCAGGCTTATGGCCGCGCCGTGATCACCAGCGCCTGGATCTTGGCTTCGACCGGTCCGGACCCGTGGCGCGCGCGGATTGCAGCGGCGACAGCGTCCGTCGCGGCCTGAAGATCGCCGCCGCTTCTCGCCTCGATTTCGCCGCGCAGCGGGGTACCGTGGCAATACGCTAACGCCACGAGGTCGGGCGAGGCGGCGCGGCTGGTGGCTGCCAGTATTTCGATCGAGACGTTGCCGAAACCTGCGCGTGCGAGATCGGCCCGTATGATCGCCTGGTCGAAATAGCCGTGGGGTGTCCGCGTTAGGAAGCGTGGCGGATCGTCGGGAAACAGCTTGCCCAGGGCGGTCGTTGCGTCATCGGCGAACACGTTCTCCTCGATGCGGTCCCAGACATTGAAAAGAAACGCGCCGCCGGGCTTCAGGACCCGCTTTGCTTCCGAATAGCCCTTGACGCGGTCCGGAAAGAACATCGCCCCGAACTGGCAGCAGACCACGTCGAACTCGGCATCGCCGAACGGAAGCGCCAACGCATCCGCCTGACGCCAGGAGATGCGGTCATCGCCCGCCTGACGCTGCGCCGCGACCGCGAGCATCGGCTCGTTGAGGTCGGTCGCAACGTAGCGGACGTCGCGCGGCAAAGCCGCCGCCACGGCGCGCGTCACGGCGCCGGTGCCGGCCGCGATCTCGAGCAGCGCGGAGGGCGAGAGCGCGGCGACGCGTCTTGCGATGTCGTCGGCGTAGCCGGCGAAGATCATCGGGACGAGATGCTCATCGTAGAGTTTTGGGATGGAGCCGGCGAAAACCTTGTCAGTGTCTGACATGCCTGCCTCGCTGAAGGTTCGGACGTGAGCTCCAACCTTACCACGGATGCGCCGGCAAGGCTGTGAAGGAGACCGGCTCAGCACGGCGTTGTGTGCTCAGCGAACATCGGCAAAACCGGTCAGCGAGCCTTACGATCTCCCGCCGCCGACCTCGCGGATCGGCCGCGTGCCGTCCCAGCTGATCGCGGCCTGGCGGACCTTCTCGAAGAACGGGCCCTTAGTGCCGCTGATGTCGGAGATCTCGATCACCGTGCCCGGATGCGCCTGGGTGTCGAAATAGGCAAAGCGTCCCTTGTCGCCGCCGATCTGGCCCTCATGGCCGATCCTGTAGCCGAGCCCGAGCGCCTTATCGTAGAACGCCTGATAGTCGTGGCTCCAGTACGACATGTGCTGGAGCCCTTCGTGCCCGCCATCGAGAAATTCCTTGTAGAGCGAGGGCGCGTCGTTGCGTTGTTGGATCAGCTCGATCTGGAGATCGCCGGAATTCGCCAGTGCAATGCTCATCTCGACGGCGGAATCCCGGCCGCGATGGCGGAACCAGTCGGTCTTGACCCGGTCCATGTAATACCAGGGACCGACGCCCATCACCTCGATCCAGTGCTTCATCGCGGCGTGGATGTCCCGCACCACATACCCGTTCTGGCGCACCGCGCCGAAGATGCGGCTCATGCCCGCGCTCCTGTCGTCAGCTTACTTACTTGACCTCGATGCCCGCGTCCTTGGCAACCTGCTTCCAGGCCGTAATGTCGCGCGCGTTGATGTCGCGCTGCTCCTCGCCCGCCACGAATTGCGGCGTGATGCCGAGCGCCAGCAGCTTCTGCTTCACGACGTCATCGCCAAGGGCCTCCTTCAGGGCCGCCGACAGCTTCTGCGCGATCGGCGGCGCGACACCGGCCGGCGCATACATCGCCCAGGACAGGCTGCGGTCGAACGCGACGCCCTGCTCCTTGTAGCTGGCGATTTCGGGCAGGCTCGGCGACCGCTCGCCGCAGGCGGCCAGCGCCTTGATCGAGCCCTCCTTCACCAGCGGCGTTGCGGTGGCAACGTCGAGCGTCGCGAGCGAAATGTGGCGGCCGAGCAAATCGCCGGCCAGCTTTGCGATGCCGTTGAACGGCACGTGGTCCATCCTGATGCCGGTCTGCTGCATCAGGATCTCCGCGCAGAATTGTCCGGTCGAGCCGACGCCCCAGCTGCCGTACTGGATCGGCTCGCCCTTCTTGGCCAGCGCGACCAGACCCTTGATGTCATGGGCGGCAAAGTCCTTGGTCGCCACCAGCATGATGGAGGAGACGCCGACGCGCCCGATCGTCGTGAAATCCTTGATCGGATCGTAGGGCAGCTTTGGATAGATCGCGGGCGCCAGCACATGCGTGGTCATGCCGCCGACGGTGATGGTGTAGCCGTCATTCGCGGATGTCGCGACCATCTGCGTGCCGATCGTGCCGGCGGCGCCGGTGTGGTTCTCGACATAGATGCTCTGTCCGAGCGTCTTGCCCATCCTGTCCGCAAGCAGCCGGCCGACTACGTCGCCGCCGCCGCCGGCCGCGTAAGGCAGCAGCATCCTGATCTTGCGGGTGGGGTAGGCGGCAACATCCTCGGCACGGGCCGACGTCGCCGCAGACAGGATCAACAGCGATGATGCGACGATGCGAAGCGCTGCGATGGTTTGCGCGGGCAAAAGGCGAGCGTGGCTTGCCATGGCGTTCTTCCCCAAATTGCTCTCCGCTTATCGAGCGGAGTTGAAACGAACGATCGTTCGTACGGTTGACTAGCGAACGAACGTTCGTTAGTCAAGCAGCATGGCTGTCGACACCTCCAGCGCGGCTGAAGCGGCTGCGCCCACGACGCGCGAGCGCATCCTCACCGAAGCGCTCAATCTGTTCGCGCAGAGCGGCTATGGCGGCGCCTCGATGCGCGAGCTCGCGCGCCGCGTCGGCATTCGCGAGAGCAGCCTCTACAACCATTTCCCCGGCAAGGCGGCGATCCTCGAGGCGATCGTCAGCGAGCATGGCCCGGCCAGCTCGGCGAGCCGGTTGGAGGAGCCGCGCTACAAGCAGCTGGCGCGGCAGCCGGCGGAGTTCTGCCGGCAGTTCGCGCTCGACCTCGTCGAGCAATGGTCCGATCCGCGCGAGCACCAGTTCCAGAAGGTCATCACCGCCGAGCGCAACCGCGTGCCCGGCATCCGCGCCAAGTTCGCCGATCAATTCTACGCGCGCGAGCAGAGGCTGATGACGGACTATTTTCGCGGCTTCGCGCTCGCCGGCCTGATCTCGACGCCCGACCCGCGCGAGACCGCGCGGCTGTTCGCCGCCGGTCTGATCTACATCCGCCTCGAGCATTACGTGATGGGCGCGGTGCCGTCGCCGCGGCCGAAGGTGATCGAGGCGATCGACCGCTATCTCGCCTTCTTCCTGTCGCTGATCGCGGCAGGCGGTGACGCCGACAACAAGAAACGAAAGCCCAAGGAGAAACGCGTGGCAAGGCTGCCCCTGATTGATCCGGAGACGACGAGCGGCGACATCCGCGCCTCGTTCGACCGCATGCCGGTCAAGCTCAACATCTTCCGCATGATGGCCCATGCCGAGGCCAACATGATCCCGGCGATGCGGCTCGGCAATTCCATCCTGCACAAGCAGAAGCTCAGCGCGGTCAACCGCGAGCTTCTGATCCTCCAGTCCGCCCAGCTCGAAGGCGGCGCCTACGAGTGGCGCCAGCACGTGCCGATCGCGCTCGGCGTCGGCTGCACGCAGGACCAGATCGACGCCATCGAGCGTAGTGACTACGACGCCGCCGGCCTGAGCGAGGCCGAGCGCGCGCTGCTGAAGTTCGGCCGCGAAGTGGTCGAGAACGTCCGTGTCCCCGAGACCATCTTCGCGGCCGTGCGAAAACATTTCAGCGACCAGGAAATCGTCGAAGCCATCGTCGCGCTCGGCTTTTACATGATGATGGCGCGCCTGACCGAAGCAACGGAAACCGATCTCGATCCCGCCGCTGGCATGAAGGTCTATGACGGCGGCAAGAAGCCAGGCGGCTGAGATGGCGGACACCGAGAGCAAGCCGGAGCGTTACATTCGTCCGCCGAGCGCGGAATCATCCGGAGAAGCGCCGGGCAGGGGGCGCCTCAAAGGGCGCCGCATCCTGATCGTCGGCGGCGGCCAACGCGTGTTCGACGCAGCGAGCGATCCAATCGGCAACGGCCGTGCCATGAGCATCCTGTGCGCCCGCGAGGGCGCCAAGGTCGCGGTCGCCGATCTCAACCGCAGCTCCGCCGAACAGACGGTGAAGCGCATCACGGATGAAGGCGGCGAGGGTTTTGCCATCGCGGCCGACGTCACCTCGGAGGTCGACGTCGTCCGCATGATCGACGAGGCGCGCCGCGCCATGGGCGGGCTCGACGGCATGGTGCTGAACGTCGGCACATTCGGCAAGGTCGGGCTCGATGCCGTCAGCCCCGAGGAGTGGAACAAGATCTACGACGTCAATGTCCGCGGCCCCATGCTGTGCTGCCGCGCCGGCTTGCCGAAATTCGACGATGGCGGCGCCATCGTCTTCATCTCCTCCATCGCCGCGCTGAAGGCGGGCTCGCAGATGGCGGTGTACGATTCCTCGAAAGCCGCGCTCGGCGGTCTGATGCGCAACATCGCCCATCTCGGAGCCCGCCGCGGCATCCGCGCCAATCTCGTCTATCCCGGACTCGTCGACACCCCCAACGGCCGCGAAGCCGGCGCCGGCCGTCCCTCCCGCGGCAAGAGCCACATCCCGTTCGGCCGCCAGGCGACAGCCTGGGAGATTGCCTATGCCGTGCTGTTCTTCCTCTCGGACGAAAGCGTCTACGTCACCGCACAGACCCTCGCAGTCGATAGCGGCCTGAGCGGGATGTAGACGACATCCTATCGTTTGGCCGATCGCGCCCGACAAACGAGATGATCGAGCGAGATGTGCCCCGGCCCGTAAGCCATGAGGGCAAGCGCCATCGCCGCCCAAGCGAGGTGAATCGGCCAGCCGTCGGGCACCGTGAGCTCGACGATCACGGTCATGAACAGCAGCCCGAGCGCGGCGAACCGCGTGCCCAGTCCCAGCACCAGCAGGATCGGGAACATGATCTCGCCGGAGCCCGAGAGAAAGGCCATCACCGTCGGGGCCGGAAAGTGATAGGGCCCGCCGGGCAGATGCAGCATGAATTCGTCGCTGAACAGCGTCACCGCGGTGTCGTTGAGCTCGAGGAAGCCGCTCCATTTGAGCAGGCCCGAGCGCCAGAACGGCACGGCCAGCGCGAGGCGCAGCACCAGCTGGACCAGCGATGGCATCGCGAGCGCCTGCACCAGATGATTGGCTCTGTCGACGATTGCTCCGAGCGACGGCAGGCCGCTGGCGGGCGTCATGGGCTGCTCCGTGATCATGATGGGTCTCCGCAACAGAGCGAGGTGAAGGCGCCGGCTTCGATCAGCCCGACAATGTTCGCGGCAATGTCGAATTCGCTTGCCGCCTCCAGTGCCGCCGCCGCGGCTTCGCCGAGCGGCCGGCCCGACATGAGATGGTGCGCGAAGACCGCTCCGCCGGGTGGAAGGCGGCGCACGGCGACGTCGAATTCGCCTCGCGTGATCAGAGCATCTTCCGGCGTCGAGGCATCGATGCGCATGACCGGTGCGTCGTCGCGGTTGGCCGCAAAGATCGTCACGGCGGCATAGTCCGAACGCAGGCATCGCGCGGCCGGGTGTGGAATGAAAACCAGATCAGCCAGGCGGTCGGGTGTCACCGCCGAGAGCCGGGCCGGCGACAGCGGGACGGCGTCGGCGGCGTGATAGGCATCGAGCCAGGCCCGCTCGAGACGCGCGACGTCGGCGAGCCAGGGCATATCTTGCGCATGCTCGTAAGCTTCGATGAACTCCGGGAAATCGCGGCCGTATTCGAACAGCAGCGGCGATGTCGGCGGATTGCTGCGCACATGCAAGCGCGCCATCGCGCGGAAGAAGTCGACGCCGGTGATGCGCTGCACCGCCGGATAGATCGCGGCGAGCGCGTCGATCAGGCTCACCGTGACGTTGTTGCGGTGGACGTCGTAGCGCCGGCCAGCGGCCTTGCCGTTCGGGCCGGTCACGAGCTCAGGCGTGCTGCGCGCCGGATCCAGCAGCGCCGGCGCGAACGATGCGGCAAAGCACAAACCTGGTTCAGGCGGCATGACGCTCTCCTGCCGGCACGGCGGACTGATGGCGGTCGAGGATCGCCTGGGCGGCAGCGGCTTCCGCTTGCAGGACCGGCCAGTCCGGAATCTTGCTGTCCCATTCGATCAGCGTCGGCACCGGCCCGCGGCGCCGGATCACGATCTCGTAGAGCTTCCAGACGGCGTCAGTGACCGGGCCGTCGTGGCTGTCGATCAACAGCAGGTCACCTTCGTCGTCGGCCTGCTCGGCATGCCCGGCGAGATGAATTTCCTCGACGCGCGACAGCGGGAAATCAGCGAGGTAGTCGAGCGCAGAATATCCATGGTTGGCCGCGGAGACGAACACGTTGTTGACGTCGAGCAGCAGGCCGCAGCCGGTGCGCTCCGCAACGGCGCGGATGAATTCGGTCTCGTGCATGGAGGATTCGCGGAAGGCGAGATAGGTCGACGGGTTTTCCAACAGCAGCGGCCGCCGGATCGCCTCCTGCACCTGGTCGATGTGATCGCAGACGCAGGCCAGCGTCGCTGCCGTATAGGGCAACGGCAACAGATCGTTGAAGAAGCTGGTCTCGTGCGTCGACCAGGCGAGATGCTCGGAGACCAGCGCCGGCTGATAGCGCGCGACCAGGCCGCGGAAGCGCGACAGATGCGCCTTGTCGAGCGGCCGGGGCCCGCCGATCGACATGCAGACGCCGTGCAGCGAGAGCGGATGATCGCGGCGGATCGCCTCCAGCGCGCGATGCGGCGGCCCTCCGGCGCCCATGTAGTTCTCGGCGTGGACCTCGAAGAAGCCGCGCCGATCCTTTGCCTCGAGGATTGCCGGGAGGTGCTCGGGCTTGAAGCTCGTCCCGGCAACGCCGCCGATCGGCATTGCGAAGCGGAGCGGCAGCGCTGCTGGCGGGGCCGGCCTGATTGTGCTCATTGTGCTGCTCCGTTCGCGCTTGCCGTTGCGCCGGCTGTTACACCGGCTTCAGCGAACCCTTCTTGCCGCCCGGCAGCTCGATGCTGGTGCAGGTGCCGCCCTTGACGAATTTCCAGGCATTACCCTGGTAGTCCACGGTCGAGGTGCCCTGGCAGGTCGTGCCCGGTCCCGCCGCGCAATCGTTCTGGCCTTTCAGTGCGACGCCGAAGCACTTCTCTTTCTTGGCGGCTACGGCGGCATCGGCTTCGGCCTTGCTCAGGGGGGCGGCGGAGGCAAGGGTCGCGAGCGCGGTCGACACCGCACCGGCGAGGACGAGGGAGGTGACGGTATGTTTGGCAGACATCGAGGTTCTCCTGTTCGAATGGTGTCGCCCGGCAGGCGAGCGCGCATGCTCTCCTTCGCTCCGCGCGCCGCCCGTGTTACGGCGGGCTGCTCACGAAACCGTGAGATCGATTGGATCGGGCGCACGGGCGGTGCGCTTGGACGGGATTAGCGGGCAAGTGGGTGCCCAAATCCAATGCCTTGGCGCTATCGACACGTTAGAGCGAGAGCATTGGATGCGTCCGACCAAACTTGGCAGAGGTAACGGACGGTAGGAAATCTGCGTAGAGCGATGACAGGAGTCGCGCCCACCCAAAGGCGGATAAAACCATGAACGTCGATCCCGGACGCCAGCTTCGCGCGATCGCAAGGATGACGGTCAGCATCCGCCTTGCGGTCTCCGCGCTGGTCCTCGCCGCGATCCTGCTGACCGCGGCGCTCTCCAGCCTGCTGTGGTGGCGCACGGCGGAGGCGGCCAGCCGGCAGCTCGCCTCGACCATCAACGAGCAGATCGTCGCGGCGGTGCGCAAGGAGGTCTCGGCCATCGTCGACGAGGCGCGGGCCGCGCACACCGCGATCCGCACGCTGTTCCTCCAGAACGTGCTCGATACCCGCGAGGCCGACAAGCGCGAATTCGTCTTCCTCTCGCAATTGCAATCGCAGGCGACGATTTCCTGGGTCGCGTTCGGCTGGCCCGACGGCTCCTTTTTTGCCGCGCACAAGCTCGGCGACCGGCGCCTGGAGATGATGGAGATCTCGCTGACGGATCATCCGGGCGAGCGCCGCGTCGACGAATACGACGTGGTGCCCGGCGACATCGAGTTCGCCAACCGCCGCTTCGAGCCGACCGATTTCCGCGTCGCCGATCAGGCCTGGTTCAAGGCCGGCCTCGGCGCGGACGATCCGCAATGGTTCAGGGTCATGAAACACGCGACCGGCGAGCGGCCGTCGATCGCCTTCGCCGGCCCGATCGACGTCTACCAGGAGCGGCAAGGCGTGCTTGCCGTCATCATCGAATACACCAGGCTTGCGCGCTTCCTGTCGCAGCTGGAGGTCGGGCGCACGGGCACCGCCTTCATCGTCGACGGCAGCGGCGAGCTCGTCGCAGCGCCGGACAAGGACGCCGACGAGCTCCATCCGGCGCGTGGCGACACGGCGCTGCTGCCGCTGGCGCGCGCAGCGCTCGACCAAGCCGGGGAAGCCGGCCGCAAGGAGGCCTGGCGAAGCCGGCTCACCTCGGGCGGCGCGGCCTATGAGGTTGCGCTGACGCCGCTGCCGTTTCCCGGCTGGTCGCTCGCGACCGTGATTCCCGAAGCCGAATTTCTCGGGCCGGTAGAGACGACATTGCACCGCCTGATCCTCGGTCTCGCCGTCGGCGCCGTGCTCGCGGCGCTGGCCTCGGCAATGCTGGCGCGGTCCGTCATCGCCGCGCCGCTGTCGCGCGTCGTCGGCGAGCTGCGCCATGTCGAAGCCTTCGCGCTGGAGCAGGTCCGTCGCCATCCGTCGCGGCTCAAGGAGATCGCAAGCCTGTCGGGTGCGATCGCGGAGATGGCATCCGGCCTGTCCGCATTCCGCAAGTTCATCCCGGCCGATCTCGTCCGCGGCCTGCTGCGCCAGGGCGTCGAGGCGAAGCCCGGCGGCAGCGTCCAGGAGCTCAGCGTGATGTTCATCGACATCGCCGGCTTCACCGGATTGTCGGAGCGGCTCGGCGATCGCGTCGTGCCGCTGCTGTCGCGCTATCTCGACCTCACCTCCGAGATCATCGTCGCCAATGGCGGCACCATCGACAAGTTCATCGGCGATGCCGTGATGGCGTTCTGGGGCGCGCCGCAGCCGCAAGGCGATCACGCCGCGCGATGCTGCCGTGCCGCGCTCGCCTGCCGCAAAGCGATCGACGAGTCGGGCCTCGTCGACGATCTCGGTCAGCCGCTCCAGATCCGCATCGGCATCAATTCCGGCCGCATGCTGGTCGGCAATATCGGTTCGGAGCTGCGGCTGAACTACACCGTGATCGGCGATGCCGTGAATGTCGCGAGCCGGCTCGAAGGCGCCAACAAATCTTACGGCACGCAGATCCTGGTCGGCGCGGCGACCGAACGTCTGGCGCGCGGCACTGTCGTCACGCGCGAGGTCGACAGCATCGCGGTCTACGGACGCGAGGAGGGACTCTCCGTTCACGAGCTGATCGGGATGGCGAACGAGATGGCGGTGGGCAGCATCGGCTGGATCGCCGACTACGAGCGCGGCCTCGCCGCCTATCGCGCCCGCCGCTTTGCCGATGCGCTGGCCGATTTCGAGGCGGTGCTGAAGCAGCGCGGCGACGATCGCCCGGCCGAGCTGATGCGTGACCGCTGCCGTCGGCTCGCTGCAGCTGCGCCCGACGTCAGCTGGCGGCCTGTGGCGGCATTGGCCTCGAAGTAGCGACATCATCCGCGGACCTGTAGCCCGGATGGAGCGGAGCGTAATCCGGGGCCGGTGCTTCACGGCGCGAGCTAACCCGGATTGCGCTGCGCTTCATCCAGGCTACAAACTCGGTTACATTCCTGACTTTCCCGGATGAGTTCGAGACATGAAGACCACATTGCTCAATCCTGAAAACTACACCCGCTCGCCGTGGAAGAACGGCGGCGGCGTCTTCACCGACATCGCGGATGCGCATCAGGCCGATGCGCCGCGGAAGGACTGGGACAGCCTGCTCTGGCGCTTTGCGTCGACGCCGATCGTGGCGTCCGGTCCGTTCTCCCACATGCCCGGCATCGACCGCTTGCAGATGGTCGTCGAGGGGCGCGGGCTGGTGCTGAAGTCGCCGACGCAGGAATTCGACGAACGTGAACCCTTTACGACGGTGCGTTTCACCGGCGAGCTCGAGATCGTGACCGAGCTCGAGGCCGGTCCCGTCGAGGTCGTGAACCTCATGGCGCGGCGCGGTGCGGCCGAGATCGATCTCCTCGCGTTGAAGCAGCCCGGTGATCACCGGCACCTTGCCGCCGGCACGCATCTGGTCTACGCCCCGCGGGGCGAATGCCGCATCCGCCTCGACAATGAGGAATTTGCGATTCCCCGCACCGGCACGCTGAAGCTCGAGCTGGCGGAGCCGTCGCAGCTTGCGCTCGTCGCGGGTCTGGCGGTGCTGGGGTCGATCCGGCTTCTGGTCTAGAACCTCGGACCGATGCGCACAATCCATGCAACTGGCCAGGTTGACGCCGCCCGGCCGGCACACGATATCTGCTTCGCTAAAGATGCCAGCTCGAGGGGCAGAATATGAATGCGCCAGACACATACGCCCCCACGCAGGCCGACGGCGTCATCGACTGGCTGACCAACGGCACGCGCGACGAGCGCTTCATCGACGACATCTTCGCGCAGATGTGCATCCGCCTGCAGCAGGCAGGCATCCCGCTCAAGCGGTCGACCCTTCACGTGATGATCCATCATCCGCAATGGCTGGGCGCCCGCATGATGTGGTCCGACGGCAAGCGCGAGGCGGAGATCACGCTGGCCGACTATGACGTTCGCGAGCGGTCCGAATATATCGGCAGCTCCGCCAACGAGATCCATGACGGTGCCGACGAGGTCCGCGAAAAGCTCGAGCAGGATTCCTCGCTCGGTCGCAAGCATGCCCTCTATGACGACATGCGGTCGCTGGGCATGACCGATTATGTGGCCTGGCCGCTGCTGCACACGCTCGGCAAGGGCCACGTCGTCACATTTGCCACTGATCGTCCCGGCGGTTTCGAGGATGTCCACATCGCCGGCCTGAAGAAGCTGTTGCCGGTGCTGGCGCTGGTCAGCGAGATCCGCATCAAGAATCGCCTGGCGCGCACGCTGCTCGAGACCTATGTCGGCTCCCATGCCGGCGAGCTGATCCTGGCCGGCGCCACCAGGCGCGGCACCGGCACGACGGTGCGCGCCGCGATCATGATCTGCGACCTCAGGGACTTCACCAAGATATCAGACAATTGGCCGCGCGACGACGTCATCGACCTGCTCAACGACTATTTCGACGCGATGTCGGAGCCGATCGCGCGGCACGGCGGCGAGATCCTGAAATTCATCGGCGACGGGCTGCTCGCCATCTTCCCGCTTCATCAGCCGAACGCCTGCGCCAATCTTCTGCACGCGGTGGCCGAGGCGAGGGGAGCCATGGCCGCGCTCAACGATCGGAACAGCGCGACCGGTCGCGCGCCGCTGAATTACGGCATCGGCGTCCACGTCGGCGATGTCATGTACGGCAATATCGGATCGGCCCAGCGGCTGGATTTCACGGTGATCGGCCCGGCCGTCAACATGGCCTCCCGCCTGGAGGCGCTGACCAAGACGCTCGGCAGGAACGTGCTGCTGTCACGCGATTTCGCCGAGCTTGTCGAAAAGGAGTTCGCATTGGAGCATGTCGGCCGGCACGAGGTGCGCGGCTTCAACGCCCCGATCGAGCTGTATGCCTATCCGGCTCGCGCTATTTCCGGTTAGTTCCGGGAGCGTTCGGCAGGGCCTGCTGGCCGCCCTGGGTCTGCCTGGCCGGATCGTTGTCGCCCGGCCTCATCGTTGACGACTTGGCCGGTGCACTGGCGCCGCCGCTGTTGGCGTCCGACGACGTATTGAGGCTGGAGGCGCCCGCGCCGGTCGTGCCGCCGGTGCCGGTCGAATTGATGCCGGAGCCCGTCCTCGACGGCCCCGCGCCGCTTTGCGCGAAGGCGGAAGGAGACGAGGCGAGCGCCGCGATGAGCCCTGCTATGACGAGTGCTTTCATGTCCGCTCCTGTGCTCGGCCTGTGCATGATCCGGACCCGGAGGGCCGCGCAGCGCAAAGTGCGCAGCGGTTTTCCGAAAAGATCATGCGCAAACAATAACCTGGAGCGCGATGATGGTTCATCCTAATCGCATCGCGCTCTAGGCGGCCTCGGCCCGGCATCCGGGGGCGGGGCTTGAGCCGAGGCCGCCATTTGCCGGAATGGTGAGACGCCGGCGAAGGGCCAATGCGCGGGAACGCGTGGTCGTTCCAAATTCGATGGCAGGGCCGCTGAACTACGCCGACCAGCGATCCTGCTCTTCCTGGTGGGCGTGCTCGTTCAGCCGGTCGGCGATCTCGTCCGCGATCTGCTCGGTCTCGGCCGAGGCCACCGGCTCGCCCTTGTGTGTCTTCAGCTTGTCCTTGTCGGCTTCGATCGGGAAGTCGTCGGGTGTCAGTCCGGTCGTCTTGTTCATGGTGCGCCTCACTGTCTCCAGTAGGGGAAAACACACGTGAAGGGCCGATCGTTGCTTTGAGGATGAAGCCGCTGGACCAAGCGGCGTCAGGCGCCGCCGACCGCCCGCGTGATGGTGCCGCTCCCGCCGCAGGTGGCGCAAGGCGCGCCGTCGATGCGTCCCTTTCCGTGACAATCGGGACAGACGTCGTCGCCGGTGCCCTTGGTTCCAGGCGGGGCTTCGTCACCGGGATTGAGCGCTGCTTGCGTCGGAATCTTTGCGTCTTGCGCGTGGGCAGCTTTGGTCTTGGTCATGTGCGCCTCCTCGACAACACCGCAACGCGCCTTGCCGCAGAAAGTGCCAATCGGAGTTCGCAGCGCAGTCAACGGAACCGCGCTGCTGATCTCGCTACTTCTCGACCGAGCCCGTCCAGTCCTTGAAGCCGCCGACGTTGTAGACGTTCTCGTAACCCATATCCTTCAAGAGCTTGCCGGCTAGCGCCGACCTGCCGCCGGATGCACAATAGAGGATGACGGTCTTGCTCTTGTCGAACGCCTTGTCGTGATAGGGCGACTCCGGGTCGGCGCGAAACTCCAGCATCCCGCGCGAGACATTCACGGCGCCGGCGATCTTGCCGCTGGCGGCGACTTCCGGCGCATCGCGAACGTCCACGACCAGCGTGTTGCCCTTGTTGATCATCTCGGCCGCCTGCTCCGAGGTGATCTTCGGGACCGCCGCGTTCGCAGCTTCCAGCATTTGCTTGACACTCGTTGCCATGAATTCTCTCCGGGTTTTCTTCTGCCGCCCCATAGGAGGATAGCACATCGATCTGGACATCGCTCCCGGATGAGCTTGTCTTGCCGGAGTCAGCAGGCCAGAGGTCCGGTTGCCAAGGCCGGATTGTCCGACTAGCCTTGCCGAAGCTACGCCCAAACGGTCTCCGGCCGCGCCTTCATGCCCAAATTCCTCCGCATCGGTGTCCATCAGTCCAACGTCTCCGGATACACCTCGAAGGCGTGGTGCGTCAGGCGGGTCGGCGCGGCGGTCTTCCTGAAATGGGGCGCGGTCGAAGTGCATGGCACCGGTGCCGCGCGCAAGGTCTATTGGTCGCGCCTGCCGCAGGAGAAGATCATTCGTTGCGGCAGTGCGCAGCGCGCGCAGGACTACACCAAAGCCGCGATCGCGCGGCGCCGCAGCCATCGCTATGAGCCGCTGACCGGCACGATCGCGAACCGGCGGCCGTCGGCCGCACGCGGGGCCGAGCTCAAGCAGGCGCTCGCCACCATCCTGATCGTCGACATCGTCGGCTCCACCGCGAAGGCGGCCAAGCTCGGCGATGCGCGCTGGACCAAGGTCATGGGCCATTACTACGCGGCGGTGCGCAAGGAGCTGAAGACGTGCGGCGGCAAGGAGGTCGTGACCACTGGCGACGGCGTGCTGGCAACCTTCAAGAAGCCCGCCGCCGGCATCGCCTGCGCCACCGCGGTCCAGAAAGCCGTGCGCACGCTCGGCCTCGAGATCCGCGTGGGCCTGCACACCGGCGAATACACCATCAGCGGCGGCGAGATGGTCGGCCTCGCCTTCCACATCTGCACCCGCGTGGCGGCGAAAGCACGCGCGGGTGAGGTGCTGGTGTCGAGCGCCGTCAAGGAGCTGATGACGGCGCAGTCCGCGATCAGCCTGAGGGATCATGGCCAGCACCGGCTCAAGGGCGTGCCGGAAAGGTGGCGGCTGTACCGGGTGGAGGGGTGAGGGCGACCGCGATGGCCTTTGCGAGAATGCCGCCCAGCCAGCAAGCCCTGGATATTCAGGCTTCCGCTTTCATGTTGGCGAAACGGTCACGCAAATAAGCGGCAAAGGGGCGCCTTCCCTCGTCCTGGCTCCAACTGTCGATCGCAAGACGAAAGGCTCCGATCGAGACCATCGCGACCATGCGGAGCGCCGTTTGCCGCTTGGGCTGCGGCCACATCGCGCTGAGCGCGTCGAAGACCGCCTGCTCCTGCTGCGCGTATTTGGTGGCCTCCCGGGCGCGAAGCGTCTCGTTGGCTCGGATGAAGCGGTCGATCTCCATCATCTGCTTGCGGGCCCGAAGGTCCTCGTAGGACGCCGTGAGCTCGACCAGCGCATTCTTGACCGCCTCGAGCGGCGTCTGCTTGGTTGACTGCTCCAGAACGGCGCGCCGTATCGCTTCGGCGAAACCTTCTTGCCAGGCCAGGATGATGTCTTCCTTCGACTTGAAATAGTAGAAGAAGGTCCGGCGCGAAATTCCCGCTGCCTCGGCGATGGCATCGAGCGTCGTCGCCTCATAGCCGTTTCGAAGGAAGAGCCTCAGGCCGGTCTCGGTGATCCGCCGCAACGTTTCGCGGCGCTTCTGCTGCCTCAGTCCTTCGCTTTTGGGTGATGCGTCGTCTGCGTCCTGTTTCGACACACAACCGCCTCATTCAAAATTACACTCAGTGCGATAAAATTCCGCATCAAGTGCGAAATTACCGCATGCGAGGCCGGCCGGCAAGGCTCGGCCGAGCTCGAGACGTTCGAAACAGCGAACTGGATCAAGATGGCTGCAGACAGGGACGGCCCGGCAAGCGACCGGGATGCCGACGCCTCGTATTGCGATTCCCGCGGTGCCGAGCCCGGCTCGCTGCACGCGGCCGGGAAGGACCGGCCCATGCGCAGCTCCGGCCATATCGAGCTTCTTCGCCGCAGCCCGGGCGGTTACGCTGCCTCAGGCCGCGGCGAGAGCGCGACGCACCGGCCCCGCCGAGCACTTGGTAGGCCGCACCGAGGCTTGCCGACCGCGCCCCGGGTGATCCGTGACGTGCGAAATGGTCATGTCGCCGAGCAGCGCCTCGATCGCGCGGCGCAGGCCTCGACCGGCGAACCAGACCAGCGTCGATTTGTCGCTCGGGCCCTCGCCCGTGCGGTCAGGGCCGTGCGGTCGCCGTATCTCGGCAATATCGGCGTTCTCATCCTGCTGTGCGCCATCTCTTATCAGCCCTGCTTCGATCTGGCGAACGCCGTTTCGAACAGCGTCCTCTGTCTCGGTGCGAAGACGGCATTCGCGGCAACCGTCAATCTCGTGGTGGACGAGTGGACCCCGACGATCCAGGCCTTTCTGGCCGGTCGCCTCCTGCGCTGGATCGGCCTCAGCCTTCTGCTCGCGCTGCTTCCCGCGCTGACCATCATCCGCGCCGGGATGCTGGCGAAGCTGCGGTCGTTGGCCGCACTCTCGCTTGTTCGGCTGCGCGGCATCCTGAGAGCGTCGCTCTGGCCGTTCAAGCAAGGACGCCGCGCCGGCGCCGTTCACGAGAAGGTCAACACGCCAAGCCGAAACGACGCTTGAAAATTACACTCAGTGTAATCTAATGGGCAGGACATGATGATGTGTCGTGGGAGGTGGCCCGATGTCCGGTTGGAGTGCGAGCGATATTCCGTCACAGCGGGGGCGTTGCGCCGTCGTCACGGGCACGGGTGGCCTGGGTTATCAGGATGCGCTGGCGTTGGCGCGTGCAGGCGGCGAAGTGATCATTGCCGGTCGCGATGCCGCAAAGGGAGCAGCGGCCGTCGCACGGATCCAATCCCGTCAGCCGGACGCGAATGTCCGGTTCGAGCGGCTCGACCTCGCGGACATTCATTCGGTGCGGGCCTTTGGCTCCCGCCTGCGCGCCGAGCGGGACAGCCTCGACCTGCTCGTCAACAATGCCGCGGTCATGACGCCTCCCGCCCGGCAAGTGACAGCCGACGGGTTCGAATTGCAGTTCGGCACCAACCACCTCGGCCATTTCGCGCTGACGGCCGAGCTTCTGCCGCTACTGCGGAAGGGCGTGGAGCCCCGTGTCGTCACCGTGTCCAGCCTAGCGGCGCGCGGCGGAGCGATCGAGTTCGACAATCTGCAGGCTGAGCGTCGCTACCAGCCGATGCCGATCTACAGCCAGTCCAAGCTTGCGAACCTGATGTTTGCGTTCGAACTGCAGCGGCGAAGCCGGACGTTCGGCTGGGGCATCACCAGCGTTGCGGCCCATCCCGGCATATCGCGGACCGACCTCATTCCGAATGGTGCCGGCAGAATGAGCCTGTCCGGCCTGGCGCGCAGCGCGCTCTGGTTCCTGTTTCAGCCGGCGGCGCAAGGCGCGCTGCCGACGCTGTTCGCGGCGACCTCGCCGGACATCGTGCAGGGCGGCTATTACGGTCCGGACAAGTTCGGTGAAACGCGCGGCTCGCCCTCCGTGGCGGGCGTGCCGCCGCAAGCCGATGACGACGCGGTGGCGTCTCGTCTGTGGGACGCCTCGGCAAGACTGACCGGCGCACGCTTCGCGACGGAGTCGCCCCGCACCAAGGCAGGCGCCGTGCAGGCATGATGCGCCTTGCGCTATCCGGGCTCGGCGCCTGCTGGGTCGTGCTCGTCATCGCGGGCCCGGCGGCCGCGGATGGCGACATCCGCGCCTCCTATGACGTCACGCTCATCGGCCTGCCGCTCGCGAACGCGACGCTCGACCTGGCGGTTCGCGGCACCGTCTACACCGCGCGCGTCACCTATCAGAGCGCCGGTGCAACCAGGCTGCTCAGCGATGCGTCCGGCGTGGCGACGTCCAACGGCGCCTATAAGGACGGGCGCCTGCTTCCCGCAGTGTTTGACCTCGATCATCGCAACGGTCGACGCAGGCAGAAGGTCAGCCTCGGCATGAGCGAGGGCGTCGTCAAGACGATGACGATCGAGCCCCCGCTCGAGCTGACGTCGGATCAGCCCGCGATCGAACCAAAGCACCTGAACGCAGTTGCCGACCCCCTGAGCGCACTGCTCATCGCCCCGGGGCGCGGCGCGGACAAGACGCAGATCGATGCCTGCGATCGCACCGTGTCGATCCTCGACGGCTTGCGGCGCTATGATGTCCGGCTCGAGCGGCAGGCGACGGGGTCCACCGACCGGAAAGGGTTCTCCGGGCCGACCACGACCTGCCGCGTCGTGCTGAAGCCGCTAGCCGGGATGATCGGCGGAGGCGCAAACGCAAGCGCGGCGGACGCGGACCCGGGGCAGATCGAGGTCACCTACGGCCGGGCCGCCGCACTCGACCTGCACGTCCCGATCTCGCTTCGCGCCCAAACGCGGTTTGGCGCCGTCAGCGTTGCCTTGAGGGAATTTGCCGAAGGCGACGCGAAACCCCGCAGCCCGCGATGACGTTGACGAGACGGCCGCGGGGCAAGACGAAGCAGAGGACTGCAACATGACGCGTCGAATTCTGATGCTGATCGCCCTGGGAGCCTCCCTGATGAGTGCTCCGGCGAATGCAGCGCCGCCGAACAAGGTGCTCGGCACCTGGAGAATGGTCTCCGCCCAGATCGATCCCGAGGGCAAGAACCTGCCGGCCTATGGCGCGCGGCCGAACGGCCTGCTGACCTTCACGCCGGACATGCACTTCATCGAGGTGCTGACCGATTCGGACGTCCCGCGCTTTGCCTCCAGCGCGCGTGGCGAGGGCACGGATGCGGAAAACCGCGCCGCCATGGCCGGCAGCATCGGCTTTTTCGGTACCTACACGGTGGATGAGAACGGCGAGTTCAGCGGCAACAAGGTCGAAGGCTGTACCTTCCCGAACTGGATCGGCAGCGTCCGGACGCGGAACGAATTGCGTCTCGTGGTCGACGGCGACACCATGACCGAGAATTTTCAACGCCCCGATGGCACCAAGATCCGCATCACGTTCGAGCGGGTCCGCTAGCACCGTCCACGCCGGCGGCGTGACCTTCGGCTCCGGAAAGGGGAAGGGCAATCGCATAGGGGAACGATATCGCCTGTAGCCATCCTTCGAGACGCCCGCCGTTGGCGGGCCCTCAGGATGAGGACCCGAATGCGTTGCGCCAGTTTCCGTGAGCTCCGATGCCGCTTAGCCTCATCCTGAGGGCCCGCCGGAGGCGGGCGTCTCGAAGGACGAGGCGCGCGCCCAGCTTGCGCAAAGCACCATATGCAATAGACCTGGGAAAGGGGGCTCGGCCCGACCGTGGCCGCCTTGATGTTGACATTCGGCTTCAACCTGCTGACGAGTCTGAGCTGGACAACCCGCCAAGACGCGAACGGATGCGGCCGCAGCCGCGATGACAACAGGGAGAGATGACATGACCGAAGTGATGGCTGGAGCCGAACCTTTCTTCATGCAGGGCAAGGGGCCTGCGGTCCTCGTGCTCCACGGCTTCACGGGAACGACGCAAAGCATGCGGTATCTCGGCGAAGAGCTTCACCGGCGCTTCGGCTTCACCGTGAGCGGCCCGCGCCTGCGGGGCCACGGCACCTCGCCGGACGACATGGAAACGACCGGCTATCTCGATTGGCTCGCGTCGGCGGAGCAGGCGCTTCACGAGCTGGCAGGCCAGGGCAACAAGGTCTTCGTCACCGGCCTGTCCATGGGAGGCACGCTGACACTCAACCTCGCCGCACGATTTCCGAACATCGTTGCAGGCGCCGTGCCGATCAACGGCGCAGTCGGAATCTTCGATGGTGCGATGGCCGAACTCGTCTCGGACGGCGCGGCGCCGAAGCGCGTTCCGGGAATCGGATCGGACATCAAGGCCGCCGGCGTCAAGGAGCTGGCCTATCAGGAGGTGCCGGTCGCCTGCCTCCGGCAGATCCACGTCCTGATTGCCGCGACCGAAAGCCTGTTGCGCAAGGTCAGCTGTCCCACGCTCGCCATTCATTCCCGAGAGGACCACGTCGTGCCCGCGGCCAATGGCAAGCGCATAGCGCAGGAAATCAGCTCCAGCGACGTGCGCCTGCTCTGGCTCGACAATTCCTATCATGTCGCCACGCTCGACAACGACAAGGACCTGATCGTCGAGCGCTGCGGGCGATTCATCTTGGAAATCGCCGGGGCTGGATAGAACAACGCGTCTGCATGCGGCGAAGATCAAATTGTGCGCGCGTGTCATCCCGGATGATGGCCTTCGTACTGTCGGGCTTGCTCAGCCGTCGAACCGCCAGTTCGCCGCCACCCAGCGATAGCCGCCGTCCGTTTTCCTGATGTTGCCGATGCCCGGAAACGGAAAATGAAACCCGAGCACGGGGATGCGGTCCGTCGCGGCGCGGTCGAACAAGCGCGTGCGCGACTGCAAGGCGGAGTCAGGATCGAGATCGGGGCCGGGCCGCCAGGCATTGTCGATGTTGAGCAGAGGGCTATAGGCGGCATCGGACGTGATCAGCAATGCTTGCGCGCCGGAATGCACCAGGATCGCCGACATGCCCGGCGTGTGGCCGCCGGCCGCGATCGTCGTGAGGCCCGGCAACACTTCGCTGCCCGGGCGGTACAGCACGGCAGACTTGGCGACCGGCGCCACGCTGCGCTTGATATTGGCGATGAAGGCGCGCCGGAAGTCTTCCGGCATGGGCAGGCGCGACAGGTCCGGCTCGTTACGTATGAAGAACGCAAAATCATCTTCGGGAATATAGACGGTCGCCTTCGGAAAGGCGCTCGATCCGTCGGAGCGGCTGAGATTGCCGACGTGATCGGGATGGGTATGCGTGATGACGATGGCGTCGACGTGTTCGGGCTGCACGCCGATCGCCGCTAGATTGCGGAACAGATGTCCGCCATCGGGGCCGAGTGTTTGCGCGGCACCTGCCTCGATCAGGATTCTCCTGTCACCGTTTTCCAGCAGAAGCGTGTTCAGGTTGAGCCTGAAAGTGTCGGTCGGCAGGAACGCATCGCTCAACGTCCTGCCGAGTTCCTCCGCCTGCGCGGTAGAGGCGTAGATGCGCGGATTGCCGCTCAGCGTGCCGTCGCTGACGACGGTTGCCTTGATATCGCCGATCCGGAAACTGTAGTGGCCGGAATTGGTCTTAGGCGCCGGCGCTTGCGCGATCGCCGCCGGCATCCCCAGCAGGGGTGTCACCGCTCCGGCCGCGCTGCCGGCGAGCAGGAGGCGGCGGCTGATGTTCAGTTGTGATGGCATGACGGCTCCTCCGGCATAGCGGCGCTGGACGGCTGTGTACGCCGGTCTGGCCTCATCCACAAATGTCATGATAGAAATTGCATTATGCGTTCAATGGATTTGGCCAAAGTCGACCTCAATCTGCTGGTGGTGTTGCATGCGCTGCTCGAGACCGGCAGCGTCACGCGCGCCGCCGAGCGGCTCGGCAGCAGTCAACCCGCGATCAGCCGTGCGCTGGCAAAGCTGCGGCGCCTGTTCGGGGACCGGCTGATGGTGAAGGCGGCAAGCGGCATGATGCCGACGCTCCGCGCCGAGGCGATGCGCGAGCCGCTGGCGAACCTGCTCGGCGGCGTCGAGACATTTCTCCACAAGCCGAAATTCGATCCTGCCGCCACCGACCGCGTCTTTCGCATCGCGACCACCGATTATGGCGCGCTCGCCATCCTGCCCAACGTCGCCGCCCGCTTTGCGCGCGAGGCACCCGGTGCGGCGATCGAAATCGTCAGCTTCTCGCGCGATGTGTTCCGTATGCTCGCCGACGGGCAGGTCGATTTCGTCCTGTATGCCGATAATCCGGTAGCCGGCTCGCTTCGGGCGCGCGAGCTGTTCCGCGAAAGTTTCGTGACGCTGATCCGGCAAGGGCATCCTTTGCTCAAGGAGATGCGCGGGGCGAGGGACGTGCTGCCGATCAAGCTGTTCACGGCCTGGCCGCACATCGTGGTCAGCATTTTCGGCGGCCAGGGTGGGCCGATCGACACGGCATTAGCCGAGCGCGGCTACAAGCGGCACGTCGCGCTGCGCGTTCCCTATTTCGCAACCGCCGCGGTGATCACGGCAGCGTCGGATTACCTGGTGACCATGCCCTCGCGGCCCGCCCGGCAGCTCGCTCCGCGGCTCGGCCTCGTGATGCTGAAACCGCCGGCGCAGGTGACGCCCTACGGCTATCGCCTGCTCTGGCACGAACGAAGTCACGACGATCCCGGCGCGGTCTGGCTGCGCCGGCTCATGATCGATGGCGTCAAATCGGCGGGCGCTGGCGCCTAACCGACGCGCAAATCTCGGACCGGCTTGCTGTCGCAATAGCCGACAGATTTCCTCACGAGGAACCAGGTGCTGAGAGGCGGCTTATGTCGTCGTCGGTTTCGGAGGAAAAGCCATGGTCATTGATGCGTTCGCTGGCACCACGCCGGTGTTTCTCCCTGAGCAGTTCTTCGTTGGTCGCTTCGAAGGATGGGCGGTGGTCGAGAGTCTCGTCGGCGGGCTGTTGAAGCGGGCGACGATCACGGCGCATGGCGAATTGGACGCGGACACCGACACTGTCGTTCTGACTGAAACCTACACCTTTGATGACGGCCATAGCGACACGTTGCGCTGGACGATCCACAAGCTGAGCGAAGGTCAATACATCGGCCACGAAAATCGACTGGAGGGTGAAGCCACGGGCGAGCAGGCCGGTTGTGCATTCCATTGGAAGTACACGCGCGACACGCCCCAAGGCGATGGAAAGTCGTTCAAGCTGAACTTCGACGATTGGTTCTATGCGATCGATGACCGTGCCTGCATCGTGCGCGGATCCGCCGGGCGCGCGGGCATTCCGTTCGCGACGGCGCATGTGACGTATCGGAAGCTTTAGGTTCGCCCGACGCGGGCTGCAGCCCCGCTCTCCGGTGCGCACTTCTTTCTCGAACTTAACATTTTTGAATCGCGAAGGCACCGAAGCAAAGTACGGTGTGCGTTTTCGCGGGAGTGAACCTTCTGGCGCTGATTGAGCCAGAGCGGGGGGCGGGGGCGTGAATTTCCAGGTTACGGTTTTGAAGATCCTGGTGAGCTATCCGGACGGCTTTGCCGTCATGGAAGACCTCAAGCGCGACATGGCGATCCTGGCGACCAGCGGCCGCGATTGGGCGGACCGGACGAGGCGTCTTGCCAGCCGGGTGCCGGACCTCGACATCTTTTCACAGGGGCTGGTCGAGCGCATCAGCGGTGGCTGGAGACTGACGTCCAAGGGGCGAGACATATTGGAGTTCATGGAAGCCCGCCCGGCACCGAGGGAGCCAAGCCTCGCGTCCCCCGTCAATGAGACGTCCCAGCCGGTATTGGAGATTGCTCCGCTTCCCCCGCTGCCGCAACAAGCGGACCGGGCCAAGCCGCGGCGCGAGCGCCGCGAGCGCCGCCGCGAAGCCCGCGAGCGAGCGAGGGCGAACGCCTCCTGAACCGGGATTGAGGTCGGCGGCGAACTCGCTGTACATCGCCGCGCCCGAAGGGCGCCAAGTCGGCGGCGACGCGGCGGCGAGGGGTGTTAACCACCCCATCCCTCGTACGGATTATGACCTGGTTCTGGTTGGTCATCATAGTGCGGGGTCGGTTGATGGCGGGCCGGCCGTGCCGGTGAATAGGCCCAGGCCGCAGCGGTCCCAGTCGTCAAGACACGAGAATGCGCTGTCGCATGATGCCGATGGACCTGATGCCGATGGACTTGGCCTGCCACCGCGGCGCTGACGGGTGCGCACAGGATTATCAAGAGGCTCAAAGCGAGACCCGATCGCATGGTAGTTTCTCCGATAGATCTACGATGAGGAGTTAGATGAGCCTTGGTCCACGCCCTCGCAATCGGCCACGCCTGCAAGACTGGTAACGTCCTCGGCATCACGCGCGGGTTGGCCGTCGAATTCGTGCGAATCTGCAAACCCCGCACTCGGCTTCATGCTGGCCGTTGCGTCACGGTTTGGAGTCTTTCGTCGCCGGGGTGCGTCACGCAATGGTGAGCATGCCGATGTGCCATTCGCGCAGGCGTGATTGTTCACCCACGTGTTTCTCCCGAGCGCATACCCACCTAATGTTCAACCAAGAAATTCGAAGGAAACGCATTTCAACAGAGCAGCCGGTTCGAGTCAGCGCGAATGCTCCGCACGAAAACAACAGCCGTTCGGAGCATGACCATGACTGGATTCAGGACCTTTGTTATTGCAGCGATGATGTCGATTGGCGCGATAAGCTCTGCAAGCGCCCAGTGCCCGTTGTGGGCGATTCAAGATCCAAATTCGTTTCAGGCGCAATATCCCGATCGGGATGTGTTGAACGACTGCGAATTGACGCCAGCAGGCAGAATGGGCCTGGAACGCCCTGGCGGCGCGGCTCCCGTGTTTGGGCCCAACAGGGCGTATGAGACAACGCCTGGCGTTGCCCAGCACCACGGCTTTCACCACCGCTCGCGGTGAGCATCTGAAAATAATTCCGGATGGTCGGATTCCGGCGGAGAAACCGTAGCGCGCCAAGTCGAATGATCAGAAAATCAATCCGCGCACCTTCGGTACGCGACCGTTTTCAGCGATTCCTGAGTGCTGTCGGGACCAATCGAATGCGAGTCGACTAAGTCATTGATTTCGCGTCCGTCGCCAAAAGATCGCGAGTCGTTTTAGGTCAATTCCAAAGATCCGCGAGTCGAATGGGTGATGACGCTAGATCTTGGGTTGGATGCCGCGATTTGCTGTCCAGATGTCGTGGTCTTGTGGAGCTTGGTGCTGCGAGCGCGGCCCGCAATGAACAACCTGCTCGAGGAAAACCGTCGGGGCCAATTTAGTACAAGGCGTCTGAAGCGGTGGAACGCTATCGAGAGACCGATGTGCGATCGTCGAGCTCCGCGCCGGTCGAGGCTTTATAGTCGGGACGGGCGCAGGGGAGCACGCAACAGCTTCCTTGACCGCGAGAGATGAGCGAGGTTCCGCCTTAGCTATTCTGCGGTCGCGCACACCGCACCGCAGCGATTAGGCCGCCTTGCAGAAGTGCACGGAAGCACAGCGCGGGCAGCGCACTTCGGAAGAAGGAGGCGATGCTCGCGAGCTTACCGCAGGACGTGCCTGACGTGGCCACGCGCGAATAGAACGACGCACTTCATCGACTCTATCCTCGACGCGAACGGCAATGCGTCCCCGCTGCTCCAGACCAATGGTTGCTGAGTGCGGGGTTAGCTGCAGCTCAGCGGTAACGGCAGGTCGGGATGCAACTCGTACCAGTCGTAGCAATCTGGATAGGCGCCGTAGAATCCATAGCCGCCTCGGCGGAAGTGGTGAAACGCGTGCTGGCGCAGGCCTCCGTCATGACCACCGAAGCCAAGGTGCTCGCCGCCGAACCGAGCGCCGCCGGCAAAACCTCCCTCATGGCCCATGCCGCCGAAATGCGCGCCGCCGCTGAAGGCCGCATGTCCAGCGCCGAAGCCTGCATGTCCGCCGCCAAAGCCGCCACCGCCAAAACCACCGCCGTGGCCACCGCCACCAACGCCGCCATGTGCATTGGCCGCACCGATGGCGAGCGTCGAGGCGAGTGCTGCTGTCGCCAGAATCATGACTGCACGTTTCATGGATGACTCCTCTTGTTGCGCTGTCCGGCCATGTTCGGCGCGAGGTTGCCGATAGCCGGGTCAGTGATGAGGGAGAGGTAGGTCCGGTACGAGGCGATCCAACTGAATTCGATGTCAGATATCAGGCAAGTCGCTCGCGAAAAGCGTCTCGCGGATCGGCGCGACGCACGCGTAGGAGCGGGCCGACCAGCGCAGTCCGCTCCTCGTTATTGCAAAACGCGGCGAAGCTATAGGGCAGGCCGTGTCACCCAATCAGTACTAGCTGCCTGTGCCCGGCTCGCACGGTACGTTGTTGCCGGTCCACGGCGCGGTGGCAAAGGCGCCGACGCGCGGCGCCGGAACGCAGGCGCGCTCGCCCGGATAATGGAACGGCGTGGTCGCCGCGACTGTATCGGCGGCCACGTCGGGCCGCTGCGCGGCGCGCTGGTGCTCGCGCGCCATGACTGGGCCACCCAGCATTGCGGCCGCGATCAATCCTATCGACAATAGTTTGGACGGGGTCATTCGCTCTCTCCTCTGACGACATCGGGCCGATCAAGCCGGCTCAGCGACGATGTGTGAACGATCGGCCACGTTTCCAACGCACGTTTTGCTCACTGCATTTCAATCGCCCGAGAGCCGCTACGGTGTCGCAACCACGATCGTGCGAATGCATAACATCCGTGGTCCTTGAGACGACAGCACGTGCGTTGACGGCATATGTTCGATCCAGTCGGTTGGCAGCGGAGCGCGGAAGATGATCGTTGCATTTGTAACACGCGTGGTGCGGGTCCTCGTGCCGTTGGCGGCACGCACAGCCGACAACATGAACTGCAATTTAATGGCGCGGTGCGCGCGGCAGAGCTACCTCATAGCGCAGCGGGCGACCGGCAACAGGCTGCATCAGCGACGCGCGTCCGACGTACGCGGGCACTGAGCATGACACGGCCCGACGCCGTACCCGTGCTGCCCAACCGCGCATCGAGACGCCGTGGGAATTATGGTACGAGGCTCATGACCCGGATTCTCTTGATTGAGGACGACACTGAAACCGCCGAGGCGATCCTCGCCGAACTTGGCGATCGCGGCTTCGAGGTGCAGTGGGCCGGCAACGGCGTCGAGGGACTCGCGCGGGCGCGTGCGTCGAGCCCCGATGCCATGATCGTCGATCGCATGCTCCCGGGAGTTGACGGGCTGACCGTCATCGAGGTGCTGCGCAAGGAGCAGGTGAGGACGCCCGTGCTGGTGTTGAGTGCGCTTGGCGCCGTGAATGACCGGGTGCGCGGGTTGCGAATGGGCGGGGACGACTATCTCACAAAGCCGTTCGCGCTCATCGAACTGGTTGCGCGAATCGAGGCGCTGCTGCGCCGTCCGAGCGACAGCCGCGAAACCATCCTGCATGTCGGGCCCCTCGAGCTCGATCTGATCGAGCGCACCGCGCGACGCGGCGAGCGCAGGCTCGACCTGTTGCCGCGCGAATTCCGCTTGCTCGAGTACATGATGCGCCGGAGCGATCAGCTCTTGACGCGCGCGATGCTGCTCGAGGAGGTCTGGAACTACAAGTTCGTTCCGGCGACCACCAACTTGATCGACGTGCATATGGGCCGGCTTCGTCACAAGGTGGACGGTTCCGGGGAGACACAGCTCATCCACAATGTCCGAGGCTCCGGCTTCGTCCTTCGCTCGCGGTAGGAGGGACGGGCGATGCAGCAGACACAGTTGATCCGCTCCAGCACATTTCTCTGGGCTCTGGCCGTGGCGGCCTCCTTTGCGCTGTTCGTGGTCGCCTTGTTCGCCTTCATCTACTGGAAGCTCGATGCCTATCTGGTCGCGCGGTCCGATCGTATGATCACCACGCAGATCCACTTCGTCGCGGAATTGTCCCCGGCCCGCCGCGTCAGCGCTATCGCGGATCACCTCGCGCAGGATTCCAGGGGCGTGCAGTACGCGGGACTGTTCGATCCTGCCGGCAAAAGGCTGGCCGGGAATATCGACCGCGTGCCGCGCGAACTCGGGCTCGATGGGGCGGCGCAGGGCGTGCGACTCGATCTGCTGGAGAAGCCGACGGCGCATGGTCCCGTCGTCAGGGCGGTCGGCAGCCGTCTCGAGGGCGGCGATGTCCTGGTGATGGGACGGAACGTCGACGAGACGCGCGAGATATCGAGCGTGGTGGGCCAGGCCCTGGCCCTGGGTCTGCTGCCGGCCTTCAGCCTCTGCCTGCTTGCGGGTGCCTGGCTGAGCTTGCGCGCCCAGCGACGCGTAGAGGAGGTCAACCAGCGGGTCCAGCGCATCGTGGCCGGCGAGCTGCGCGAGCGGCTTCCGGAGGGCGGGACGGACGATCCGTTTGCGCGGCTGGCCAGGATCGTCAACGGCATGCTCGACGAGATGGAGACGATGATCAATGCGCTCGCCGGCGTCGGCAACGACATCGCTCATGATCTCAGGACGCCGCTGACCCGCGTCCGTCTGGCGCTGGAGCGCGGCCGGACGCATGCGGCGACGCTGGAACAGCTGCAGGACGTTGCGGACAAGGCCATCGCCGGCATCGACCAGTCGCTCGCGATCGTCACGGCCTTGCTGCGCCTGACAGAGATCGAGAACAACCGCCGTATGGCCGGGTTTGGCGACGTCGCGCTCGACGAGATTCTGCGGGAGGTGTGCGACGTCTACGAGCCGATCGCCGAGGACAAGCATGTCGGGCTCGGCGTCGTCACCGAGTGCAATGTGCAGGTGTGGGGTGACCGCGACCTGCTGTTCGAGGCAGTCGCCAACCTCGTCGACAACGCCATCAAGTTCACGCCGTCCGGCGGGCGGGTGGACCTCGCCCTGCAGGCGGAGGACGAGACCGCGCTGGTGCGCGTTAGCGATACCGGGCCCGGCATCAGCGAGCAGGAGCGCGAAGCAGTGCTGCGGCGGTTCTACCGCTCCGACAAGATGCGCAATACGCCGGGCGTCGGGCTTGGACTGAGCCTGGTGGCGGCGATCGTGAAGCTGCACGGCTTCCGGCTGATCATTGGCCCGGCTCCCGGTGGGCGGATCGAGATCCTCGCCTGGACCGGGAGTGCGGGCAGGCCCATCGCGCGCCGGTCACGCGCATTGCTGCACGCAGACGCGGGCCAGATGGGATGAGCCAAATGACGTGTGGTGCCTCCGAGATCAATCAGCCGGCCCGGACTATAGGAGTGACAAATGCAGACGAGCCATGAGGTGGTGTGCCGCGATCCTGTTGCCGTGCCGATCGCAGCGGTGTCGACGCCGTTCCTCGCCGCCTATTCCGCCGCAATCCGGCGCTACGAGCTACTTCAATCAGGTCAGGAGCAGCAGCTGGCGCGTCGCTGGCAGGAAACGCGGGACCGGCGCGCCGCGGATGCGCTCGTCACCAGCCATCTTCGGCTCGCCGCCAAGTTGGCGAGGGGTTACAGGGGATACGGTCTGCCGCTGGTCGATCTGATCGCGGAAGCGAATCTCGGCCTCGTGATCGCGGCGTCGCGCTTCGAGCCCGGGCACGGCGCCCGATTCTCCAGCTATGCGATCTGGTGGATCAAGGCCACCATTCACGACTACATCCTGCGATCGTGGTCCCTGGTCAAGATCGGGACGACGGCTGCGCAGAAGAAGCTGTTTTTCAAACTCCGCGGCGAGATCAGGAAAGCCACCAGCAGTGCGTTGGCCGGGCTCACACCCGACGTCGCCGAATTGATCGCCGGGAAGCTCGAGGTGACGGCGCGCGAGGTGATCGAGATGGACGCGCGCCTCCGCCGCGACATGTCGCTGAACGCGCGCGTCGGTGACGAGGACGGTGGAGCCGAGCTGGAGGCCCTGCTGGTCGATGGTGCGGTCGACGCCGAGACGATGCTTGCCGATCACGACCAGACGGAGCAGCGCAGCAGGGCTTTGCGCGCTGCACTGGACGGGCTCGCGCCGCGGGAGCGTCATATCTTCGAGGCGCGGCGCCTGAAGGAATGTCCTGTTACGCGCGATCAGCTCGCCCGAGAGCTGTCCATATCCAGCGAGCGGGTTCGGCAGATCGAGATCCGTACCTTCGCCAAAGTCAAACGGGCCGTCGTGAACGCCGCGCATGATGTGTCACACGTCGCCGCGTGCAGCGACTGAATTCGTTTTCATTTGAACGGAGGCGCGGCCGCCCTCACTTGTCCGACGATCCTGCGTAACCCTGTTTCAGGCAGACCAATCATGGGAATTGTTCGCTTCGCGCTGAGGCTTCCGCATACTTTCTACGTGCTTGCGGCGTTGATCCTGTTCCTCGGCGGCATCGCGATTCGCTCGATGCCGACAGACATCTTTCCGGAGATCCGGATTCCCGTCGTCACCGTCATCTGGAGCTACACCGGCCTTTCCACGCCGGAGATGGAACAGCGCGTCAGCACCTACAGCCAGTATTCGATCAGCGCCAATGTCAGCGGTATCAAGAATATCGAGGCGCAGACCCTCAACGGCTTGTCGGTTCAGAAGATCTACTTTCAGCCGGACGTCAATCTCGACCTCGCGATCTCGCAGATCGTCTCGGCGACCAACGCCATCCGCGCTCTGATGCCTCCCGGCATCCAGCCGCCGATCATCGTGCAGTTCAATGCCTCAAGCGTGCCGGTGCTCCAGCTCAGCCTCGAATCGAATAACCTGAATGAGCAGCAACTCTACGATTTCGGCATCTACCGAGTCCGCCAGCAACTGGCTCCCGTTCGAGGCGTGACCCTGCCCACGCCTACCGGCGGCAAATACCGCCAGATCATGGTTGACCTCGATCCGAACAAGCTGCTGGCGCGCGGATTGACACCGCTCGACATCGTCAACGCAGTGAACACGCAGAACCTGACGCTGCCGACCGGCACGACCAAGATCGGCGACACCCAGTACACCGTTCGTACCAACGCGACGCCGGCGACGATCCAGGATCTCAACATGATCCCGGTGAAGTTCGCGAACGGGGCCACGATCTTCCTGAAGGACGTCGCCCAGGTCCGCGACGGCGCCCAGGTTCAGCAGAACATTGTGCGCGAGGACGGCCACCGCGCCGTCCTGCTCAGCGTCATCAAGAACGGCAATGCCTCCACGCTGGCCGTCGTCAACGGCGTGAAAGCGGCCCTGACGTCGATCCGCGCTTCGGCGCCCGCGGGGCTGAAGGTGAACGAGCTGTTCGACCAGTCAATCTTCGTCACACACTCGGTCGATGGTGTGCTGCGCGAAGGCGCGATCGCGGCGGGCCTGACGGCATTGATGATTCTGGTGTTCCTGGGATCGTGGCGATCGACGCTCGTCGTCCTGATCTCGATCCCGCTGGCGATGCTGTCCTCGCTGATCGTCCTCTATTTCCTCGGCGAGACCCTCAACACCATGACGCTCGGCGGCCTTGCTCTTGCCGTCGGTATTCTCGTCGACGATTCGACGGTGACGATCGAGAACACGCACCGGCTCTGGACCGAGGAAGGCATGCCGCTGCCGGACGCGACTCTGCACGGAGCCGCCGAAATCGCCATTCCGACGCTGGTCTCGACGCTCGCGATCAGTTGCGTGTTCATCTCGGTCGTATTCCTCGAGGGTCCGGCCAAATATCTGTTCACGCCACTTGGCCTTGCCGTGGTGTTCGCGATGCTGGCGTCTTATGGCCTGTCGCGGACGCTGACGCCGATCACCATTGGCCTGCTCCTGAAGGGCGAGCAACGTCATGGCGAGGGCAATCGGCCGTCAAACATCCTCGCACGCGCCTCCGCGGCATTCGAGCGCGGTTTCGAACGCCTGCGCAACGGCTATTCCGATCTGCTGCTGAAACTGCTGCAGCACCGCGCAGTGATACCCGTCGTCGCCGTGCTGGTGCTCGCGCTCGGTGCCACGATGTTCGCCTATGTCGGCCAGGACTTCTATCCCCTGATCGACGGCGGCCAGATCCAGCTCCATGTTCGCGCCCCCGCGGGCACGCGGATCGAGCGGACGGAAGCGATCTTCCAGGCAGTTGAGGACAAGATCCGCGAGGTCATTCCCGAGCACGACCGGGCGCTGATCGTCGATAATATCGGCCTGCCGGCGCGGCCCTATAACCTTGCTTTCACGGACGGTTCCACCATCGGGGTGAACGACGGCACCATTCTCGTGTCGTTGAAGGAAGGGCACCAGCCGACGGCGGATTACATCAGGAGGCTGCGGCAGGTGCTGCCGACGGCATTCCCGGAGGACACGTTCTATTTCCAGGCGGCCGATATCGTCACGCAGATCCTGAACTTCGGTCTCCCGGCGCAGATCGATGTCCGCACGGTCGGTTACGGCAACAACAATCTCGCCGTCGCCAAGGAACTGCAAAAGAGTCTCGCCGCGATCCCCGGCGTGGTCGATGCACATCTGCAGCAGGAGGTCGATGCTCCCGCATTCTACGCCGACATCGACCGCACCCGCGCCGCGCAACTCGGTCTCAATGCGAGCACGGTGGCAACCAACATCAATGTCAGCCTCTCATCGTCCGCGCAGGTCTCGCCGAACTTCTGGACGGATCCGACTTCCGGCATTCCCTATTACCTGGCTGTGCAGACGCCAGAGTACAGGACCAATTCGCTGAACGCGCTGGGCAACACGCCGGTTTCGGCCTCGCTCGCCGCAAGCGGGCAGACGGTGCCGGGCCTGCTCAGCAATGTTGCGACCTTCAAGCGGGGCACCGTTCCGACCAACTCGAACCAAGCCAATGTGCAGCCGGTTTACGATGTCTATGCGAGCGTGCAGGGCCGTGATCTCGGCAGCGTCGCGGCTGACATCGAGAAGGTGACGTCCACGCTGCAGAAGCAACTCCAGCCGGGCAATTCGATCCAGGTTCTCGGCCAGATCCAGAGCATGCACCAATCGTTCCGCGATCTCTCCCTTGGACTGCTGTTCGCGGCCATCCTCGTCTACCTGCTGATGGTCGTGAACTACCAGAATTTTGGTGATCCCCTTGTCGTCATCCTGGCACTGCCGGCGACATTCTGCGGCATCGTGACGATGCTGTTTATCACCGGGACGACGCTGAACGTGCCTTCGCTGATGGGAGCCATCATGGCGATCGGCGTAGCCTCCGCGAACTCCATCCTGCTCGTGACATTCGCACGCGACGAGCAATTGAAGGGGCATTCGGCATTCCAGGCGGCGCTGAGCGCAGGCCGGACGCGAATCCGGCCCGTGCTGATGACCGCGGCGGCGATGATCGTCGGCATGATCCCGATGGCGATCGGCGGGCCCGGCGAGGAGCAGAATGCAGCGCTCGCGCGGGCGGTCATCGGCGGTCTGCTGTTTGCAACACCGACCACCCTGCTGATCGTGCCTTATCTCTTCGCCATGCTGCGCAAAGGCAACGACGGCAAGCCTCATCATGGGGTATTCGAGGAGCAACCGGAATGAGTGACGTTCGCGCAAGGACCGATGACGACGGGGCGACACACCGCCCGGGGGCGGAGAGCCTCCGGATTGTGGAATTGCCGGGAAAGGGCCCTCGATCCGGACGCCGTTACGGCGGCGCGCTGCTCGGCGGAGGCGTGCTCCTGCTGCTTGCGTGCGGTCTCGGCATCGGCGGCTGGCGGCACTATGAGGCCATGCGTGGCGTTGCCGCTGTGGCAGAGCAGGCTCGAACCAACCTTCCCGAGGTTCGGGTCGCGACGGTGAAGCCCGGAGGCGACATCATGAAGGTGAGCCTGCCGGCGACGACGACCGCGTTCGAGGCGGCCAACGTCTTCGCGCGGACCAGCGGCTACATCGAGAAGCGCTACGTCGATATCGGCGATCGGGTCAAGAAGGGCGAGCTGCTCGTGGAAATCACTGCGCCCGAGCTCGACCAGCAAATCGCGCAGGCGCAAGCGACGCTTGCGCAGGACCAGGCCGCGCTTCAGCAGGCGGAGGCAAGCCGGGAACTGGCCGATGTGACCAACTCGCGCGACAGCAATCTCGTCAAGCAGGGCTGGTTGACGGCACAACAGGGCGACAACGATCGTCTCACCCTGCGCGCGCAGCAAGGCGCGGTGGGTGTCGCCCAGTCGAACATCACGGCGCAGGAAGCGCAGATCCGAGTTCTCCAGCAGGAGAAGTCCTATCAGCGTGTGGTGGCGCCATTCGACGGCGTGGTCACGCAGCGTAACGTGGACAACGGCAGCCTGGTATCAGCCGGGTCCACCTTCATGTTCACGCTGATGCATTCCGACGTGATCCGAACCCAGGTGTTCGTGCCACAGGACGAAGCGTTCGGCGTTGGCCCGGGCGTCGATGCGGATATCCGCGTCCCCGAGATACCGGGGCGGACGTTTGCGGGCAAGGTCACGCGGATCGCAACCGCGCTGCAGCCGGGAAGCCGGACGCTGCTAGCCGAGATCGACGTGCCCAATCCGGATGGCCTGCTCAGTCCGGGCATATATTGCACGGTCGAACTATCGATCCCGCGCAGGACAGCATCGACGACGATCCCATCCGATGCGCTCGTCTTCGACCAGAACGGCCTCCATGTCGTGGTCGTGCGCAACAACACGGTCCATTTTCAGCAGGTCTCGATCACCCGGGATTTCGGCACCACGGTGGAAGTGCGCGACGGCGTGCAGCCCGGCGACCAAGTCGTGCTCAATCCTGCGGTCAATCTGGCGGAGGGAAGCAAGGTTACCGTTCGCAAGAGCGAGGCGAGCTAGGACGCGAAAGATGATACGAATTGTACTCGCAGCGGCGACGGCGTTGCTGCTCGGAAGCTCTGCTGGTCAGGCACAGGTCGCAACGACCGGCACTAGTGCAATGGATCTGCCGACGGTGCCGGGCGCGATCGTGGTCTCACCGCTCAACAGTCCGGGGCCGTTTTCCGCAACGACCGTGTCAGGTGCTCCGGACACGACGCTGGCGCCGGTTCCGCTCGCGTCGGATCCGACGACGCCGGGGACGGTGGTCGTCTGCGCTCCGCCGTCGTCATCGCCGACGCCGGTGCCGTCGGCGCCGACCGTATCGCCGACAGGCCTTGCACCACCGGGCATCGCGGCGCCGTTGCTGCCGGTGATAAGGCAGAACAGCAGCGCCACCGGTACGATCTCCTCAGCTGCGCCCTCAGGAACAGGTACGACGGTCGGATGCAGCTCGACGCCGGGGGGAGAGGTGACGAGCGCTGCGTCCCTGCCATTGTCGATCCCGCAAGTGGCTACAAGCCCCGCACCTGGTACGATTCAGGCGGAAGCCAGTGGTGCCGGTGGGACGGGTATAGACCCGAACGCTGCGGTTGTGCCCAGCCCGAACAGCTCGGCTTGCATGGAAGGCGTCTCGATGAATCTCGCCTCGCCTGCGACTGTGCTGCCGGCGAACGCTTCAGGCGCAGCACCAACGCCCGGCGTGTCGCCGGTGCTGCCGCCCGGATGCTGAAGTCGGACGCAGATCGAACCCCTAGTGGCAGGTGCAAGACGCAGGGCCGTTGCCGTCGCGGGTCGAGATGCCCGGTATTTCAGCCAGAGCGCAGGCAAAGGCGAGTGCGGGAAGGTCGATCTCCTGGTCGAACAGGCCGCTGATCGGACCCACGAGATCAATTGCCGTCTGCTGACGGTTCGATTTCGCCATGATTCCTGCCCACGCTGCTGCAACTTTCAACTCGTAGAAGCGGCATTGCCGGTCGATGCGGTACTGCTCGATTCGACGCAGTCTAGTGCTCTGCAGGATTGATCGGAGAGATGCCGGGCGTCGCGATCTCGGTCGATCCCAGCGGAATGCCCACGGGCCGCGTGGATTGCGGGTTGAGCGGCGTCGCGAGCATGCCGACAGGTGGTTGCATGCCCGGTACTGTTGTCTGGGCGATGGCACCGCCCGCGACCAGCCACAGCATGCTCCGCGAAGGGATCGCGGAGCAGGATGAGGTCGTTGAGACGATCGACCGAGCTAGCTCCCGCTCCAAGGCGCAGAGGCGGAAAATAGCTGCTGGCCGAGACGTGGAAGTGGAGGAAATCGCAAGGCGCGCAGAACTGCGCACTGAGTTGCTGCGACGGGGGTGCCGACATACAGCGTGCCTGCCGGCATGACGCCGTCGAAAATGGTGAGGCGGTCCCGTATGATCGTTCGACCTGACGGCCGATGACCGCTCTAGCCCACCTGGCTTTCGAGGGGGTAGGCAAACGGGAAAACGATGGGTCATGCCCACTTCCTGGCCGGGTATTCGGGTGCGGACCTCGATCTGAAGTCCGCGATGGACGAGCAGCGGCTGCTTCCGTTGCCCGGCACCAACGCCGTCCTGGAAAGATCAGGTGGCTCGTCGTGATTGATGTGACTGTCTAGGACCGCCTCGCATTGCTGGATATGCCGCCGGCCTACTGGAATAGCCGAGGGCAGCGCCGATGGTTCGGGCTGCCTCCATCACGTGAACCGAATATTCTTTTATCTGCTTGCGCTTGATGCGGCTGTCGGGGCCGGACATGCCAATCGCTCCCACGAGTTCGCCGGAACGACCGAGGATGGCACAAGCGCAGGCGGCGATGCCCTCGCGCCACTCGCCGTGCAGGACGGAGGAGTAGCCCTGCGCGCGTGCCAGCTCGATGTCCTCCCGCAGCTCCTCGATCGTCGTTCGCGTCGCTTCCGTGTAGCGCCTCAGATGCGGCCGGAACCGTTCCAGGTAGTCATCAGGCATATGTGCGAGCATCGCTTTGCCTGTCGCCATGGTGAAAGCGGGTGCGCGCATACCCACGCTTGTATGGGCGCGGATATGGTGAGCGCTTTCGATCTTGTCGACATAGACCACGTCGGTGTCCTCGAGCACCGACAGGTGAATGGTTTCGCCGGTGATCTCGGCAAGCTTCGTCATTGCCGGTCGCGCGACGTTGATGAGATCCATCCGGTGGATGACATGGCTGCCGAGCGCCCAGATCTTGGTCGTGAGCTCGTAGGTGCTGTGCGGCGGGATCTGGCGCACATAGCCTTGAGACTGCAAAGTCATCAGCAGCCGATGCACGTTGCTCTTGGTGAGCTTCAGCTCGCTCGCGAGGTCAGTGACGCCGCGGGGCTGCTCGCTCAGAGCAAGTGCTTCCAGGAGACGCAGTCCCTTGGTAAAAGCCTTATCCATCCACCAGCCAAAATAGAATGATATTTCACTCGATCTAGCATGGCCGCGCGAACGGCAATAGCCCGGGTGTGGAATTAACCCCGATCCTTTCGGATCGGGGCTGATCAGCCTGCTTACTGGGCCAGCAAGGCGTTGAGCTTCTCCTGCCCGTACTCTTCATTGGTGGAATTTCCAGCCGGCGAAGTCGCGCCCCAATAATCCGGGCTCCATTCGATCGCTTTCGAGACGTTGTCCGGGTTGTTGGCCCAGTAGCGCGCGAGCTTCTTGTCGGTCGCGGCCTCGAACACGACCTGGGAGGGAAGGGCGACCGGGAAGGTCGAGGTGAGCTGCGCCGCGCGCTTGGGCTCGAGCCGCCAGGACAGCAGTTTCAGCGCGTTGTCGTAGTTCGGCGCTCCCTTGGGAATCGAGAAGAAGTCGTAGTAGATGAAGCCCTGATTGAAAGTCAGCTCAATCGGGGCACCCTCCAGGGCGAGCTTGCTCATCGAACCGGTGTAGGCCATGCACATGTCGGCCTCGCCGTCGAGCAGGAGCTGCGGCGGCTGTGCGGATGTCGTCCACCATTTGGCAATGTGTGGCTTGATCTCCTTGACCTTCTTCAGCGCCCGCTCCATGTCGATCGGGTAGAGCTTGCTCTTCTCTACGCCGTCGGCCATCAGCGCCGCCTCGAAGACGAAACGCGGCCAGGCGGGCATGCAGCGCCGGCCAGGGAATTTCTTCACGTCCCAGAAGTCGGCCCAGCTAGTCGGCACGTTCTCGCCCTTGTACTTGTCCTTGTTGTAGACGAGGCCGACGCCGATCACCTGCAGTGCCACGCCCTTCTTGCGCTTCAGATTGTCCGGCATGGCCGCCAGCGTCTGCTTGGCCGCGTCGGAAAGCCTGGAATAGTCGATGTCGGCGAGACAACAGTCGCCGAGCAGCTTGGTCTCCTGGTCGAAGATGAACGTCAGGTCCCATTGAGCCTTGCCGGCCTCGGCCTGAGCCTTGATGCGTGGGCCGCTACGCGCCTCCTGGACGGTGACCACCTTAATGCCGGTCGCCTTCTCGAACGGATCGTACATGACCTTGCGCAATGCATCGCCATATCCGCCGCCCGGATCCTGCATGATCACGACGTTGCTCTGAGCCTGAGCCAGGCCCGTCCCCATCGCGATGCACAGGGCCGAGGCCAATACGGAAACCGACAGTCGCCAGCGTTTCATTCCCAGCATTTTCTCTTTCCTCCAGTTGAAATTGATCTGTGTCACGTTGCCTTGCGCGACGTGGCGAGAACGGGCCGTGCAAGGACGAGCCCTGCGACCACCAGCAGCACCTCCAGCGTCGAGACCACGGCCAGCACCGGATTGAGTCGGTAATTGATGTCGCCCCACAGCATGAGCGGGAGCGTCTTCAGCTCCGCGCTCGACAGGAACAGCGTCAGCACCAGCTCGTCGAACGAGTGCAGGAAGGCGAAGAATGTCGCGGCAGCGAGGCCCGGCATGATGGCCGGCAGCGTCACCAGGCGGAACACGGTCAGGGACGATGCGCCATGGACGGAAGCTGCCTGTTCGAGCCTGGTATCGACGCCTTGAAGCGATGCGGACAGGATCACCACGACGAGCGGAAGGCCGCCGATCGCATGCGCCGCGGCAAGGCCGAAGACGGAGCCGACCAGGTCGAAACGCAGGAACAGGCTGTAGAGCGACAGGCCGAGCACGACCGGAGGCACGATGATCGGACTTACGAGCAGCAGCATGATGGTGGACTTGCCGCGAATGCTGCTCCTGACGATGCCGAGGGCGGCCGACGCGCCCAGCACGATCGCGATTCCGGCCGACATCGCCGCGACGACCAAGGATGTCCAGAACGCCCGCATCCAGTTCGAATCGGAGAAGAACTGCTCATACCAGCGAAATGAGAAGCCCGGCGGCGGGAAGGTCAGATAGCTTGCGCTGCTGAAGGAAATGATCATCACCACGATGATCGGCAGGATGAGAACGGTAATGACCAGTCCGCCCAGAAGGCGAACTGTCCAGGTCCCGAAGCTCGCCGGCAGCCGCCCGAAAAGTCTCAGAAGCGGCCAGCCTATCAAGTCGGCAGCTGAGGCGCCGAAACTGCGGCGGCCGACATCGGCGGCGTGGCGCTCAGTCGTCGTCGGTGCGGCCTCGGTCAGCTTGCGGCCGCCCCAAATGAACTCGAAGCCGAGGAAGCGTCCGGCCACCGCGACCACCGCCAGCGTGATCGTCAGCAGCACCACGCCCAAGGCCTGCAGGAATCCCTCCGATGTGACCGAGTCCGCCTGCTGCGTGATATGCATGGCAAACATCTGGTCGCCGGGTCCCCCGAGCAGCGTGGGCGTAATGAAGAACCCGATCGCTGCGACGAAGACCAGCAGGAAGCCGGCGCCCATCCCGGGTAGGGTCAGCGGCAGCAACACGCGCCAGAACGCCGCAATGGGCCCGGCGCCGCTGGCCAGCGCCGCGCGGGTCAGGCTTTGATCGAGGCGCGCCACGCTGGAATAGATCGTCAGCACCATCAGCGGCAGAAGCACCGCGGTCATGCCGAGAAGCACCGTGCCGCGATTGAAGAGGAGCTGCACCGGCTCGCTCAATATTCCGACCGAAACCAGCAGCTTGTTGACCGGTCCGTTGCGGCCGAGCAGGACCATCCAGGCGTAGGTCCGGATCAGGATGGCGATGAAATAGGGCAGCACGATCGCGGTCGCGATCAGGGCCTGGGTCATGCCGCGGCTGCGGTGAATGAGCAGCGCCGTCGGATATCCGAACAGCAGGCACAGTCCGGCGACGGTGACCGAGATCTGCATCGTACGGACGAGCGAATCCCAATAGAGCGGTATGGCGAATACCCGCTCGAAATAGGTCGACCACGACGGCCCGCTAACGCTGATGCGGATGAGATCGATCAGCGGGAGCAGATAGATGAAGGCCAGAAACGCGAGCGCGGGCAGGAGCAGCAGCGCCGGATCCTTCAACCTCCTGACGAGATCGAGATCCGCAGGACGGCCTGCCTGGGCGCCGATCGATGCCGCGGTCATGCAAGCACCCAGCAGTCCGCGGCGCCCCAGCTCACGTGCAGACGATCGCCGACGGCCGGCAGCGGCCGGTCGGCCATGTCGGTGCAGCGGATCAGGAGAGGATCTCCACCCTCCATTTGCGCCTCGATCCGCAGGATCTCGCCGAGGAAGATCGCAGACGTGACGCTGACGGGCGTGGAATTCGCAGCCGGCTCGTTCGACACGGCGATGCGTTCCGGACGCACGAGCACGGTTGCGCGTCCGACGTCGATCGTGTCCCGGCTTTCGGCGCTGAACACGTATCCTGCACGGTTCTTCATCGTCAGTGTCGATCCGCGCTTCTGCAGGATCTCGGCCTCGATCAGATTGCTCTCGCCGACGAACGAGGCGACGAAGCGATCTGTCGGATGCCGGTAGATGTCCAGGGGGCGGCCGATCTGAACGATCTTGCCAGCGTTGAGTACCGCGATGCGATCGCTCATCGTCAGGGCTTCGCCCTGGTCATGAGTGACGAACAGGATCGTGCTGCCGATGGTCTGGTGAAGGTCGCGGATCTCGATCTGGATCTGTTCGCGCAACCTCCGGTCGAGGGCGCTGAGGGGCTCGTCCATCAGCACGACCTTGGGCTTCCTGACGATGGCGCGGGCAATCGCGACGCGCTGCTGCTGTCCACCCGACATTTGCGAGGGAGACTTCGTCGCATGCTCCGTCAGCCGCATGATCTCCAGCGTTTCGGCGACGCGCCGCTCCGCAGTCGCCCGGTCGACCCCTGCCATCCGAAGCGGAAACGCGACGTTCTGGCTGACCGTCATGTTCGGAAACAGCGCGTAGCTCTGGAACACCATGCCGAAGCCGCGCTTGTGCGTGGGTACGTTGTGGACCGGCTTGCCGTCGACGAGGATCTCGCCGCTGTCGAGGCTCTGGAATCCGGCGACAAGGTTGAGCAGCGTCGTTTTTCCGCTGCCGGATGGGCCAAGAAGCGTGATGAACTCGCCGGGCTCGATGTCGATGCTGATCCGGTCGACCGCATGAAAGTTGCCGTAAGCTTTCACCGCTTCACGGACGGCAATGCTCGATCCGAACGCGTCGCGGTCCCGGAGGCGGCCGGTCGGCAATGTCCGAACGTTCGCATCGCCAGAGCGCATCGCACGCTGAGCCGAAGGCTCGCCCATTCTATCCTCCCAGTATGTTCTATATTATAGAACGTCATTCCAATTATTGTTGGAGCAGCGCGTCGTCTTGTCAAGTCGCGCCGCCTGATCGCGGCGCAAAGGTGCGCTGCTGCGGCCGGCTGCGCGCGAAAGTCCTGGAAATGAAGGCTCCGCCGGCGAAGCCAGATTGACAGCATCGTCCAAATCCGCCTAACATAATTTGGAATTGCGTTCTACAATATAGAACAAAGCCGGGAGGATGATGGTGTTGAGCGAGCCTCGCGTCATGGCGAAGCACATCGAGCCGGGCATGCGCGTCGCGCTGCCCGTCGATTACGCCGGCGTCTCCATGGCCATGACGCGTCCAATGATCGAGCATGGCGCGGGCGATCTCGATCTGGTCTGCGTGCCAACCGGCGGATTGCAGCTCGACCAGCTTGTCGGCGCAGGTCTGGTCCGGACGGTGGAGACCAGTGCGGTCTCGCTGGGCGAAGCAGGTGGAGCGCCCCGGTTCAACGCGGCGGTCAAGGAAGGCGCGGTTCGACTGAAGGACGCGACCTGTCCTGCCATCCATGCGGGCCTGATGGCGGCGCAGAAGGGCAGCCCCTTCATGCCCCTTCGCGGGCTGATCGGAACGGATCTGCTGCGCCACCGCGACGATTGGCGTGTCGTCGACAATCCGCTGGCGGATGGAGGCGATCCGATCGTGCTGATTCCCGCCATCAAGCCTGACGTCACGATCTTCCATGTGCCGATGGCTGATCGCTTCGGCAATGTCTGGATCGGGCGACGCCGCGAGCTTGCCGCAATGGCCTACGCTTCGCAGACAGTTCTCGTCACGGTGGAGCGCATCGTCGAGGAAAATCTGCTCGCCGACGAGATGAGCGCGGCCGGCGTGCTGCCGGCACTCTACGTCACGGCAGTCGCGCGCGCACCGAAGGGCGCATGGCCATACGGTTTATGGGGCGAGTATCCCGCCGATAGCGCGGAGATCGCGCGTTATGCGAAGGCCGCGCGAACGGCCGATGGCTTCTCGGCCTATATGGCGCAGGCGCAGATGGAGCCCGCGTGATGTCGGACGTTCTCCCTCGCGAAGTGCTGATTTGCACGATCGCGCGGCTGCTCGATGGCGTCAGGCATGTTGCCGTAGGCGCCTCCTCTCCGATTCCTGCCGCCGGCGCGATGCTGCTGCGTGCAATGAAGGAGGCGCGTGGCGCCGTTGGTCCACGCATCTCCATCCTCGGTTCTGTCGAGCATAATTTCTTCACCAACGGTTCGGCGGAGCTGTTCGATTGTGCAGGTCAGGGCCGGATCGACGCGTTCTTCCTCGGCGGCGGCCAGATCGACGGCCTTGGCAACGTGAACCTCGTCGGCACCGGTGACTATCCGCGCTCCAGCGTGCGCTGGCCCGGCTCGTTCGGGTCGGCCTATCTCTATTTCGTCGTGCCGCGGGTCATCCTGTTCCGCGAGGAGCATACGCCGCGCGTCTTCGTCGAGAAGGTCGACTTCATCAGTGCCCCCGGCGTCAGTCCCGAGGGAGTCTTCCGGAGCGGCGGCCCCGTGGCTCTCTTGACCGGCAAGGGACTCTTTCGATTCGACAAGACGCGGCCGGGGTTCGAGCTGGAGAGTGTTCACCCCGGGCACGATCTTGCGGAGATCAAGCAAGCGACCGGCTTTCGATTCGAGCATGACGCCGAGCCGCGGCAGACCGCGCTGCCCGATCGATCGACACTCGACGTGCTCCGCGGCCGCGTGTTCGACGAACTCGCCGAGACCTATCCCGAATTCGCCGCGCAGATGCGGCGCGAACTTGGAGCGGTGGACGCATGAGCAGGATCAAACGGATCCCGCATTGCAGCCATTGGGGTGCGTACACGATTCTCGTCGAGGATAATCGCATCGTGGGCGTCGAGCCGTTCGAGCACGATCCGGCGCCTTCCCCGATCATCCATTCCATTGCCGAATGGGCCAATCCCGAACGGCGCGTGCCGCGGCCGATGGTTCGTTCCGGCTGGCTGGACAAGCGCGAAAACAGCGATCGCCGCGGGCGTGGCCGAGAGAAGTTCGTCCCTGTCAGTTGGGACGAGGCGACAACGCTGGTTGCCGACGAAGTGCGCCGCGTCGCCGACACGTTCGGGAACGCATCGATCTTTGCGGGCTCCTATGGTTGGACGAATTCGGGGCGCCTGCATCATGCCTCTTCGCTTCTGAAGCGCATGCTCAATCTGGTCGGCGGCTTCACCCGGCACGTCGATACCTATTCCATCGCGGCGGGTCCGGTCATCCTGCGCCACACCCTGGGCAGTGACGACGCGTGCGGCGGCCGTGCCAATACGCTCGACACGATCGCGCAGCACACCGAGACGCTGGTGGTGTTCGGCGCTCTGTCGCCACGAACCGCGCAAAACGAGGCCGGAGGAATAGGCAGCCACCGCCTCGAGACTTATCTCAGGAAGATTGTCGAGCGTGGCGTCAAGGTCATCCACGTCTCGCCGCTGAAGGACGATCTGCCGGACTGGGTCGATGCCGAATGGTGGCCGATCCGGCCGAACACCGACACGGCGCTGATGCTCGGCCTCGCCGGCGAGATCGTGAAGGCCGGCCGGCACGACACGGATTTCCTTGCGCGCTGCACCAGCGGCGCGGATCGTCTTCTTCGCTATCTCGAAGGCAAGGCGGATGGCGGACGAAAGGACGCCTTGTGGGCCGCCGGCATCTGCGGGCTCGGTGCAGGCCAGATTGCCGAGCTCGCAAGGCGCCTGGTCGACACGCGGAGCATGTTGACGGTGAGCTGGAGTCTGCAGCGTGCCCATCACGGCGAACAGCCGTTCTGGGCGGCGCTCGGACTGGCCTCAATGATCGGCCAGATCGGGCTGCCGGGCGGCGGTGTCGGCTACGGCTATGCTTCGCTGGGAGGCGTCGGGGCCCCGCTCAATCTCGGCAAGTCTCCAGCCATTTCACAACTGAAGAGGCCGATCGACAGCTTCATCCCGGTGGCGCGCATCAGCGACATGCTGCTCAATCCCGGTCGGCCATTCAGCTATGAAGGCGAAATCCGCTCCTATCCGGATACAAGGCTGGTCTATTGGGCGGGCGGCAATCCCTACCACCATCATCAGGATCTCAACCGCCTGTCGGAAGCCTGGACGAGGCCCGAAACGATCATCGTGCAGGACCCGATGTTCACCGCGACAGCCCAACGGGCCGACATCGTGCTGCCGGCGACCACGTCGATCGAGCGTAACGATCTTGCCGGCAACAGGCGCTCCGACTTCATCCTGGCCATGAAGAAGGCCATCGAGCCGCTGGGCGAAGCCCGCTCCGACTTCGATATCTTCAACGCGATTGCAGGCAAGCTCGGTGTGGCCGAGCGCTTCAACGAAGGCCGCGACGAAATGGGTTGGGTCCGGCATCTCTACGAAGCCTGCCGCGACGACGCCTCGAAGCGATTTGGTTTCGCCATGCCGGAGTTCGATGCGTTCTGGGAATCCGGCTATGCCCACTGCCCGGTCAAGGCAGACCACACGTTCCTGGCCGACTTCCGCAACGAGCCCGAGGAACACCCGCTCAACACCGAAAGCGGGAAGATCGTGCTCGGCAGCAAGACGCTTGCCAGGCTCGACTATCCCGACTGCCGCTCGCATCCTGCCTGGATCGAGCCCGCCGAATGGCTCGGCACTGCAGAAGCTGGCCAAATGCACCTCATCTCGCATCAGCCGGCCGGCCGTCTTCACAGCCAGCTTGAAACCGGCCCATCGAGCCGCGCCATGAAACGCAATGGCCGTGAACAGGCCCGTCTTCATCCTGACGACGCGGCTGCTCTCGGCATCGTCGACGGCCAGACGATCCGCATCTGGAACGACCGTGGGGAATGCCTTGCGACGGCAGAGGTCAGCGACGAGGTCCGCCGGTGCGTGCTTGTGCTCCCCACCGGCGCCTGGTTCACACCGACCGGCAATAGCGGCCTCGAGGTCGCCGGCAATCCGAACGTGCTCACGCTCGACATCGGCACGTCTCAATTCGGCCAAGGCTGCTCTGCGCACACCTGTCTCGTGAGGGTCGAGCCTTGCCCCGCCGACCGGCGCGATGCGTTCGAAGCCTATCAGGAAACGCTCGCCGCGCTCGCGGCTGTTTAACAGGAGCTTGGACCATGTCCGCAACCGCGATCAGCCGCTTTCCCGTTCCCGATATCGCGACGCTTCCTACGGATATCCGCGCGCGGATCGAGGCCGTTCAGGAGAAGTCTGGATTCGTCCCGAACGTCTTTCTGACACTCGCGCATCGTCCGGACGAGTTCCGGGCGTTCTTTGCCTATCACGACGCTCTTATGGACAAGCCCGGGCCGATCACCAAGGCCGAGCGCGAGATGATCGTGGTCGCGACCAGCAGCGCCAATCAATGCCAGTACTGCGTGGTCGCGCACGGCGCCATCCTGCGCGTGCGGGCGAAGAATCCGCTGATTGCGGACCAGGTCGCCGTCAACTACCGCAAGGCCGATATCACCGCGCGGCAAAGGGCGATGCTCGATTTCGCGATGAAGGTCTCGGCACGCGCCTATGAGGTGGACGATTCCGACCTCGTGGATCTCAAGGGACATGGATTCACCGAGGACGACGTCTGGGACATCGCAGCCATCGCTGCATTCTTCGGCATGTCGAACCGCCTGGCCAACGTCACCAGCATGCGTCCGAACGACGAGTTCTTCGCGATGGGACGCTAAACGCCGCGAACGAGAGCTGCAATGGTATCGCTGGTCATCGACAGGCGCTTCCGGGGCCCACCCAACTCCGGCAACGGCGGTTATGTATGCGGATGTCTCGCAAGGCACGTCAGTGGAGACGCCGAAGTGACGTTGCGCGCCCCGCCGCCGCTGGAGCGGTCGCTCGACGTGTTGACGGGGGCCGACGGCGGGATCGAGTTGCGCGAGAGCGGCAAGCTGCTCGCGACGGTGCGTGCAACAGACATCGAAGTGCCGGACGTTCCCAGGGTAAGCTACGAGGCGGCCGAAGAGGCGGCCGGCCGAACACCCTACGACGAGCAGACCCATAACCTTCCGACTTGTTTTGTCTGTGGCCCCGCGCGTGGTCACGGCGATGGTCTGCGCATCTTCGCAGGCCCGCTGCGGGCCGGCGCCGTCCCGGGCAAGCCCGTCGTGTTCGCGGCGTCCTGGGTGCCTCATGGCAGTCTGTCCGACGAGGACGGCCATGTCGCGCCCGAATTTGTCTGGGCCGCGCTCGATTGCCCGACCGGCTATTGCAGCGTGGGCGCCCGTCACCTCGGGCTGAACGGTGACGAGACGGCCCTGCTCGGACGCATGGCCGCGCGGATCGATCGCTTACCGCGTCCCGGAGATCGATGTGTGGTGGTGGCGTGGCCGACGGGGCGGGAAGGCCGCAAGCTCTTTGCCGAAAGCGCTTTGCTCGATGCAGAGCAGGAGGTGCTGGCGACCGCCCGAGCCACCTGGCTGTTGGTCGACCGTCAGGTCCAGCTCGGAGCAAGTGCATGAACGTGGGTGGAAGCAAGGTATGACCAGCCGCGAAGCAGAGCTCGAACTTCGTCAATCCATCATCGACGCGTGCCGCGAGATGGCGGCGCAAGGCATCAACCAGGGAACGTCCGGAAACATCAGCGTTCGAGCCGACGACGGCATCCTGCTGACGCCGTCCGGTCTTCCCTACGACCGCATGAAGCCCGAAGACATCGTGGCCATGAAGTGGGACGGCTCATGGACTGCATCGGCCGGCAATGTTCCGTCGACCGAATGGCGTTTTCACCTCGACATCCTCAAGTCGAAGCCCGAGGTCGGCGCCGTCGTTCACGCCCATCCGGTCTTCTGCACCATCATCGCGATCATGAATCGCTCGATCCCTGCGATTCACTACATGATTGCCGCGGCCGGCGGCAACGACATCCCCTGCGCACCCTATGCGCAATATGGTACGGCCGAACTGTCGCAGGCGGCCCTGAACGCGCTTCGCTATCGCCGCGCCTGCCTCCTCGCACATCACGGGCTGATCGCCATCGGTCCCAACCTGCGCAAAGCCTTGTGGCTCGCGGTGGAGGTCGAGGTGCTCGCCAAGCAGTATCACGGCTGTCTTCAACTCGGCTCTCCTCCGCTGCTACCGGACGAGGAGATCGACAGCATCCTGAAGCGATGGGGGCAGTACGGCCTGCGCGATAGCGAGGGCAAGCCAAAGATTACCCAGCTGTCGAGCTAGATCACGAATAATCCCCTGCCTTGCGAGAACTCATGGCCTACACTCACGACGTCAGCGTCTGCGGCACTTACATCCTGGATATTCTCGGGGTCCCCGTTACCGAGATCCCACCCGGAGGTGGCCGGTTGCTGATCGAGGAAATCCGGCTCGCGGTCGCCGGCACGGCCGGCGGAACGGTCGTTCCTTGCGCGCGGCTCGGCTTGAAGGCGCTCGCGGTTGGTGCCGTCGGCTCCGACGAGAAGGCTGATTGGATGCTGAACGCGCTGGAGCGCGAAGGCATCGATATCTCTCTGATGGAGCGAATGACCGGCGCTCCAACCTCTGCAACGATTTTGCCGATCCGGCCCGACGGCTCGCGTCCGGTCCTGCATGCGAGGGGCGCCTCAGCCCGCTGGCGGATCGCGCCCGAAACGCAAGTAGCCGCATGCCGGAGCAAAATTCTCCATCTCGGCGGGGTCGGCTCTCTGCTTGCGATGGACGGAGCGCCTTCCGTCGCATTGCTTCAGGACGCGAAAGCCGCTGGTTGCACGACGACGCTCGATCTCATCCAGGCGCGGCGTGAAACGCTGGCACTGGTCGAGCCGCTGCTGCCCTATGTCGACTTCTTCATGCCGAGCATCGATGAGACCAGTGCCATGGTCGGAACCGACGATCCAGCCTCGTGCGCGCGGTTCTTCATCGACAAGGGAGCGGGGGCCTGTGCTATCTCTCTCGGCGCCGACGGCTCGTTCGTGATGACCCGCGACGGACGCCAGTTTACGGTGCCGGCGTTCGACGTTGCCGTTCGCGATACGTCGGGATGCGGCGATTCCTATACGGGCGGCTTCATCGCGGGGCTGGCTCGCGACTGGGACCTGCTCGATTGCGCCAAGCTTGCGACCGCGACGGCCGCGATCGTCGCGACGGGGCTGGGTTCGGGCGCCAATCTCGTATCCTTCGAGGAGACCGTGAAGGCCATGAACACCTTGCCAGTCCGCAAGCCGGCTCGCGCCTGATCTTTTCAACGCCGGTAAAGAACCAACATTCATTGGAAATAACAGGGGAGAACGCAACATGGCCCGACATGCGATCGTGACGGGGGCAAGCCGCGGCATTGGCCGCGCGATTGCCACTGGCCTTGCCAGGCGAGGCTACGATCTCGCGCTGACCGACATCGCGGCCCAGGAGAAGGTTCTGCTCGAGACCGTCGCAGAGGTCGGCAAGCTTGGCGGCCGCTGCATCCCGGTGCTGGGCGACGTCAGCGATATCGGCGATTGCAGGCGTGCGGTGGCTGAAGCCGTCCAGGGTCTCGGGCACGTCGATGTCCTCGTCAACAATGCGGGCATCCTCAGGCTGGCGACCATCGACGAGCTGACGACGGATACATGGGATCAGACCTTCGCCGTCAACACGCGCGGCGTCTTCCAGATGACCCAGGCCGTGGTGCCACATATGAAGGAGCGCAAATACGGGCGGATCGTCAACATTGCCTCGCTCGCCGCTCGAACGGGCGGTCCGGGACAGTCCCACTATGCTGCATCGAAGTCGGCGGTGGTCGGCTTCACCCGGGTGTCGTCCATGGAGTTCGGCGGCTACGGCATCACGGTCAATGCCGTATGCCCGGGCATCATCGTGACTGAGATGGGGATGAACAATCTCCGCGACCCCGAGCGTGTCGCCTATTTCGAGAAGGTCACGGACCTGCACCGGCTCGGGCAGCCGGAGGACGTCGTCGGGCCCGTTGCGTTCTTTGCGTCTGACGATTCTGCGTTTGTGACCGGCCAAGCCCTCAACGTGGACGGAGGCATCTTCTACAGTTAGAAACGGGGTCGATCCGCTCTAGCTAACCTATTGCGGCTCGATGCCGGCTGCCTTGATGATCCTTCCCCATTTGCCGATCTCAGCCCTGAGAAAGGCTTCAAGGGCTTCCGGCGTCGCGCGTTCGGGTTCAACCGGGGACATGCTGAGCTCACCAAACCGATTGATCAGGGGGGGATCCTTCAGCGCGGTCTGCAGCGCGCCGACGAGTTGGTCGACTACGGGCTTCGGCGTGCCGCGCGGGGCGTAGAGGCCATACCAGGTCGTCACGTCGAACGTGGGAAGGCCGGCCTCGGCCGAGGTCGGCACGTTCGGCAGCGTTGCAACCCGCTTCTTGCTCGTGATCGCGTAGCCCTTGATCGTGTTCGACTGAATATAAGGCGTCGGCCCGGTTGCAGGGTCGCAATAAACGTCGATGTGGCCGGCGATGACGTCGTTCAGCGCCGGGCCCCCGCCCTTGTAGTAGATCGGGGTGAGCTTGGTATCGGTGGTGCTCATGAACATCAAACCGCAGAGCTGTGAGGCCGAGCCGAGACCGACATTGCCGAAGGTGATCTTGTCGCCGGCATTGCGGATCTGCGCGATGAGCTCGTTGAGATCCTTGGCTGGAAAGTTCGGCCGCGCCACGAGGATCATCGGGACGTCGGTGACGAGCCCGATCGGGGCGAAATCGCCGACCGGATCGAACGGCAGCTTGGCGTAGAGGGCCGGCGCGGTGGCCTGGCCGACATGCATCAGCAGCAGCGTGTAGCCGTCGGCGGCCGCCTTGGCGACACGGTTGGTGCCGAGCGTGCCGCCGGCGCCGACGACGTTTTCGATCACGATCGACTGTTTCAGCGTCGCACTCATCGCGCCGCCGAGGATGCGTGCGATCACGTCGCCGGGACCGCCAGCTGAGAACGGCACGATCATCGTAACCGGGCGGGTGGGGTAGTCTTCCGCAATGGCTGCGCGGCAGGGATAGAGCAGGACAAACAGGATCAGCGATCGTACGAGATACGTCATCGAACACTCCCTGGCGGCAATGTTTTAGTCGTCGGAAGGCGCCGCCTCCTTGGCTGCCGACGATTTTTCGATCATGTCGAGCGCGGCCACCGCAGCCGCATTGATGTGGTCGACGCAGCAGCGCTCGGCGAGGTCCGCATCGCCGTTCTGGATCGCGCGCCAGATCGCGGTAACCTCGCGCAAACTCTTGTTGATCCGCTTCGGCTGCGACATCGAGGTGATCCGCAACAGCTGGATTCGGTCATGCAGCGGCTTGAGCATGCGCTCGATGAACGCGTTGCGGCAGCCACCGATCAGAGCAGCGTAAAAGTCGGTCTTGGCTTCCAGGCATCCGACGAGGTCCTGCTTGGCTGCGGCTGCCTTCAGCCGGGTCAGGGCTTCCCCGATCCGGCGAGCCACTTCCGGGTCGTGAAGCCTGGCGCATTCACGGCCGGCGAAGCCTTCGAGCACCGCGCGGGCGGCGTAGAGCTGCCGGGCCTCCTCCAGGCTGATCGTGGAGACCACGGGGCCGCGGTGAGGGACCGTATTGACCAGCCCGTCGGCCTCGAGGGCGCGTAGTGCTTCGCGGATCGAGGGGCGGCTGACGCCCATCATCTCGCAGAGCTCGCGCTCGACCAGGCGCTGGCCCGGTTTCAGCGTGCCGGACATGATCGCCTCGCGCAGCTTTTGCGCCACCATCGCTCGGACGGTCGGTACGTCATCGATGCGGAGTGTCGACTGCAATTCGCGGCGTCTTTCCATGTCCGGGCCTTGGTTGGAATGATTCAATACCGGTTTACAGGCAGAATCATCATTTCGGCAATTTGAACGTGGGCGGGCTGATCCAGGGCGAACACGATCGAGCGGGCGATGTCGGCCGGCTCGAGCGCCATCCTGAACTGGTCGAAATAGTCCTTTTCCTTCTGCTTGTCGCCGCGGTAGCGGGTCAGGATGATGTTGGTCCTGGTCAGGCCGGGCTGGAGCTCGGTGACCCGGATCGCGGTGTCCGCCAGCTCGCCCCGGAGGGTCTCGGTGAACATGTGCACGCCGGCCTTGCTGGTGCTGTAGGCCGCCATATCCGGGATTATACGGACGGCGTTGATGGAGCTGATGTTGACGATATGGCCGGCGTTGCGCTTGACCATGTCGGGGAGGATCGCGCGGGTGACGCGCATCAGGCCGATCAGGTTGGTCTGGATGATGTTGGACCAGTCGTCGGCGGAGCCGGAGTCGAAACGCGTCCGCCCGCCGATGTCATGGCCTGCATTGTTGATGAGAACATCGACCGGCCTGAAATGAGCAGGAATGGCCTCCGGCAGACTATCCACGTCCCGGGAATCGCTGACGTCGAGCTGAATCGGAAACACCTTGTCGCCGACGGTGGCCGCCAGCTGCTGAAGCGCCTTGGCGTCACGATCTACCAGCACGACGCGGCGGCCGCTGTCCAGCAGCGCCTTGGTGATGGCGCGTCCCATGCCGCCGGCAGCGCCGGTCAGGACGACGGTCTGGCCTGGTTGTTCGGTCATCTCAGCACTCCCATTCCAATGCTCTCATGCGATTGACCAGCCGCCGTCGATGGGCAGGCTGGCGCCGGTGATGTCATTTGCCGCGGTACCGCAGAGAAAGACGGCCATGGCGGCGACCGCATCCATTTCGACGAAGCGCTGCGTCGGCTGGCGCTCGCCAAGATATTCGCGGGTCACGTCATCGACGGGGCGTCCGCTATTCGCTGCCATCGTCGCGATCTTGTTCAGGATCGCCGGCGTCGGCAGCGTACCCGGGCAGAGCGCGTTGCAGGTGATTCCGCTGCGGGCGGTCTCGATGGCCACCGCGCGGGTCATTCCCAGAATTGCCGCTTTGGTCGTGACGTAGTCAATGCGATCTTCGACCGCGCGGCTCGAATAGATCGAGCCGATATTGATGATCCGGCCCCAGCCGTGCTGCTTCATCGCGGGCAGCGCAAGGCGGATCAGGTGGAACGGCGCCGACAGATTAACAGCGAGCGCCTGGTCCCAGCGATCGGGTGGAAACTGCTCGATCGTCGAGAAATGCCTGACAACGGCGTTGTTGACAAGGATGTCGATGGCTCCGCAGCGGTCGAGCAGGCCGACCATCATGCTCTCGATGTCGTGGCGCCCGGACAGATCGGCAGCGGCGGGGATGACCTCGACGCCGAAGCGGGCGCTGAGGTCGTCCGCGGGCTGCTTCGGCGCAACGAGGTCGTGCAGGACAATGTTGCAGCCCGCGCCGGCCAGGCCTTCCGCGATGGCGAGGCCAAGGCCTGCGGTCGCGCCGGTCACGAGTGCCCATTTGCCCTTCATCGCAGCCTGCCCGCTCTTATTTCTTGTCGAGCTCGGCGAAGACTTCCTTCGCGTTGCGGAACGCGTCCACGCCGGCCGGCACGCCGCAATAGATCGCGACCTGCATGAAAACCTCGCGGATCTCCTCTTTGGTCGCGCCATTGGCGAGGGCGCCGCGGACGTGGGTCTTCAGCTCGTGCGGACGGTTGAGCGCGCAGAGCATCGCCAGATTGAGGAAGCTGCGCGTCTTTCGCGTCAGCCCTTCGCGGCCCCAGACGTAACCCCAGCAATACTCGGTGGTCAGATCCTGCATCGGGCGGTTGAACTCGTCGGCTGACGCGATCGCCTTGTCGACGAACTCGCTGCCGAGCACGCTTTTGCGGATTTCGAGGCCGCGGTCGTAGGTCGCCTTGTCCATTCTGTTCTCCGTTTCGCTTTCGAGCGGTATCAGGTCTTGGGCCAGAACGGCTTCGCCAGCGCGAGCTCGGGCGGGAACACCGTCACCGGCACGCCGGATTGCCACTGCACGATGGTCATGCCGGCGCCGACGCGGCGGCCTTTCTGGTCGAACTTGATTTCGCCGAGCGGGTAATATTTCGAGGGACCCGCATCCATGGTGCGCAGCGCTTCGCCGACGGCAACGCGGTCGGCCTTGCCGGCCTTCTCCAGCGCGTCCTTGATCACCCACATGTCGCCATAGGTGGAGATTGCATTCTGCGTCATCCACGGCTCCTTGTAGCGGGTCTTCAACTCGGCGATCAGCGCCTCGTGGCCCTTGGCGCCCCAGCTCGCAACGCAGGTCAGGACTCCCTGGAGCAGTTCCGGGCTCACGGTCTGCAGCATGTCAGGCTCGGCGATGGCGATGCCGAACGAGATGGTCGGCACCCTGCCCTGGCCGAGGCCGAACTCGTTCATCTTCTCAAGCAGCAATTTTGCGTCCGAGATCACGGTCGGCAGGAAGAAGAGCAGATCGGGCTTGGCCGAGCGAATCTTCTGAACCAGCGACGTCGCGTCCGCCAGCGGCGGCGTGAAGGTCTCGTCCACGATCAGCTGCAGCTGGTTCTCTGCCAGCAGGCCCTCGCGCATCGATTTCGCCGAGGCGATCGACGCGGCCGTGTTGTCGGTGAGGATCGCGACCGTCTTCGGCCGCTTGCCCGATGCCGTCTCGGCCAGCTTGATGATTTGCGGCAAGGCCTGACGGGCCTGTGAGGCTGCCGTGGCCGAGGTCTGGAACACGTATTTGAAGCCGCGATCCGTGATCAGATCGGAGTAGGAGAGGGTGAGGACGGGCAAGTTGGCGCGTTCCGTGACCTCGGTGACCGCGAGCGTGAAGGATGACAGGTAGGCGCCGCTTGCCGCGACCAGGTCGCTCTCCTGCGCCACCATACGCTGGGCGGCGTTCTTGGCCTTCTCGGTGGTGTCGCCGGAATCGAGCACCACGAGCTTCAGCTTGGCGCCGCCGAGCGCCTTGACTCCGCCTTGCGCGTTGATGTGCTCGACGGCCATCTCGGCGCCCTGACGCATCACCGTGCCGGGACGGGCGTAGATGCCGGAGATCGGCACCAAGAGGCCGACTTTCACCTCAGATGGCTGCTGGGCCCAGGCACGGGATGCGATCAGCGTGCCGGACGCACCCGCAAGCAGTGTTCGACGGGTGATCCTGATCTTGCTCGTTGTTCTCATGACAATCCTCCTCCCTGAAAAGCGTGCGATGCTATTTCTTCGGCCAGAACGGCTGCGCCTGCGCGAGCTCGGGCGGATAGACGGTGACTGGCACGCCCGATTGCCATTGCACGATGACGACGCCGGCGCCGACCCTGCGGCCCTTTTCGTCGAACTTGAGCTGTCCGCCGGGATAGTATTTCGACGGTCCGGCATCCATGGTGCGGAAGGCCTGCGCGACCGCATTGCGGTCGGCCTTACCGGCCTTTTCCAACGCTTCCTTCATCAGCCACATGTCGCCATAGGTCGAGATGACGTTCTGCGTCATCCAGGGCTCCTTGTATTTCGCCTTGAGCTCGGCGATCAGCGCCTCGTGACCTTTCGAGCCCCAATTGGCGACGATGGTCATGATGCCCTGCACTGTCTCCGGGCTCACGCTCTGCAGCATGTCCGGCTCGGCGATGGTGATGCTGAAGGACACGGTCGGGATCTTGCCCTGGCCAAGGCCGAACTCGCTGATCTTCTCGAGCCCCAGCTTGGCGTCCGACACCGCGTTCGGCATGAACAGCAGCAGATCGGGCTTGGCCGAGCGGACTTTCTGGATCAGCGGCGTCGCATCCGACAGCGGCGGGGTCCAGACTTCCTCGACGACGAGCTGGAGGCCTTCCTGCGCGAACAGCTTCTCCTTCAGCGCCTTGGCCGTGGCAACCGAAGTCGCGGTGTTGTCCATCAGCATCGCGACCGTCTTCGGCTTCTTGCCCGAGGCGTTCTCCGCGAGCTTCATCAGAGTCGGCAAGCCGAGCTCGGACTGGCGGCTCGCGGTCGCGGCGGTCTGGAAGATGTATTTGAAACCGCGGTCGGTCAGAAGATCCGAATAGGACAGCGTCAGCACCGGCAGCTCGGCACGCTCGGTCACCTCGGTGACCGCCAGCGTGAAGGACGACAGATAGGCGCCGGTGGCCGCGACGAGATCCGGCTCCTGCGCCACCATGCGTTGCGCCGCGTTCTTGGCCTTCTCGGTGGTGTCGCCGCAATCGATCACGACGAGCTTCAGCTTGGCGCCGCCGAGCGCCTTGATGCCGCCCTGCGCGTTGATGTGCTCGATACCCATCTCGGCGCCCATCTTCATCACCTGGCCGGGGCGGGTGTAGATACCCGACAACGGCACGATCAGTCCGACCTTGATCTCGGCCGGTGTCTGCGCGCGTGCCACGCCGGCAAGGCCCACGGCGGCGGCGCCGGACAGCACGGTCCGTCGCGAGAGTCCCTTCGATGTCTTGTTCATTTTGTTTGCTCCCTGGTCTCTTTTTATGGTCGTCACATGCCGAGATAGGCCTTGCGCACGCGGTCGTCGGCGCGCAGCGTGTCGTTGTTGCCTTCGAGCACGACATGGCCGGCTTCGAGGACGTAGCCGTGGTCCGCGGATTCCAGCGCTTCCGCCACGCGCTGCTCGACCAGCAGCATGGTCAGCCCGGACTGGCGGCGAATCTCAATCAGCCGATCGAAGATGAAGTCGGCGGTTGAGGGCGCCAGCCCCATCGAGGGTTCGTCCAGCATCAAGAGTTTCGGCGAGGAGGCGAGGCCGCGGCCGATCGCGAGCATCTGCTGCTGGCCGCCTGACATCGTGCCCGCGAATTGGCTGCGACGCTCCTTCAGCACCGGCAGCCATTCGAAGATGCGCTCGATGTTGCTCTGCCAGTCGCGTCGACCGCTCTCCGTCATCGCACCCATCTCCAGATTCTCCATCACGGTCAGTGACGGGAAGACCTGGCGGCCCTCGGGGACGTGGGCGATGCCGAGATGGGCGCGCTGCGGCGGCGGCACTGCGAGGAGGTCGACGCCGTCGAAGGTGATGGCCCCGCCGCTCGGCTTGACGATGCCGGAGATGGTCTTGAACAGCGTGGTCTTGCCGGCGCCGTTGGGTCCGACGATCGCGACGAACTGGCCGGCGCCGACATTGATCGAGATGTCGTTCAGCACGGGTTTGGCGGAATAGCCCGCGCTCAATCCCTCAATTCGCAGCATGGCCCACCCATTTCTTGCCGAGATAGGCCTCGATCACCCGGTTGTCGCGCGTCACCACTTCCGGCAGGCCTTCGGTGATGACGGCGCCGTGGTCGAGCACGACGAATCTGTCGACCAGCCGGACCATCGCCTGCATCGTGTGCTCGATGATCGCGATGGTCATGCCGTCGCGCGCGAGCTGCTGGATCACGGCGACGACCTCGTCCGCCTCGCCGTGGCCGAGGCCCGCGAGGGTCTCGTCGAGCAGCAGGATGCGTGGTTGGCCGGCGATCGCGCGGGCAAGCTCCATCAGCCGCAGCTCCTTGGTCGAAAGCTCGCCGGCGACGCGGTCGGCGACGGCGGAGAGCCCGACACGGGCAACTGCATCGGCGGCAAGCTTGCGGGCTTCGTCGTCGGACCGCGCGCGCACATAGGCACCGACCACGACATTGTCGAGGATCGACATGCGCAGGAACGGCCGCATCACCTGGAAGGTGCGGCCGATGCCGGCCTCGCAGATCACGTGCGGCCGTTGGCCGGACATGTTGCGGCCATCGATCAGCACCTCACCCTCGCTCGGCTTCAGGAAGCCGTTGAGGAGATTGAACAGCGTGGTCTTGCCGGCGCCATTGGGGCCGATGATGCCGAGGATCTCGTTCTGGTGCAGCTTGAAGCTGACATCCTGCACCGCCTTGAGCCCGCCGAAGGACCGCGACAGGTTCTTCACTTCGAGCACGACTTCACCGGTGGCGGCGCGCTGCCGGGGGGCGGGCTTCAGCGTGGTGACGTTGGCAGCCGATGTTTCGGGCAGGTCGGAGGCAGGCGCCTTAGGCGCGATCCGTTTGCGCAGGAGATCGCGCAGCTTCCAGAACAGGCCTTCCGGTGCCAGCAGGATGACGCAGACGATGGCGAAGCCGAAGATCACGCCCTGGATGCCCGGGAAGCGTGCGCCGGCCTCGGCGTGCAGGATCTCGGCGAGCGGGATCAGGATGACCGAGCCGATCACCGGCCCCCAGACTGTGCCGACCCCGCCGAACATCGCAACCGTCAGCGCCTGGGCCGACACCAGCATGCCGAACACCGATTGCGGCGTCACGACCAACAACACCTGCGCGTAAAAGCCGCCGATCGCCGCGGCAATGGCCCCGCTCAGCGTGATCGCGCGCAGCTTCCAGGCGAGCGTATTGATCCCGGCTGCCTCGGCGGCGGCCTCGTTCTGCTTGATTGCGAGCAGTGCCATGCCGAAGCGGGAGCGCTCGATGAATTGCGTCAGCACGATGGTGGCAAGCATGATTGCGAGTCCCAGCAGCGTGTAGATGCGCGGATCGGCGAATTGCATGTAGGCGATCGGCGCGTCGCGCTTGATCGGAAGCGTCACCTCCTGGAAGCCGAGCCACTCGAACACGTAGAGGATGGCAAGCGGGTAGGCGAGCATCGCCAGGGCGAAATAGTGGCCCTGGAGGCGGAAGGTCGGAAATCCGATCAGCAGCCCGGCGATGCCGCCGAGCACGGCGGCGATGGGGATCAGCAGCCAGGGGGAGATGTCGAAGTAGATCTGGCCAAGCGCGGTTGCATAGGCGCCGATGCCGAAGAACGCGGCGTGGCCGAACGAGATCAGTCCGGTGTAGCCGCTGAGCAGGTTCCAGGAGAGGCCGAACACCGCCCACACCGGCACCAGGGTCAGGATGAGCTGGTAGTAGGAGTTGGTGACGCCGAGCGACAGCGCAGCATAGGCGATGGTGAAGAGCAGGGGAGGAAGAAAGGAGCGCATCCGGAGCATGATCACGTCCTCTCCACCATCCGCCCGAAGAAGCCTTGCGGTCGGAAGAAGATGATGAGGAGGAAGACGGCGAAGATCGCGGCGTTCTGCAGCTGCGTCGGCAGGATCAGCGTCGACATCTGCTGCACGAGCCCGATCGTCATGCCGCCCCAGAACGCGCCGATGATGCTGCCCATGCCGCCGAGCACGACGCCCGCATACATGACGATGACGTATTCGAGGCCGACGAACGGGTGGAACGGATAGTTCGTAGCGAGGAGGCCGCCGGCGATCGCCGTGATACCGCAGCCGAGCGCGAAGGCGGTTCGGTGCGCGCGGTCGACGTCGATGCCCATATAGGTCGCGGCGGTCGGATTATCCGCGGCGGCGCGAAGCGATTTGCCGATCCGCGTGCGCGTGATCAGCAGCGAAAGCAGGTTCATCATGACCAGCGAAACGATCATGTCGATGCTGCGGGCCTTGTTGAGAAAGATGCTCATGTCGAAGAAGGGGCCGAGCTCCCAGGCCGAGCTCGACAGCGGCGTGCGGATCGAGGCCAGCACCGAGCCGAACACGATGAGGCCGCCGTTCTGCAGGATCAGCGCGATGCCCAGCGTGAGGATCAGCTGGGCGTAGTGTCCCTCGCCTTCGAGCGAGGCGGTGCGCGTCCCCGAGACGTGCGAGATCAGTGCCCGGTGGACGAAGTAGCCGAATACGGCAAGCACGGGGCCGGCCAGCAGGATGGAGACGAACGGTCCGACCGCATTGCCGAAGAACGATTGAACGCCGGCGGCGGTGAACAGATAGAAGGCAGTGTACATGCCGAGCATCATGAAATCGCCATGGGCGAAGTTGATGACGCGCATGACGCCGAAGATCAGGCCGAGCCCGACGCACATCAGGCCGTAGACGGCGCCGATCAGAAGGCCCGCGGCGAGCGCTTGCAGAAATCCTTCCATCAGCTTCGCCTCCGCGCGGCTGACGAACCTAAGCGGGTCTCGAAGTCGACCATGTTTCCCCCGTACTCTCCGGCACTTCTTATGATGCCGATCGTAAAACCCGTTCCGCCGTGTCCAGGCGGCATAGTGCTGCGATATCGCCGGCGTTGCCGAGCCGTTCGCAGCTCTCGATGAGTTGCTCCAACTGGCACGTGCGGTCCTCACCGAGGACTCCCTGAGCGGCCGTGCGAAAGCGCGTGCGAATATCTGAAGGCGTTGCGGCGATGACGTCGGGTAGCGCGTGCCGGATCGTCCGGCCGCTCTGCAGATGCACGGTCACATCCGCGCCCTGCTTGTCGGGGAACGCGGTGGTGAAGCCGACATCCGGCTCAAGCTTCGTGATCGCAACCAGGCGGATGATATCGACATCATCGGGTTCGGCGTAGTTGCCTTCCTCGATCTCGCCCCTCACGAGGGTGGCCGCGACGCTGAAGGGAATGCTCATCTTGGCCTGGAGCGCGTTCCGATACGGGCCGGTGGAGGCGCACCCAGGATAGCGCACGGCGGCATCGGGAGCGCGAACGACGACGCGGTCGATCTCCTCGGTGCCGGCGAGTTCGTGCGAGACGCGAAGGGCCGCTTGCGCGGCGGTCTGCGCGAAATTGCAGGCCGGGACCGGCTTGTTGTAGACCGCCATGATCTCGCATTCGCCACTCGGGAACAGCGCGATGCTGTCGGGCGCGGCCTGGCGACGATAGGCGGCGAACAGGCCCGCTTCGCCTTCGAGGATCGTTTCGGAGCCGAAAGCGCCGGCTGCGGCGAGGCCGATTGCCTTGATCGCATTGCTGGCGGCGAAGCCCGGATGAAAATACATGTCGGAGCCGCCTGCATGCGGCCACTCGTTGAGACCGCTGGACGTGTTGGCCGCAATCGCGATGGCGCTGGTCGCTGCGTCTTCGGACAGGTTGAGCGCGAAACTTCCGGCGAGCGCCGCGCCCAGCGGGGCCACGAGGCCGGTCGGACGATAGAGCCGGGCGAGATCGGAGGTCAGGAGCGCGCGGCCGATCCGCGCGCCGGCCTCATAGCCGATGATCGCGGCTGCAAGCAGCCTTGAGCCGTGCAGCTGCGACTGTTCGGACAGCGCGAGCAATGTCGGCCAGATCACGACGCCATGGTGCGCAATGCTGGCGGCATGCATGTCTTCCCGCACGAGTCCGTGCCCCATCACGGCATTGGCGAAGGCGGCATCGGCCGGCGAGGAGAGTCGCGACATTCCGACGATGGTTGCGCTGCCGCCACCTTGTGCGATCGCGATTGCCTGACGACTCCAGGGATGATGACCCGCCTCGAAGGCGCAGGACAGGAAGTCGAGCAGGCAGAGCTTGGCCTTGGCGACCACTTCAGGCCCGAAATCTCCGAGATCAACGGCAAGTGCGCTCCGCGCCATCTGGCGCGCGAGCGATACCTTGCCTGATCCGGTCGGGCCGTTCGTCATCGCAAGCGTTGCTCCCAAAGACTCTTGCGCTCAGCCGCGCATCTCGACTCCGGCCCACTCCTCGAGCACCTTGGCGATCGAGGTGAAATCGGATGACGGGCCGTATTTGGCGTTGGTGATCGCCAGCATCTGCCGTACCACTGCGCCGCAGACCATCGGCACGCCCATGGCCTCGGCCTCGTCCACGCAGAGACGGACGTCCTTGTAGGAAAGGCTGGTGGTGAATCCGAAATCGAACGTGCCCGGCAGCACCGAACGGGGAAATTTGTCTTCGGAGGCGCTGTTGCGGCCGCTGCTAGCGTTGATGATATCGATCAGCACCTTGGCGTTGACCCCGCCCTTGACGCCCATGGCGACCGCTTCCGACGTGATCACCAGCGCCGCCGCCGCCATCAGATTGTTGGCGAGCTTGGCGGTCTGCGCCACGCCGGGCTTGTCGCCGGTGTAGAACAGCTTGCCGAAATTCTTCAGGATCGGCTGCACGATGTCGTAAGTCGCTTGCGGGCACGATACCATAACGGCGAGCGTGCCGTTCACGGCGCCCTTGATGCCGCCGCTGACGGGCGCATCGACCAGCGTCATGCCTTTGGCTTTCAGCCCTTCCGCAACGAGCTTCGCCGCGCCGGGACCAGAGGTCGAGAGATCAACGACGATCTTGGCGCGGTTGCCGCTGCTGATGCCGTCCTCGCCGAGAGTGACGGCCTTGACGATGTCGGGCGTCGGCAGACTGGCGAGCACGATGTCGGCGCGCGAGGCGATGTCGGCCGGCGACTTGCCGACCAAGGCGCCGCGCTTGACCAGCGGCTGCGTCGCGTCAGTCTGCGTGTCGTAGACGACGAGCGAATAGCCCGCGTCCATCAATCGCCCCGCCATGGGGCCGCCCATGCGGCCCGTTCCGATCACACCGAGCGTCTCTCCCGCCATAGTTCACTCCCTGTAGCGCGCCCCAGCAGGGTGCGCCGTCTTGATCTTGTCGTTGTATGTTCGCCGGCCGTTCTGGACGGCCGCCGTCATTGTGGCGGCGGGACCCCGCGCCAGCGTTCGGATTGTTATGATTGTCAGACAAGCTGTCAAGCATAACATTTGGGGTCGACAGTTTGCCGCGGATCGGCATAAGGTCCGAAAAACGAGGAAGACGCCCCGCGTGCCGCAAGACCCAATTCCCAGCGTGAGCAGGACGCTCGCCGATTTCGTCGCGGCGACGTCGTGGGCGGACGTGGAGGCGCAGAGCGGCGAGGCGCGACGCTCGATTCTGAATTTCTTCGCCACGGCACTCGGCTCCGCACGCGATCCGGTGGTGATGGCGGCGATGCGAACCGTGTCGCCGTTCAGCGGCGCCGCGACCGCGACGGTCATCGGTCATTCGCAGCCGATGGATGCGATGTGCGCATCGTTTCTCAACGCCATCTCGGCCAACCTGCTCGATTTCGATGACACCCATCCCGAGACGATCATTCATCCGGCGGCACCGGTCGCAGCTCCAGTCCTCGCACTCGCCGAGACGCATAAACTGTCTGGACGCGAGTTGTTGACGGCGTTCATCCTCGGTGTGGACGTCGAATGCCGCATCGGCGCCGCCGTTTCGCCGCGCCATTATGCGCGCGGCTGGCACATCACTTCGACCTGCGGGATCTTTGGCGCCGCGGCGGCTTGCGCCAAACTATTGGGTCTGCCCGCGGAGGGCATTGCGAATGCGATCGGGCTCGCGGCGAGCCAGTCGGCAGGCAATGTCGAGAACCTGCCCAGTGCCGCGAAGAATGTCAGCGTCGGTAACGCGGCGCGCAACGGTTTGTTTGCGGCGCTGCTTGCAGAGCAGGGTTATGAGGCGGCCCCCCACGCCATTGAAGGCCCGCTCGGTTGGGCACGCACCATGGGTGACGAGCCGGATATTGCCCGCTTGCTTGATGGTCTCGGCAAGACCTTTGAGATCGCCAAGAACACCTACAAGCCCTACCCCGCCGGCATCGTTTTTCATGCGGTCATTGATGCCTGCCTTCAGTTGCGGGAGCGGATCGGTCAGCGATTCGACCAGATTGACACCGTGACCGTTCAAGGCTCGACGCTGCTGCTTGCGCGCGGCGACCGCCCCGTCAACAACGAGCGCGATGCGCGCGTCAGCATCCATCATTGCGTGGCGTGCGGATTGCTGCTCGGCAGAGCCGGCGTCGCCGAGTTTGCACGCGAGACGGTCGTCCGGCCCGATATTGTGCAGCTGCGGCAGAAGGTGGGGGCGGAGTGGGATGACGGGATGCCGGATGGTGCGGCACGCGTGACCGTGCGCCTGTCGTCCGGCGAGGTTTTCACCGAGACCGTCATCTCGCCGCGCGGCAGCCGGGCAGCGCCGCTTGAAGATCGCGATCTCGAGGCCAAGCTGCGCGAAAGCGTGCGAACGGGCCAGAGCAATTGGGACGCGGACGGTGTCATCGACGCCGTCTGGCGTCTCGATGCGGTGGCTGACGTCGCCGAACTGCTGCGATCGTTGCGGCCGCCCTCGGCGATGCGCCGAACAACTTCCAACTAGACTCTCGCAAGACCTGAAAGGGACGATCATGACCAAGACCGAACTGTTCGAAAAGGGCCTCAAAGTCCGCAAGGAGGTGCTCGGCGAGGACTACGTCAACAAATCGATCGCCGGTGCCGACGAGTTCACGCGCACGATGGCGGAATGGTCCACCGAATTCTGCTGGGGCGCGCTGTGGACGCGGCCCGGCGTCGACCGTCGCACGCGCTCGATCGTCAATTTGGCGATGCTCGGCGCACTGAACCGGCCGCACGAGCTGAAGCTGCACGTGAAGGGCGCGTTGAAGAACGGGCTGACCAAGGAGGAGATCAAGGAGATCCTGCTCCAGGTCGCCGTCTATTGCGGCGTGCCCGCCGGCATCGACGCCTTCCGCAATGCGCGCGAGGCCTTCAACGAGGTCGACGCGGCCGGCTCCTGAGCAAATCCATGGCTGACCCGATCTACGAACTCTTCGCCATCCGCTACGCAACGCGGGATGCGCAGCGGAGCGACCACTTCATCGGCGGCGATCCGCATGACGGGCCGATGCCGATGGACTATTTCATGTGGCTGGCGCGGGGAGGTGGGCGCACCTTCGTCATCGATACCGGGTTCAACGCCGAAATTGCGGAGCAGCGCAGGCGGACATTCCTGCGCTGCCCGGTGGAGGCTCTTGGGGCGTTCGATATCGAGCCGACCGAAATCGAGGACGTGATCCTCACGCATCTGCACTACGACCATGCCGGCAATTTCGACCGCTTTCCGAACGCACGATTTCATCTCCAGGAGCGCGAGCTTGCCTACGCCACCGGCCGCTACATGCAATATCCGAGGTTGTCGCATTCTTTCGAGGTCGAGGACGTCTGCGGCATCGTGCGGCTGAACTATGCGCGCCGAGTCCTGTTCTACGATGGCGATGCTGAGATCGCTCCCGGGCTGACGGTCCATGCGGCGGGCGGACATTCCGCCGGGCTTCAATTCGTCCGGGTCAACACGCGCCGCGGTCCGGTCGTGCTCGCTTCCGACGTCAGTCATTTCTACGAAAACCTGACCAGCGAGCGTCCTTTTACGACGGCGTTTCATGTCGGCGACATGCTGGTGGGGTTCGACAAACTGCGCGCCGCAGCGCCGGATGCGGACCACATCGTTCCAGGTCACGATCCGCTCGTCATGATGCATTATCCAGCGCCGACCCCGGATCTGGACGGGATCGCGGTCCGCTTGGATGTGGCGCCGTCCGGGCCTGCTCACTCCTAGGGCGGCGAGAGGACCACGCACCGCATCCTTGTCGAGCTTCCGCATCTTCAACTCTGGCACGATCTGCGGCCGATTGGAGACGGCTGACTATCCTGTCAGAAAGCCGCCATCGATGGCGACGACGGTGCCGGTCGCGTATTGCGAGGCCGGCATGCAGAGGAACGCAACCGCGCCCGCGACATCCTCGGGCTGGCCCCAGCGCTTGAACGCGGTGCGGTCGGCGATTCGCCGGTAATGCGCGAGGTCGGTGCGGCCCGCGGCGTTGATCGCCGTTTCGATGTAACCGGGCGCAACCGCATTGACGCGAATGCCTTCCTCGGCCCATTTCAAGGCCAGCGCCTTGGTCAGCATCACGACGCCGCCCTTGCTGGCGCAATAGGCGGGGATGCGCGGCAGCGCGAGCGTCGCGTTCATCGAGGCGATGTTGACGATCGATCCCTTGGTCTTCGCGAGCAGCGGACGGAATGCCATGCAGGTCCGGAACGTGCCGGTGAGATTGACGTCGATAACCTTCATGAAGGTTTCGATCTCGAATTCCTTGTCGCGCGCCAAGATGCCGGCGCAATTGACCAGTGCGTCGACGCGCTTGTGTCTTCCGGCGAAAGACCTGACGGCCGCATCATCGGTTACATCCATCGTCGCCAGCGTGAGGCCGGCGCGCGGCTTGAGCAGCGTGCGGGCGAGGTCGGACTCGTTGGCGCCGGTCGCCGTAACAGTCGCGCCGAGATCGCAGAACTGGCTGCTGATCGCCGCGCCAATGTCGCCGGCGCCGCCAATGACGACGGCATGGAATCCGGGCGCGAGAGAAAAATTCGAAGTCATCGGCAAGGCCTCACTTCAGGGATTTCGGCGGTGGGGCCGTCGATTCGCGGACCACGAGCGAGAAATCGATCTCGCGGTGCATGATGGTCTGCTCGCCGGCAAGGCTGCGCACCAGATATTCGCCGGCGCGTTGCCAGGTTTCTCCAGTTGGAACGTGGATCGTGGTGAGGCTCGGTCGCAAATGCCGGCTCCAGTCGAGATCGTCGAAGCCGACCACCGACAGATCGCGCGGCACGGAGAAGCCGTCGCGCTCCGCCTCGAGCAGAACGCCATAGGCGATGACGTCGTTGCCGCACACCACAGCCGTCGGGCGGTCCTTGAGGTTGAGGAGATAGCGGGCCGCCTCGCGCGCGTCGTCAAGCGTGTAGGGAACCTCGACATGCCATTGCGGAGAGAGCTCGATCCCGTTCTCCGCGAGCGCACGGCGAAAGCCGGCGACGCGCGCGCTGGCCCGGTCGTTGTTGCGCTGGAGCGCCGAGACGATCCCGATGCGGCGGTGCCCGAGCTCGATGACATGCGCGGCCGCGCGATGAGCGGCTGCTTCGTTGTCGGTCCCGACGCAGGGGTAGGGCTTGTCGGGCTGGTAGATACCGACGTTGATGAACGGCACGGCATTGTCCGCGAGCAGTTTGCGCAAGCCGTCATGATGGCAGTCGCCGCGCAGCACCAGGCCGTCGACACCACGGCTGATCAGGTTGCGCGCCTGCTGCAATTCGACGTCGAGATCGTAACCGCTCGTGGTGAGGAACAGCATGTAGCCGACCGACGACAGATACTGCTGCAGCGAGGCGATGCCGCGCGCGAACATCGTGTTGTCGATGGTCGGCACGATTGCGCCGAGCGTGCGCGAGCGCCGCGACGACAGAATGCGCGCCGGCGCATGCGGGATATAGCCGAGGGCGTCGATGGCCTGCTCGATGCGTGCGCGTAAGGACGGGCTGACCGCATCGGGGTTGTTGAGGGCGCGCGAGACTGAGGCGGTCGAAACGCCGGCGCGGGCCGCCACGGCGCGGATGCCCTGTTTCACAGACTTGTTCAGCGACTTGGCTTGGGTCAGTCTCATGATGTAACGTTACATTATGCGGCGCGAGCTATCCGGTGGCGAGATTGTCAGAAATGTGCCGGAGATTTTGCTGCTTGTCCATCGCTTGACACGGCGGGTGCGGTGTCTATTTTGTAACCGTTTTCAGATGTCGATCAAACGTGTTCAAAAGGGTTCGCCAGATTAAGGCGGCCAGCCGGGAGGAGAATTCGATGAAGGCCAGGATGCTTGCGACGCATGTCGCGCTGCCCGTTCTCGTAATAGCCGCCAGCGGGCAGGCCCATGCCGCCGATTTCGACTGGATGAAGTTCAAGGGCAAGACCATCACCTTTCTCGCCAACAACAACCCGGTCGCGCAGGCGCTGCTGACCTACAAGGCCGATTTCGAGAAGCTGACCGGCATGACCCTGAAGGTCGATGGCTATCAGGAACAGCAGATGCGCCAGCGTCTGGTCACCGTGATGAATGCGAACAGCGACGAGGTCGACGTGTTCATGACGCTGCCCTCGCGCGAGGGGGAGCAGTTCGCGGCCGCCGGCTGGTACGGCGATCTCACCGCGATGGCCAAGAACGACGTCGCCAAGGACTACGATCCGAACGGGTTGAGCCAGGCCCTGCTGAAGGCCGCGACGTTCAACGGCAAGCTCACCAGCATGCCGATGAACCTCGAGGGCCCGATCTTCTATTACCGCACCGACATCTTCAAGAAGTGCGGGCTCGAGGCACCGAAGACCATCAAGGACGTCGAGGCTGCCGCCGAGAAGATCAAGGCCTGCGACAGCACGGTGACGCCGTTCGTCTCGCGCGGCCTCAAGCCCGCCGTCGCCTACACCTTCAGCAACATGCTGCACAATATCGGCGGCACGTATATCGCCGGCGGCAAGTCGAACCTCTGCTCGGCCAAGGGCAAGGAGGCGCTCGACACCTATAGCCGGCTGCTGCGCGATTTCGGCCCGCCCGGCGTGGTCAATTACAGCTTCCAGCAGATTTCGGCGCTGTACCGCAGCGGACGCGCCGCGATGGCATTCGAATCCTCGAACGAGCTACGCACGGTGATGGAAGGCGGGGCGCGGCTGAAGGACACCGGCCTGATGCCGTTCCCGGCGGGTGAGGCCGGCCAGGTACCGACGACGATCGGCTGGGGCATGGCGGTGTCCTCGCACAGCAAGCAGCCGGACGCGGCCTGGTATTTCGTGCAATGGGCGACCAGCCCCGAGGTGCAGAAGAAAATGGCGCTTCAGGGCATTGCCCCGCCACGCCCGTCGGTCGCGAAGGACCCGGAGTATCGCAAGTGGATCGACGAGGAGCCGGTCCGCAAGGAATGGCAGGCTGCGCTCGACGTGCTCGCCACCAAGGGCTCCTCCGAGGTCGGCTATCCCATCGTCGCCAATCCGCAATCGCGCGAATTCATCGGCCAGGCCGTGCAGGATCTGATCCTGAAGCAAAAGCCGATCGACCAGGCTTGCGCCGATGCCGACAAGGCGCTGGACGCGCTGATTGCGCTGAACTGACCGCCCGGTACCGGCTGGCTCGTTGCCTGCCGGCACCTCACTCAATCGAGGACAGGATCGCATGTCTGACACGGCTGCGCCACTCACGCAGGACCGGCAGAAGCTGGAGATGGCGGCGCTCTCGGCTCCGGGCGTGCTCTTCACGGTCGCGATGATCGCGTTTCCGGTCGTCTATACGATCTGGCTCGGCTTCCAGACCTTTTCTTCCACCGGCAAGCAGTCCTTCGCGGGTCTCGCCAATTATTCCAAGCTCATCTCCGACGTCGAGTTCTGGCACGGGCTGTGGATCACCATCGCGCTGTTCGTGCTGTCGCTGGTGCTGCAGCTCGTATTCGGCGTCTGGCTGGCGCTGGTGCTGTTCCACGCCAGGCGGCTGCCGGGCATCGTGCGCTCGCTATTCATATCGCCCTTCATGATGCCGCCGGTGGTCGCCGGCATGATGTGGCTGGTGATCCTCGATCCGTCGCTGGGCGCCGCCAACTACATCCTGCAATCGTTCGGCCTGCCGCCGTCGGACTGGCTGGCTTCGCCGACTTGGGTCATTCCGACCGTGGCGCTGATCGACAGCTGGCAGTGGACCCCCTATGTCGCGTTGATCGTGCTGGGCGGTCTGCAATCGCTGCCGCCGAGCGTCTACGAGGCTGCGCAGATCGACGGCGCGTCTCCGCTCAAGACGTTCCAGCGCATCACGCTGCCTTTGTTGCTGCCGACCATCGTTACCGCGGCGATCCTGCGCAGCGTCGATCTCCTGCGCTTCTTCGACATCATCTACATCACCACCCAAGGCGGCCCGGGCAACGCCTCGAATACACTCAACATCTACGGCTTCCGCGTCGGTTTCGAGTTCTTCAACATTGGCTATGCCAGCGCGCTGATGCTGACGCTGACGGCGGTCGTGTTCGGGGCCGTGCTCGCCTTCAACCGCCTGCGCGGTGCAGTTGCCTGGTGACGCCATGATCGATGCCGCCAATGCTGATCGTTGGATTCGATGGCTCAACACGATTCAGCTCGTGCTGGCCGGCGCGCTTATCATGGCGCCGACGGTTTGGATGGTGCTGTCCTCGTTCAAGCCGTCCTTCGAGGTTACCGCCTATCCGCCGACGCTGGTCTTCTCGCCGACGCTGGAGAATTACGTCGAGCTGACCAGGACCACGCCGTTCCTGAGCTACGCGCTCAACAGCCTCATCGTCACCGTCGGCTCGACCGCGCTGGGGTTGCTGTTCGGCATTCCGGCCGCTTTCGCCGTGTCATGGACACGGATCACCTGGCCGGCGATCCTCACGCTGGCCGCCCGCATGGCGCCCGGAACGCTGTTCCTGCTGCCGTGGTACGTGATGTTCCGGCAAATCGGCATGATCGGCTCCTACACCGCGCTGATCCTTAGCCATGCCGTTATCACGCTGCCGATCGTGATCTGGGTGCTGCTGCCGTCCTTCGACGCCATTCCGCGTAGCGTGTTCGAGGCCGCGCAGGTCGACGGATGCAGCGTCTCGCGCATCCTCTGGCGCATCGCGATGCCGCTGGTCGCCTCAGGCATCGCGGTCTCGGCGATCCTCGCCTTCGTGTTTTCGTGGAACTACTTCTTGTTTGCGCTGGTGCTCTCCAATGGCGACACCAAGACGCTGATCGCGGCGGCCTTCAACTTCATCGGCGAAGGCTCGACGCAATGGGGCGCCCTCATGGCCGCGGCGACGCTGATCGCATTGCCGCCGCTGGTGCTGGCCGCTCTGGTTCAGCGCTGGCTGGTGTCCGGACTGACGCTCGGTGCGGTGAAAGGCTAGATCTTCGATGAATGTATCACCCCGTCCCAATTCGGTCATGCAGGCCGCGGTCTTCCACGGTGACGACCGCATCACCATCGAGCGCGTTGCGATACCCGACGTCGGCACGGGCGAGGTGCTCGTGCGCGTCTCGCGTACCGCGCTGTGCGGCTCGGACTTCAAGCTTTGGCACAAGGGTGCCGAGTTCACCGCCGGCCACGAAATCTTCGGCGTGGTCGAGCAGTCCGGTCACAGGCTGCACGGCCAGCGCTGCGCCGTCTACATTCCCTTGCACTGCGGCCATTGCGCCGCCTGCCAGCGTGGCGACACCCAGATGTGCCTGGAGGTCTCCAGCCTGATCGGCTGGAACAGGCCGGGCGGCTATGCCGAATACGTGCCGGTGCCGGAGAACTGCCTGCTGCCGGTACCCGATGACATCGAGGACAGCCTCGCACCGCTGCTGCTCGACACCATCGGTACGTCAGGCCACGCAGTTCGCTTCGTCAGCCGCGTCGTGCCGCCAAGCGAAGCCGGACCAGTCCTCGTGATGGGAGCAGGGCCGGTCGGCCTCGGCGTTGTGCTGGCGCTCCGCTCGCTCGGCTACGACGATGTCTATGTCGCCGACCCGAATGCGGAGCGTCTCAAGATCGCGCAATCCTTCGGTGCCAAGCCACACCCGGTCGGCGATACCTCCAGACGCTTCGCCCTCATCATGGAATGCTCCGGCGCCCATGCGGCGCGCAATCTCGGCATCGAGCTGGTGCTGCCGCGCGGCGCCCTGGTGCTGGTCGGCGAGAACGCCGCGCCCTGGACCATCGAGGAGGGCAAGGTGTTCCGCCGCAAGGATTTCTACATGATCCGAACCTTCTACTTCCCGGTCTCGGCTTTCGAGCCGAACGTCGAGCTGTTGCGCAAGTACAAGGACGAATACCGCGTCCTCGTCGATGGCGAGTTCGGCCTCTCGGCTCTTCCTGAAAATTTCGCCCGCTTCGCCAAGGGCGAGCTGATCAAGCCGGTACTGGCGCTGGACTGAGCGATCATGGCCTCGATCTCGATCCGCAATCTCGTCAAGCGTTACGGCAATTTTACCGTGATCCCCGATCTCAACTTGGAGATCGCGGACCATGAATTCGTCGTGTTCGTCGGCCCGTCCGGCTGCGGCAAGTCGACCCTGCTGCGCATCATCGCCGGTCTCGAGCCGATCTCGTCGGGAGACCTCTATATCGGCGACAAGCGCGTCAACGGCGTGCAGGCCGCGCAGCGCGACATCGCGATGGTGTTCCAGGATTACGCGCTCTATCCGCACATGAAGGTCTACGACAACATGTCGTTTGCGCTGGAGCTGCGGGGCGTGCCGAAGGCCGAGATCGACGCGCGCGTGAGGCGCGCCGCGGCGCTTCTGCACATCGAGCCCTATCTCGACCGCAAGCCGAAGGAGCTCTCCGGCGGCCAGCGCCAGCGCGTTGCCATGGGCCGCGCCATCGTGCGCAATCCCAAGGCGTTCCTGTTCGACGAGCCGCTCTCCAACCTCGACGCGAAGCTGCGCGGGCAGGTGCGGGCCGAGATCAAGGCGCTGTCGCAGGAGCTCAAGACCACCATGGTATTCGTCACGCACGACCAGATCGAGGCCATGACCATGGCCGACCGGATCGTGGTGCTCCAGAGCGGCACGATCCAGCAATATGACACGCCGGAAACGGTGTACGAGCGTCCGGCCAACCAGTTCGTCGCCGGCTTCATCGGCTCGCCCGCGATGAACTTCTTCCCGGTCGAATGGCGTCAGGAAAGCGCAATTCTCTCGCAAGCTGGGACGATGGTGCCGGTGGATGCCGGGACCGCGGCCCGCCTGAGCAAGGCCGGCAATGCGGTGCTCGGCATTCGTCCCGAACATTTCGCCGTGGCAGCAGACGCTGCCGATGGCATTGCCATCAACATCAAGCTGGTCGAGCCGCTCGGCTCGGATACGCTGATACATTTCGATCTCGCCGGCGGCTCCGCCATCGCGCGGGTAGATCCGTCGTTGCGGCCGAAGGTCGGCGATCGCATCAATCTGCGCCTGCTGCCGGGCAAGACCCATTTGTTCGATGCCGGCAACGGAGAGGTCCTGCGGTGAGCGCATCGGTCGACATCGGCGATCTGTCGGCGCTGGCGGACGTCGCGTCCAAGGCAAGGCCTGTGCAGGTGATCTGCCTCGGGCTCTCCGCACTCGACCAGGTCTGGCGCGTCGATCGGCCGTTCGCGGGTGGAAGCGAGAAGATCAAGGCTCTCGAATATGGCACGCTCGGCGGCGGCATGGCCGCTAATGCGAGCGTTGCCGTGGCAAAGCTCGGGGCGTCCGTCGCGTTCTGGGGGCGGGCAGGGAATGATGCCGCTGGCCACGAAATGAAATCCGCGTTCACGGCCGAAGGTGTCAATGTCGACAATTTTCGGCTGTTTACGGAGGGCCGCTCGTCGGTCTCCGGCATCATCGTCGACAGCGCCGGTGAACGGCAGATCGTCAACTTCCGCGGTCTCTACCCGGAGGCAGCGGACTGGCTGCCGCGGGACGCCATCGCGCGCGCATCTTCCGTGTTGGCCGATCCGCGCTGGGTGGAGGGCGCCGCGACGCTGTTCGCTGAAGCGCGAGCGCGCGGCATTCCGACGGTGCTGGACGGCGACATGGCCGACGCCGAGGTGTTCGAGCGGCTGCTGCCATTGACGGATCATGCGATCTTCTCCGAGCCAGCGCTTACGGCCTTTGCCGGCTCCGCTGAGGATAAATCGCTCGGAGCGCTGGCGCGGTTTGGATGCCGCGTCGTTGCCGTCACGCGCGGCGAGGGAGGTGTGAGCTGGTACGAGAGCGGCCAACTGCACCGGCAGGCCGCTTATGCCGTCGATGTCGTCGATACCACAGGTGCCGGCGACGTCTTCCACGGCGCCTATGCGCTGGCGATCGGCGCCGGCCTCGATGTGCAGGCCGCCATGGCTTTTTCGGCGGCGACAGCCGCGATGAAATGCCGCCACGCCGGCGGCCGCAACGGAATCCCCGATATCAACGAGTGTCTTGCATTCATGAGGACGAAGCCATGAGAACGATTGGAAAGAACCGCGGCCTGGCAAGGCTTGCTGACGCGGATGGCCACTTTCGCATGGTCGCGCTGGATCAGCGGCCGCCACTGTTCGATGCCATCGCCAAAGCAAAAGGCATCACGCGGGAACAAGTCGAATATTCCGACGTCACGGCGGCCAAGCGCCTCCTGGTCGAAAACCTCGCGCCGCATTGCAGCTCCATGCTGTTCGACCCGAATTTCGCGGTGCCGGCCGCGATTGATCTGCTGCCACCGCGCTGCGGCCTGATCATGACGCTGGAGGAGCACCGGGTCGAGGAGACCGCGGGCGGCCGCAAGTCGCGCGCCATCACAAATTGGAGCGTGGAGAAGATCCGGGCCATGGGCGGCGACGCCGTCAAGGTGCTGGCCTGGTACCGGCCGGACGCCGATGCCGCGGTGAACGCGCATCAGAAGGAGTTCGTGCGCGAGATCGGCGAGGATTGCGCCCGCCACGACATTCCCTACGTGCTCGAGCTGCTGGTCTATCCTTTCCTCGGCAGTGCCAATCACACCGCCGATTACGTGGAGTCGCCCGGCAAGCTGCCCGGCCTTGTCATCGACAGCGTGCGTGAATTCGTCAAGCCGGAGTACGGCGTCGATCTCCTCAAGCTGGAGAGCCCGCTTGCGGCCAACAGCTTGCCGGCCCGGGACGGCAGCACGGAGGCCAAGGCCGCGCAGAAGGAGTTCGACGCGATCGGCGACATCTGTCGTGGCCGCAACGTCCCCTGGGTGCTGCTGTCGGGCGGCGCCGCGCCGGAGAAGTTCGAACGAGTGCTCGACTATTCCTATGCCGCGGGCGCCAGCGGCTTTCTCGCCGGCCGCACCATCTGGCTCGATGCCGTCCTGAAGAATTTCCCGGACCGTGCGGCGGTCTCGGCCAGCCTGCGCAAGGATGGCCTCGGTGTGCTTCAGCGCCTCAACAAGCTGACCACGGCCAAGGGCACACCGTGGAAGGCGCGCTTTCCGGCTTTCACCGACATCAAGCAGGAAGGTGACTTCGCACGCGCCTACTGAAATGATGGCGGCTCCGCGTTTTCCGATCGCAGGATCTGCAACATGACTGACGGCTTCACCATCCGCTCGATCGAGGCGTATTGCTATCGTTATCCGCTGGCGGCGCCGGTGGTGACCTCGTTCGGCAGGATGCTCAACCGTCCTGCCGTCTTCGTTCGCGCGGTCGACGAAGACGGCGTCGAGGGCTGGGGCGAAGCCTGGTCCAATTTTCCAGCGCCCGGCGCGGAACATCGCGCCCGGCTCGTTAACGAGGTGCTGGCGCCCGGCCTCGTGGGGCTCAAATTCGATGGTCCTGTTCAGGCCTTCGAGGCCCTGACCAAGGGTACCGAAGTCCTGGCGCTCCAATGCGGCGAACCCGGTCCGTTTGCTCAGGCGATTTCAGGCATCGATCTCGCGCTGTGGGACCTCTCGGCACGCCGCCGGCGTTTGCCGCTGTGGCGGCTGCTCGGTGGCCAGTCGAATAAGATCAAGGTCTATGCCAGCGGCATCAATCCAGACGGCGCTGCACAAACGGCTGAGGCCGCGCTCGAGCGCGGCCATCGCGCGCTGAAGCTGAAGGTGGGCTTCGGACCCGAGACCGATCTCGCCAACCTCACCGCGTTGCGCAGGATTGTCAGCGCCGGCATGCTGGCCTGCGATGCCAACCAAGGATGGTCGGTCACGCAGGCGATCGAGATGCTGCCGCGGCTCGCCGAGTTCGATCTGCGCTGGCTGGAGGAGCCGATTCGCGCCGATCGGCCCCGAGAAGAATGGCGCAGGGTGCGCCTACTGGCGAAGATGCCGATCGCTGCCGGCGAAAACATTTCGAGTCTCGAAGCTTTCGAGGACGTCCTGGCCGAGGACATACTGGGCGTGGTCCAGCCCGATATCGCGAAATGGGGCGGGCTCAGCGTCTGCACTCCACTGGCTCGCGACATCCGGACGTCAAGCAAGACGTTCTGCCCGCACTATCTCGGCGGCGGCCTTGGCCTCCTTGCGTCCGCGCATCTGCTCGCCGGTGTCGGAGGCGATGGCTGGCTGGAAGTCGATGTCAACGACAACCCGCTGCGCGATCTCTATTGCGGCCCGGTTCTCAACGTGAGGGATGGCACGGTTGAATTGGATCAAGAACCAGGGCTCGGAATTACGCCCGACCTTTCACGGATCGAGCGCTATCGCAGCATCTAGATCATGATGCCGTCAGGTGGCGCAGCTGCGGCCGGTTTGATGTCCGTCAGGCAGGGTGACAGGCCATCACTATCGGTCAGAGGCGCAGCCGTGAGAATAGGTCACTTGGGATTGGTGTCTTTGTAGATGATCCCGTCCTTCATGATGACGACAAGCTTATTTGCGGGGTCCTCGATGAGGCGAATGTCTTCCAGCGGATTGCCATCGACGAGCAGGAGATCGGCCAACGCGCCTTCCTCGACCACTCCGATCCTGCCGGGATAAGGATTCCGCGCACCGGAAAGCGCGAGCAGCTCTCCATTGGTTGAGGTCGCCATCGTCAGCGCTTCCGCCGGCGTGAACCACCGCGTGAGGTCTACGATGCCCCGACCCTGATGCTCGGCCAGTGGCTTCGAGAAGAGGATATCTGTTCCAAAGGCGGTCTTGATCCCAAACTTCTTGACGAACCCGTACACGGTGTCCGTTCCGGCAACAACCTGGCGCATCTGCGCCTGTTGGGCGGGGGGAAGCATGGCTGCGCCGCCGAGGTCTACGAACGGCTGAGTGCTCAGCCAGATTTTCTTCTCGGCGATGTGGCGTGCAGTCGGTTCATCCATGAGATGACCATGTTCGATCACTTTGACGCCCGCGGCGATGGAACGTCGAATTGCGCTCGGTGTATATGCGTGTGTTGCAACATACGTCCCCCAATCGGTGGCGGTTTCGACGGCCGCGCGCAAGTCCGCTTCGCTGAATGTGGTTACATCAAGCGGGCTGAAAGGCGAGGCGACGCCTCCCCCTGCCGTTAGCTTGACCTGGGACGCGCCCTGCATGAGCTGTTCGCGCACGCGCTTGCGGACCTCGTCGGGATCATCCGCGATGATGCTTCCGCCGAGCTGTTCGACGCGGCTTGTTCCGCCCTGACTTTGCGGCAACTCCCAAAGCTCGCGGAAGTCTCCATGGCCGCCGGTGACCGTGATGACGGCTCCCGATGGATAGATGCGAGGACCCGGGACGAGACCTTCATCGATCGCGCGTTTGAGTGAGAAGGTGGGGCCGCCCATGTCCCTGACTGTCGTGAATCCGCGCATCAGTGTCGCTGTCGCTTCCGCGCTCGCCAGCAGCGTCGTATATCCGAGGTCGCTCGACAGCATCTGCGCGGGTGTCGGACGGACCATCATCGCGTGCCAGTGCATGTCGCTGAGCCCGGGCATCAGCACGCGTCCACCGCCTTGTATTACGCGGGCGTCCACGCGACGATCGGTTGGAATGGGCGCGGTCACGATCCGCTCGATGATGTTTCCGCGGACGACGACATTCGATGGGACGGAAAGCGTCTCGCTCTTCCCGTCAAAGATGCGCACGTTCTCGAAGACGGTGACTGCAATCCGCTCTTGCGGCTCCGCCGGCGTGAGAAAGGTGCACGTCGCAACAATGATCGTGGCACACTCGGCTATCCGCATTTGCAGTGTTCCTTCCTAGCATGTCGTATTCTCTCGCCAGCGGCGCGGAGCCCGGCGGAAGTTGTCGCGCCGCACACGAGTTCGTTCTGATTCGCTCGACCGACAACCATCGGACCGTGACCATTTGGCGAGAGCCATCCATCAGAACATTCGTGGCAAGGTCGGGTCCCTATGCTGTTACATTCGACTTGCGCCAGCTTCCGCTTGATGTGAGCTCCGTTGCACCAAAGGACCCGCGTAGAAGTACGTTCCGCGGATTGAGCGGGGTCCCCGAGCCTTCCAGTCCGCCAGCTTAGAGACGCCATCTGTCCCGTACATTAGGGATTCTCTGTACACCGGCGGAGCAGGAATCGGGGTGCCAACTGTGGAAATAGCGCTCTATGAAAGCTCTACCCGGGTAAACTTGGTTCAATTTTCTGCGCAGCTTACTAATAATCTCTCCTAATCCGGCAGCGTACTCCTCAATCATCGAAGTATCTCATCCAAGCCAGACGACATTCTTTCGTTACGTTCTATGTTTTTCTTAGGATCGGGCATCCTTAGCCGCTTTTGATTGTGCCTTTCGCGCGCTCCCGTATGCGCTGGAAGGTGACGTAGAGCATCGGCACCAGGAAGATCCCGATCGAGCTTGCTGCGAGCATACCAGCGAAGACAGCGGTGCCCACTGCTCTGCGGCTCAGCGCGGCAGCTCCGGTCGCAATGACCAGCGGCAGAAGGCCGAGGATGAACGCAAGTGACGTCATCATGACCGCACGAAAACGCATATGGGCACCCTGAACCGCGGCCTCACAGATCGGGATACCCGCCTCCCGCTGTTCCCTCGCAAACTCGACGATCAGGATGCCGTTCTTGGCGGCAAGAGCGATCAGCACAACGAGGCCGATCTGGCCATAGAGGTCGAGATTGAGGCGCGCAATCATGATGCCGAAATAAGATCCGAGCACACCGACGACCACCGACAGCAGCACCGGGATCGGGATCACCGTGCTCTCGTAAAGTGCGACCAGGAACAGATAGGCGAACATCACGGCCAGCGCGAGCACGATTCCGGTCTGACCTGCCGCTCCCTGCTCCTGAAAGGCGGTGCCGGTCCAGGCGAAGTCGTAGCCGGACGGCAGCACGGCGTCGGAGATCTGCGCCATCGCGGATAGCGCGGTGCCCGAAGAGGTCCCCGGCGCAGGGCTGCCGTTCACCGTCACGGAACGATGATTGTTGTAGCGAGTGATCACCTGCGGCCCGGTTACGACCATGACGTCGGCCAGCGCCCGCATCGGCACCATCTCGCCGTTGTTGTTGCGCACGTAGATCCGCCAGATATCCGAGACGTGGGCGCGATCGGATGCGTCGCCCTGCACGTTGACCTGCCAGGTGCGTCCGAACAGGTTGAAGTTGTTGACGTAGACGCCGCCGAGCGTCGCCTGCAGCGCAATGAAGATGTCATTGACCGCGACGCCCAGCGATTGGGCCTTTCGCCGGTCGACGTCGAGATAGAGCGACGGATTGGTTGCGGTGAAGGTCGAGAACACGCGCGTGAGCCGCGAATCGGCGTTGGCGGCGCCGATCAGGGCGTTTGTCACGCTGGAGATCGCGGCTGGGCCCTGTCCTTCCAGAGCTTGAAGCTGGTACTCGAATCCGCCGCCGGTGGAGAGGCCGATGATCGGCGGCAGGTTGAATGGCAGCACATTGGCTTGTCGTACCTCGGCACCGGCTGCCAATGTCCTGGAGATTAGCGCCTGCGCCGAGTCTGCGGCCGCCGTCCGGTCGGAAAATGGCTTGAGCCGCGCCACCACCAGTGCGCTGTTCGATTGGGAGACGCCATCGAGCAGTGAAAAGCCGATCACCGCGAGCACGTGATCGACGGCCGGCATCTGTTTCAGGACGTCTTCGATCTGGCGGGTAACCTGGCTGGTGCGCGCGACCGACGCGCCGTCCGGGAGCTGCACCGAGGTGAAAAAGGCGCCCTGGTCCTCCTCCGGCAGGAATCCCGTCGGAGTAATGATCGAGACACCGAAGACGCCGGCGGCGAATACGGCAACCAGCAGCAGGGAGAGGGCGGCCCGGCGCACGAGGTAGCGGACGCCGTTGCCGTAGCGCTCGCGCAACCAGTCGATGCCGCCGAGTACACGGCCGATGATGCCGCGGGGCCGTCTGCCGTGGCGCATCAGCAACGCGCACAGTGCAGGGGATAGCGTCAGGGCGTTCAGCGCCGAAATCAACATTGCGGCGCTGATCGTCACGGCGAACTGACGGAACAACGTGCCCGAAATGCCGGGAATGAACGCGATCGGCACGAAGACGGAGAGCAGCACCAGAGTGATCGCGATGATCGGCGCGGTGATCTGGGTCATGGCTTTCTTGGTGGCCTCGGCTGGACCCAGGCTTGGTTCCGCCGCCATGACGCGCTCGACATTCTCCACGACGACGATGGCATCGTCGACGACGATGCCGATGGCGAGGACCATCGCGAGCAGCGATACCGTATTGGCCGAATAGCCGAACGCGAGCAGAACTGCGAACGTGCCGATCAGGCTCACCGGTACTGCGATGGCCGGGATCACCGTCGCACGGAGACTACCGAGGAAGATATAGACGACCAGCATCACGAGGACGAAGGCTTCGGCCAGTGTCCGCAAGACCTCCGCGATCGTGTCCCGAACGAAGCTCGTGGAATCGTATTGGACGAGATAGCTCAGTCCAGGCGGAAATCGCGTTGACAGCCGTTGCATCGTCTCGGCCACCGCTCGCGCCGTGGTCACCGCGTTCGCTCCCGGCGCAAGGTAGACTGCGATTGGAACGGCGGCGCGCCCGTCGATCCGCGCTTCGCTGTCGAGGTTCTGCGCACCGATCTCGACGCGCGCGACGTCTTTCACCAGCAGCGAGGATCCGTCGGGATTGGCGCGCAGCACGATGTTGGCGAATTGATCGGCGCTGGCGAGTCGGCCAAGGGTCTGCACGTTGAATTGGAACTGCTGATCGTCGCTGATCGGCCGCGCGCCGATGCGGCCGACGGCAGCCTGGACGCTCTGCGCGCGGATCGCGGCAATCACGTCCGACGGGGTCAAGCTGAGGCTGGTGAGCCGCTGCGAATCGAACCAGATTCGCATCGAATAGTTCATCTTTGCGAACAGGTTCGCTTGGCCGACGCCCGGCGTGCTCGCGATCGCGTCCAGCGCGTTGATGATGGCGTAGTTGGTGATGAAGAGGGGATCCTGCTGGCCGTCGGCGCTGTAGAGCACGAGGAATTGCAGGATCGACGAGGATCGCTTCTGCACCCTCACGCCTTGCTGCTGCACCTCCGTCGGCAACTGCGACAGCGCGCTCTGCACGCGATTATTGACGTTGACCGTGTTGATGTCGGCATTGGTGCCATGCGCGAAAGAAATGGTGAGCGTGTAGCTGCCGTCATTGCCGCTGGTTGATTTCATGTAGAGCGCGCGGTCGACGCCGATCACCTGCGCTTCGAGAGGCTGGGCGACGCTGCTTTCCACAACCTCGGCGGACGCGCCTGGGAAGGTCGCGGAGACGGTGACCTGCGGCGGCACGATATCTGGAAATTGCGCCACGGGAATTTGAGTGAGTGCCAGCGCGCCGGCAATGGTGATGAGAAGTGCAATCACTATCGCAAGGCGCGGACGATCGACGAAGACGCCCGATATCATGGGGTGCGGTCCGCGGCGTGGGGCCGGATCGGAGTGCCGCGGCCGCTCCGCGGTGGCGCCTCGCTCGCTACGCCGTCCATGCTCGACCGCAGGAGTGCGCTTGCTGTATCCGGAGCGACGGTCTGACCCGCGCGAACCCGCTGCAGCCCTTCGGCGATCACCTTGTCGCCGGCAGCAAGCCCGCCGATGACGGCGGCAATTGTTGCGGTCGATTGTCCGAGCTGAACGCGCCGCTGCTCTGCCTTATTGTCCTTGCCGACGACGAGAACATAGTCGCCGCGCTGGTCGGACAACACCGCCGCGCGTGGGATCGCAAGTACTTCGATCGGCTGGACGCCTTCGAGCAGAACGGTGACGAACTCGCCGTCGGTCAGCTCGTGCGCGGTCACGCCTGCGGCAGACGGGGCGCGCAAGATCGGGTTGGCAATCTCGCCGCGGACCATGATCGTGTCGGTATTCTGGGCGATGCTGTTGTCGACGAAGTTCAGTCTGCCGGACTGACCGTACATACGGCCGTCCGGCAGCCGAAGCCTGATCGTCACGGCCTCGAGACCGCCTTGTGGGAGGTACCGCTCGCGCAGCTCGAGCCCCTCTCGCAGCGGCACCGGGAACGTGACGTGCATCGGGTCCTGGCTGACGATCGTGGTCAGCACGCCGGAGGAGGGCCCGACGATGTTGCCTTCGGTTACCGCCGTGCGACCGATCTTGCCGTCGATCGGAGCATTGATGACGGTGTAGTCGAGATTGATTTGGGAGGCCTGGACCTGCGCCTGGGCAGCCTGGACCTGGGCCTGTAAGCTGCGCTGGGTGGCGAGCGCGGCGTCATAGGTCGATTGCTGCCCGGCCGGCCCGCCGAGAAGGGTGTGCGCGCGCTCCGTCGTCAGCCTGGCGTTTTCCAGCATCGCCTCGAGTTGCGCCACCTGCGCCTGCTTGGCTGCGAGATCGGCCTCGAATGGGCCGCGCTCCAGCCGATAGAGCTGGTCGCCCTTTTTGATCTCGGCACCCTCGTTGAACAGCCGCTGCTCCAGAGCGGCGGTGACACGGGCTGTCACGTTGACTCGGTTGACCGCCTCAACTCGGCCGAGGAACTCGTTGCTTTCGGTGATCAGCCGGCGCGTTGCCTCCACAACGCCGACGGCAGGCGTGGAAGGCGTCGGCTGGGTCCGGACAGTCCCGCCGATCAAGACGGTAACCAATCCTGCCGCCAGCAATCGGATCGCGACGTCAGCAAGGTTCATGGTCCGCTCCGTGTTCCAGAGCTCCGAACGCCGACGTCACTTCGTTCGGCGTCTGGCGGACTGCATTACTCGCGCTGCGTCCTGTTGCTGCGGGCTGGTTCGTCGTAACCTTTGCGATGGCTGTAGAACATCAGCGCGATCAGGCCGCAGCCTAAGATCAGGATGAGAATCACGGCTCCGGTCAGGATGACGTTTCCATAGAGTGGCATCGGCGTCGATCGCCAGACTGACACGCAAAACCAGCTCGCCCCGACCAGCAGAGCGGCCAGCAAGGCGGCGATCGCCCATTGATTCCTGTCGCGCATCGTTACCTCCATCAGCTTCGCAAGGCTTTGGAGACCCGCCTAGACCCAACGCCATCCGCAGCGGCGCCGGCCGCGGTGCCACCAGCAGACCCAGCGCCGGTGCCGGCGACGGCGCGGTGGAGGGCCCCAGCCGGGTCGCGGAGGTGGTCCCCACTGCGTCTTGATCAGTTCTGATGAGATGCTGGCGCGTCGCGGATCTGGATCGATCGGTAGCGCTTCGGCAACGTCGATCAAGCGGACGCCGGTGGCGCCGATCGCGGCAGCGGCAAGGGCGCTCGTTGCAAAGCCTAGGAAGGCTCGGCGGCTGGAACCAACCATGTGTCGTCCTCCTCTGTCACGCAGTCGACCGCAGCGATTGCAGGGCGTAGAGCAGCCATGCGAGACCATGTGAGATCAGGTCGACGCCGAGCAGGAAGCCGAGCGCCCAGACGCTGATGTCGGGGAAGCCAAACAGGATGAGCACGCCGGCGACGATCGCGAAGACGCCGGAGATCAGCATCATCCAGCCGTTCTGTCGCCAATAGGCGAAGCTCAGCACGCATCGAACAACACCGGATGCGAACAGCAGCGCGCCGAGGAAATAGGTCAGGATCAGGGCGCCCGACACCGGCTGGGTGAGAAGGATCAGGCCGAATGCGAGGTAGAGCGCACCGAGAACGATCCGCCACAGGAAACTGCCCCAACCCTTTGTCCAGAACGCATGCGCGATCTCGAAGGCGCCGGCAGCGATTGCGGTGAGCCCAATGAACTTGACGCTGATGATCGTGGCGAAGGCGAGATCGCCGAGGGCGAGGAGGCCGGCAGCGATCAGGACGATGCCGAGGAGAGCGCACGCCCAGAGCGGTGGGGCACCCAGCGTGTTGAGATCGTCGCGGCTGTCGTACACTGTCATGCCAACCTCCTGGGTGCTCACGCCCCGATCGACGCACCTTCGATCGTAGCGCTGGACCAGCAGGTCCAACATCGGACGAAACCCGGAGTTGCGGGGCGGGAATATTCTCATTTCAACTTGTTGCGACCTTTCCTGAGCCGGGCACGGCTCATCGCGGGCCGCGCGGGCCCAGTGTCAGATGGGTCACGCCGGCCGCGAGATTGAGACCGATCGAGCGTTCGATCGAGATCGGCTGCAGCATGATGCTCCTGCGCGAGCCGCCAATCAGGACGTTGGCGCCGAGGCCGGGGCCTAGTGCGAAATTGCCACTCGCGCCCACATAGCTGCCGCGCAAAGTGCCGGCACCAATCCGCGAAGTCCTGGCGAACACGGCCCAGGAGAGCGTGCCGGCGCTGGTCACGCCGAGATCAAGGCCGAGGCGTCTGATCCGTCCCTCGTAGATGTAGCGGCGGGCAGGGCGCACCCCATCGAACACGCAGCGCAGCGACTGCGTCGATCCGAGCACCAGCCCGACGCGCGGCTCCGAGAAGCATAGCAGCCTGCCTATTCTGAATCTCTCGGCACCTGCGGGCGAGGGGATCGTCAGCAGGACCGTGACTGCGCCGACGGCCGCGAGATATGGCAATTGTCGCATTCAAGCCTCCGCCTGGTGCTTTGTTTCGGTCAGCGCCCGCGGCGGGCCGCCGTCCCGGCGCAGCCAGAACGAAATGGCCAGCCCGATCAGCAGCACGGCGCCGAGCAGGAAGAAGAAGATGGATTGCTTCAGCCACGAGATCGCCGGGACGGCTGCGCCCATTGCAAAGCCGAGAAAGGCGATCTGCAACGACAACAGGCTGATGCCCGCGAGGAACGTGCCGAGCGCAAGCAGCGTCAGCAGGACCAGACCGGTCGCCGGCGTCGGGAGCAGTTGCTGAACGCCGGAGACCAGGATGATGTTCATCGTGATCAGGACGGCGATCCAGTGCAGCGCCTGGGTCCAGATCAGACGAATCTGGCCCTCCCTGCCTTCGATCTCCGGCCATTTGGTGATGACGCAGACCACCCCGATCGCCAGCGCCAGGAATTCCCAATAGCCGATCAGCGGCTGGTGCGAGACGTTGGTATAGGCAACTCCTGCGATGGCGAGCAGCAGCGCGACGGCGTACGGAAGCTGCTGCCAGACAAGACGCCCCATCCCCGAGCGAGCCTGTTGAGGCACGTGGTCTTCACGCTGCTGTGCATCCGTTTCGCTCATGGCTGCTCACCCAGGATTGGGGGATCGGTCGTTGCCGGTTCGATCCTGTCTCCGAGATAATCCTCGACATACAACCTGATGATCGCCACCCGTCCGACCGCGACCAGCGGCATCGCGAGCGCAATGCCCATGACGCCGAACAAGGCGCCCAGCAGGACGATGGCGACCAGGGTCCAGGCTGGCGGGGTCTCGACCGCATGCCGCTGAATCAGCGGGCCGATGACGTAACCTTCGATCGACTGGATGATGGTGTAGACCGCGACCGCCCAGATCAGCGGCGAGGCTCCGAGCGGCATCGCAACGAGCGCGATCGGGATCGCGGCGACGATTGGCCCAAGATAGGGGATGAAGTTCGACAATCCTGCCTGCAATCCGAGAACGAATGGGCCAGGCAGGCCGATGAGGTAAAGGGCAAGCCAGACGAAGAGCGTCATCAGGATGATGCGGATCAACTGGCCGACGAACCACAGCCGCATCACGGTGCCCATCTCGTCCATCACCTCGCGCGCGCGGGCCCGGTAAGATTGCCTGACCAGCACGACCACGCTGTCGCGGTAGCTGATGGGATCGAAGGCGAAGAGAATGCCGAGGAACAAGATCACGAGCACGGCGGTCAAAAGGCTCGAGGCGCCGCCGAGCAGGAATTGCGCATGGCTGAGGAACCGACCCTGGTCGGCGAACAGCCACTGCGCGAAGTCACGCCCCCATTCCGGGCCGAGCAGATCCACGCCATAAGACAACAAATGCTCTTGCAGGATGTCGACCTGGGCATCCATGACTTTCAGCAGCACACGCGTCTGCTCCGGCAGCTTACCGGTCCCCCAGGCCAGCCCGAAGCCTGCCAGCGCCGACAGCAGCAGGAGAACGAGCGTCAGACGCCAGACGCGGCTGAGAGGAAGAACCGGCGCCAGAGCCCGGGCTGCGGCATCGAGAAAGGCTGCGAAAAGCACGCCTGCGAACACGATCAAGAGACTCGACACCGTTTGCCAGACCAGGAAGAGGGCCACGGCCACGACGAGCACAGTGAGGCCGATCGCAAGCAGGCTCGGTCGTCCGGATTGGACCGAATCGTCGATCGGGCTCTCATTCCGAACGAGGCCGCGGACCCGCTCGGATCCGACCCTGGCGTCGCTCATCGATCGGTCCGCCGTCATGTGGTCACGCCTCACGAGCGGACGCGGCGGCTGCCAAAATGCGGATGCTTGCCGCCGCGATGACGCCAATAGCGATGCTTGAATGGATTCATGTTGGTGTTGATGTTGGGCCTCGCATCGCCCGGGGCGGCCGTGCCGGTTTGCTTCGGCGCGGCCACGGTATCGTCCTTCGGCTGAGCCGGGGAAATGCTTGACGGCAGAGTGGCGGCTACGACTGCGGTGAGGAACAGGGTACGATAGTTGATCCACATCTTCATCCTCGCCTCCATGCGGTCAGCGACATCGGTCAGATCGCGATGGCTCCGACAGCCAGGCCGTAGATTCCGATCCCCGCGGCGATGGCCACCGCGCCGAACAGGACGGACTCGACCGGCTTGAAAAGCCGCTCCTTGCGTTCGCGCTTGGCGATCAGGAACAGCAGCGTTCCCGGCGCGTAGAGGATCGCGGACAGCAGGAGAAATTTCGCCCCGCCCGCGTAGATCATTCCCGCCGCGTAGAGCGTCGCGACGGCCGCGAAGATCCCCTCGCTGGTGCGGGCGCGCTCGCCGGAAGCATAGGCCTCACCAGTCCATGCGAGCTTCAGGCCGTAAGCCGCCACGAGGAAATACGGGACCAGTGTCATTGCGCTCGTCATCTTGAGGGCGAGCGTGAAGGCATATTCGGCGAACCAACTCACAAGAAGCAACGCCTGGATCACGCAGTTGGTGAGCCAGAGCGCGCCGACAGGGACCTTGTGAACGTTCTCGCGCGCCAGAAAGGCCGGCATCGTGCGCTGAATGGCCGCTGAGTGCAGGATCTCGGCCGCAAGGAGGGACCATGACAGGTAATTGCCGAGGATCGAGATCAGCAATGCGATACTGATGAACACACCGCCCCAGCGGCCGACCATGGCCTCCATCACGCCTGCCATCGATGGTGTCGGCAGGTCCGCGAGCCCGCTCCGCGGCAGGATGCCGTAGGACAGGAGTGTCACGAGCACGAGAAGGCAGAGAACCGTCAGAAAGCCGGTGACCGTCGCGATACCGATGTCGTCGCGCCTTCGTGCGTAGCGCGAATATACGCTCGCGCCCTCGATGCCGACGAAGACGAACACCGTGAGCAGCATCGTGCTGCGGACCTGGCTCAACACCTGCCCGGCGTCGGGCTCGGTCGTTCCCCAGAAATTGTCGGAGAAAAGCCCGCGGTTCAGGGCGACCGCAGCCACCACGATGAACAGCACGATGGGAATGATCTTCGCGAAAGTTGTGACCGTGTTGAGCGCGGCAGCCCCCTTGATGCCGCGCAGCACCAGAATATGGACGCTCCAAAGCAGCACGGAGGCCGAAGCGATGGCTACCGGCGTGGTGCCGTCGCCGAACACGGGGAAGAATTGGCCGAGCGTGGCCTTGATCAGGATGAGGCAGGCGACGTCGGCTAGACAACAGCCGATCCAGTAGCCGGCGGCGGACGCAAAGCCGATGTAATCACCGAAACCGGCTTTGGCATAGGCGTAGATGCCCGCATCGAGCTCCGGCTTGCGCCGGGATAGCGATTGGAACACGAAGGCCAGAGTCAACATGCCGGTGCCAGCAATCATCCAGGCAATGATCGCTCCCAAAGCGCCGGTGGTGCGCCCGAACTGAGCCGGCAATGCGAAGATGCCGGAGCCGACCATCGACCCGATCACCAGGGCGATCAGCGCATTGCGCGAAAGCTTCTGATCGGCCTCGCTTGTCGAAGCAGCCATGATGGATGCCTTCCGATCCGAGGCGGCTGCATTCGCGGCCTCCCTCCCCGAACCTTAGAGCCACCTCCCGCGTGCGCACATCAGGGATTGTCTGTAGGAAGAGAGGCAGGAAATCGGTGGCCGCCGATTCAGATATCGCCACGGGAAGCGGCGGTGTCGTCCTCGCCCTTGTGCCAGGACGTCGGCAACGTATCCCGCGCGACCAGCACGACGCTGCCACGGAAGAACTCGCCGGACTTGGCGAGTTCGGCGGCCAGGCGCCTGGCATGTAGGACGGCCGCATCCTGCTCGCTAAGATCGCATCCGATCGTGTCGGGCGAGACGCCGTATCGATCGGTGATATGGAAGAAGAAGCGCATGCCTCCGGTTAGGTCATGGCGCCTCCGGTCTCCAGTGACAAAAGCGCAAGGTGCCTCAGTCAATAGTCTTACGACCCCGAAGCAGGTTCCAGTCTTACGGATCGGCAATCAGCGCCATGCCGTCCCCATTCGGGCGAAGAGTGGTTTTCACCTGATGTCTTCGGGTGATTGTCCGATGTTGTTCCGTCGAAGCAGAGCCTAGCGTGGTCGCGCTTTAGGGGGCTGCACAGGAGGATGCGATGTCGAATCTCGATGAGAACTTGGCGGCGACAGACGTCGTCGGCGGCCGGATCACCGTGGATGCCGGACTGCGCCAGTACATGTTGCGGATCTATGGCGATATGGCCGCGGGTGTCGCCCTGACCGCCGTCGCCGCCGGCCTGACCTATCAGGTCACCGGCCCCGCGCTGCTGCAGAGCCCGCTGATGTGGGTTTTCATCCTGGCGCCGCTTGGGTTGGTGTTCTTTCTCAGCTCGCGCATCGAGACATTGTCGGTGCCAACTGCGCGCCTGCTGTTCTTCCTCTATGCTGCCCTGGTCGGTATCTCGCTCTCGATCCTACTACACATCTACACCAGTTCGTCGATAACCCGCGTCTTCGTGATCGCTGCTGCAATGTTCGGCGGGCTCAGCGTCTTCGGCTACACGACCCGGCGCGACCTGTCGGGATTGGGTACCTTCCTGTTCATGGGGCTGATTGGGATCATCTTCGCGAGCGTCGTCAACCTGTTCCTGTGGTCGACTGCGCTCGACTGGCTGATCTCGATCGTAGGAGTCGGCGTGTTTGCCGGCTTGACGGCCTATGATACGCAGCGGATCAAGGCGATGTACGACAGCGCGGATGACCAAACCGCTTCGGGGCGAAAGTCGGTCATTGCCGCGCTGTCGCTCTATCTCAATTTCCTCAACCTGTTCCTGATGCTGCTGCGTCTTGCGGGCGGCCGCCGTTGAGAAGGGAAGGGCGGCGGCTCAGGCCGCCGGCCGCTCCACCGTGCTGGCGAGGGCATCGCGCAACGCCTTTTCCTTCGTCTCGTCGAGGGAGGTCTTGAATACGACGCCGCCCGCGTCCTTGATCTCCTTAATCACCTTGTCGGCGGTCATGTGCTTGATCAGGACGAACAGGGCGGCGTTGCCGGGCTGAAGACTGGTGGAGAGACTCTTCATAAAGGCATCGTCGATGCCGACGTCCGAAAGAGCGCCGCCGAGCGCACCGGACGCTGCGCCTACGGCAACTCCGAGGATCGGATTGAGAAAGAGGACACCGATTAAAAGGCCCCAGAAGCTTCCCGTCACCGCGCCCATGGCGGTCGTGTTGACGAGTTGGTTGAGCTTGATGCTGCCCTGGTCCGTCTTTACGGCGATCACGGCGTCACTGATCGTGATCAGATACTCCTTCTGCAGCTTAAGCAATCGCTGACGCACTTCCTCGGCCTTCGCCTCGGACGGATATACGATGGCGACCAGATCGGACATGAAGACCTCCCGTTGGAGCATGCAAGCGACCCGAGGAAGCTACCGCGCGAGAGCTGCCTCAGGGGATCGGAGAAAACCCTCGGTCTCGATGGGGATTGTCCCGATGGGAGATTGGAGGTTGATGGTCGCATCCAGAAGGGGTGACGTACAGCGACATCGCTCGCGCCCGGCGCGAGGGTAATCCCGGGCAGCGACTAGGTAATCACCTGATGGGCCGGGCCGAGGCCACGGCGCATGGTTCGATCTCGAAATGAGGAGTCGGCAACGCATCGTTCGAGACATCGGTGACGGCGTCGGTCTTCGCTCGCTCTTCGAGGCCATTCAATGACCGCGACGACATCGGCCCAGAAGCTCTCATTGTTCGCACTGACGGGAATGGTCGTCGGCTCCATGGTCGGCTCCGGCATCTTCTCGCTGCCGAGAACCTTCGGCACCGCAACCGGTCCCTTCGGCGCCATCCTCGCCTGGTGCATCGCAGGCGGTGGCATGTACACCATGGCGCGCGTGTTCCAATCTCTGGCCGAGCGCAAGCCTGGTCTCGATGCCGGTGTTTATGCCTATGCGAAAGAGGGCTTTGGCGACTATCCCGGATTCCTGTCGGCGCTCGGTTACTGGATGGGAAGTTGCATCGGCAACGTGTCCTACTGGGTCCTGATCAAATCGACCCTGGGCGCGTTCTTTCCCGTGTTCGGCGACGGCAATACGGTCATCGCGATCGTCGTTGCCTCGATCGGCATCTGGTTGTTTCACTTCATGATCCTGCGCGGGGTGCAACAGGCCGCCGCGATCAACACCATCGTCACCATCGCCAAGATCGTGCCGATCCTGATCTTCATCGCCATCCTGATCTTCGCCTTCAAGGCCGACCTGTTCCGTGTCAACTTTTGGGGTGGCGAGGGCATGCCGGACAAGGGACTGTTCGAGCAGATCCGTGCGACCATGCTGGTCACGGTGTTCGTCTTTCTCGGGATCGAGGGGGCCAGCGTCTATTCCCGCTACGCCAAGGAGCGGTCCGACGTCGGCGCGGCGACGATCATGGGCTTCCTGGTCGTCACGAGCCTGATGGTGCTCGTCACCCTGCTGCCCTACGCCGTGCTGCCGCGCGCGGAGATCGCAGACATGCGGCAACCGTCAATGGCCACGGTGCTGGAGGCAGTGGTCGGACATTGGGGTGCCGTCTTCGTCAGCATCGGGCTTCTGGTCTCCGTATTGGGCGCCTATCTCGCCTGGTCGCTGATCTGCGCCGAAGTGCTCTCCGCGGCCGGTCGGACCCGGGACATGCCGCGCGTGTTCGGTACCGAAAACGCCAACAAGGTGCCGGCTGCCGCGCTCTGGCTGACCAATATCGTGGTGCAGCTCTTCGTCATCAGCACCTACTGGTCCCGTGATGCCTTCTCGCTGATGCTCAATCTCACGAGCGTCATGAACCTCATTCCGTTCTTCCTGGTCGCCGCCTACGGATTGCTGCTGGTGAAGCGCGGCGAGACGTACGAGAAGAGTGCGGGCGAGCACAGGCGAGATCTGATCTTCACCGGCATCGCCGTCATCTACACACTCTTCCTCATCTACGCGGCCGGAATGAAATACCTGCTGCTATCCGCGCTGCTCTACGTGCCCGGCACGGCGCTGTATGTCTGGGCGCGGGTCCAACAGAAGGCGAGGATTTTTGCACCGGTGGAGTGGGGCATCTTCATCGTGGCTGCGATCGGCGCGGCCGTCGGCATTCACGGCCTCGCCACCGGCTACATCACGATCTAGGCGGATCGATTGCGGAGGTTGCGCTCATGACACAACAGACATCAAACGGAGCGCTTCCTTTTGGCGTTCATTCGGAAGTCGGTCAGTTGCGCAAGGTAATGGTCTGCTCGCCGGGCCGCGCTCACCAGCGTCTCACTCCGACCAATTGCGACACGCTGCTGTTCGACGACGTCCTGTGGGTCGACAATGCAAAGCGCGACCATTTCGACTTCGTGCAGAAGATGCGCGACCGTGGCATCGAGGTCGTCGAGATGCACGATCTGCTCACGGATACCGTCGCCATCCCGGAGGCGAGGCGATGGATCCTCGACAATCAGGTGGTCCCGAACCAGGTCGGCCTTGGACTGATCGACGAGCTTCGCGGCTATCTGGAGAGCCTCAAGCCCCGCGAACTGGCGGAGACCCTGATCGGAGGATTGTCGACCCACGATTTCCCCGATGCTCATGGTGGTGAAATGCTCCGGCTGATCCGGGAGGCGGCCGGCATGACCGAGTATCTGCTGCCGCCGCTTCCGAACACGCTATACACGCGCGATACCACTTGTTGGATCTATGGCGGCGTGACGCTGAACTCGCTGTTCTGGCCGGCGCGTCATGAGGAGCCGATCCTCGCCGCCGCGATTTACAAGTTCCATCCTGATTTCGCCGGCAAGGTCAATGTCTGGTGGGGAGATCCGACCCACGATCACGGCCTTGCCACGCTGGAAGGCGGCGATGTGATGCCGATCGGGAAGGGCAATGTCCTGATCGGTCTTAGCGAGCGGACATCGAGACAGGCGATCAGTCAGCTTGCTGCTGCTCTTTTCAGGAGAAAGGCTGCCGAGCGCGTCATTGTGGCGGCCATGCCCAAGCTCCGCGCGGCGATGCATCTCGACACGGTCTTCACGTTCGCCGATCGGGATTGCGTGCTGCTTTACCCCGATATCGTCAATAGCATCACGGCGTTCTCCTACCGGCCGGCGGACAATTCCGCTGGTATCGAGTTGCGGAAGGACGAGAAGCCTTTCGTGGACGTCGTAGCTGAAGCGCTCGGCCTGAAGAAGCTCCGCGTCGTGGAGACCGGTGGCAACGCCTATCTGCGAGAGCGAACTCAGTGGGACAGCGGTGCCAATCTGGTCTGCGCCTCTCCAGGCGTCGTCTTCGCCTACGATCGCAACACCTATACCAATACGCTGCTGCGCAAGGAGGGAATCGAAGTGATCACCATCGTCGGCGCGGAGCTCGGACGTGGTCGAGGCGGCGGTCACTGCATGACCTGCCCGATTACCAGGGATCCGGTCGACTACTAGCCGGCGGAGGAATCGGCCCGGATCAACCTGTGATTTATCATCTCAACATTAACACGCCACAATTGGCGCGCAGTAGACGTGAATCCCGGTGTCCGGCTGCAGCATCGGAGGGGACCTATGCGACCGTCTGGATTTTTTCTGCCGGTTGCCGCACTGCTCGGCAGTAGTACGGCTTGGGCGGCGGACCTCGATCTCACCGACTTCAAATCGAGCGGAGCTGCTACATCCTCTTACGCGGTTCCTTATTACCAAGCCCCGTCCTGGAGCGTCGTTGGTTCCATCTCGCCGACTTTCACCGACAACGCGCTCTTCACCCGCGATAACCGCAGGTCCGACGTTTATTACGCGCCCGACGTGAGCGTCAGGCTCGACGGGAACCTCACCAACGATCTGTCATACCGGCTCTATGCGCGGGCTCAATACGAAGCCTTTTCGCGGGAAAAGGACGGCAATTTCGCCGTCGCGCGCATGGGCGCGCGTCTGACCGAGAACTGGGACGGCTGGCGCTTTTCTGGCATTTACGAAAATCGATATGATTTCGATGGCATCTACCGCGATCTCGCCTTCACGTCCCACGACGTGATGGGCTCAGTCGCGCGCGATTTCCGCGTTGGCAACGCGACGTTCTCGCCACTAGTGCTTTTGACCTACCGTTTCTCCGATCTGGCCGAGGCGCGCCGCTGGCGCTTTGACGCCGTGCTCGGAATCGAGGTCAAGCTCGATCCCAGGTGGTCGATCGTCAGTACGCCCCTGTTCGAAGCCTACTGGTTCACCGATGGACTCAATACCGGTCGCCAGGATCAGCTCTATTCGGTTGACCTCGGCCTGAAGTACAACGTTGCCAACAACGTGTCGCTCACGACGACCGTGCTCTACGAGGCGCGAACCTCGAACGTCCCGCTGCGGCGATACAGGGACGTTCGGATCGGGCCTCGCCTGGACTTTGCCTTTTGAGAGGTGCTCGAGAGATGCCGGCAAGACGCCTTCTAATGCTGACCTGCCTCATGATCTCAAGCATGATGACGACGGTCGTGCTGGCCGATCCTCGCGATGCGGTCGATCGTAGCCATCGACTCGATACCGATGCACTTCGGGATGATGTCGCGACGCGCCGTCTGGAGCAACCATCTCACCCGCTCGCAATTGCGCCGGCCCCGGCGGCACCGCCCGCGAAGGCGACCAGAAAGAAGAAGTCGGACACGAGCAGTAGCCGATAGCCTTGGCGAACCTGTCAGCGCATTATGCGGGGGGACGGTGGAGGACACCCGGCGACCACGGAATGGTGGCGCGACGATGCCGTTCGGGCTCATTCGCCGCGCATCGCCATTTTTACTCTCTATTGCATCGGATTTGAGATTCGGCGGCCCTTTACGAAGGCCAAGATTTCAATCCCTCACGAATACTACCTCATGTTGAATGAGCGGTTCGCTGGGTGTATAGTCGATTGACCCCGCAGGTGCGCTATTCCGAATTCGGTGGAGGATTTCTCGCCGGCAGGGTGGGGAGAGACCCCGCTATTGTCGTCGTGGCCAATATCGGGAGTCGCCGGAATAGAGTGAGTAGTACAGTGAAGCCACATGGCTCCCCCGCCAGAGAGTCGAGGCAAACCAGTCCCAAGCGCTGGCTGCGCGTAGGTTTGCAACCATCGACCGAGGAGCTTTACTGGAACTCTTCTGCAGATCTCCTCTTCGTCGCGCGCCCCTCCTTTTGCGGACATTTCGTCTACGAGAGCATCAATCCGGCATTCGAGTCCCGGCTCGGCGTATCGTCGCGAGACGTGCTCGACATGGACGTATTCGATTGCCTGAGCGCGGATGACGCGAGATCTGTCTGCGAAGCACTTCGGGCGAGCCTCGCGGAGAAGGCTGAGATCAGGATCCGGCAGCGGCTGGCGTTTGGTGGTTCGTCCCGCACGAAGGAAACGACGGTCACGCCGATCCTGGATCCCGCGACCCGCGGTGTCGTCCGGTTGATCGGCTGCCATCGCGAGGCGCGCGACGTTCGCTTCGAGGACGCCACCACATGGGGGAACGGGCTGGATGTCGAAGCTGGCCTGCTGTCGCTTCAGGAGAGCATTCAGCAGCGGATCGCTTCCGATCTCCACGATTCGACCTGTCAACATCTGATTGCTGCGAGTCTCGGCCTGATGCGGATCCGCGGCCAGCTTGACGGCACACAAGCCGCCGAACGGATCTGCGACGAAATCGACGCGTCGATTGATGAAGCGCTCCGGGAGCTCCGGGCTTTTGCCTATCTGCTGCATCCGCGGGATCTGACGGGTGACGGATTGAAGGCCACGATCGAAGGCTACGCGGAAGGGTTCGCGGCGCGCACCTCGTTGCATGTGAGGGTGAACATCGTGCCGGAGGTCGATGGGTTACCTTATGAGGCCCAACGCTCGCTGCTGCGCGTTGTTCAGGAGGCTCTGACGAACGTCTTCCGTCACGCAAAAGCGACGGAGGTGGCAATCGTCATCGATGTTGTCGACAGTCGTTTCCAATTGATGATCAGCGACAATGGACGCGGTCTTCCCCACCCTGGCAGGCCGGGTGCCGGGACGCTATCGAGCGGCGTCGGAATTCCCGCGATGCGCGCGAGGCTGCACGGGATCGGAGGTACGCTCGCCATCCAGTCCAACGGGATGGCACCGCACTCCGGCACCGTTCTGTCCGCGGTCTTCCCGCACGTCCTTGCAGTAAATAGGCGCAATCGACGAAGGACCACGATCAATACGAGGCCAGCGACCGGCACACGATCAGCGAAAGAACACTAGCCAGCGGCGGCGGGTCGAAAGCGCGACCCGAACCGCCGTCAAGAATAGGGAGTGTGCTGCATGAAACGTATCCTCATAGCCGACGATCACGAAGCGGTGCGATCGGGTTTGCGGGCGGTCCTCGAACAGCGGGCGGACTGGGAAGTGGTGGCCGAGGCCACCGACGGAGGCAAAGCGGTCGCGGCGGCGATCCAGAGCCAGCCCCACGTCGCCATCCTGGATTTCTCGATGCCGAGGATGACCGGCGTGGAGGTGGCGCGGCGTATGAAGGACTATCGGCTGCAAACCGAGATCCTGATCTTCACCGTGCACAATTCGGGTCTGATAGCGCAGCAGGCGTTCGAGGCCGGCGCCCGCGCTTTCTTGGTGAAGTCTGATGCGAACAAGCTGCTGCTGGCGGCTGTCGAGTCGCTGCTGATGCACAGGCCGTTCTTCTGTACGAATAGCATTATCGAATACGACGGCGGGCCGGGCCCCCACGGCGAACGACACCACCATGGGCTGACCTCGCGCGAGCAGCTCGTCGTCAAGCTGGTTGCCGAGGGCTACAGCAACAAGGGGATTAGCGCGATCCTCGACCTGAGCGTTAAGACGACGGAGGCACATCGTGCAGCGGCGATGCGCAAGCTGGAGGTAAACTCGACCGCGGGCCTCGTGCGATACGCGGTGCGGAGCGGACTCGTCGAGGCCTGATCGCAAGCCGTGGCGATCCGTGGCTGTCAGTACCTTCGCCCTGCATCTCTCAGGGTTTTGCTGGATAACCGTTCTTGTGGGACGCCGTATGATCGTTCGACCTGACGGCCGATGACCGCTCTAGTCCACCTGGCTTGGCCCAGGGTAGGCAAACGGGAACGACCCGTGAAACGCATCTTGATTGCGGACGACCATGAAATCGTGCGTTCCGGACTTCGTGCGATTGTTGAAACGCGGTCCAACTGGATCGTGAGCGGCGAGGCGACCAATGGTGAGCAGGCGGTCACGCTTGCGATGGAAACCAGGCCAGACATCGTGATCGTCGATTATTCCATGCCGATCATCAACGGCCTGGAGGTCAGCCGCCGCCTCAGAGCGCTTCACGTTCAAACCGAGGTGCTTATCCTCACGATGCATGAAAGCGAGGAGCTGCTGACAGAGGCCATTCTGGCCGGAATCCGCGGCTTCCTGTTCAAGTCCGACGCTCGCAACCATCTCATTTCCGCGGTCGAAGCGCTGCTCGACGGCAGACCCTACTTCACGAGTGTTCTGCTGGAGAAGCTGCTCCGCGACTACCAGGCGAACAAGCAGAACCGGGCCGACATGCTGCTGACCTCGCGCGAGGAGAGCGTGGTCCAGCTGATCGCAGAGGGGCACACCAACAGGTCAATAAGCGCGATCCTGAATCTGAGCGTCAAGACGGTCGAGACACACCGCGCCTCGGCCATGCGCAAGCTCAGGATGTCCTCCACCGCCGAGCTGGTTCGGTATGCTGTCCGCAAGCGGCTGGTTTCACCTTGAACGAACGGGGAGCGCTTTCGGCTGCTCGCGAAAGATCGAGAGTGCACCGTCGAGTGAACGGACGCGAGAAATACCTTCGCATGCTTACTTTGATGTGTGGCGTTGGCTTGCCGAGCCGAAGCTTGCCGCGCCAGTCCGTCTTTGCTTCCGCTGCGCTCCAGCTATGCCGGACACCGCGCTTGCCCCTCGTTCTCCGCTTGGCTGCGCCACGCGTAGCCCGAAGGGCGAAGCGTGGTGGGCCCGGCAGGACTCGAACCTGCAACCAGACCGTTATGAGCGCAGTGAATATCCGGAATATCTGAGCATTTTCAACGAAGAATTTGCATCCTTGAGTACGTTCGTGCGCGTTTGTTCACGGGGTTTCTGTGGGATTTCTGGTGGGCGGTTTGGTCCCACGATCAACGATTGATCATATCGGCTTTTGGGTGAAGACCGGAATTCAGGCGCAGTCGACAGAACTGACGTGATTGACCTACAGCCGAAATGGTCAGTCGCAATGGGAATCGCCGCCGGCGAGCAGAGCTTGGTAGTCATGCGCGCCGATCGGTGTGACCGGCGAAGAGGGGGAGGTAGATAGGTGACGATGATCTCGTGATAAACGGACTGCAGTGCTTGCTACTTGGCAACTCTCAGGAGTGAACGTCAGGACGAAGGTCTACTTATCGATCCCGAGATAAGCGCCTTGTTCCTTCAGTTTCAGCTGAAGCGCGGCGATATCAACCTGTCCGACGGCGGAGTTCAGCCGATCGGCAGCCATGGCTGCCGCCGTGCCGGCAGCCTCGCCCATGGCGAAGCAGGCACCGCTTGCGCGTGCCGCAGATTGTCCCTCGTGATCCATGGACGCGCAGCGACCGGCCACAAGGAGGTTGGAGACGCCCTTTGGGACGAGCATGCGGAAAGGTAGCTGACAGAATCCGCGGCTTCCGTCAGGAAAGAAGCCCCACTTGATCTTGCCAGCTTCGTGAAGTTCCATCGGCCACGCATTGACACCGATCGCATCCTGGAAATCGGCGCATCCGACAATGTCTTTGCCGGACAGGCTGTATGAGCCCTCAATGCGCCTGGTCTCGCGGATACCCACCTGCGGGGCGATCTCCACGATGTGCGCGTTCTCGAATCCCGGTACTTCGTTCTTCAGGAAACGAAAATATTCTTGAACTTGACGTCGCCCATCAACTTCTCCATCGCTCAGTTGAAGTGCATCCGTTGCGTCCATGGCGTTCCCATTCTTGTTTCGGATCTGGGTCACGTTGGCGCGCCATTCGGTCGGATTCTTTTGAGGGCGCACGATCGCGCCCTCCCTCGGAAAGCTATAGCCCTTGCCGGCGGCGTCGTTCATGAGCTTATCGATCGCCCTGAACTCGCCAATCGCCGCAAGCGCGCGTTCCGGGTCCACGCCGCCGACCCGAAACATCATGGATGGAAAAAGGCCACTGCCATGCCCATCCCCCGTCTCGAAGGGCACACCCGCGCGAGCGGCGAGATCAGCATCACCGGAGCAGTCGATGAATGTCTTTGCGCGGACGGCGCGACGCCCCGATTTCGTTTCCATGATAAGAGCGGCAATCGTGCCGCCGTCCATCACGACATCGACCGCCACCGCGTGGAAGAGTATCTTCACGCCGGCGGAGAGAAGCAAATCGTCAGCCGCGCATTTGAGAATTGACACGTCATACGATCGCACGGTGATGCGACCTTGCAGCCCCTGCTGAGGTTTGTTCAATCCTCCGAGCCGGTCAACGCGAGCCAGGAGATCGTCGGCAACGCCGTGGACCACTTGTCGGGTTTCGCCGTGCACCAAACCAAAAAGCCCGGCAAAGTTGGTGACGCCTCCCGCTGTGCCCATGCCGCCCAAAAAGCCGTAACGCTCGATGAGGAGCACGTCGGCACCATTTCGAGCCGCGGCTGTGGCGGCTGCGAGGCCCGCCGGGCCGCCGCCGACGACGACCACGTCATACGATCCGAAGACGACCGTCTGACGCGTCGGTTCACTGATAGAACTCACAACCATAACTTTCTCCCCAATCGCATATTTGTCGGTCCGACTACAGTGTGTTGTTCTCGGCGTAGAAGATGGTATCGCTGGCGCCGGCGCTTATGCCGCCAGGAAAGACTGCTGTGATTGTCACCGCGCCGGTGCTTCGACGATTTGCGACGTGTCGAACACGACTTGAGGATCCACGTCCGGCGGGATGAACCCCTGCGATTGATACCACCTGATCTGCTTGATCACGTCCTTGATATCGAGGCGCGCATCGGGGTCGACGTACGGAATGATGTCTTTCAACGATTCCGTCGGCTGTCCGGTATATTTCGAGAGTATCGCAAGCACGATGTCGGACTTCTCACCCTTCATCGTCTTTCCGGATGGGCCGTCGAACGCTTCGAAGAAATCTTTAGTTCCCTTGCGATAGGCGGCGATGAAGCGCGTGACGACATCACGACGCTCGGTCGCCGTCTTAGTCGAAGTGAAAACCGCGCCGATCTGCCAGGGCGTTTCATCGCCAACGTAGCCGATCAGTTTTGCTTCTCCGGACTTGATGAGCGGAATAGCCGCAGTCGAGGGAATTATCGTGCCGTCTACCTGCCCGCCACGCACCGCCGAGATCATGTTCGGAATTGTTTGCAGCGGAACGATACGGACCGATTTCAAGTCGATCTGATATTTTTCTGCAAAGAGTCCGAGGCTGTAATGCGCCGTCGACCCGACGGCGGCGATACCGATCGATTTTCCAGCCAAGGCGCCAAGCGAGTTGAAACCGTTGTCGTAACCCTTGAGCGAAGCGATAATCGCATTGGACTGGTAACCGGGTTCTTCGTGTGACTGGGCAGCGACGATCTTAAGCACGCCTTTGGCAGCCATGTTGTAGAACCCGGCCGTGAGAGCAGTGGCGCCGATGTCAATATCACCGGACGCGGCAGCTACAGCAATCGGTTGCGCCGCCTCGAAATACTTCAATGATGGCTCGAAGCCCTGTTCTTGAAAATAGCCGCGCTCAATCGCAATGAAGACAGGTCCGGCCGACGCCAGCTTCGCGACCCCGATGACGAGGCGGTCGGCAGCACGAACGGGCATTGTTGCCAGCGACAAAATCGCTGCGAGTGCTATGACGATCCTACCAAAGGCGGGCCGCCTCGAAACGAAGAATGCCATTCTGTTCAATCCTGAAATAGTCAGCGATCTGCTCTATGCGGCGTTGGTGCGTGCTGCACAGTCCATTGTTGACAGCGCTGCGCCGGCCGCCCTCAGTTCGTGCCGGACGACATCGACTGGAAGTGACCGCGTCGAGACCTGCTCACGCACCGCGATCGCGGCCATTGTGCCAGCCGCTTGGCCGAGTGCCATTGCCGTCGCCATATGGCGGGCGCCACCATTGGCATCGCGGGTCGCCGAGATCGCCCGTCCAGTGACGATGAGGCCTTCGACCGCTTCGGGAACGAGGCATCGCATCGGAATCTCAAATGGTGCGGGCGGCATCGACAGCGCGATACCGGTGCCGTTAGGTTCATGAATGTCCATCGGTCCGCAGCCGAGCGCTATCGCATCGGTGAATTCTTTCTGGGCGATGATGTCCTCACCGGTCAGCGTATATTGACCAACGATGCGTCGCGTTTCGCGGATGCCGACGCTTGGCGCGATGCTGGCAAGTATCGAGCGTTCAAATCCAGGCACTTGTCGAGTGAGAAAAGCCACGATGCTCTTGATCTGCTGCCGGCCGACGCGCTCGGCCTCGCTGCGGTCGAAACTGTCGAGTGCGTCGAGGCCTTGGATGCGGCTCATCAAACAGATCGCATCGGTGCCCCCTGGTGTACTGACGAACGACATGCTTTCCCAGAACAATTCGCCGGCAGCTATTCCCTTGAGCGCGAGTGCACGTTTGGTCTCGCGCGGTATGGCGCGGAATGTCGCGACATCCACATTCGAAAGGCGAAATACCAGAGTCATGGGTTGGCGTTCGCCATCGTCGGGATGCATGGGAACATCGGCGGCTTTCGCCGCGAGAGCGTCTCCGGTCGCGTCTACGACCACGCGAGCCGCGATTTCCTGCCGACCCGACACGGTTTCGACAACGACGCCCACCACCTGGCCGTCTTGTTTCAAAACATCCACGAACTGCGCGTGTAATAGAACCGACACGCCTTCCTCGCGCACAATCTCGTCTGCAACTATCTTGACGATCTCCGGGTTGAATGGAAGGTTGTGGATCACGAGCGGATTCGCGGCTGCCTCCGCCATCGTGTACTTTGTGAAGCCGTCGCTGCCGCCCGCCGCGATGATCCGCTTTACGAACTCGTAGGGCACGCCCCACACGGCCTGAACGTTGCGGTTAAAGAAGCCAACATATTGCGCGACGTAAGCATTCGTTGCCGTGCCGCCGAGGCAGCCCGCTCGATCGATCATTAGCACGCGCATGCCAAGCCGCGCCGCGGAGACGGCCGCAATCAATCCCGACGCGCCGCCGCCCGCGACGACAACGTCAAACCTCGGGATAGCTTCGTCACGTGCCATCGCTCCAGTATTGGAGCCATCGGTCGCATTCAGGGGCCCGGGCATTTCCTAGATCTCCATATGTCGTTATCAATCGCCTGAAATCAGCGCCAGCGCAGGACGGTCTTCTCGAGAAGCCCGATGCCGCGCGAAATAGAGAGGCCAAACAGGGACAGCACAGCCACTCCCGCCAGCAAGAGATCGGTCTGCATGAGGTTGCCGGCCTGCAGGACGAAGACACCGATGCCCTTGTCCGCACCGATCATTTCGGCCGACACCACCAGCAGAAGTGCAAAAGAGGTTGAGATACGGAAGCCGGCCAGGATCGATGGCAGCGCGCCGGGCAGCACAACCTTCCGCACGATGTCAAAGAACGGTACCTCGAAGCTTTGCGCCATCCGGATCAGATTGCGCGGCACGGAATCGACGCCGCTATAAGTGGCGATCGTTGTTGGAAAGAAGACACCCAGCGCGATGGTGACGATTTTGGACGGCTCGCCGATCCCGAACCACAGGATCATGAGCGGCAGGAGAGCAATTTTGGGAATTGGGAACAGCGCGGAAACGATCGCCGTCCCGGCCGAACGCCATAGGCTCCACAGCCCCATGGAAAAGCCAACGATGAGTCCCGCGGCCGTTCCGCATAGCCAACCTACGGCAATCCGAAGCGCGGAAGCCGAGATATGTTGCCACAATTCGCCGGTCGCGATGAGACTACCCAGTGCCTGGGCGACGGCGAGCGGGCTCGGAAGGAACAGGCTGTTGACAAAGCCGAGAGATGAAGACGCCTGCCATAGTCCGAGGATGACGATTGCTGCCACCCAGCCGCCCAGCATTGTCGAGGCCGGCGCGAAGCCGTGAGCCCTGAAGTAAACGGGCTCAAGGCTTTTTCGCGCGGCGTCGGTATTGCTGTCGGGCGCCGGCGCAGCGCTGGCTGTGATGTCAGACATGCGTGATCTCCCGATCGGCTTCCGCGGCTTCCTCGCGGATGCTCGACCACAGCGAGCGCTGCGCACGTGCGAGTTCGGCTATGGCGGCATCCGTCGTTCGTTGGCTCCGCGGAATGGGCACTTCGAAAACACTGCGGACGCGGCCCGGACGGCGGGAGAAAATCGCCACTCGATCTGCTAGGCGAACGGCTTCGTCTAAATTGTGCGTCACATATATGACGCTGATTTTCGTTCCGTCGAGCAGCGCAGTCAGATCTGCCATGAGAATTTCTCGCGTCTGGCTGTCGAGTGCAGACAAAGGTTCGTCCATGAGAAGGAATGCAGGCTTGACTGCCAATGCGCGGGCGAGGGCCACACGCTGACGCATGCCTCCGGAGAGCTGCTTGGGAAAGAAGCTGGCGAAGTCGCTCAGGCCGGTTCGCCGCAACGCATCGCCGACGATCTGATCGCGCGCGTGCCGCGAAAGGCCCCGATGTTCAAGGGGAAAGGCAACGTTAGCCGCGACGCTTTTCCAGGGCAGTAGGGCGAAGTCCTGAAACACGAAGGTCAGCGCATTCAGGCTTTCGCCGACGTCGCTACTGACGCGGACGGTGCCGGCCGTAGGATTGAGCAATCCGCCGACGATCGATAGCAACGTACTCTTACCGCAGCCTGACGGCCCGACGATCGCGAGAACCTCGCCGGGCGCCACAGTCAGAGACACGTCCTCAAGAACGTGCACGTTCGAGAATCGATGCGAAACGCCGTCGATAGCGATGGCGGGTGAAGTCATCATTGGTCGGCCTTGATCGCGCCGGCCGCTATCACCGGTGACCAGCGAGCGTACTCCTCGCGCAGGACGGCACGGAACTCGTCCGCTGTGCCAGCCACTGGCGTCATGAACTGAAGCTTGAGCTTCTCGATCAATTCCGGCTCGCGCATGATTTCGGCCACGTTTTCCCGGATGCGCACAAGCGTGTCGGCGGGGACGCCAATGGGAGCGATGAGGCCGACCCACGCATCGGCTTCGACATTGGCGATTCCGCTTTCCGCCAAGGTCGGCAGCAGCGGCAACAGAGGCGAGCGACGTGCGGACGTGACCGCGAGCATCTTCAGCTTGCCCTCGGCCGCGTGCGGAACGACCGCGCCTGCGGGCAGGACGGCCACCTGGACATCGCCTCTCAGCAGGGCGGTTACAACGGCTGGCGACCCGGCATAGGGTACGTGCAGTAGCCTCACGCCGGCCTTGGCCGCGAACGACTCCATCGCGAGATGCGAGAGCGAGCCGCGGCCGATCGATCCATATGCGATCTTGTCGGCATCCTTCTTCATGATTGCGATCAGAGCGGATACATCGTCGGCCTTAACGGTTGGATTAAGCGTCAGAACGCTTGGCTGCGAGGCGAGGATCATGATCGGCGCGATATCCCTGCTGGTTTCGTAGGGCATCTGTGGAAACAGCAGTGCATTGATGACCAGCGGACCGACGATGCTGACGCCGAGCGTGTGACCATCGGGCGCAGCCTTGGCTACAACGGCGGTGCCGGTATTGCCGCTGGCGCCTGTCCGATTCTCGACAACAAAGGTTTGGCCGAGCTTGCGTTGCAATCGCTCAGCGATGATGCGCGCGACTGCATCAGGCGTAGACCCGGCCAAGAAGGGCGACACGATCGTGACCGGTCGGCTCGGCCAGTTTTGTGCGCTCGCGGCAGGGCACAAGAACAAAATCGCGGCGATCGCGACCGCGGCCTTAAGGATCGCTGGCAGGATCGGCTGCCTCGCGATGGCATAGCGTGCTCTGGTTTCCATGGCGGTTGCTCCCAAGATCGGCGCTTCGTTGTTGCTTGCGCGCTCTGTTGGAGAAATTTGACATCTTTCATTTCGAGATGGAATATGCCGCGATGAGAGAGCAGCTCGCGCGAATCGCGTTAGATGGACATTTATGAGAACTTCAAGACGTTCCAAGTCGTCGCGCAGCTCGGTAGCTTCTCGCGCGCTGCGCTGCATCTCGGCATCGCTGCTTCCGTCGTCACCAAGCGCATCAACCAGTTAGAGCACCGCCTAAAGGTCGTTTTGTTCAAGCGCTCGACGCGGCAATTGGTCCTTACAGAGATCGGACGCCGTTATGTCGAACGCAGCCGCCTCGCCCTCGTCGATTTTGACGATCTCCTGAAAGATCCCGGTAGCGCCCCCGGGGACGTAGAGGACTTCCTGCGCGTCAAGGCGCCCACGTCGCTCACGACATTCCTGTTGCGCGGGGTCTTGGATGCCTATCAGCGCGATTTTCCGCGCGTCCGCCTTGAAGTCGTGTTGCTCGACCGTTCGGTCAATCCGGTTACGGAAGGCTTCGATCTCGCCATAGGTGCCTACTGGATCTCGTTCGGCGGCGTGACTGAGATTCCGCTGTGTCGGTTAGACCGTTTGGTATGCGCGTCTCCGGATTACCTGGCGAATAGTCAAGAGATCAGGCATCCACGCGATTTGATCAATCACGCCTGCCTTTCCTTCATCCCTACGGGCAATTCCTGGGTGTTCGAGGGAAGGCAAGGTCAGATCACAATCGAAGTGACACCGCGCCTGTCCTCAAACGACGCACAGATATTGGTCGATGCCGCAGCTGCCGGCCGCGGAATCGCATTGATCTCATATTACATGGCGCGCGACTTGATTCGCACCGGCGCGCTGGTGCCGATCCTGCAGGAATTTCCAGTGCCCCCGCTCTGGATCAAGGCCGTTGCGCCTGATCGCCGCGTAAATGTTTCTGCCGTACAAGCTCTGATCAGCCGTTTCCAGGAAGCCCTGAAACACTTACCAGTTCGCTGACTTTCACAATCGGATGGAAACCGATGTCGGGCCGATCGATGGCGCCTTTTTGACGGTTTTGTTGCAAGACTCCGAAGATTCAACAGTCCGGTTCTTTGCGGAATGCAAACGCGCGAATTTGCGATGCCACAACCGAATTATCGAGCTAAAAGCAAGCTTGCTTCCTAGACAAATCAGCAGTCTCGTTGCTGACGGTGGGATTTCTTCGGCGTCTCTTCGATGACCTACGAGCAGACCGTTGCAGTTTGGAGGCGGCCTCAGCGATCACGAAAGCAGCGGATAAAGGGTTGATTTTGTTTGGTGGGCCTGCCTGGATTCGAACCAGGAACCAGACCGTTATGAGCGGCCGGCTCTAACCATTGAGCTACAGGCCCCGCCGCGAGGCGGCCGCAGGTAGCGCGGCCGGCAACGGTGCGCGGTTCGTTTACAGGGCCTGAGGCGGGGGTGCAATGCTGGCGCTGGTGGATGGGAACGCCGGCACGGCACATCATTGATAAATTTCGAATAACCGAAATTGGCGATGATGCCTGTATAACCCTGTTTTGCCCGACGAAGCAAACCGCGTTTCGCAGGTTTTTTCGACGTGGGCGATAACCCATTGAAATCACTGGCCTCGTCTACTGTGCATGGGGTTGTTTTCGCAATTTTGTTTGAGAGGGCCTGTTGGCCCCCTCGAACATGGTGCGGCTGCGCTCGGCGGCACGGCCGCTGCCTAGTCCACCGAGACCCCGGCGAACTCGACCACCTTGCGCCACTTCGCGGTCTCGTCCGCGACCAGCTTGCCGAACTCGGCCGGCGTCATCGGCTTGGGGATGCCGCCAGTCTCGGCGAGCTTTGCCACCAGCTTCGGGTCCTTCAGCGCTTCGCCGACGGCTTTGTTGAGGATCTCGATCACCTCAGGCGGAGTGCCCTTCGGCGCGGAGATGCCGTAGAAGCCAACCGATTCGAAGCCCGGCACGGTCTCGGCGATCGCGGGCACGTCGGGCACGCTCGGCCAGCGCTGCGGCGAGGTCACGCCGAGCGCGCGGACGTTGCCGCCCTTCACCTGCTCCATCGCCGAGGGCAGATTGTCGAAGATCAGCTGCACCTTGTTGGAGATGATGTCGGGGAAGGCGATGGCCGAGCCGCGATAGGGCACGTGCACCATGTCGCACTTCGTCATCACCTTGAAAAGCTCCGCCGACATGTGCACCGAGGTGCCGTTGCCGGAGGAGGCATAAGAAATCTTGCCGGGATTGGCCTTGCAATAGTCGATGAACTCCTGAACCGATTTCGGCGGAAACGCGTTGGAGACGACCAGCATGTTGGTGAGCTGCATGATGCTGGCCACCGGGGTGGTGTCGCGCAAAAAGTCGAACGGCAGCTTCTTGTAGAGCGAGGTCGAGATCGCGTTGTTGGGCGCGACGAACAGCAGCGTGTAGCCGTCCGGCGGGGCGTTGATCGCGGCGGCCGCGGCGATGTTGCCGCCGGAGCCGGTGCGGTTCTCGACGATGAATTGCTGGCCGAGCCGCTCCGACAGCCACTGCGCCATGATCCGCGCCACGATGTCGACCGGGCCGCCGGGGGAAAAGCCGATCAGCCAGTGTACGGGACGATCGGGATAGGCTGCGGCGGCGGGAGGGGTAGCGCTGAAAAGACCCAACAGGACTGCGAGTCCGAAAACACCGTGACGCAAAATTCGCAACATGACACCTCCCATTGTTCTATTGTCGTTGCGCGGCATGCTTTCACAAAATCAGCGCGCTGCCTACACCGCCGCAAGTCGGTGTTGACGCAGGTCCGTCAGGGATGCCCATGAGATTCGCCAAGATCCTTCTCGGTGCGGCGCTGCTCGCCAGCCCCGCCGCCGCCCAGACCGGCGGCACGGTCATTCCGACCACGATCAGCTTGGGAACAGCGACGCCCGGCGGCGGCTTCCCGCTCTATGGCAACGCCTTCGCGGAGCTGATGAACGCGGCCGATCCGCAAATCATCATCGCCCCGCGCAACACCAAGGGCAGCAACGAGAACATCCCGCTCTTGGAAAAGGGCGAGCTCGATCTCGCACTGGTTGCGGGCGAGCCGGCCTATGAGGCCTTCGCCGGCATCGGCCGTGCGAAGGTAGCGCTGAAGATCCTCACCGCGATCTATTCCAACCCCGGCCTATTCGTGGTGCGCGCCGACAGCCCGTACACGACCATCCGCGATCTCGTCGGTCAGCCCGTCGCGTTCGGCGCCAGGGGCTCCGGCCTGCCGATCCTGGCGCGCTATGTGCTCGATGGTCTTGGCCTCAAGCAGGACGAGGACTTCAAGTCTGTTTATCTCGACCGCGCCGGCGACGGCCCCGCGATGGTCGCGGACGGCCGCGTCGCCGCACTCTGGGGTGCCGGCATCGGCTGGCCCGGCTTTGCCGCCGTCGCTTCGAGCGCATCGGGCGCGCGCTTCATCGCGCCGAGTGCGGACGAGATCGCCCGCATCCGCGCCAAGCATGCGTTCCTCAAGCCGCTGACCGTGCCGGCCGGCTCCTACCCGAAGCAGACCGAGCCGATCGCCTCGCTCGGTTCCTGGAGCTTCATCCTCACGCGCGAGGATCTGCCCGACGACGTCGCTTACCGCCTCGCCAAGACGCTACACGGTATCGAAGCGACGTTCTGCAAGAAGCTCGCCCAGGCCTGCGAGACCACCGCCGCAAACACGGTCGCGGCCGCGCCGAGGCCGGAGCTGATCCATCCGGGCGTGATGAAGTATTTTCGCGAGATCGGGGTGGTGAAGTAGCGAGTGGCGAATTGCGAATAGCGAATAGCGAATGGAAGCCTCCATTCGCTAGTCCCTATTCGCCACTCGCCAATCTCACTTCTTCACCAGCGGACAGGCCGGGTCCGGCGGGCCGAACGCCTTGTCGCCGGAAATCGTCGTTAGGATCTTGTAATAGTCCCACGGATACTTGCTCTCCTCCGGCGTCTTCACCTGCACCAGCCAGAGGTCGTGCACCATCAGATTGTCCTCGCGAAGCTTGCCGTTGCGGGCGAAGAAATCCTCGATCGGCTTCTCGCGCATCTTGGCCGCCACTTTCAGCGGATCGTCGCTGCCGGTCTCCTGGATGGCGTTGAGATAGTGCATCACGCTGGAATAGACGCCGGCCTGCCACATCGACGGCATCCGGTTCATCTTGGCGAAATAGCGCTTCGACCATTCGCGCGTCTTGTCGTCCATGTCCCAGTAGAACGAGGTGGTCAGCAGCAGGCCTTGCGCCGCCTGTAGGCCGATGCCGTGGATGTCGGTGATCAGCGCCAGCAGCGCCGCCATCTGCTGGCCGCCCTTGAACACGCCGAACTCGGCGCCGGTCTTGATCTCGTTCATGTTGTTGGGGGGACCGGCGGCAATGCCGATGATCTTGGCCTTGGAGGCCTGCGCCTGCAGCACGAAGGAGGAGAGATCAGGTGTTGCCAGCGGCGGCCGCACCGAGCCCAGCACCTTGCCGCCATTGGCGGTGACGACGGCGGAAGCGTCGCGCTCCAGCGAATGGCCGAAGGCGTAATCGTCGGTGATGAAGAACCAGCTGTCGCCGCCGCGCTTGACCACCGCATCCGCAGTGCCGACCGCGAGCGCGCGGGTGTCGAACACCCATTGGATGGCGTAAGGCGAGCAGAACTTGCCGTGGAAATCGGCCGTGCCGGTGGAGTGGGTGATGAACAGCCGCTTCTTCTCGTTGGCGATGGTCTGCACCGCGAGCCCGACCGCCGAGACGGGCACGTCCACGATCAGATCGACCTGCTCGACGTCGAACCAGCGCCGCGCCAGCGAAGCGCCGATGTCGGCCTTGAGTTGGTGGTCGCCGATCACGACGCTGATCGGCTTGCCGAGCACCTTGCCGCCGAAATCGTCGATCGCCATTTGCGCCGCGGTCACCGAGCCCTGGCCGGTCGGCGCCGAGGCCGGGCCGTTCATGTCGGTGAGCACGCCGATCTTGACGACGTCGTCGGAAACCTGCGCCGACGCCGCGCCGGACAGCAGGGTCGCCAGCAAGGCGGCCGCGACGGGCACTCCAAATCTGATTGGGTTCACGCTCGTCCTCCCTGATCCGGCTCATTGGCCGGTGTTGCTTGTCCGGGTATGGCCCGGTCGAATTGGTTTCTTTTGCAACTATTAGGGGGCTGGCGTCAATGTCAGGCTGCGAAGCGGATCTGTCCTGCGGGGGAGGGATCGTAGCCGGTCAGCTCCTCCGCGCGCTGGCGCAGCCGCCGCTCGTTCAGGAAGCGAAGCAAGGCCTGCATGGCGGGGCGGAAATAGCTGCGCTGCCGCATCGCGAGGTCGAAACTCTCCCAGACCAGCGGCACGAAATCGAGACCGGCCGAGCGCGCCGCGGCGCGCGTCGCGATGCCGCAATCGGCCTGGCCGGCGCGAACCAGCTCGGCCAGATCCGGGCCGGTCAGCGCCGGCGTCTCGATCCGGCGCAAGTCCCGCATCGAGGCGCCGGCGCGCTTGAGCAGCACGTCGAGCAGCATCTGAGCGCCCGTGCCCTGTTGCCGCATCGCCATCCGGGCCCCGGCTGCGAGCACGTCGGTCAGGCTGTGCAGGTGCTTGGGATTGCCGTGCGGCAGCAGGAGACCCTCTTCGCGGCGCACGAACGCGATCAGCACCGCATCATGCAGGTCCGGCGTGGTCCGCAGCGCTTCGATGCTGGCATCGCTAGCGAAATTGTCGCCGGCGTCGAGGGCGTGGAAGTGCACCGCCGCAGCCATCACCTCATTGCGCTGCAAGCGCTCGAGCCCGCGCGCGCTGCCCTCGCTCATCGATCCGAGCCCCGAGCCGGACTCGCGCAGGCTCCAATCGAGCAGTTCGTCGTGGCTGCCGCCGACGACCGGCGGCGGCTCGGCGATCAACATGCCGGCCGGGCGCGCGAGGCCCGACAGGACCCAGAGGTCGAGCTCGTGCCGTGGGAACAGCCATTTCCCCGTCACCTTGCTGCAGGGAATCGCACCGGTGGTGACGAGCTCGTAAAGCTTGCGCTCGCCGAGCCGAAGGTAATCGGCGGCTTCGCTGGTGGTCAGGAATTCCATCCTGCATTCCTATGCAAATTCTTGCTTCTTTTTGACGTCCGACGCAGGTGGAATTCTGCATTTCAGATATTTGTCGCGGGGAACCATGCCCGATCACCTCGCTGCTTTGCAACACATCCGCACGCGCGATCTCTGCTTTGGTGAACGATCCTGAAGGGATCGCGCGCCCGGTGCGCCGCGATGAAGTTGCCGAAATTTCCCGGCCGGCAGCGCAAAACGCGTCACGAGTGCGGCGCAATCGATCATCATCATGATCGCGTCATACCTGAGGGAACCCGATCATGGGCCGCCTGTCCGTTGCACTTGCGCTTCTCTGCGGCCTTGCCGCAGGCGTTGCGGCTTCGGCCGCGGAGGACCGCAGCATTGTCCTCGCTTCGACGACGGCGACGCAGGAATCCGGGCTGCTCGACTATCTGCTGCCGATCTTCCGCGACAAGACCGGCATCGACGTCACCGTGATCGCGCGGCGCGCCGACGAAGTGCTCGATGGGGCGCGGCGGGGTGAGGTCGACGTCGTGCTGATGCACGCGCGGCCTCAGGAGGAGAAGTTCGTCTCCGACGGCTTTGGCGTGAAGCGCTACGACGTGATGTACAGCGACTATGTGCTGATCGGGCCGAAGAGCGATCCCGCGGGCGTAAAGGGCAAGGACATCGCGACGGCGCTGAAGGCGATCGAAGCCAAAGGCGCGCCGTTCGTGACGCGTGGCGATCGGTCGGGCACTCATGCCGCGGAGCTCGCGCTTTGGATCGTCGCCGGCATCGACATCGCGAGCGCCAAGGGCGCCTGGTATCGCGAGGCCGGGCCCGGCATGGCCGCATCGCTCGGGGCCGCGCGCGCCGCCAACGCCTATGTGCTTGCGGATCGCGGCAGCTGGATCGCGTTCAGCGATCGCGGCGATCTCGACGTCGTCGTCGAAGGCGACCGGCGGCTGCTCAACCAATATGGTGTGATGCTGGTGAACCCTGCGAAGTTCCCGAACGTGAAGAAGGACCTCGCGCAGACCTTCGTCGATTGGCTGACATCGCCGGAGGGGCAGACGGCGATCGCCGGCTACAAGGTGGACGGACAGCAGCTGTTCTTCCCCAATTCGGACAGGTCGGGCGGCTGAGGGGTGAGGCCGGCACCGCCGGCGGTTGCCAAACCGGACGATGCATGGTCCTCATGGCGCATGACCCAGCGCCTGCCGCCTTCGCTCACGCCGCTCGACACCGCGCTCGCCGCGCTGCTGCGGGGCGTTGATCCCGTCGCGCCGATGGAGGTGCCGCTGGCGGACGCAATCGGCTGCATCGCGGCGGGTGCGCCGCTGCTTGCCGCCTATCCTTCGCGGGATGTTGCGGCCGTAGATGGTTGGGCGCTATCTGCCAACGATCTCGTCGGGGCGTCCGCTTACTCGCCTGTGCCGCTGGCAATGGCTCCTGCATGGGTCGAGGCGGGCGAGGCGATGCCGGCGGGATGCGACTGCGTGCTCGATGCCGACGCCGTGGAGACGTCGGGGCCGCTTGCCCAGGTGCTCGCAGAGGGCGCGCCGGGGCAGGGTGTCAGGCGCGCAGGCAGCGACATCGCCGCGCGCAGGGCCGTGGGAGCCGCGGGTCATCCGATCGCCGCGGCGGACCTGTTGCTGGCGCGTGTGGCGGGCGTGGAGAAACTCGCCGTGAGGCGGCCGCGGCTGCGCATCGTCAATGTGCCGGGCGGAACGGTCACGGCGTATATGATTGCCGGGATCGCGCACACAGCGGGACTGGATGTGGAAACGCGTCCAGCGCGTGCGCGCGATGCAGCGTCGATTTCGGATGTGCTCGATGCGTCCTCCTGCGATGTCCTGCTGACCATCGGCGGTAGCGGCGTCGGCTGCCAGGACGCCGCCGTCACCGCCCTGGCCCGGCGCGGCGAGGTGATGGCGCACGGCCTTGCGCTGCAGCCGGGGCGCACGGCGGCGGTCGGACGGCTGGGACGGGTTCCCGTCGTCGCCTTGCCCGGCTCGCCCGATTCCGCGCTTGCAGCTTGGCTTGCACTCGCGCTGCCGCTCGCGGACCGTTTGTCGGCGCGTCGGCCGCGTCGAAAAGTGTCGCTGCCGCTTGCGCGAAAGATCGCCTCCAGCGTCGGCATCACGGAGATCGCTTTGCTGGCTGAGGAACATCGCGCCTGGATGCCGCTTGCCGTGGGCGAATGGCCGCTTCAGGCCATCGCCCGTGCGGACGCATGGCTGCTCATTTCCGCCAGCGACGAGGGATTTGCGGCAGGTACGCCGATCGATGCGTATCTGATGCGGGCGTGATAAGGGTTCTGGCATGACGATGATCCCGAAATCACCGGACCGCAGCGCGCTCGAGCAGGAGCAGTTCCTCAAGATCCTGTCGCGCGAAGAGGCCTTGGCGCGCTTCGAGGCGGCCTTGTTCCCGCGCGCGCTTCGAACTGAAACGCGCAAGCTCGCAGCCGCGCTGGGCGCTGCCCTTGCCGAAGATATCACGGCAACGATCGACGTGCCGCCGTTCGACCGCTCCAATGTCGACGGCTTTGCCGTGCGCTCCGCCGACCTTGCGGCGGCCGGCGAGGGCGCGCCCGTGCGCCTCGCGCTGAATGGCGAGACCGTTCATTGCGGGACCGCGCCGACGCTGCAGGTGGCGGCCGGAACCGCAACGGCGATCGCCACCGGCGGTCCGTTGCCGCGCGGCGCCGATGCCGTGGTGATGGTCGAGCACACACAGCCGGCCGGCCAGGATGCGATCGATGTCCGTCGCGCCGTCTCGCCGGGGCAATTCGTCTCGTATGCCGGGTCCGACATCGCGCGGGGCGAGGCGCTGCTGCGCGCCAGCACCATCATCGGCTCGCGCGAGATCGGCATGCTGGCGGCTTGCGGCATCGCCGAGGTGGGTGTCGCGCGCAGGCCGCGGGTTGCCGTGATCTCCACCGGCGACGAACTGGTTCAGCCCGGCGAGGTGCTCGGGCCCGCCGAGATCTACGATACCAACGGCGCCATCGTCGCGGCCGCGATCGACGAAAACGGTGGCGAGGCCGTCTTCCTCGGCGCTGTTCCGGACGACGAAGCCAGGCTCGAAGCCGCCATGAGCAACGCGCTTGCGGAAGCCGACATGCTGGTGCTCTCGGGCGGCACGTCGAAAGGCGCGGGCGATCTCTCTCATCGCATCATCAGCCGGCTCGGCGCACCCGGCATCATCGCCCATGGCGTCGCGCTCAAGCCAGGCAAGCCGTTGTGCCTTGCGGTGTGCGACGGCAAGCCCGTCGTGATCCTGCCGGGCTTTCCGACCTCGGCGATGTTCACCTTCCACGACATGATCGTGCCGGTGCTGCGCCGGATGGCCGGACTGCCGCCGCGCTCCGATGCCAAGGTGAACGCAACGGTGCCGGTGCGCATCGCTTCCGAGCTCGGCCGCACCGAATTCGTCATGGTCTCGCTGGTTGAGGGCAGGGAGGGCCTCATCGCCTATCCCTCCGGCAAGGGGTCTGGTGCGATCACGTCCTTTGCTCAGGCGGACGGCTTTCTGCGCATCGACGCACTTGCCGACCAGATGCCGGCCGGCACCGAGACCGAGGTGACGCTGTTCACGCCGCATGTGCGCGTGCCGGATCTCGTTATCGTCGGCAGCCATTGCACCGGCCTCGATCTCGTCACCGCACAGCTGGCGCATGCTGGTCTCACCGTGCGCACGATCGCGGTCGGCAGCCTCGGCGGGCTTGCAGCAGCCAAACGTGGCGAATGCGATCTCGCGCCGATCCACCTGTTCGACGACAGAAGCGAGACCTACAACACGCCCTATCTCGTCGAAGGTCTCGAGCTGGTCGCCGGCTGGCGGCGGATGCAGGGCGTTGTCTTTCGCAAGGGCGACAAACGTTTCGAGGGCCTGAGCGCAAAGGATGCTGTTGCCGCAGCGCTCGCCGATCCCGCCTGCATCATGGTGAACCGCAACCAGGGCGCCGGCACGCGCATCCTGATCGACCGGCTGCTCGGCGGCGCGCGTCCGGAAGGCTACTGGAACCAGCCGCGTTCGCACAATGCGGTGGCGGCGGCCGTCGCGCAGCACCGCGCCGATTGGGGCATGACCATTGCGCCGGTCGCCCATGCGGCCGGCCTCGATTTCATTCCGCTCGCCGAAGAGCATTATGACTTCGCGGTGGTGAGTGCGCGAAAGCAACGGCCGGCAGTGCAGGCTTTTCTCGACGCACTCGGCTCGAAGGAGGTACGCGCGTCGCTCGCGCGAGCGGGCTTCCGGCCCCCATAGACGAGGGACCACGACGCGGCGTTCGAGCCAGGAGAGGTCTACGGCTACGATGCCTGCTCGGTACGGCTGGTGGCCTGAGCGGCCTGCTCTCGCTTGCGCTCACGATCCTCGGCCTCGGCAAGCGCGCGCTGCGCGGCGGGCGGCAGCGGCTTCGGATCCGGCGGCACCTCGACGATGTCAGGCTTGCTCAGCTGCCTCGTGCGATCGATCGTCTCGGAGAGATCGAAGACGAAGTCGACGAATTCGAAGATCGTATTCAAGAGAGGGGCGGCCATGGCTTCGTCCGGGGAATGTCCAGACCTGTGGTCGCTCCCGTTCCAGGTCCGGTTCAAGACGTCATGAACTTGGCGGGGCGCCGCAGCGACCAAGGAACATGAGCCAGGTCATGACTGCATCGACGCCCCTCAATTTCCGCAAGATCGCTGCTCTCGTCGCGGCGGCCGGAACGCTGTTCTGGCTCTACACCTTCCATTACATCGCGAATGTCCCGCCCGGAGACGGCAGCGGCTTTCAATGGCTCGCGGTGTTTCCGCTGGGCATGGTCTTCGGGGCGTTCTTCCTGCCGGCCTGGGTGCTCCTTGCGATCGGCCGTTTGCCGCGCTTCACCACTGCCGTCGGCATTTGCGGCCTGATCGCCTTCGCGATCATCTGGGCGCAGCTCCTCAACGAGTTTCCGAAATCATAGAGTCGCTAGGATGCGTCATCCAGCGCCGCCAGCCGCTCGGCCTCGGCAATGTCCTCGACCGTGTTCGCATTGAAGAACGGATCGAGCGGCTCGTTCGGCCAGGTCACCGTTGCGAGCGGATAGCGCGCGGTCCAGCGGTCGATCTTGCGGAGGTCTTCGTCCACGAGCGCGTGGCGCAGCTCCTCGCGCAAGGCGACGCGCCACAGGCCGATCACCGGATGCGACTGCTCGCCTGATGCGGCGACCGCAAGCTGCGCATTCTCACGCGCGCGCGCCTCATGCAGCTGCGCGACGAGGTCGCGCGGCAGGAACGGGCAATCGCCGGCGGCGCTGAGCACCCATTCGATCTCCGGCCGGTTCGCCGCGGTCCAGTCGAGCGCCGCGAGGATGCCGGCGAGGGGACCCGGGAAGCCGGGCACGTCGTCGGCGACGACCTGCAAGCCGTACGCGGCAAAGCGGGCGGGATCGCCGTTGGCGTTGAGGATCAGTCCGCTGCACTGGGGCGCAAGGCGCGCGATCACGCGTTCCAGAATGGTGCGGCCGCCGATGGTGCGCATCGGCTTGTCGCCGCCGCCCATGCGCCGCGCGAGCCCGCCGGCGAGCAGCACGCCGAGAGTCGGGGGAACGCGCGCCGCGGACATGTCAGTCGTCACCGCCTTCACCCTTGCGCTTGTGCTTGGCCGATTCCTCTTCGACATAAGCGAGGTTCTGGTCGTAGACGATGCGCTCTTCGCCTGCGAGCGCGATGAAGCGTTTGCCGCGGGTGCGCCCGACCAGCGTCAGGCCGACCTGCCGTGCGAGATCGACACCCCAGGCGGTGAAGCCGGAGCGCGACACCAGGATCGGAATGCCCATGCGCACCGTCTTGATCACCATCTCCGAGGTGAGGCGCCCCGTTGTGTAGAGGATCTTGTCGGACGCGTCGACGCTGTGGCGATACATCCAGCCCGCGATCTTATCGACGGCGTTGTGGCGGCCGACGTCCTCGGTGTAGCAAAGCGGAGTGCCCTCCTTGCACAGCACGCAGCCGTGGATCGCGCCGGCCTCCAGATAAAGCGAGGGCATGGTGTTGATGGTCTGCGTCATCTGGTAGAGCCAGGAGGTGCGCAGCTCCGCCTTGGGCAGCGCGACGCTCTCGACCGCCTCCAAGAGGTCGCCGAAGGCGGTGCCCTGCGCGCAGCCGGAGGTCTGCGTGCGCTTTTTCAGCTTGGCCTCGAAATTGGTGTGGTGTGAGGTGCGCACGACGACCACCTGGAGGTCGTCGTCGTATTCGACCTCGGTGACCACGTCGTTATATTTCAGCATGTTCTGGTTCAGCAGATAGCCGAGCGCCAGATATTCCGGATAGTCGCCGATCGTCATCATGGTGACGATCTCCTGGGCGTTCAAATAGAGCGTCAGCGGCCGCTCCATCGGCACCTTGATCTCGGCCCTGGCGCCGGTCTGGTCGGTGCCGGTCACGCTCTGGGTCAGGCGCGGGTCGTCCGGATTGGGGACGATCAGGGGCACCGGGGCTTTGTCGATCTTCATCATGGCGGCGACGTTAGCATGACATTCGGGTCAAGCCGATATAAGCATGGTTGGGAATGGGCAAAATGCCTCCGCTCGTCATTGCGAGCGGAGCGAAGCAATCCAGAGTCTTTCCGCGGCGGCAGTCTGGATTGCTTCGCTGCGCTCGCAATGACGCGGAGGGGCCGCGGTTCCACAAGGGACCTGATCGTCACGGACACGGAGCTGGAATGAAAGTCATCGGCCTTGCAGGCTGGAGCGGTGCGGGCAAGACCACGCTGTTGACGCGGCTGATCCCGCATTTCAACGCGCAAGGCCTGCGCGTTTCCGTGATCAAGCACGCGCATCACCAGTTCGACGTCGACGTGCCCGGCAAGGATTCCTGGCGCCATCGCGAGGCCGGCGCGGCCGAGGTTTTGGTGGCCTCGTCGAAACGCTGGGCGCTGATGCATGAGCTGCGCGGGGCGGCGGAGCCGCGGCTGCCGGAGCTGCTCGACAAGCTCTCCGCGGTCGATCTCGTCGTCGTCGAGGGCTTCAAGCGCGAGCCGCATCGCAAGATCGAGGTGCATCGTGCCGCCAACGGCAAGCCGCTGCTGTTTCCGGACGATCCCGGAATTGCCGGGATTGCGACCGACCTCGCGATTGACACGAGGCTCCCGACTGTCCATCTCGACGATATCGAAGGCGCGGCGGCATTGATGCTACGGGCGGCGATGCCGGTCGAGGAAGCGGTAGCAAGAAGCGCCGCGACACGCTGACGAGGCACCATGGCGCAACTGTCGGACGATTGCTTTGCCTTCGGCGGCCCGATGATGTCGGTCGACGAAGCCGTCGGCCTCATCACGACGCGCGTCAACGCCATCGTCGATCTCGAGACGGTGGCGCTGGTCGATGCCGACGGGCGCGTGCTCGCGCGCGATCTGGCCGCGCCTTTGCCGCTGCCGCCGTTCACCAACTCCGCCGTCGACGGTTACGCCGTGCGCAACGCCGACCTTCCGGCAAGCGCAGAGCAGGCCTTCCCGCTTGACGGCCGCATCCAGGCCGGCGGCCTTGCGCAAGCGCCGATCAAACCCGGCCACACCGCGCGCATCTTCACCGGCGCCCCGATGCCGCCGGATGCGGAGACCGTCTTCATGCAGGAGGACGTCCGTGTCGATGCTTCAGGCAGGATCGTGCTGCCGCCGGGGCTGAAGCCCGGCGCAAATGTGCGGCCTGCAGGCGAGGACATTCCCCAAGGTCAGGTCGCGCTGCGCGCCGGCCAGCGCCTGCGGCCGCAGCACGTCGCCCTTGCCGCCGCGTTCGGCCTGACAAGGCTCGACGTCGTCAGGCGCATCCGTGTCGCCGTGTTTTCGACCGGCGACGAGCTTGCCTCGCCCGGCGAGCCGCGCGCCGCCTCGCAATTGTTCGATTCCAATCGCTTCATGCTGATGGCGATGCTGCGGCGGCTCGGCTGCGAGGTCAGCGATCTCGGCATTCTGCGCGATGAGCGAACGTCGCTGGCGCGCGGCCTGAAGCAGGTCGCAGGCGGCCATGACCTGATCCTCACCACCGGAGGCGTCTCGACCGGCGAGGAAGATCACGTCAAGGCGGCGGTGGAGAGCATCGGCTCGCTGGTGCTGTGGCGGATGGCGATCAAGCCCGGTCGTCCCGTGGCGATGGGCATCATCGACGGCACACCGCTGATCGGACTGCCCGGCAATCCCGTCGCGAGCTTCGTGACATTCGTCCACGTGGTGAGACCGACGGTGTTGGCGCTGGCGGGCGCCTTGCCGGAGCCGCTCTTGGCGATCCCGCTGCGCGCGGCGTTCACCTACAAGAAGAAGGCCGGCCGGCGTGAATATGTGCGCGCCTCGCTGCGGCGCGCGCAGGACGGCGGGCTCGAGGCGATCAAGTTCCCGCGCGAAGGGGCAGGGCTCCTATCCTCGCTGGTCGAGACCGATGGCCTCGTCGAACTCGGCGAGGACATCACGAATGTCGAGCCGGGGCAGGACGTGGGTTTCCTTCCCTATGCCAGCCTGATCTGATGCCTCCTAACGTTGACGCAGCCGCTCCGCCTCGCCATGGTGCGGCCATGACCAGGACGACACTCGATCTCACCGGGCTGAAATGCCCGCTGCCGGCCCTCAAGACGCGCAAGGCGCTCAAGCCGCTCAAGGCAGGCGACCAGCTCGAAGTTCACTGCACCGATCCACTCTCGGTGATCGATATTCCCAATCTGATCCGCGAGACCGGCGACAAGGTCGAGATCACCGAGCGCAACGAGGCGCGCATCGTGTTCCTGGTCGAAAAGAGCGACGCCCCGTAGAAAGGGGAATGTTCACGGCGGCGGCCTTTGCGCTCCCGCCGCGCCTCAAGCGAAGTCGATAGGACTTCGCTATCGCAGCATGAGACGCCTTTATTGATCTCCCGGCCAATTCGGGCTTGGCTCGGCCTTGCTCAAGAACGCAGGGCCGTGCTGGGCTCCGTTGAGCCGTGCAGCGTAACCACTTCCGCGAGCGTGATAATTTTCTTGGCATCTGGCATGCCAGAGGATAGAAGTGGAGTCCTGATAAGGACGAGATCGAGACGAAGCGATGAGCCACGAGGACGTGCACAAGGTCCGCTCCTTCGAGCATCCCGGTGAGGGACGCCGACGCGCCAAGGCGACCCCCAAGGGGCGGCAAGTCGATCCCACGGCCGCGCACGAGATCGAGCTGTTGCTCGGCGACAGGCCGCGACGGCGCGATCTGTTGATCGAATATCTGCACCTGATCCAGGACAAGTATCACCAGATCTCGGCGGCGCATCTGGCTGCGCTCGCCGACGAGATGAAGCTCGCCTTCGCCGAGGTGTTCGAGACTGCGACCTTCTACGCGCATTTCGACGTGGTGAAGGAAGGCGAGCCCGACATTCCCCCGCTGACGATCCGGGTCTGCGATTCGCTCACCTGCGCGATGCTTGGCGGCGAGAACCTGCTCGAAGATCTGCAGAGCGCGTCAGGTCCCGGCATCCGCGTCGTGCGCGCGCCCTGCGTTGGACGCTGCGACACAGCGCCGGCCGCCGAGGTCGGGCACAATTTCGTCGACCACGCGACCGTCGCCGATGTGATGGCGGCGGCAAAGGCCGGCGATACTCATACGCATCTGCCCAAATATACCGAGTACGATGCCTACGTCGCGGGTGGCGGCTACAAGCTGCTCAATCGTCTGCGCTCCGGCGAATTGTCGAAGGACGATCTCCTGAAAGCGCTCGACGACGCTTCGCTGCGTGGCCTTGGCGGCGCCGGCTTCCCGACCGGCCGCAAATGGCGCGCGGTGCTCGGCGAGCCCGGACCGCGGCTGATGGCGATCAATGGCGACGAGGGCGAGCCCGGCACGTTCAAGGACCGCTATTACCTCGAAACCGATCCGCATCGCTTCATCGAGGGTATGTTGATCGGCGCCCATGTGGTGCAGGCGAGCGATGTCTACATCTATCTGCGCGACGAATATCCGGCCTCGCGCGAGATCCTCCAGCGCGAGATCGCCAAGCTTCCGCCGGGCGGCCCGACGCTGCATCTGCGGCGCGGCGCCGGCGCTTACATCTGCGGCGAGGAATCCTCGCTGCTGGAGAGCATCGAGGGCAAGCGCGGCCTGCCCCGGCACAAGCCGCCTTACCCGTTCCAGGTCGGCCTGTTCGGCCTGCCGACGTTGATCAACAATATCGAGACGCTGTGGTGGGTGCGCGACATCGTCGAGAAGGGCGCCGATTGGTGGAAGGGCCATGGCCGCCACGAGCGTCACGGCCTGCGCAGCTTCTCGGTCTCGGGCCGCGTCAAGAATCCCGGCATGAAGCTCGCGCCCGCGGGCATTACCGTGCGCGAGCTGATCGAGGAATATTGCGGCGGCATGGCCGACGGCCACCAGTTCTACGCCTATCTGCCGGGCGGTGCGTCCGGCGGCATTTTGCCTGCAGCGATGGACGACATCCCGCTCGATTTCGGCACGCTGGAGAAATACGGCTGCTTCATCGGCTCGGCTGCGATCGTGATCCTGTCGCACAAGGACAGCGTGCGGTCGGCCGCACTGAACCTGATGAAGTTCTTCGAGGACGAGAGCTGCGGCCAGTGCACGCCGTGCCGCGTCGGTACCCAGAAGGCGGCGCTGCTGATGCAAAGGCCGGTCTGGAACCGTGCCTTGCTGGAAGAATTGAGCCAGGCGATGCGCGATGCCTCGATCTGCGGGCTCGGACAGGCGGCATCGAATCCGCTGTCTTCCGTGATCAAATATTTCCCTGACGAGTTCAAGGAAGCCGCCGAATGACCAAGATTACGTTCGAACTCGACGGCAAGCAGGTCGAGGCCAAGCCCGGCGAGACCATCTGGCAGGTCGCAAAGCGCCAAGGCCGCGACATTCCGCACCTCTGCTATTCGCCGGCGCCGGACTATCGCCCCGACGGCAATTGCCGCGCCTGCATGGTCGAGATCGAGGGCGAGCGCGTGCTCGCCGCGTCCTGCAAGCGCACGCCGTCGGTCGGCATGAAGGTGAAGACCGAGAGCGCCCGCGCGACTGCTGCGCAGAAGATGGTGATGGAGCTGCTGGTCGCAGACCAGCCGGCGCGCGAAACCAGCCACGATCCGGAGTCGAAGTTCTGGCACTGGGCCGAGACGACAGGCGTCACCGAGAGCCGCTTTCCCGCCGCCGAGCGCTGGGCGACCGATTCCAGCCATCCGGCGATGCGCGTCAATCTCGATGCCTGCATCCAGTGCGGCCTGTGCGTGCGCGCCTGCCGTGAGGTCCAGGTCAACGACGTCATCGGCATGGCCTATCGCAATGCCGGCGCCAAGATCGTGTTCGACTTCGACGACCCCATGGGCGAGTCCACCTGCGTTGCCTGCGGCGAATGCGTGCAGGCCTGCCCGACCGGCGCCTTGATGCCGGCCGTGATGCTCGACGACAAGCAGACGCGCGTCACCTATGCCGACAAGAAGGTCGATTCGCTCTGCCCGTTCTGCGGCGTCGGCTGCCAGGTCACCTATGAGGTCAAGGACGAGAAGGTGATCTATGCGGAAGGCCGCGACGGCCCCGCCAATCACAATCGTCTCTGCGTGAAGGGCCGCTTCGGCTTCGACTACATCCACCATCCGCATCGCCTGACGAAGCCGCTGGTGCGGTTGCCGAACGCGAAGAAGGATGCGAACGATCAGGTCGATCCGGCCAATCCGTTCACGCATTTCCGCGAGGCGAGCTGGGAGGAAGCGCTCGACATCGCCGCCAAGGGCCTCGTCAAGATCCGCGACGAGAAGGGCGTGAAGGCGCTGGCCGGCTTCGGCTCGGCCAAGGGCTCGAACGAAGAGGCCTATCTGTTCCAGAAGCTGGTGCGCACCGGCTTCGGCTCCAACAACGTCGATCACTGCACGCGCCTCTGCCACGCTTCGTCGGTCGCGGCGCTGTTCGAAGGCCTCAGCTCGGGCGCGGTGTCGGCACCGTTCTCTGCCGCCATGGACGCCGAGGTCATCATCGTGATCGGCGCCAATCCGACTGTGAACCATCCGGTCGCGGCGACGTTCATCAAGAACGCGGTCAAGCAGAACGGCGCAAAACTGTTCGTGATGGATCCGCGCCGTCAGACGCTGTCGCGTCATGCGACCAAGCATCTGCAGTTCAAGCCCGGCTCCGACGTCGCCATGCTGAACGCGATGATCAACACGATCATCACTGAGGGCCTGACCGACGACCAGTACATCGCCGGCTACACCGAGGGTTTTGAGGACCTCAAGGAGAAAATCAAGGAGTTCACGCCGGAGAAGATGGAGCCGATCTGCGGCGTCCCGGCGCAGACCTTGCGCGAGGTGGCGCGCACCTATGCGCGCGCGAAATCGTCGATCATCTTCTGGGGTATGGGCATCAGCCAGCACGTCCACGGCACCGACAATGCGCGCTGCCTGATTGCGCTCGCGCTGATCACCGGCCAGGTCGGCCGTCCCGGCACCGGCCTGCATCCGCTGCGTGGCCAGAACAACGTGCAGGGCGCCTCCGATGCCGGCCTGATCCCGATGTTCCTGCCGGACTACCAGCCGGTCGGCCGCGATGATTTGCGGGGCGCCTTCGAAAAGCTCTGGCAGCAGGATCTCGATCCCGTCCGCGGCCTGACCGTGGTCGAGATCATGAACGCGATCCACGCCGGCGAGATCACGGGCATGTATATCGAGGGCGAGAATCCCGCGATGTCCGATCCCGATCTGCAGCACGCGCGCCACGCGCTGGCGATGCTCGATCATCTCGTGGTGCAGGACCTCTTCGTCACCGAGACCGCGTTCCACGCCGACGTGATCCTGCCGGCCTCGGCTTTCGCCGAGAAGGACGGCTCCTTCACCAACACCGACCGCCGCGTGCAGCTGGCGCGTCAGGTGATCAAGCCGCCCGGCGATGCGCGCCAGGATCTCTGGATCATCCAGGAGATCGGCAAGCGCATGGGCCTGCCGTGGAACTATGCCGGTCCCGGCGACGTCTTCACCGAGATGGCAGAACTGATGCCGTCGCTGAAGAACATCACCTGGGAGCGGCTGGTGCGCGAAGGCGCGGTCACTTATCCCGTCGACGATCCGAACAAGCCCGGCAACGAGATCATCTTCACCACGGGCTTCCCGACCGCGAGCGGCCGCGGCAAGATCGTGCCGGCCAAGGTCATCCCGCCGGACGAGATTCCCGACGACGAATATCCGATGGTGCTCTCGACCGGCCGCGTGCTGGAGCACTGGCACACCGGCTCGATGACGCGCCGCGCCCAGGTGCTCGACCAGATCGAGCCCGAGGCGGTCGCGTTCATGTCGCCAAAGGACATGCGCAAGAAGAAGCTGGTGCCCGGCGATTTCATTCGCCTGGAGACCCGCCGTGGCGCCGTCGAGGTCAAGGTCCGCTCCGACCGCGACGTGCCGGAGAACATGGTGTTCATGCCGTTCTGCTACGCCGAGGCGGCGGCGAACCTGCTCACCAACCCGGCACTGGATCCGTTCGGCAAGATCCCGGAGTTCAAGTTCTGCGCGGCCAGGGCCGAGCGCGCCGAGATGAGGGACGCGGCGGAGTAAAAGGTTTCTCGACCGCGCCCGGCGGCACAGCACGCTCAAGCTCTGCTATCGGCCTTGCGCACGAGACCTGCCGTGGAAACCGCTGTCATGCCCCGGCTTGGCCGGGGCATCCAGTACGCCGCGGCCTCTCTAGTCAACAACAACTGTCTCTGGAATACTGGATCGCCCGGTCAAGCCGGGCGATGACACTAGATTGGGCGGCAGGATTCTGGATTGCTTCGTCGCTTCGCGCCTCGCAATGACGGTGGTAAATACCGTTCATGTCCCAAGTCACTCCCGCCACACGCGCACTCGCGGCCGCCGGTGTCGCCTTCACCGTCCACGCCTACGACTACGATCCCGACGCCGAGAGCATCGGGCTACAGGCGGCATCGGCACTCGGTGAGGATCCCGCGCGCGTCCTGAAGACGCTGATGGCGCAGGTGGACGGCAAGCCGGTTTGCGTGGTCGTCCCCTCCGACCGGGAAGTCTCGATGAAGAAACTCGCCGCCGCCATGACCGGCAAGTCAGCGCAGATGATGAAGCCGCCCGAGGCAGAGCGCGTCACCGGTTACAAGGTCGGCGGCATCAGCCCGTTCGGCCAGCGTAAGCAGGTCGGCACGGTGATCGAGCAGAGCGCGCTTGCGCATGATCTCGTCTATCTCAATGGAGGCCAGCGCGGCTTGCAGGTCCGGCTGAAGCCGGTCGATGCGCGGGACGTCCTGAAGGCCGTGGTGGCGGATGTGCTGGCGTGAGCGCGATGGAGCGGGATCATGAGGCGGCTGCTTCTGGCGGGGTTCTGGGTGCTGCTCGGCATCGCTTTTCCGGCAGAGGCACATGAGGTCAATCTCGTCACCGCGCGCGTGGGGCTGAGCCCTGATCGCTCGGTGAGCGTCGAGCTCGGGTTGAAGGGCAGCGATGTCGATCGCCTGATCGGTACGAAGATCTATGATCCGAAACGGGACGCGGTCGATCCTGTCGCAGTCGAAGCGGCCAAGCCCGCGATCCTTGCCTATATGGGCACGCACCTGGCTGTCACAGGTGGTGCCAAGGCCTGTGTTGCCGGAGATGCCGCGATCTTGGCCGACGGCGACGGAATCGTCTATCGCAACAGCTTTGCCTGCGCCGACGCCGCCGGCGATCTCATCTATCGTTCCACCGTGCTGACCGAGAAGGACAAGGCTGCTCGACAAGTCGTGCTGATTGCGCAGGGGCGGTCGGAAACGCAGGCCTTGCTCGACGCCGGCAACACGACGGTCACGCTTTCAACCGCGCCGCCGTCGCTGTGGTCGACGATGCAGCGCTATGTCATCACCGGCATCGAGCACATCTTCCTCGGTTACGATCACATCGCATTCCTGATCGCGGTGGTGCTGTGGGCGCGACGGCTCATGCCCGTCGTCAAAATCGTGACGGCCTTCACCATTGCCCATTCAATCACCTTGTCGCTGGCCGCGCTCGATGTTCTCGTGATTCCGAGCAGCATCGTGGAGCCTGCGATTGCGGCCTCGATCGTCTTCGTGGCTGTGGAGAACTTCTTCTCGCGTGATGTCGACAAGCGCTGGCGTGTCGCTTTTCTGTTCGGCTTGATCCACGGCTTCGGCTTCGCCGGCGTGCTGCGCGAGATCGGGCTGCCGCCGAACGCAGCGGCGCCGGCGCTTGCCGCTTTCAACATCGGCGTCGAAATCGGACAGGTCGCCATTGTTGCGGTCGTACTGCCGATCCTCCGTCTGGCCGACCGACCGGGTCTTGAACACCGGCCCGAACCGTCGCGGGCGCCGGCGCTGGTTTACGCGCTGTCCGCGGTCATAGGCCTACTCGGCAGCTATTGGTTGTTTGTGCGCGTCTTCGAGGCCTGATCGCGAGCCGCCAACTCCCGGCACGAGCGCCCTCCTGCTAACGCTCCTCGCGACGGCGTCGGCGGCTTGAGCACCACACGCCACTTGAGTTCAGGCTGAAGGCCTGTATAGAACTGGAATAGAAATAGAATGACGTTCTGTACAGCAGAACAAAGGGGTGGGACGATGGAATCGAAACTGGTTCGTCACGACGTCGATCCGGTCACGTTCGCGCCTGACGCCGTTATCGCCGCCTTCAAGATGATCCCGGATTTGCTGGCACAGGACGCTGATTTGACCGTCCGTGGACGCTGGCTCGACGTCGACTGCCTGCTCGGCCCGAGCACCCAGCCATTCCACGTCGCCATTCGCGCGGGGCAGATTGTGGATATGACGCCGGCCCCTGTCCTGATGCGCACCTGGAGGTTCGCCTACCGTGCGACCCCGGCTGCACTTGCCGCCCATTGGCAGCAGATGCCACCGGCCGGCTGGCATGACCTGCTCGCGCTGACCAAGCGCGGACAGGCGACGCTTGAAGGGGATCTGCATCCTTTCATGACGCATCTTCAGTATTTCAAGGATCTGCTGGCGCTGCCCCGGCGGAGCGGTTTCGGAGGTGCGTCATGAACGGCTTCATCGAGCCGATCGTCGGGCGCTATGTGCACGTCGAAATCAATGGGGAGATCAACCGCATCTATTTCGAGGAGAACGGCAGCGGCATCCCGTTGGTCTGCCTCCACACCGCCGGTTCTGACGCGCGGCAATGGCGCCATCTGCTGGCCGATCCCGAGTTCACCAGACATTTCCGCATCGTCGCCTTCGACATGCCCTGGCACGGCAAGTCCAATCCACCTGACGGCCAATATGGCACCGAGTACCGGCTGACCACTGCGAGCTACACCGCGACCATCCGCGCGTTCTGCAACGCGCTGAAGCTAGAGCGGCCGGTAGTGATCGGGTGCTCGATCGGCGGCCGTATCGTGCTCAATCTAGGCATCGCGCATGCGCGCGAGTTTCGCGCCTTGATCGGGCTGGAGGCGGCGGACTTCCAGCAGCCCTGGTACGACACGGCTTGGCTGAACCGGCCCGACGTTCATGGCGGCGAGGTCTGTGCCGCGCTGGTCTCCGGGCTGATCGCGCCCAACGGTCCGGCAGCCTCGCGCAACGAGACGCTGTGGGGCTACAAGCAGGGTGGTCCCGGCATCTTCAAGGGCGATCTCTATTTTTATCGCGTCGACGGCGATCTGCGCGGGCGCACCGCCGACATCGACGTCAACCAGTGCCCGCTTTATCTCCTCACCGGCGAGTACGATTTCTCCTGCACGCCGGAAGACACGCTGCGCACCGCCGCCGGCATTCCCGGCGCCAAGGCGACGGTGATGGAGCGGCTCGGCCATTTTCCGATGAGTGAGAACCCGGAACAGTTCCGGCGCTACATCGCGCCGGTGCTGCAAGACATCCTCGATAAGCAGAATGATTGAAAGGGAGCATAGTTATGAGTTTGCGTTGGATGATGGCGGTGGTTCTGGCCGCACAAGCGACCACTGTGTTTGCAGCCGACAATGTGATCAGGATTGGCGTGCTCAACGACCAGTCGGGCGTGTTCGCGGACAATGGCGGGCGCGGTTCGGTGGTCGCTGCAAAGCTCGCAGCAGAGGACTTCGGTAACGAGCTTCTCGGCAAGAAGATCGAGATCGTTTCGGCCGACCATCAGAACAAGCCTGATATCGCATCGGCAACCGCGCGCAAATGGTTCGACAATGAAAGCGTCGACATGATTGCGGACGGCGCGGCCTCCTCGGCCGGCTTTGCCATCCTCGAAGTTGCCAAGCAGAAGAACAAGATCTTCGTCATCTCTGGCCCGGGCTCGTCGGACTTCACTGGGAAATCCTGCTCGCCGGTCAGCTTCCACTTCAACTACGACACCTACGCGCTGTCCAAGCTTACCAGTGACGCGGTCACGCGGGCGGGCGGCAAGACCTGGTACTTCGTGACGGCCGACTACGCCTTCGGCCACGCGCTGCAGCGCGATGCCACGAAATTCATTGAGGCCGCGAGCGGCAAGGTGATCGGCTCGGCCGCCCATCCGCTCGGCACCGCTGATTTCGCGTCCTTCCTGTTGCAGGCGCAGGGCTCGAAGGCCGACGTTGTCGGGCTTGCGACGTCGGGCGCGGACGTGCAGACCGCGATCAAGCAGGCTGGTGAATTCGGTATCGTCGAGGGTGGCCAGAAGCTGGCTGGTCTGCTTGTTTTCATCACGGACGTGAACTCGCTCGGCCTGAAGGTCACCCAAGGCTTGCAGGTGACGACCTCGTTCTATTGGGACCTCAACGAGCAGACCCGTGCCTGGTCGAAGCGCTACGCCGTGCAGATGGACGGCAAGGTCGCCAGCATGGTGCAGGCCGGCGTCTATAGCGGCGTCCACCACTATCTCACCGCCGTGAAGGCGGCCGGCACCACCGATGCGACCGCCGTTGCCGCCAAGATGCACGAACTGAAGGTCAATGATATGTACAACAAGGACGTTGCGATCCGCCCGGATGGGCGCGTGCTGCACACCATGTATCTGGTGCAGGTGAAGAGGCCGGAAGAATCCAAGTACAAGTTCGACTATTACCGGGTTGTCAGCTCCAAGCCGGGCGAAGAGGTGTTCCGACCGATGAATGAAGGCGGCTGCCCTCTGGTGAAGTAATGGCGTCGGCCGGGCAGGACCTGGACCTGCCCGGCCGGAAGATTGCGAGGAGAGAATACGGAATGTCTGGTTCGATTGGGTTCATCGGTCTTGGCGTCATGGGCGAGCCGATCTGCCGCAACCTGTTGCGCAAGAGCGGCCGCGCGGTGCTCGCGTTCGACCTTGCCGCGGAGCCGCTGGCGCGGATGGTGGCTGACGGGGCGACGGCGGCGAAGTCGATCGGAGAGGTCGTCGCCGGCGCAGAGACCCTTTTCCTGTGCCTGCCCAGCGCCAAGCACGTCATGTCCGTCTTCGAGAGCATCTTGCCGATGGTCAGAAATGGCCAGACGGTGATCGATCTCGGCACCTCCGATGTCGGTCTGACCCGCTCCTTCGCCAAACAACTCGCGGACAAGGGCGCGCTCTGGATCGATGCTCCAATTGCGCGCACCCGCCAGGCGGCGCAGGACGGCACGCTCAGCGTCATGGTCGGCGCGACGGCCGAGCAGTTCGCCGCGGTGGAGCCGCTGATCCGGCATTTTGCGACCGACGTCACTCTTTGTGGCGGCACCGGTGCGGGGCAGGTGACGAAGATCCTCAACAACATGGTGCTGTTCGAGACCGTCAACGCCCTGGCGGAGGCGGTTGCGATCGCCAAGCACAGCGGCGTCGAGCCCAAGCTGCTGCTGGAGACGTTGTCGAAGGGGTCGGCGGACAGCTTTGCCCTGCGCAACCACGGCATGAAGGCCATCGTCGCCGGAGAATTTCCGCTGCGCGCCTTCTCGACCGAATATGCCATGAAGGACCTTTCCTATGCGCTGGAACTCGGTGCGCAAGCCGGGCTCGACTTGCGGGGGGCAGCGCTGATGCGCACGATCTTCCAGGAGACGATCGACAAGGGCATGGGCGATGCGTATTTTCCTGTTATCGCAAAGCTCATCGACCCCTCCGGATTTCCCCAATAGGACACGTCATGCCTTCGCCCGGCGTCGCAGCCGTCGACCGCGCCCTGAGCATCCTGGCCGCCTTCGAGGATGCGCCGGAGCCGATCACGCTCGCCGAGCTCGCTCGGCGCACCAAGATGTACAAGAGCACGCTGTTGCGGCTGATGACGTCTCTTCAGGAGTTCGGCTACCTGGTGCAGTTCGCCGACGGTCGCTACCATCTCGGTCCGACGCCGTTCCGGCTCGGCGCGGTCTATCAGCGCAGCAACAATCTGCACGACAGGGTGATGCCGCTGCTGCGCCAGCTCGTGGCCGACGGCGCTGAAAGTCCGTCGTATCACGTACGGCATGATGCGAAGCGCAGGCTCTGCGTCTACCGGGTGGATTCCCGACATTCGACCCTCGACCGCGTCGAGGCCGGCATGCTGCTGCCGCTCGACCGCGGCGCGGCCGGACGAATTATCCTGGCCTTCGACGGTGAGAAGGGCGAGGCCTACGACGAGATCCGCGAGGGTTGCGTCGCGCTGTCCTTTGGCGAGCGCGATCCCGATTGCGCCGGGCTTGCCTGCCCGGTGTTCGGTCCCGGCGGCAAATGCGTCGGCGCTCTGTCGCTCTCGGGGCCGAAGCCGCGCTTCACGCGGGACAATATCAAGGCGATGACGTCGCTGCTGCTGAAAGCCGCCGTCCGCCTGACGCGTGCCCTCGGTGGCCCGACCGAGTTGCTCGACAGTGCTTTGTCGGCTTCCGCTGAAGACGTCCGTCCTGCGCGAAGGGCGAGGCGGTAGGCGGCCTGATGTCTCCAACTTCGCAGTATCGGGACCCGATGAGCATTAAATACGACGTGCTGGTGATCGGCGGCGGCAATGCCGCCCTGTGCGCGGCGATCAGCGCGCGGCGCGGCGGGGCCTCGGTGCTCGTGCTCGAAGGCGCGCCGAAATTCTATCGCGGCGGCAACACCCGCCACACCCGCAACATGCGCTGCGCCCATGATGCGGCGACCGAAATCCTGACCGGCCCCTACACCGAGGAGGAATTCTGGGAGGATCTGCTGCGCGTCACCGGCGGGCAGACCGACGAGGTGCTCGCCCGACATATGATCCGCGAATCCAAGGACATCCTGAACTGGATCGTGGAGCAGGGTGTGCGCTGGCAGCCCTCGCTCGGCGGCACGCTGAGCCTCGGCCGCACCAACTCCTTCTTCCTGGGCGGCGGGCGGGCGATGCTGAACGCGCTTTATCTCACCGCGGAGCGGCTCGGTGTCGACGTCGAATACGACGCCGAGGTGATCGATCTCGTGATCGAGGACGGCATGTTCCTCGCCGCGCGCCTCAAGCGGCCGGTCAGGGGTGAGACCGAGATCCGCGCGACGTCATTGGTTGCCGCCGCCGGCGGGTTCGAGGCCAACATCGAATGGCTCAAGCAATATTGGGGCGAGGCCGCCGACAACTTCCTGATCCGCGGCACGCCCTATAACCGCGGCTCGATCCTGAAGATGCTGCTCGACAAGGGCGTGCAGGAGGTCGGCGATCCCACGCAGTGTCATGCGGTCGCGATCGATGCCCGCGCGCCGAAATTCGACGGCGGCATCATCACGCGGCACGACTCCGTCGTGTTCGGCATCGTCGTCAACAAGCATGCCCAGCGCTTCTACGACGAGGGCGAGGACATCTGGCCGAAGCGCTACGCGATCTGGGGGCGGCTGGTCGCGGCGCAGCCCGACCAGATCGCCTACATCATCTTCGATTCCACCGTCGTGACCAGCTTCATGCCGACGCTGTTTCCGCCGATCGCCGGGCAGACGGTCGCCGAACTCGCCGGCAAGCTCGCGCTCGATCCCGCGGCGTTGGAAAAGACCATCACCGAGTTCAACGCTGCGGTGCGGCCCGGCACGTTCGACCACACGATTCTGGATGATTGCGTGACCGAGGGCATCACGCCGCCCAAGACCCACTGGGCGCGGCGGATCGAGACCCCGCCTTATCTCGCCTATCCCGTCCGGCCCGGCATCACTTTCACCTATCTCGGCACGCGGGTGAACAAGGAGGCGCGGATGCTGATGAAGGACGGCAAGCCGTCCGCCAACATGTTCGCGGCCGGCGAGATCATGGCCGGCAACGTGCTGGGCAAAGGCTATGCGGCCGGCATGGGCATGACCATCGGCAGCGTGTTCGGACGGATCGCGGGACGGGAAGCGGCGAAACATGCACGGAACTAGAATTTTGGACGAAGCCGACCGTCTGATGACGGTCTGCAATTCCTGCCGCTATTGCGAGGGCCTGTGCGCGGTGTTTCCGGCCATGGAGATGCGGCGCGCCTTCTCCGACGGCGATCTCAACTATCTCGCCAATCTCTGCCATTCCTGCGGCGCCTGCTACGTCGACTGCCAGTTCTCGCCGCCGCACGAATTCAACGTCAACGTCCCGAAGACGTTGGCGGTTGCGCGCGCGGAGTCCTATGCGGCCTATGCCTGGCCGCGGCCGCTATCCGGCGCCTTCGCGCGCAACGGCCTCGTCATCAGCATCACCGCCGCGCTCAGCATGGCGATCTTCATTCTCGGCTTTGCCGCCTTGAATGACCGCGGCGTGTTGTTCGGCGTGCACACCGGGCCCGGCGCCTTCTACAAGCTGATGCCGCACAACGCGATGGTCGCGCTGTTTGGCGCCGCATTCCTCTACGCGATCCTCGCACTCGTCATGAGCGTGCGTGCCTTCTGGCGCGACATCGGCACACCGATCGGCGGCCGCGCCGATGGCGGCTCGATCTTTCAGGCGATCCGCGACGCCGGCGAGCTGCGCTATCTCCATGGCGGTGGCGTCGGCTGCTACAATGAGGACGACAAGCCGACCGACCGGCGTAAGCTCTATCACCACCTGACCTTCTACGGCTTCCTGCTATGCTTTGCAGCGACCTCGGTGGCGACGCTCTATCACTATCTGCTCGGCCGCGAGGCGCCGTATCCGTGGTGGGACCTGCCCGTGGTGCTCGGCACGCTCGGCGGCATCGGCCTGATCGTCGGGCCCATCGGCCTGTTCGCCGCCAGGCTGCGGCGCGATCCCGCGCTGCTCGACGAATACAGCTACGGCATGGACGTCGGCTTCATCGCCATGCTGTTCCTGACCGGGCTCACCGGAATGCTGCTGTTGGTCCTGCGCGAGACGAGCGCGATGGGGCCGCTGCTCGCGCTGCATCTCGGTGCCGTGTTCGCATTGTTTATCACCATGCCCTACGGCAAGTTCGTGCACGGCCTTTATCGCTTCGCCGCGCTGGTGCGCTATGCGCAGGAGCGGCGGACGGCGGCGTGACCCGCGCGCCGCCCGTCTCGCAACCTCTCACGCCACCTCGCGCTCGGGCGGGGATCCCTGCTCGCGGGCCATCGTCGTGGCCGTGACATAGTCGGTCTTGCCGGTGCCGAGCAGCGGCACCTTGTCGACCACCATGATCGCAGCGGGCACCGTGAGCTCGGAGGCGCCGATCGCCTTGGCCTGGGCCTGCATCGCGCTGCGCTCGGCATTCTTCTCCGTCGTCAGCAGCACGATGCGCTCGCCCTTGCGCTGGTCGGGGATCGACACGGCGATCGATGCGGCCTGCGGCCACAACGCCGTCGCGATGGCTTCGACCGCCGACAGCGAGACCATTTCGCCCGCGATCTTGGCAAAGCGCTTGGCGCGGCCCTTGATGGTGATGAAGCCGGCCGGGTCGATCGAAACGATGTCGCCGGTGTCGTGCCAACCGTCGGGGAGCACCTCGAGCACGCCGGGATTTTCGGCCCTGAGATAGCCGAGCATCACGTTCGGGCCGCGCACCGAGAGGCGTCCGCCTTCCTCGATGCCGGGGACCGGATCGAGGCGGCTTTCCATCAGCGGAGACAGGCGCCCGACGGTGCCGGGACGGTTGGCCATCGGCGTGTTCATCGCCAGCACCGGCGCCGTCTCGGTAACGCCATAGCCTTCGAGGATGCGGATGCCGTAGCGCTCCATGAACACCTGCCGCGTGCGATCCTTGACCGCCTCGGCGCCGGCGATGACGAGGCGCAGGGTGCGGAAGTCGTAAGCGTGCGCCGAGCGGGCATAGCCGGTCAGGAACGTGTCGGTGCCGAACAGGATCGTAGCGCCGGTCTGGTAGATCAGCTCGGGCACGATCCGGTAGTGCAGCGGCGAAGGGTACATGTAGATCGGAATGCCGGCCAGCATCGGCATCATCATTCCGCCCGTGAGTCCAAACGAGTGGAACACCGGCAGCACGTTGAACACCTTGTCGTTGGCATTGGCATCGACCCGCGCCAGCGCCTGCGCCGCGTTGGCGAGGATGTTGCGGTGGGACAGCACCACGCCCTTGGGCGTACCTTCCGAGCCCGACGTGAACAGCACGACGGCGGGATCGTTGGCCTGGCGGGGCACGCGCGGCGTCGTGCCGGCGAGCAGGCCCTTGATCTTGTCGGCGAGGCCGATCGAGGCGCGGACGTCCTCGAGATAGACGACGCGTGCCTCCGCGGAGATCGCAGTCATCAGCTTGTCGAGCTTGCCTTTCTCGATGAAGGCCTTCGACGTCAGCACGGTCTTGACCTGCGCGGCCTTCATGGCGGCGAGCACGTTAACCGGACCGGCCGAGAAATTGAGCATCGCCGGCACCCGGCCGCTGTTCTGCAGCGCCATGAAGACGACGGCGACGCCCGCGGAGTTCGGCAGCAGCACGCCGACATTCTCGCCGATTGCGGTGCCGTTCTCGAGCTTGCGGCTCAGGACCTGCGCGCCGAGGATCAGCTTGCGATAGGTCAGCTTTGTGCCGAGCGCGTCCTCGATGATAACCTTGCCGGTGTCGCGGTCGCGATAGGCGTGTCCGAGGGCTTCGAACAGCGTGTGATCGAGCATGGCGTTCTTGACGAGGGCATCGATCATGACATCCTGCAGCGCGGCACCGGCGGCGTTGCGGCGTGCCTTGCCCTTGAGCGTTTCGTCGACCGGAAGCTTGACCGGCGGCAGGATCGTCACCGTCACGCGCGGAAACCAGGACCGCTTGATCTGGCTGGAGTTGAGATAGCTGAGATAGGAGCGCTGCGCGCCTTCGATCCGGACCGGCACGACCACGGCGTCAGCCTTGTCCGCGATCATCGCGGTGCCGTCATACACCTTCATCAGCGATCCCGAGACGGTGATCCGTCCTTCCGGGAAGATCACGACGGGCTCGCCTGCGGCGACGAGCTTGATCAGGTCGCGCGCGGCCAGCGGCTTGGTCGGGTCCATGGTGTAGTGCTTGACGGCGCGCAGGAACGGCTTGGCCCACCAGGCCTTGGCGATGCCGGTGTCGACCGCAAAGCTCGCGTCGATCGGCAGCACGGCGTGCAGCAGCGGGCCGTCGATCAGGCTGACATGGTTCGGCGCGATCAGCATGCGTGTGCCCGGAGGCGGCAGGTTTTCGAGCCCGCGCACCTCGGTCCGGAACAGGGCACGGAACAGAAGCCCGCCAGCATCGCGCACGCCTTCCTTGCCCCACTTGGTCAGCACGAACCACACCGTGCCGAAGCTGGCGACGCCGAGGCCGAAGAAGATCCAGCCGATATGCAGACCTGCCGCCTGCAATAGCGCGACGAACAGCGAGCCGACCACCATGAAGGCAGCCTGCAGCACGTTGCCGGCGGCGATGATGCGGGCGCGTTCGGAAGGTTGCGACCAGGCCTGGACCGCGGCAAAGGACGGCACGACGAACAGGCCGCCGCCGAAGGCGAAGGCGACGAAGTCGGCCAGCATGCGCAGGCCGCCGAACGAAGTCGCGAAGCCGAGCGCGGTGATCTCGTGTCCCTTTGCAGTGACGCCGATAGCCCAGGCGAGATCGAGGCCGGCAAAGCCCATGATGATGGCGCCGATCGGCACCAGCGCGAGGTTCGGGCGAACGTGGCTGAGGCTGGCGGCAAACAGCGAGCCGATGGCGATGCCGATCGCGAAGATGGCAAGGCACAGCGTCACGACGCCCTCGGTGCCGCCGACGACGTCCTTGATCAGCGCCGGCAGCAGCGACAGCACGATGGCGCCGACCAGCCAGAACCAGGAGACGATCACGGTGCCGTCCCAGAGGCGATGGTCGGCACGAAGCGTCCTGAGCAGGCTCACCGTCGAGGTCCAGGGATTGGCGTCGACGGGCAGCTCAGGCGCGGAGGGCGTCGTCTGCGGAATGCGGGACGCGAACGCCCAGGACAACACGGCCAGCACGACCACGGCGGATGCGACCCAGCCCATATGCGCGGAGCCGGCGACGAACTGGCCGCCCGCGACGGTGCCGAGCAGGATCGCCATGAAGGTCGCGCCTTCGACCAGCGCGTTGCCGGTCGCGAGTTCGCCGAGCTCGAGCTGGTCCGGCAGCATCGCGTATTTCACCGGGCCGAACAGCGCGGCGATGGTACCGAACAGTGCGAGCGCTGCGAACAAGAGCGGCACCGAATGCAGGAAGAAGCCGGCAGCGGCGAAGCAGGCTGCAAAGATCTCGACGAATTTGAGCCGCCTTGCGACGACGGATTTGACGTATTTGTCGGCGAGCTGGCCGCCGAGCCCGGACAGGATGAAGTAGGGGAAGATGAAGACGGCGCCTGCCACCGTCACCAGCGCATCGCCGTGGCTCGTCGCCGCGCTGTAGAGCAGGATGATGACGAGCGCATTCTTGAGCACGTTGTCATTGAGCGCCGAGAAGAATTGCGCCCAGAACAGCGGCGCAAAGCGGCGTGACGACATCAATTCCCTGATCATGACTGGTCCTGTTTTGGCAAGGCAGACTGAGGTTGTTACGTTGTCTGTGAAACGTCACGACCGGAAGCATAGGGCGAACGATTGCGCGGCAACGAAGTTGCTGGCCAGCTCTGTCCCCTCGGTTCCTCCGATCCTGTTGGTCTTCAATCGGCATCGTTAGGTTCGCAAATATCCGGTCGAGGCCGGGCGGAGCGGCCTCGCTCGCCCGGATATGGCGCCGGGCGATGAAGGAAAGACTGAACCGCATCGTCGAAATCCGCCGGATCGGCCACGCCCGTCCGGACATGGTTAAGTCCATCCTTGCAGCCGGCGCTTGCATTCGAGCCGACCCGCGTGCGCGCCTCAGGTGAGATGGGCGAGGTGGCGAAACGGCGAGAAGCGGCCGAGCAGGCTGAACCGGCGCCGCTCCTGACGCGCACGGGCACGGTTGGTCCGCCACAGCCGGAAGGTCGCCCGGCGTTCGGCGAGCACGCCCGCGACGTCGCAGGCATTGGCGATGCGATTGATTGGCGCCATGGCGAACCGCAGAGCGGCCCGGCCGAGCCCGGTCACGAGGGCGGCGGCGTCATCGACGAAGGTGGTGGCGATATCGACAGTAAGGGTTTGCATTTTCCAGGTCTCCAGGTTAAATTGAACAATGTTCACATTGGTAGCTCGAAAATGAACAATGTTCAAGAAGAATCGCTGCGCGACCAGAAAAAATTCCGGCGCCGGCTCCAGATCGTCGAGATCGCCCGCGGCATCATCTCAGCTAAGGGGCTGAGATCATTGAAAGTTCGGGACGTGGCGGAGGCTGCCGGGTGCTCGGTTGGCAGTGTCTATAACGAGTTTGGCGACTTCGACGGGGTCATTCTGACGGTGAACCGGGAAACGGTTCAGGCGCTCACGGCCCGGCTCCGTGGTGTTCCTGCCGAGGATCCGGTCCGCCAGCTCTATGGGCTCGCCGAGACTTATCTCGACTTCTTCGCCGCGCACGCCAATTTGCTCCGCTCCTTGTTCGAGCATCGGATGGAGGACGATCGCCCCTATCCGGACGACATCCTCCAGATGGTGATGGATGCGTTCGCGCTGATGCATCCGCCCCTGGTGCGGCTACTGCCGGATGCGGACGACGTGAAGATCGCACTGCTGTCACGCACGCTGTTTTCCGCCGTGCATGGCATCATCTCGCTCGGCCTCGAGGAGCGCATGGTGGCCGTGCCGTCGCAGATGCTGCGCCAGCAGATCGAACAATTCGTCGACACCCATCTCGCAGGACTTGGAATTCTGCCCCTGCGGTGACGATGCCATTACCCTCGTGCAGCGACCGCTTCGCGCGGGCGTGGCGCAACGACGACAACGTCCGATCGCCCATTCTCGACCTGAACGCGGTTGCGGCCCTTTTCCTTGGCGCGGTAGCAGGCCGCATCCGCGCGTCGCATCGCATCCTCGAGCGTGATGGTGCCGTCGGCGATGCAGGCGACGCCGATGCTGGCGGTCACGGCAAAGCAACGGTCGTCCCAGGCGAAATTGAACAGCTCCAGCGACCGGCGCAGACGCTCGGCGATGTCGACAGCATCGAAGGGCGAGCATCGCGGCAGGATCAGGCCGAATTCGTCGCCGCCGAGCCGGGCCACCACATCATGCGCATGCCGGTCCTGCTGCAGCAGGCGCGAGACCTGGCAGAGCAGGCGGTCGCCGGCGAGGTGGCCGCAACTGTCGTTGACGCTCTTGAACTGGTCGAGGTCGAGCAGGATGAGCGCGAGCGCACCCGCTGCGGCATTGTCCAGCTCGGCTTGCAGGCGCGCCTCGAAGGCGCGGCGGTTGGAGAGGCCGGTCAACCAATCATGCGATGCCTGCCAGGCCAGGCGCTCCTTCTCGGCATGCAAGGCGTCTTCGAAGGTCTGCCGTTGCCGCACCAGGCGCCGCGTATGCCAGATCAGGAGCAGGATCAGCGCCGCGGCCGTGAGGATGTTGATGCCCGTCAGCGTCAGCTTGATCGCCCGGGATCCTTCGCCGAGGACGGTGGAGAATTGCTTGGCGTGCACCGTGAACTGGGCATTGAGCTCCGATAGCCGCGACGACAGGAATTGCAGGCGGTCGTCGTCCTGAATGGGACCTTTCTTCAGCTCGGATCGAATGACCTCGCCGAACACGCTGAGCTCCAGCAGCATGGGATCGGTGGCGGTCCATTCCCTGATCGCGTCCTGGAGGAAGCTGACGCGATTGAAATAGCGAAACAGCCAGATCAGTCCCGGGACGTCATCGGGATGGTTGCCGCCTTGCAGAAAGCCGATGCGGGCGGCCTCGACGTCGACCGGATCGCGTTCCAGCGCCCAGCGCGCGAACTCGTCGCCGATGGGGACGGCGAGTGAAGCCTGATATTGCGCGAACTGGCTCGGTTCGCCCGAATGCAGATAGAGATTGAGGAAGTAGACCGCGTTCTTCTGCGAGCGCGACCAGAGTGCTTCGCCGGCGACATAGGCGCGGACCGACGACATCACCTCGAGACTGAATCCGGCGATCGCCGCCTGCAGCACGACGACCATCACGAAAGGCGAGACGAGCTTGATGACGTGAAGGAAGTTGCCGCCCTCCGCCGACGCCGCTGTTCTGCGAAACACACTGGTCCCCAAGTCGATCGACGCGCCCTAGAGGGCGTTGCGCCTGCAACGCAAAGTAGACGAGATGGTTGCTTAACTGGACCTGAAAAGTGCGAGGGATTGTGACGGAGGGTGAAGGTAATGTGACGTGGGTGCGCGCAGATCGTTTCAAATGCCGCGAAATCGGAGCTGATGCGATATCGCGAACCAATGCCTTGTCAATGCGAGCGCAGCGAAGCAATCCAGCCTGCCTCCGCGGCATCATTCTGGATTGCTTCGTCGCAAGAGCTCTTCGCAATGACGACGGGCGCTACACGCTCTCCGTGGACGTGTGTCCTACACCAGCACCGGCTTGCGCACGCGACCGGCGTCGCCGAACACGCGCAGATAACGCTCGATTTCCGAGGGCAGGCCGGTCGCCTTCTCCGGATTGTCGGAGAGCTTGACGGCCGGACGGCCGTCGACTGATGAGACCTTGCAGACCAGCGAGATCGGATCGAGGCTGATCGAGCCGTCCGGCGTGCAGCCGACGAAATCGTTGGTGAGATTGGTGCCCCAGCCGAAGGAGAGCCGCACGCGCCCTGCGAAGTGGCGATAGGTGTCCTCGATCGAGCCGACGTCCATCGCGTCGGAGAAGACGAGCAGCTTGTCCTTGGGGTTGCGACCCTGCTTCTGCCACCAGGCGATGATCTCCTCCCCGGCCTGGATCGGCGGCGCGCTGTCGGGGCGGAAGCCGGTCCAATCGGCGACCCATTCCGGTGCATCGCGGAGGAAAGTCCTGGTACCGAAGGCGTCGGGCAGCGCGATCAGGAGGTTGCCGCCGTAAGTCTGACGCCACTGGTCGAGAATGCGGTAGGGCGCCCAGCGCAATTCCTCGTCGTCTCTGGCGAGCGCGGCGGCCACCATCGGCAGCTCGTGCGCGTTGGTGCCGATGGCTTCGAGATCGTTGTCCATCGCGAGAAGCACGTTGGAGGTGCCAATGAAGGAGGGGCCGAGGCCTTCCTTCACCGCCTCGACGCACCAGCGCTGCCAGAGGAAGCCGTGGCGGCGACGCGTGCCGAAGTCGGAGAGTCGCAGGTTCTCGAGCTGGCGCAGCCGTTCGACCTTGGTCCACAACTTGGCCTTGGCGCGGGCGTAGAGCACATCGAGCTCGAAGCGGCCGCGGCCCTTCATGGCCGCACGCGAACGCAGCTCGTTGAGGATCGCAAGCGCCGGAATCTCCCACATCGTGGTGTGGGTCCAGGGCCCGTGGAAATGCAGCTCGTACTGGCCCTCGACCTTGCGCAGCTCGTATTCGGGAAGGCGGAATTCCGCCAGCCAGCGGATGAAATCCGCCGAGAACATATGGGTCTTGCCGTAGAAGGTGTTGCCGGCCAGCCAGATCAGCTCCTTCTTGGTGAAGCGGATGGTGCGGGCATGGTCGAGCTGGGCGCGCAGCTCGCCCTCGTCGATGATCTCGGCAAGGCGCACATGGCGCGAGCGGTTGATGACCGAGAAGGTCACATTCTGACTCGGGTAATCCTCCCGAATCATCTGCAACATCAATAGTTTGTAGAAGTCGGTATCGAGCAGGCTGCGGATGATGGGATCCAGCCGCCAGCTGTGATTGTAGGTCCGGTTCGCAATGTCAGTCACTGTCATGGGGGGATTTTAGCGCGGCTCCCCCTGCGCAACCAGTGGGTTTGGGAAGGGCAGTCTTGCGGAGCGCGGCGCCTGCTATCAGGACATGAGAACGGCAGGTCAGAACGTGGCGGCCGTCGCCGCGACGGCCTCGAGCTGGCTCCTGACCCAGCGGTGGGCCGGGTCCTTCTGGTAGCGCTGGTGCCAGACCATGAACATCGGCAGCTCGGCCAGGGTCTTCGTGCGGGACGCCAGTGGGATCGGTGTTTGCGCAAAGCCGCGCATTACGCCGGACGCGAGCAGGCTCGGCATGCTCGCCAGCATCTGTGAGGCGCGCAGGAACGACGGCACGCCTGAGAAGCTCGGCACGGAGATCGCGATGTCGCGGTGCAGCCCGTTCGCTGCCAGCCGGCGGTCGAAGTCGAGCCGCTCATTGTCGGTATAGACCACGGTGATGTGACGCGCCGCGAGATAAGCGCTGCGGCTGGCCGGCGCGGCGCGCGCTTTGGGATCGTAGTAGCAGACGTAGTGATCCCTCAGCAGCCGCTTCTGCACGATGTCGACGCCGGAGGGCGGCAGCGGCGTGATCAGGAGGTCGCAGCGGTTTTCGCGTAGCATCGCGGGCGAGGGCGATTGCGAGGGGATCACGCGCAAATTCAGGCTCTTCACTTGTGCGGCGACGTGATCGAAGAACCGCGGCAGCAGCAGGTCGCGCTGGAAATCGTTGGCCGCGATCGTCAACGACAGCTGTGCGCGGGGCGGCTCAAAGCTGACGCCGCCGGCGAAGCTGCGCATCTCGTCGATCAGCGCGCGTGCCTTGCCGGCCAGTGCCTGCGCATGGGCCGTCGCAACGATGCCACGGCCGGATTTGGCGAACAGCGGATCGCCGGCAATCCGCCGCAGCTTGTTCAACCCGTGGCTGACGGCAGACTGGGTGAGGCCGAGCCGCGTCGCTGCCGCCGTCACCGAGCCTTCCTCCAGCACCGCTAGGAACAGCTCGAGGGCATGGCCGTCGAGGGCCAAATGATCGATTTCCTTCATGCAATTCATTATAATTCATCTATTTATCTTGAGAATAGGCTGGCTCATGCTCTCCCGATAAGCCGCCCGACCTCGGGCTCCCAGGGAGAGACAACGCCGATGAATGCCCAGGCGCCAGCCTTGCGGGATCCCCGCCTTAATCGTCCCGAGCCCTTGACGCCGCCGCTCGGCGACGGCGGCTTCTTCCAGCGCGACCGCGCGATCCATCCGCCGGCGCATGCGCCAGGCTACAAGTCCTCGGTGCTGCGCTCGCCGCGCCAGTCGCTGCTGTCCTTGGAGAACTCGATCTCGGAGATCACGGGGCCGGTGTTCGGCCACAACGATCTCGGCCCGCTCGACAATGATTTGATCCGCAACTACGCCAAGGACGGCGATCCCGTCGGCGAGCGCATCATCGTCCACGGCCGCGTGCTGGACGAGACCGGCCGGGGCGTTCCGAACACGCTGGTCGAGTTCTGGCAGGCCAATGCCGGCGGCCGCTACCGGCACAAGAAGGACACCTATCTGGCGCCGATCGATCCGAATTTCGGCGGCTGCGGCCGCGCGCTCACCGACGACACCGGCTACTATTACTTCCGCACCGTGAAGCCGGGCCCCTATCCCTGGCGCAACTACGTCAACAGCTGGCGCCCCGCCCACATCCACTTCTCGGTGTTCGGCTCGGGCTTTGCGCAGCGGCTGATCACGCAGATGTATTTCGAAGGCGATCCGCTGATCCCGGTCTGCCCGATCCTGACGACGATCCCGGACAAGGACGCGCTCGACCGCCTTGTGGCGCCGCTCGACCTCAACGCCTCGACGCCGTTCGACTCGCTCGCTTACCGCTTCGACATCGTGCTGCGCGGCCAGCGCTCCACCTATTTCGAAAATCGCACCGCGGGGAACTAACGCCCATGCCGCAACCGCTCAACTATCTCAAGGAAACCGCCTCGCAGACCGCCGGGCCCTACGTCCATATCGGCCTGATCCCTGCGATGGCCGGCTTCGACATCTTCGAGAAGAACTTCTCCAACGTGCTGGTGACGCCGAACACCAAAGGCGAGCGCATCACGCTGGAGGGCAAGGTGCTCGACGGCACCGGCACGCCGCTGCGCGACGTGCTGCTGGAGATCTGGCAGGCGAATGCGGCCGGCCGCTACAACCACCCCGCCGATCGCTCCGCCGGCGCGCTGGATGAAGAGTTTCGCGGCTGGGGCCGCGCCGGCTCCGACTTCGACAGCGGCCTCGTCACTTTCGAGACCATCAAGCCGGGTGCGATCACCGACAGGACGGGGCGCAAATGCGCGCCGCACGTCAACGTCTGGATCGTCGCGCGCGGCATCAATATCGGCCTCAACACGCGGCTCTATTTCTCGGACGAAGAGGCGGCCAACGCCGCCGATCCCGTGCTCAACCTGATCGAGCAGCCGGTGCGCCGCAAGACATTGATCGCATCCCGCAGCGAGCGCGCCGGCAAGGTCGTGTATTCCTTCACGATCAATCTGCAGGGGCCGGAGGAGACGGTGTTCTTCGACGTGTGAGGTGTCGGGCCGGCGTCCTTCGATCATTCCACCCGGTCGTCGCGCCTGATCGTTCCGCGCGCGAGGAATTGCGGTGGCTGCCGCATTTCGCGCGATACCGGTCGATCGGGTGGATCGCGCCCCACTTTTGGTTTCAACTCCACCAGATCGATGAATATGTCCGCCTGCCGGCGCAGGTCGTCGGCGATCATGGGCGGCTGAGTGGAGAGTGTGGAGACGACGGTCACGCGCACGCCGCGGCGTTGCAAGGCTTCGACCAGCGAACGGAAATCCCCATCGCCCGAGCACAACACGATCTGATCGACGTGCTGGGCAAGCTCCATCGCGCTTACGGCGAGGTCCACATCCATGCTGCCCTTCACCTTGCGGCGGCCGGTAGCGGAGTCGACGAACTCCTTGGCGAGTTTGGTGACGACGGTGAAGCCGTTGTAGTCGAGCCAATCGATCAAGGGGCGGATCGACGAATATTCCTGATCCTCGATGATGGTCGTGTAGTAGAAGGCCCGTAACAGCGTAGCTCGGCTTTGAAATTCACTGAGCAGGCGTCTGTAGTCGATCTCGAAGCCGAGCGCCTTGGCGGTGGCATGGAAATTGGAGCCGTCGATAAAGAGCGCGCTCTTCCCAAGCGAAGACATTGTGCACAACTCCCCGGGTTCGGCACGAAAGCCGACCGTCGAGCCGAAATGGCGCGACGCATCGGCGGGAATAACTAAAGGCGCCGATGGCTTTGCTGAAAAGGCGGCGCAGACGACCGGACAGGGTTGGCCGCCTTGCGCCGAGGTTAGGGAGGTTCCATGCCACCAGCGCCAGGGCGCCGAATGCCGTCACGCTAGGGCGAGGGCGTGCCCCGCTCAATTGTACGGAGGTAAAGCGCCTCTATCCAAAGGATGGGGCGCTATATACGAAGGTAAGTGGCAACGAGAGACATCGCGGATCCCAGGCGCGTCGATCAGACGTGCCCTGATCCTTTGTCCGGTGGTTCAGCCTTCGCCGCCATGGAGCCGGGCGCGAAAGGCGCGCGGTGAGACCCCCGTGGCGGCGGCGTAGACCCGGCTGAAATAGGCGGGGTCCTCGAAGCCGAGGGCGTAGGCGATGGTCGAGACCGGCAGGTTGGTGTAGACGAGGTTGCGCCGCGCCTCCCGGATCAGGCGGTTGAGGATAAGATGCGAGGCGGTGTCGCCGGTCGCCGCCCGTGTGATCCGGTTGAGATGCGTCGGCGTCACCGACAGCGCCTCGGCATAGTCGGCGACGCTCCAGCGCTCCAGATGATGCTGCTCCAGCAGCGCCTCGAAGCGGCGGAACAACCCGCTTTCCGCGGTGCCGTTGCCGCCGCTCTCGCCCGTGAGCGCGCGGGCCACGAGCCCGATCATGGCCGACGACAAGGCGCGGAGCACATGTGCACGGCCGAAGTCGCGCGCGGCGTGCTCGGCGAAGATCTGCTTCATCGTGGCGCGGATCTGCGGCGTGCCGCGCACCACCGCCGACCGCGACAGCGCACCGCGCAGGCCCTCGGCGGCGAGCAGCGCTTCATCGAGGATCTCCGCGGCGATGGTCAACACCCACCCTTGCGTATCGGGCACGAAGCGGAAGCCGTGGACGTGGCCGACCGGCACGTTGACGATCTGCATTGGCCTCAGCGGCACCACGCGCGCCTCGAGCGTCGCCTCGCCGCCGCCGCGCTCGATCAGCAGCACCTGGTGCAGCCGGGCATGGCGGTGCACGGCCAGCGTCCAGTCGTGCAGCACCGAACGCGAGGCGATCGTCTCGCAATGCACGACATCGGGCAGATCGCCGGACTCGCCGAACAGATTGTAGACCCGGATGGCCGGGGCGGGGGCCGCGCTTCTCATGTTCGAATAGTACAAGACAAAGGCGAAACCCTCCATCGGCTTGCGCCTTAACGTATGCAAAAAAATGCCGACGGGAGGACGCAAAAATGAAAGTTCAGGTCTGTATCATCGGCGGTGGGCCGTCCGGGCTGTTGCTGTCCCAGCTCCTGCACCTCAAGGGCATCGACACCATCGTGCTGGAGAAATACAGCCGCGACCACGTGCTGGCCCGGATCCGCGCCGGCGTGCTCGAGCACGGCTTTGCGAAGCTGATGCGCGAGGCGCAATGCGGCGAGCGGATGGACCGCGAGGGCGAGATCCACAACGGGTTCGAGATCGCCCATGACGGCGTGCTCTCCCACATCGACCTGCACAAGCATTCCGGCGGCAATTCGGTCCTGGTCTACGGCCAGACCGAGCTGACGCGCGACCTCTACGAGGCACGCGACCGGATCGGCGGCAAGGTCGTGCACAATGCCGAGGACGTCACGCCGCACGATCTGACGTCGGATCGGCCCTATGTGACGTATCGCTCGAACGGGCAGACGCTCCGCGTCGATTGCGACTACATCGTCGGCGCCGACGGCTTCCATGGCGTCAGCCGCAAGTCGATCCCGAAGGACGTGCTGCGCGAATATGAGAAGGTCTATCCGTTCGGCTGGCTCGGCGTGCTGTCGCGCACGAAACCGGTATCGCCCGAGCTGATCTACGTGAAGCACGAGCGCGGCTTTGCGCTGTGCTCGCTGCGCTCGCAGGTGCTGAGCCGCTACTACATCCAGGTGCCTTTGACCGACAAGGTGGAGGACTGGAGCGACGATGCGTTCTGGGTCGAGCTGAAGCGCCGCCTACCGGACGAGGTCGCCGGCCGCCTGATCACCGGCCCGTCGATCGAGAAGAGCATCGCGCCCTTGCGCAGCTTCGTCGCCGAGCCGATGAGCTATGGCCGCTTGTTCCTCGCCGGCGATGCCGCGCACATCGTGCCGCCGACCGGCGCGCGCGGATTGAACAGCGCGGCGTCCGACATCTACTATCTCTATCACGCGCTGCTCGCGCATTATCAGAGCGGCGACGATGCCGGTCTCAAGGGCTATTCCGCCAAGGCGCTTGCGCGAATCTGGAAGGCACAACGCTTCTCCTGGTGGATGACGATGATGCTGCACCGCTTCCCCGACCGGATCGAATATGAGGATCGTCTGCAGCAGACGGAGCTCGACTACCTGCTCTCGTCCGAGACGGCGCAGCGTCTGCTTGCGGAGAATTATACGGGGCTGCCGTTTTAGGCGATCTACCCCCTCCCCTGGAGGGGCCCTCCAGGGGAGGGTAAGAAGCCGCTACTTTCCTTCCAGCGTATTGACCGGTGTCCAGTCCGGCGGCGGCGGAGTCTGCGTCAGCACGTTCGCACGTTTGGCGAACCGGGCTGCCGCAGGATCGATCTTCGCGACGCCCTCGAACGCGTCGGCCGCCTTGGCAAACTCCCGTGCCCGCCAGCACGCCAGCCCTTCCGCATAGGCTGCGGCGACCTTGGCCTGCTCGGCGCTTTCCGCGCCGGTTTCCGCCAGCGGCTCGAACACCCTGATCGCCTCGCCGCGTCCCTGCACCCTGATCGCGTCGAGCTCGCGCCAGGCGAAGCTATCGCCGGTCTGCGCCATCGTGGATTCCGAGGCCATGATCGCGGTGCCGTAATATTTGTTGGCGCCTTCGAGCCGCGAGGCGACGTTCACGGTGTCGCTCATCACGGTGTAGTTGAAGCGGCGGCGCGAGCCGATATTGCCGACCACGGCTTCGCCGCTGTTGAGCCCGATACGGTGCGACAGGCCGTGACCGGCGAAGGCGGGATGGCCTTCATTGAGCTCGGCAAGCCTCTCGTGGCACTTCAGCGCGGCTCGCACCGCATTGCCCGCGTGGGCGGGATCGTCGGCCGGGGCGCCGAACATGGCGACGATGGAATCGCCGATATATTTGTCGACGTAACCGCCATGACCTTCGATGATGTCGGTCATGGCGGACAGATATTCGTTCATCAGCGTCACCAGCTCGACCGGCGTCATCGTCTCGGCGATCGACGAGAAACCGCTGAGGTCGGAGAAGAACATGGTGACGTTGCGCATCTCGCCGCCGAGCGCCGGCATCTTGCCGGAGGCGACCATGGTCTCGATCACCTCGGGCGCGAGGTAAAAGGCAAAGCTCTTGCGCAGGAAGCGCTCGTCGCGGTCGGCCAGCACGAAGCGATAGCCGATCATGATCGCGAGCGCGGCAAGGCTGGCGAGCGCCGGCTCGGTCAGCGGCAGCGCCAGGGCATGGACGAATGCGCCGACGGCAGCGACCACCCAGACGATGGTGAGACCGAGCCAGGCGATCAGCGCGCCACTCGGCGCAAACACGCCGGCCGCGCAGGCGATGACGGCCGCGAACGCGATCGTGAGAAGGGTGCGCGAGGGAAAGCCGAGCTCGGTCACGGCGTCGCGCTCGATCAGGTTTCGGACCGCAGCGGCGTGCACGAACACACCGGCGACGTCGCTGCGGGCCTTTTGCGCGGTGCCGGCAGCCTCGGGCAGGGCACATCGCGCCGACGGCGTTCCGTCATGGCCGCCGGACAAGCGCATCGAGGTGAGCTTGCGATCCTCGAAGTTGAGGACGGTCCCGAGCAGCACGACCTTGCCCTCGAAGGCGCGCCGGAAGAAATCGCGGTCGCCTTTTTCGACGCAGGCGCGCAGATCGGCAAAGGAGAAGGTCGGAACGTCGCGGCTGAGGCCGCGGAAGTTGAGCGTCAGCGTGTTCGGTACAGTGCTCGGGATTGCGTAGCCGGACAGCCCGGCCGCGCCGGATGGCGCCATCTCGACCTTCGCGTCGAGCGCGCGGGCGGCGAGCTCGACCGCCATTGTGGGCACCGGCTTGCCCTCGATCGAGAAGCTGAGCGGCATCCGCCGGATGACATCGTCGGCGTCGGTGTGGACATTGAGCGCGCGGACGTTGTTTCGCACCGCCAGCCGCTGCGCACGGTAGGGCACTTCCGGATGGTCGTTGCTCAGGATCTCGCCGAGCACGAGCTTGCCGTTGTCGGAGATCTGCCGCAGTGCGATCAGATAGTCCCGGTCAAATCCGCGCATGCGGGCGCCGAGCGGCGCGTCGCCAAAGGGAATCTCGGATTGCTCGATCGAGTTCTTGAAGATGACGTCGAAGCCGATCACTTTGGCGCCGCCGTCGCTGATACTGCCGAGCACCCGGCCGATCTCGCGCGTCCAGGTCTGCGTCGGCGATCCCTTGAAGGGAGGGGTCTCGTAGGTTTCGCCGTCGATCGCCACGACGACGACCGGCGACGTCGCGGGATCGCGGCGCTCGCCGACAACCTTCCCACGCAGTGCGGTGAGGATGTCGAGCGAGAGGCCTTGCAGCGTCTGCAGTGGTGGGGACGTGAAGACCGCGCCCGCAAGGAGCGCGATCAGGATCGCTGCAACGATGTCCCGTCCCCCGAGCCGCCGCATCGCCCCGTCGCCAGGTCCGCTTATTCGAGCCGCAGCAGGCGGCCGATAATCGGGGTCGGCGAGGAAGTGGCGCTGGCGTCGATCTGGAAGGTGTAGCGTTTGGCACCGAGAATGGCGAGGTAGCTGCCGCCCGGGGTCAGTGTCTTTCCGGCCTTGGCGAAATCATAGAACTTGCCGCCGCCGGTCATGGCGTCGCGCTTGAGCGGCACGCTGATCGTGGGCTCCTTGCCGTCGGTGCGTTCGATCACCAGCGTGCCGCCGGCTTTGGCCTGCACCAGTGGCGAGACGCCGTAGAGCGTCGGCAGCTTGGCCGGTCCGCCCTTGGCGTCCGAGCGCACGGTGCGGAAGGTCGTTGCGGCGCTCTGGTTCGCCTCGCGCTCGGACAGTTTTGCCGCATTGGTATCGCAGGGCACCTTTTCCCGCTTGACCTCGCCCAGCTGCACGGTGCTCTGCTCGGCGCCGACCAGGACGACACCTTCGCTGATGGTCTCGCGCTGGCAGGATTTCAGGTAGCTGAGCGTGATGCTGGCCTTTGGTCCGAGCTTGATGATCTTGCCTGGCGCCACGTAATCCATGAACGCGATTCCGTCGACCTTGCCCTGGACGTCCTCGACGATCGCAGCGGGAGTCTCCGCCCAAGCGGGGGCCGCAAGGCAGAATGCGCCGACACAGGCGCCGATCAGGCTTTTCATGGGAATTCTCATCCAATTCGACGATGCTCTGGTGCCCGTCCTGGTTCGATGCCTAGCAGCAGGGCGCCGGGGCAAGTGTGACCAGAATCACTCTCAGGTCTTGGTGCCACTTTAGCAGGAACAGGTTCAAACCGGCGACCGGAGAAAAATGGTGCCGCGGCAAGATGTTGGCGGATCGATCGGGTCAGGCGGTCGGGACGCGGGATGGCGCGCGTCTGACGAGCTCGCTGCTGCACGCTCTATATCGGGAGCGGGAGGGGCCGCGGCGACCGGCAAGGGACTTGTCCGCTGACCGCCGGCGATCTCGACCACCTCGTCCCAGCGCAACAGGAAAGCCTCGACGCAGCCAGGATCGAACTGTCGCCCGGCGTTCTCGACCAGGTAGCCGCGCGCGACCTCGAGCGGCATTGGCTCCTTGTACGGCCGCCACGCGCCGCGTCGAAGTCGTGGAAACGGCTGACGACGGCATCGAATTGTTTTGACGTCGCCGCCGCCGCGTGCGGCCGCAGAAATTTGACGGATTGATTTTGCAGGGCGTTAACCGTGGCGGAATGCTCGCCGTGTCGGTCATTGTCGCGCCTCAAGCTTCGTTGCAAATACGCGTGGAAATTACGGGTGGATGTTTCCATGCTGAAAGAGGGCAAGTACGCGGCGTGGTTCAGAACAGCGCACGCGCAAGGCACCGGCATCGTGCATCTGGCCCAGGGACGGATCTCGGGCAGCGACAGCTTCTTCAATTATGGCGGCTCCTATCAGTTCGACAACGACCGGCATTTCACGGCCGTCCTGACCACGCGGCGACATGCCGACGGGCCGCCGACCGTGTTCGGGCTCGACGAGGTCGAGGTCGAGCTCTCCGGCGTTTATAGCGGGGCGATGGCGACCTGTTCGGGAACAGCCCGCCAAGCGCCCGACGTGAGGTTCGAAGCGACTCTGATCTACAGCCAGGAAGAGGCGCCGGCTCCCGACCCCCGGGGCGCGGTCGTGAAGCTCAAGGCCGACAAGCTGCCCAAGAGGCTCGACAGCCGTTCACGGCCGCGGCATCCGTTCACGACGGGCGCGCCCAAGTGACAGTGGATCGGCAACAAGCTGCGCCGGTCCACCCGGCTCGCGTCTGCGCCGCGCTTAGCATTGCGTTGACGTTGTTGGCTCGAATTCGCGCTGCAGCAACTCCGCCTTCAGAAGCGAGAGCTATCTAGTCTGCGATAGATCAAGCGTGGTGGAAGAACATGCCTCAAATCTGGATGACATATGACGAACTCGGCGCGCTTTGCGGCTGCGATGCTGTGGAGGCGAGGAACCGCGCGATCCATTTGTCGCTCGATCGTCGCAGGAGTCGCGACGGTGCCACACGCGTCAAGCTCGATCTGGCGCTGACGGCCAAGTTCTTTGCATCCGTCCGCGAGGCGGATTTCGATCTCGACTGCGCCATTGAAGCGCTGCACGACACCCACCGGAAGATGGCCGAGCTCCTGGTTCCCTCCGAGCGTCACACGAGGCGCGGGGCAGCTTGAGCGGCGCGTGTTTCGCTTGCGAAGGCTAATTCCTGCGAGCGTTGTCCCGAATCAGCATAAGCTCTGCGGTGGGCAGTCCTCGGTGTTTTCATCGCGGGGACCAACGAAATCCGCAGGAGGAAAGTGCATGAGCAAAGCCGTGTGTCGACGGTCCGTGGCACTGTTGGGGGCATTGGCGCTGGTCGGAGGCGTCAGCGCGACGAGCGGAACGGCAGGTGCGGAGGTCGTGAAGCTGCGAGCGGATCTCAAGGGAAGCAATGAAGTGCCGCCGAACAGCTCGACCGGGTCGGGCAAGGCGGAGGCGAGCTACGACACCGAAACGAAGGTCCTGACCTACCTCGTCACCTTCATCGGGCTGACGGGACCGGCGATAGGCGCGCATTTTCACGGCCCCGGCGAGGCCGGGAAGAATGCCGGCATCGCCCTGCCGTTCAAGACGGCGCAAAGCCCGATCGAAGGCAGTGCCACCCTCACCGAGGCGCAGGCGGCGGATCTGTTGGGCGGAAAATGGTACGCGAACATTCACACGGCCGCCAACCCAGGCGGTGAGTTGCGCGGCCAGATGATGAAGTAAGGACCGGGTCGCCCGGTCGCTCCGCCGAGGCCATGCTCGCCGTTTCAGGCAGGTGGTCTGGGCAGGAACGCCAGGATCATCTGGGCGAGCATGACGCCCACGGTGCCGCCCGCCGCCTTCTGCAGCACGTCGAGAAAGCCTGGATCGCGATCGGGTATGAACGCTTGCATCAGCTCCAGTCCCATGGCGACTGCGATGACGAGCGAGCAAGCCAGGCTAAACCGTCCCGGCAGCAGGAACGACAGCAGGAAGCCGAGCAGGCCATAGGCGCTGAAGCGCTCGATCACGACGATCCAATAGGCCTCATGGTGACCCATGAGCGCAGGTCGGCCCGACAGCTTCGCCAGCGTGGCATAGGCGATCAGCGCCAGACAGATGCTTGCGGCTGCTATGAGATGGTTCCTGCGCATGGCGCCAACATACAAGGTTGGTCGCCGCTCCGGTTCGAAAGCCGAAAATATCGTTAGAAAGTATCGTTAAAGCCTCTGGGGGCCGGCCAGTCAGGCCACCAAAGCCTTAGCACCGGATGTCGCCGCATCCGGCTGCGCAATCCGACGCGACTCGATGAGCTCATTGAATTTGGCGGCGGGCAGGGGCGGCGCAACCAGATAGCCTTGGCCTTCCTCGACGCCGGAGGCGAGCAATGCGCGGAGCTGCTCCTCCGTCTCGATACCTTCGGCGACCACGCTCATATCGAGGTCCTTGGCGAGCGCCACCAGCATTTCCACGATCGTGGTCGTCGATGCGTCCACTGTGATCGTGTCCACGAAGAACTTGTCGATCTTGATCGTATCGGCGCCGAGGCCCTTCAGCCGCGACAGTCCGCTATGGCCGACGCCGACGTCGTCGATGGCGACGCGGAAGCCGCGGTCCCGCAGCTCGGCGACGACCGACGCGGCGCGGGCGAGATCATCCAATTCGTCGCGCTCGGTGATCTCGACCACAATCTGGCGCGCGGAGACGCGTGCCGTCAGAACCGTGCGCCGCAGTGTTTCGACGAAGCCGGCGCTCAGGAGGTGCTTGGGCACGACGTTCAGCGACAGCTTGAAATTCTTGTCGGCCCTGAGCAATGGCCTGAGTTCGGTGAGCGCCGATCCCAGGATCTGCCAGGTCATTGCCTGGATGCGTCCGCTGGATTCGGCGAGCGGAATGAAATTCATCGGCGGGACCACCGAGCCGTCGCGGCGCAGCCAGCGCGCCAGAATCTCGCAGCCCTTGATCCGACCTGTCCGGAGGTCGAAGATCGGTTGGTAATATGGCTTGAATTCGCCGGCTGTCAGCGCCCGGTCGAGATCGGCCACTGGCCCCTCCATGCGGCGGTTGCGTGCCAGCAGGATGCCGAAGATCGCGCCAAGTCCGAGCGCCACTGCAAGCGTTGGCCAATAGGCCTCGTTGTTCCAGCTCGACAGCACCGCGTCCTCGAGCCGGATCGTGGCATGAAGCGGGAGCCGAGCGGACGCTCGCTCGAAGCCGATCGGCGCCGGCAGAGACTTGCCGGCCTCGGTCTGGAATTCGCCGAGCTTCTCGCCATTGCTCAAGGCGAGGATCACCTGGCTGTGCGCGCGCAGCTCGGCCGGCATGATGTCGAACAGGCTGGCATTGACACCGACAATGGCGACCAGGGCGGAGTTGCCATTGACGTCCCTGAGCACGCCCAGGGCGTCGCCGCCGAACTGCTCCACGCGGAACAGGAAAAGCGTCTTGTCGCGCGAAGGCAGCATGTCGCGGCGATCCACCCATCCCTTGTCGAATTCGAGCGTCTCGGAATAGGCCGAGCAGATCACCGAGCCGTCCGGCTTCACGAGGCGGACGTCCTTGATCGCCGAGCGCTGGTAGACATGCAGGCGGATGGCTTGCAGCGCCGCCGGCTCGCAGCTGGCGAAATTGCGCCGCGCGAGCTCGTCCAGGCTGCCCGCAGCGAAATCGACTGCAAGCTCCGATCGGCGCAGAACCACCTCGGTGAGCTCATTGAGCTGATGCGCCTGGTGCTGGCGAATGACGGCGCCAGCGGCGAAATGACCCGCCAAGGCGAACGCCATCGTGCTCGCAAGCACGAGTGCCACAAACGGGAGGTCTGGTCGCAGCACTCTCATCCGGCTCAGGCGAAAAACAGGGCGGGGCGGAAATTCAAGCAAGGCGTTGAGATTGATCCTAGCCAGCGGGGGCTAAGATAGGGTTTAACGGAAAGACCGGCCCGAAGGGCCCCGCCTGAGCAGTGCCCGGCCAATGGTCTGGCGGCTCGGGGTCAGAAACAAGCATGGAAAGTTGAGCAGTATGATCAGGACGTTAAGTCTCATCGTGGCGTTGACAATCGGGAGCTCTCTGGCCTCGGCGCAGGGGACCAAAGACACGCCATCGGGCACGCAACCCACCTCCGCGACGCGCAGTGGCACGGGCACGAATTCCGGATCCGACACGATGGGCGGCGCCTTCAAGGGAACGGGGACGCCCAGCTACGGAACCAGCCCAGGGATGGGGTCCCAGAAGAGGACGCAGAATTAAGTGTGGCGGCTGGCGGAGCACCGCCGGCAACCCGCTCAATCCACCTCACCGTCCAAGACGATGGCGGACCGGAACGACCCCGGGATAAGGGGCGGCTGGCCTATCGATGCGGGGCCCGTTGGACTGCAGCGGCCGTACATGAAGCCGAGGCGAGCGCCGGCACTTCTAAGATCAGCTCTTCTTTGCCGGCTTCGACTTCAAGGAAAGACCAAGCCGCAACGCCATGCGCTTGATCGCATCGGGCGAGCGCCCGAGAGCTTTCGCTGCCTGCTCCAGCGAGGTTGAAGACTTGGCCAGCTCGATGAGCCGACGATCTTCCTTGAACGACCAGGGCCTGCGCGCCATAACCGAAATGATCCTCTCGTCGACACAACGACAAAGCCGCCAAGCGGACCCATGTTCGCTCGACGGCTTTGCTTGGGTGGGGCCGGGCTTGGGGGAGCCCGGTGCGAGATGGATAAGCAATCGCCGAAAGTTCGCAACAAACAACGCGGGTTAAGCTAACCTCTCAACCTTACCGCGATGAAGTTGGTGCATGGCGCTCCGTAGAAGCACGGATGCTTCTTCAGCGGTCTCGTCCGAGAGGCCGCTCGATACGTTCGAGAACGTTTCGCAAGACCTATCGTGCAGATCGCAACTGTGCCCGATGACAGCGCATCCGGCCGCTTCGTTCGAGGCTGCTGCCGCCGTGAACACGGGTTAACATCGCCGGCTGGATATCGCCCCCGAACGATGCGAGATTTCATCATCCTCCGGGCTCGTGGTTCTCGCGACGGCCAAAATTCAAGCACCACGTTGCACAAACTTCATCTTCCTCTGACAAAACTTTCAGCGCCGATGATCTTGAAGTCGTCAGAACATCACGTTGAAATGTACCGGGAGGAGCGTTCCGATCATTGGGAACATTCCAAATGTTTGCAATTCTGGTTCTGATTTCGATTTTTGCAGCTGGCTTTTGCTGCGGCTACGGCGTGCGGGCATGGCGCTCGCGCAGGCGATCGGCACGATATCGTCTCTATGCGCCCTACACGCCGGCAGCGATGGGCGCCAAGCAGAGCGAGCATCCATCGTAGGCGCACAGCCATGTGAGCGCACACTGATCCTGCCGTGCGGCCAGGTCGGATAAACCATGCGCAGTTAGGTTAACGTGGTGCGGCGCTTGAGAGCTTTGGAAAGGCAACCTAGAACGTAGCAATTCATGGTGAGAGTCTAGCCGCCTGTATTTTCGCGGCTCGCATAGGTGGGCGTGAATGGCGTATTTGATTGCTTTGCTGGGCGCGACTTGCGTCCTCGTTTTGATCGCGTTTGTTCGTGGCTTTGAGCGGCGGCTGAAGGATCGTCCGGGGCCTTGGATCATGAACGAGGGACCTGCGAATGACTGATCAAAGGCACAACGCGCCGCGCAGATACTTCGTCGATGCCCAGGGGCATCGCGTGCTGATCGGCCTGTCTCCGGAAGAGACGGCGGAGTTCGAAGCGCTGGATCTCGCATCGAACGAGACAGGGCAATTTACATCCGAGGTCCGCGCGCGAAAAGGAGCCGCTGCCGACGGCGAGATCCGCTGGCACGAGCTCTATTCCAAGCACGCGGGAGCTTGGCGGGCATGGATTGCACAAAGCCGGACCGCACGGGCGCCGGATTCAGGATTTGTTAACTACGTCTGACCGATGGTACCCGCCTGGATCTCGGATGTGGGATGGCCCGGATGTTTCAGCTGTTCCTGAGAGCGCGCGCACACAATCTTCTCGGCTCCCGCCGCGAGGACAAAACCTTCAAGGCCCGCTCGGCCGAGCGTGATGCGGAGACCGACCGCGGGCGGATCGGTGCCGTTTTGGCCGCGATCGAAACCGCCTTGCAGGAGGCGGAGAGGGAGCAGGCCGGGCTCAACCGGCGTGTCGACGATGCGCTTGCCCGTGCCTCCGTCACCTTCGGAAACGGCACCGATGAGTATCTCGAGCGGGAGCCGCTCGACAATCATCATCAGGATCTCTTTGCGGCCGACATCTCGAACGGCCAGCGCCGGCTCAAGGAATTGGCGAGCAGCATCGCCCACTTGAAGTTCGTCAAGACGGCAATGCTCACGCGCTTTCCGGATTTCAAGCCGCCGCAGCTGAACAGCTAGGAGCGGTGATATTTCTGCGCGCTCTGCGGCCGTGCTTCGAGACGCGGCTCTGGAGCATGGTCCGAACAAGGGCGCAGTGACAATTCAGCGCGCTTTGCCGTTTGGCGCCTCGTTCCTTTTTGGTATGGTCCGGCAAGCATTCACCGAGTGAAGGAGCAACGACGTGCCGGTCAAGAATTTGCGGACATTGGTTGGGCTGGCATTCGCTTTGACATTGGCCGTGCCGGCGACGGCGTCGGCCATCACTGCCGAAGTGGCGCGGGCATGTGACGCCGCGGTGGCCAAGGCCTTTCCGCCCAGGCAGATCGGCAACCCCGCAGCGGGGAGTGCCAAGGGAACGGGCAAGGACCAGCGCGAGTACTTCCAGAAATGCGTCGCCAACAACGGCAAGGTCGACGACATGCCGGCGGATGCGCCAAAGGACAGCAAGCCGGCCAAATAGGAAAGCAAAGGCTGCGTTATCGCCGCGGCGGCGGGCAGGGCGAGTAGAACGCGCCGTTCGCCGCATTGATGCGCTCGACGCATTGGTTGGGATCGGTGATCGTCCCAGCGATGGTGAAGTCATAGCCCATGCCCCTGACCACCACGACGTAGCGGCCGGGCGCGAGCGTGAAGCCGTCTTGCTCCGGTTGCAGCAACAGCATTCTCGACTGGTCGTCGATCGGACCTACCTTGTAGGGGTAGGACATGCTGCGGATGACCCAGGAATCGCCGGCGCTGACCATGGCGGCCTTGCCCGTGGCATCGATGCCCATCGACCGGGACACTTTCGCGATCACCCGAACTTCGGTCCCGGTCGCATCGACACCCCCGTCGGGCCTGAACACGATGAATTTGACGTCGCCGTCCATCAAAGTGGTCGCGCTCGGCGTGTTGATGGCAGCCGAGATCGCGACCCGCCGGTCCGGAATCTTTCCCGGCACTGGCTTGAGCTCATGGAGCTGGCCCTCGCTCAAGGCGTAGACGCCGAACGTCGTCGGCAAAGGCATCGAGGGGTGCGCCGCCGGCGCCGGCTCCTTTGCGCTCTCCGGGATTCGTTCAGCGGCCTCGCTGGCCGAGGGAGTCGGAATCGCGGTCAGCTGAGGCTCCGGGCTCTTGGCCGAACGTTCGGGCTGCGCCATCTGCGACGGTGCCGTCAGTTGTGCCTTCAGCCGCGGCCAATACACGACCGCGGTGCCGGCGCCCGCAATGAGCAGGAGGATCGCGGTCAATCGAACGAGAGACTTGAAAGCGCCGCTCCGTTTGGGGTGGTCGGGTGATCCTGGCGGTGCGGCAGGACGCCGCGGCGTCTCGGCAGCCATCGGAATGGCTGATGATGCCGAGGCAGCGAGTGTCGGAATGGGCGGGGGGACGGGGACGTTCGCCGGTGGAGAATTCGCCACGGGGACCGAGGCATCCCTTGTCGGTGAAGACCTCTCGCTTCGCTCAAAGGCGCGTTCGACCTCCCGAATGGCGCGTTCGAGGACTTGCTGGAGCTCTCGCGCTTCCCGCGCATCGGCGTGGGTGAATTGTTCCAGAAGCTTGACGCGAGCCAGCTCGTAGACGACATCCCGCATTTGCCTGGGGTCGCCGGAGACTTCGCGGATCCGCTCTGACAACAGGCGGACGAGCCCGGCCTTGATCTCTTGCGCCGTCGAGGCGTTGGCTGCGGTGTCGCCGGTCTCGGTCATCAAGAGCGATCAACTAGCCCGGATAGTGCCGTTTCGCTAGGTTTTTTCACCCCGGATCGCGTCGGTTGCGGTGAAACACGCTGATGCTCCGGCCGGAAAGGTCCTGCGCGGTCGTTTCGTAGCGCTTGCTTTTGGGCGGAAACCTGTGACATTTCGACCGGCTCCTTCCTCCGGTGTGTGACCATGCGCGGCATTTTGACAGCAATCATGTTTTTGGCCTTTCTGGTTCAGTCTGCTTCTGCACAAGGGACCAAGGATCAGGCCAACACGACTAGCTCCAGCATCGTGACGACGACCGACAAAAAGAAGCAGACCACCCAGGCTGCCTCGCGGCCTACGGCTGTCCGGAACGTGGGTAGCGGTTCTACCGGACAGGCGGCCCAAGGTGTCTGGAGGAATGGCAAGCTGATCGCGGTGCCTCGCTAGGTCACCCGTGCCGCGGTGAGGTCGCGCAACGAACCGTGATGCCGTCGTGAAGGAACGGTCTTCGCCTCCCTGACGTTCTTGCTCGGGAGATATCGCATGAAACGAATAGTCTTGATCACACTCGCCCTTGTGGTGCCTGCGGGCGCCTGGGCCCAGGGCGTCAGCGATCCGTCGACGCCCAACCGCAATGTGATCATCGTCAACCCGTCGCAGCCCGCGCGCCCCAACGCGACGCCGAATATCCCGAGCCGGATCGAGCCGCCCGTGACGACTTACGGACGAGCCCGGCCCTATCGCGGGAACACAACGCGGGGCAGCGGGTCGAGCCGACGTTACTAAAGCGTTTTCGGGCGAAGTAGATACCCCTTCGCGCGTCGTGGGCCTGCCTATTGCGGGTTGACTTCGACCTCCAGAGTCGACGTCCCGGGATCATGACGGTTCTTGCCCGAAATCAGCAGCGTGAACTTGTCGGCGCCTCGCGCTTCCCTTTCTGCAGAATAGCGAAAGCCGGACCCGACCACCGCCAATTGTCCCCGTGATGGTCCGCTCACGACCGACACGCTGAAGATCTGCATATGAGACCAACGCAGTCCCTGAATGCAGTCGGCTCCAGGCGCGATCGACATCGTCCATTTCACCGTGTCGTGGGACAAGGCGAAGGGCGTGCGCTCCTTGATGCAGAGCGGGCTGGCGTGAGCCGTGAGGGCGGACATGGCATACGCCGCAACGGCAACACGCAACAACGATACCAGGCTTGCACGCATTCTCGGCAACTCCATCAACGGATGCCAAAGTCTAGCAGCGATGGTCTAACGAGGCCTTAGAACGACGCCATTGTGAACGACGCCATTGTGAACGACGCCATTGTCCTTGCGGCGCTCATCCGATGCCGATCGCAGATAGGTCGATCATCGGTCAGCCTCGCTCCGGATCATGCCATATTAGCCCTGTTTTGCCCGACGGATCAACCCGGATTTCGGAAAACGCGTAAGCCATTGATTCGGTTGGTGCCGGCTACTGTGCATGGGGTTGTTTTCTCGCTTTTTGAATGGACGACCGCCGCGTTCCGAAAATGTTGCAATTGGAAGCCGCATCAGCTGAAGTTGCGGCTGCCGCTCGGCCCGCCATCGGAGTCATCGGAGTGCGACCCGTCCGCTGCAAGTCCCTGTCAGAGCGCCGGAGACCGGCGCGCGCCCCGGTTCAGGCGGCCGTGGCTGCCGCTGTCGGATTGGCTCTCTACGCCTGCCCGCTCTCGTGCCATGCTCAGACCGAGCCGGAGCCGTCCATCAACGACTATCTTCCGCCGAGCGAGCCGGAAGTCTCGCGCGACGAATGGCGGCAGCGCATTGAGGATGCGCGGCGCCGTGCCAAGGGGGTTGCGCGCGAGCGGCGCGAGCATCCGGAGCTCTACAAGCCGATCCCGGAAGATCCGGACCTCGTCGCGACCGAACGTCTGCTTCGCGACGACAGCCTGCAGCCAGGCGACATCGTCGCCACCAAGAAGGGCATGTTCGTCTACCAGGGGCGATCCGATCAGCCGCGCCGCGATCAGGACTTCGTGCCGGTCAACCCGAAATCGGTGCGCTGAGTTAATACCGCCGCAAGATCTCGTTGAATCTTGGATCGGTCACCTTCGTCGTCTCCAGCAGCAGCGACTTGCCTTGCGGAGTTGCCTGCACATAGGCCGCGATCAGCAGCGGCTCGTAGCGCGAGCGGTTGACCAGCGCCGAGCGGATGTCGGATTGCGCCAGCAGCTTGATCTCCTCGTCGGTGGCAGCGGCGCTCGAGGTCACGGTGCGGACGCGTGAGAAGGCAACGTCGATCGGCACCGACCCGGTCAGGTACGACATCTTCACCGCAGGCGTGACCGCCTCGCCGGCCTGGGCCTGTAGCGTGCCGAGCGTGAGCCAGAGCGCCGGCCTGATCGGCGAAACTTTCAAGGCTGCCACGACAGCGGCTTGGGCCGTCTTGTTCTCGCTGGCTCTTCCGCCTGCCTCGGCCGACGGACGATGCAGAACGTCGGCGGCCATTGCCGCCGCATGATTTGCCAGGAGGTCGCCATCCCACGAAAAGGATGCCAGGCTGCCTGCGGCCGCGAGCTTGGCCTTGTCCGGCGGAATCTCGCCCGAGAACAAGTCGCTGGCGCGAAAGTTCGGTCGTACGAGATCGCCATAGAATGTCATGCCGGCGTGGAGCGCCAGCGCGATCGCGGTCAAGATGCCAATGGCGCGAAGCGTGATCACCGAAGTTGCGGCCTAAGCTTTCAAATTGCGAGAAGACTATCGCCTTGGATCGTCAACAGGGTCAAGTTGCCGGTCGCATAAGCGCCGGTGTCGATGTTGATGCGGTTCGAGCGGATATCGGGCGCGCTGACCGGCGTATGGCCGTGAACGATGTATTTGCCGAAGCGCTCCTCGGAGGCGAGGAATTCCTCGCGGATCCAGAGCAGATCCTCATCCTTCTGGCGATCGAGCGGGACGCCGGGCTTGACGCCGGCATGGACGAAGAAGAAGTCGCCGCAGGTAAAGGACGAGGGCAATTGCTGGAGGAAGGCGAGGTGCTCCGGCGGGAGCGCACGTCTCAGTCCCTCGATCAGCTCGACCTGCTGCTCGGCGGAAGGGTTCATCGTCGGCGTGATGCCGTAGGAGACCAGCGTCAGGAGGCCGCCATAGTGGCGCCACTCCTGCAGGCGGGAGGGGTCCTTCAGCACCTCGAGCAGGAAGACCTCGTGATTGCCCTTCAGACAAACCGTCTCGTGCGACTTCGAGCGTTCGATCAGGACATCAAGAACGGCGCGCGAGTCCGGTCCGCGGTCGACATAGTCGCCGAGAAAGACCTGAATGGCGCGTTGGGGGGCCGAGCGGGCCAGATCGGCGTCGATCACGGTTAACAGCGATTGAAGCAAGTCGGCGCGGCCATGCACGTCGCCGATCGCATAGACGCGGACGCCGTCGGGAAGCCGCGGCTTGGTCTTCTTGCGAAAGCGGGAGGAAAGGCCCATCGGGTCGGTCGAATCGCATCCAGCGTCACGAGCGGAAGTCGTGACCGCTCTTAGCAGAACAAGTCACACATCGGTATTCTTAATTGTTTCCGACCGATGAGCCCGCATTTTGATTAAAGCCTCGCGTGGCCTTTGAGCCGTATTTCAAGAGGTCTCGCGTAGCGTCTCCCCAACAAGAACGGGGAGCGCGACATGCGCAAAGTTGTGAAGTTCCTGGCGGCCGTCGCCGCCATCGTCGTTGCTGCGGGGGTGCAGCAGAAAGCGGAAGCCGCCTTCGTCGGGGCGCCCCTGGGGCTGCGTGGTGCCATCCACTACATCAAGTTCGACCAGCCGACGCTGCCGCCGATGGCGTTCACGCTCTTCTGCCTGAAGTACAAGGACGAGTGCAAGCCGCGGCCGCAGCGGATCGTCTTCCGGGGCGGCCGCCTGAAGCTGACGGCCGAGCGCATGGCGCAAATGCAAGAGGTCAACCAGCAGGTCAACACCGCGATCCGTCCCGAGGCCAATCTGGAAGGGCTGCGCGGCGAAAAGTGGCTGCTGCATCCGGCGAGCGGCGACTGCAACGACTATGCCGTGACAAAACGCCACGATCTGATCGCCAAGGGCTTTCCGGCGCGCTCGGTGCTGCTGAGCGAGGTCGTGACCAGCTGGGGCGAGCATCATCTCGTGGTCGTGGTGCGCACCTTCTCCGGCGATCTCGTGCTGGACAATCTCTCCGGCCACATCATGCCGTGGTCGAAGAAGCCCTATCGCTGGGTCCGCATCCAGTCGCCCAAGAATCCGAACTACTGGGCCTCGCTCGGCGACCGCGCGGTCTGATCAACCGCGCGCTATCGTGATCCGGATTGGCTGACGCTCTGCGACAGTCCCAGTCCCAAGATCACCGAAAGGCAAAGGATTGCTGCCGGGTGCAGCAATCCGGGACCGGCAAAGCTCTGAACCAGCGCAAACAGGACGCAGGCCGCGGCCGCCGCCGGAAAGAACGAGTCGCGTCCGCGCTGCAGGGCGCCGACGAACAGGCGAACCAAAGCAAGCAGGCTCACCGCGATCATGGCGACCAAGCCGACCCACCCCATCCCCGCGAACACGGATGTGGCCGCCGAGGGCGCCGTCAGGACGGCGCCGGCATCGCTCTGATAGATTCTGCCCACCGCAGCAAAAGTCCCGGCGCCGGCGCCGAACCAGCGGGTGTCGGCCAGCATCCGCTCAAGCGCGGCCTTGGTCTCGGTCCCCATCTCCGGAACGAGCCGCAGGAGGATCGGTCCGGAATTCTTTTCGAACAGGAAGGTCAGCACGATCGCCGCGCCGATCAGGGCTGCCACCGACAACGCGCTCGCGGCCAATGGCGACAGATCGAGTCTGCGGATGACGAGGATCAGCAGGATCAGCACGACGCCAAAGGCTGCTGCCATGGCGCTGTTGGTCCCGGACAGCCCAAAGATCGCGGCGGCACTGACCAAGGCTCCGACCAGACCGCAAAGTCCGATCGCGACCGAGCGAACGATCGAATGATGCGTCTCCGCCCGTTCAGCGGCGAGCTGCATCACCGCCAGATTGAGCATGAGGCCGAGCCCGGCCAGGCTCGTCGTGAGGTCATGGGGCACGGATACGGCAAGCGCCGGCGAGAGCCGATGCAGGTCCAACATCAAGGCGGAGATCGCGGTTACGCCGCTCAGCACGAACAGAACCAGCTCGGCACGGCCGCGGTTGCGAACCACCAGGATCGCGACGCCGAGCAATGAGATCGCGGCGAGCGCCAGCAGCAGCGCGTTCACCGTCAAGCCGATATCAGCCGTGATCGGCCCGAGCGACAGGCCACCGATCCCCTCGTGGGCGCTGGCCCAGATCGGATGCGCAAAGCGCAGCGGAAGCGGAGCGAGCTGGGCCGCGATGCACAGCGGAATGGCGAGCAGAATCCAGCGGCCCCAGGAGGTCGCACGGACGTAGTGCTCGTAGTCGGCCTTGCGCGAGCTCGAGGCCGCGGCCAGCAGGCCTAGCGCTGCGGCGATCGACCCCAGCTGCGCGCCCAATGAGGCGCCGGCGATTTCGAGAGCGGAAGCGGAGACGATGGAAACGATGAGGGCAAAATAAGCGAGGGACAAACGGCGCGCTCGAAGCGAATCCTGAAACGGTCAGGTCACCATACAAGCGAGCGGTGCGTTTTCAAACAGAGGCTTGCGTTGCGATCAGCGCGTGGCCTTGACCGGCCGACCGAAGACGCGGGTGGCGCGTGCGGCGGCAAGGGCAAAGCGCGCCCCCGAGCCGAAGAGGTAACCGCCCTGGAGGGCGATGGCCGCGAACGCCGCAGCCTTCATGCCCTCAAGGAAGCCAAGGCTGGTCATCATGCTGACCGGCAGCATGGTGAGCACCAGCGCAAATGTGACCGGCAGGAGCACGAACACGCGAAAGCGTTGGCCCAGCACGGCACCCGTGAGAAAGCTGAAAATCAAAAAGGCGGTCATCCGAAACACTCTCCGTGCTCCGGACCCTAGATTCCCCGCCTAAAAAGACCCTTAAGTTGTATGGCTAAATTTAGCCTATTGGCCGCAATTTGCCAGCAGCGAATGATAGGCCTCCCGCAGCCCGTTGAGCGCCACCATACCCTTGATTTCGCTGTCGCCTTCCCTGACCACCACGGCCAGGGAGGTCGTCGTCTGCCACTTCCCGGCGGCAAAGGCCGAGACCTCGTCCGGCAACAGCACGGCCGCTCCCGCGGCCGCCATGCTGCCCTCGAACCTCAGGGTGCCGCCACCGCTCGCTGCGATGGTCACCTTGGGGCGGCTCCGGGGCGGGAAGGGCCGGATCAAGGCCACCAGCACGTCGACCTTGCCCTTCGGGGCGCAGCGCACGATCAGGCCGGCGAAGTCCGGGTCCGATTGGGTGGTGTCGGCAGTCTTCATGATGGCTGCGAAGCTCTCGCCGTCCTTGGCCCCTTGGGTCCGGGTGAATTTCCAGACGGAGGAGGACGCAGGAGCGGCGACGGCAACAACGGGTGCGCCGTGACAGGAGGCTGCGCTGCCAGGGCAGGACGTGGCGGAACTCCAGGAGCGATCAGCCGCGCCAAGGAGGGAACCCGCCAATAGCGGGATCAGAAGGAGGCCAGACAAGGGGGATTCCTGCTCTTAACGGGCCCAGCTTTAGCAGACGGCGGCGAGGCTAAGAAGCCTTGCGCTCGACACGCTGAGCCCTCGACTAGGGCGATTTGCGCTCGAAGCGGGCACACGAAATACAACAAATGGTCACAAAGGGTTAAACGAGGCCCCAAACAGTGGCCTGCACGCAACAGTGGCCAACGGATCGCTCCGTTAACCACCGGGAACACTTGTCGCACCACCCCCTAGGCCGTACCAATTTACGTCAATTGGGGACCCTCGGGCGCGATTCATGTCATCTATTGCCAAGACCTACGTGTTGATGCCTGCGTTGCTGGCGGCTGCTTTGGCGCTCGGGGCGTGTTCGACCAATCCGGGGTCGGGACCGCTGACGGACGACGTCAACAACAAGATCCAGACAGAAAACGCGCCGGCTTACGAGCTGGTGCCGCTCAATCCGGCGACCGTGAAGATCCTGCACACCCACGAGCCCAAGGGCCTCGCCGGCGTGTTCACCGACCGCCGCCCGCCTGCCAGCATCGTGTTCGGCATCGGCGACGTCGTCAGCGTCACCATCTTCGAAGCCGCAGCAGGCGGTCTGTTCATCCCGGCGGAAGCCGGTGTCCGCCCGGGCAACTATGTGACGATCCCGGATCAGTCAGTCGACAATGATGGCTTCATCACCGTGCCCTATGCCGGTCAGATCAAGGCCGCGGGCCTGACGGCGGTCCAAATCCAGCGCGCGATCGTCGAGAGGATCGGCAACCGCGCCATCGAGCCGCAGGCGGTCGTGGCGATGTCCTCGCAGCGCACCCAGCTGATCAGCGTGCTTGGCGAGGTCAATTCGCCGGCGCGTTATCCCGCGAGCGCGGCGGGCGCGAAGGATCGCGTGCTCGATGCGATCACCCGCGCCGGCGGCATCAAGGGCCAAGGCTTCGAGACCTGGGTCATGCTGGAGCGTGGCGGACGGCGGGCCACCGTACCGTTCGAGAATCTCGTGATGGCGCCCGAGAACAACGTCTATGTGCGTCCCGACGACAGCATCTACGTCTATCGCGAGCAGCAGAAGTTCCTGGCGTTCGGCGCCAGCGGCCAGAGCGGCGAGTTCAACTTCGACGCCTGGCGCATCAACCTCGGCGAAGCCGTCGGCAAGGCCGGCGGTCTCCTGGACGGCCAGGCCGATCCGGCTGCCGTGTATCTCTATCGTCGCGAGCCGCGCGAGGTTGCGGCCCAGCTCGGCATCGACGTGAGCAAGTACACCTCGGAGACGATCCCGGTCATCTTCAACGTGAACTTCCGCGATCCGGGCGGCTTCTTCCTCGCCACCAAGGTCATGATGAAGAACGGCGACATCATCTACGTCTCGAACTCGCGCAACGTCGAAGTTGCCAAGTTCCTGAACTACCTGCGTGTGATCATGGCGACCGGCGGAGACGCGGTGAACCTCGCCAACGATGCGCTGATCTTCCGCAACAACATCAAGCTGGCGCCGTAAGACGCCGACTTGACCGACCAAAGACGATGGCACCGGGGCTTTGTCCCGGTGCCATTTTCGTTTAGCGGTCCAACCGGTATTGTCGCCGGCCGGCGAGCCGGTTCGGATCAAGGCGTCATCGAGTAGAACGCGCCCGCCGCCGGTCATCCCGTTCTGTTGCAAAGGGCTTCATGCGCTTTCGAACGTTTTTCCTTCTTTTGGCTATCGTCCCGCTTACCTTCGCGCTTGCACCGGTCGGGCCGGTGCTCGGTGCTGCCGCGGAGATGGGCGTGCGTCACCGCATCGATGTGATGGTTTCCGCCGAGCCTGATGCTCCCGTCCTGGCGCACCTGAAGGGCGCCAGGGGCGAGCTGTCCTTCACGGTTCGCCTCTCAGCGAACTCCAAGGAGAGCAAGTTCTTCGGCATGTTGCGTCCGTCCTTCCCCGACATCGTCGTGCCCGATAGCCCGGGCAAGCCACTGGTGCAGCAGACCAAGCTGTGGGAGGAGGATGTCTGCCATCAGCGCCGCGGCCTGCCGAAGGTCACGGTGACCCAGCTCGGCGGGCATTTTGCGCAAGGGGAGGGGCGGATCGAGATTTCCGCCATCAACCGGCACATCGGCGTCCTGGTCCCGCCGGATGAACTAACCCCCGGAATAAAACTCGATCAGGGGAGTGATAGCTTTGGATTATTCTACGCGTTCCGGGCGCAGAGCCGGAGCAGCCGCCTCAACGTCGATCTGAAGATCTATCCGATCGATTGCTTCCTCTAAGCCCAAGAGCAAAGCTCGCAAGACATAACGATGCGCCTTTGGCTTCCCAAGATTCGCTGGTCGTGGAGTTTGCCCGCGGTCTTCATCCTGTTCTTCGTGGCCGCCGGCGCGCCGTTTCCGTTCGGCTCGACCAATGATCTGTCGATCGCGTTCTGGTGCCTGTGTCTCGGCATCGCGGTGATCTTCGCGCCGACGCGCGATTTGCGCCCGCCGCATCTCTGGCTGCTCGCCGGCATCGGCGTGATCGTTGCTGCTTACGCTTTCGTGCTGCACGAGCAGCTTTCCGATCATCCCTGGGTCGCGCCGTTCCAGCCGATCTGGAAGCAGGCCTCGGATCTGCTTGGGGTGCCGATCGCCCCGTCCGCTTCGATCGTCAAGAACGAGGCGTTCTTCGCCCTTGGCGCGCCGCTTGCCAACATCCTCGCCATCGTGCTCGGCATCACAATCGGCGCCGACCGGATGCGCGCGCGCCGCCTGCTCTGGGTCATCGCGATATCGGGCGCGGCTTACGCCCTCTACGGCGTCGCCTCGTTCCTGATCGAGCCGACCATGATCCTGTGGCGGGACAAGACGGCGTATCTCGGCAGCGTCACCGGCACCTTCATCAACCGCAACACGGCGGCGACCTATTTCGGCTCGGCTGCGGTGATCTGGATGCTGCTGATCCTGGAGGACGTCCGCCGCCGCCTGCCGGAGCGGCACATCGAATGGCGCCGCCTGTCGCTCGACCTGCGCGCGATCCCGCCGAAGGAAATACTGCCGCAACTCGCATGCCTGTTGATCTGCCTGATGGCGATGTTCATGACGACCTCGCGCGCCGGCGTCGGCCTGTCGCTGCTGGCGATGATCGTCGCCTTCACGCTGTTCCTGCGCAAGGACCTGCCGCCGCGCACCGGCATCTGGATCTCGCTCGGCTCTGGAGCCGCCGTCGCGCTCGGCCTGTTGCAGCTGCTCGGCGGCCGCGTCTCCAGCCGCTTCGACAGCCAGGGCCTGGTCGACGAGGGCCGCATCGAGGCCTGGAAATCGACGCTCCGGATCATCGCCGACAATCCCTGGTTCGGCACCGGCATGGGCACCTTCCAATGGGCCTTCCCGCCGTACCGCAGCCCGAACATCTCGATTCGCGGCGTCTGGGATGCCGCGCATTCGACGCCGCTGGAGCTTGCCTCCGAGGTAGGCATCCCGATGGCGCTGCTGGTGGCGCTCGGCTGGGCCATCATGCTGCTGGTGTTGGCGAAGGGCGTGTTCACCCGCCGGCGCGAGGTCATCATTCCGCTTTCGGCCGCGGCGACCGCGACGCTGTCGCTGCTGCATTCGTGCCTCGACTTCACGCTCCAGATGCCCGGCTACAGCATTCCGTTCTTTGCGCTTTTCGGCGCCGGCCTGGCACAGTCCTTTTCGAGTCGGGAGGGCCGCGCGAGCGCGGGCGCCAGCGCCACCGCACCGCGAGGCGAGGGCCACCTTGCAACCGCGCCTCCAGCTTCCCGCGCTCGGCCCGAGCTTCACAAAACTGTCTAGATTTGAAGCAGTTGCGCCGTTTACGAAGCTTTTAGTATAAATGGACAGCCCTTCTTTCTTTCGCTAGGTTCTTGCACTGCACAGCCATTTTGCCCGGGCCGAGGACGCAGATCGGGGCAGCTGATTTTTTGGAGGTTGTTTTATGAGAGTTATCAGAAACGCGCTTCGCATGGCTGCCGCCGCGGCGCTCGCCGCCACGATCACTTCGGCCGTCAACGCCGCCATTTACCCGCCGCAGCGCCAGCTGCCGGCCACCGTAATTTCCGAGTTCAAGTCTTCCCCCAACAGCCTGCTGCAGCAATATCCGACCGGCGGCCCGCAACTGATCTCGCGCGTGCGCGACCTCGGCGCCTCCGATCCGACCACGCTGCCCGGCCTGATCGCGCTCCTGAAGGATCCCGCGACCACCAAGGACCAGATGAACGCGATCGTCGCCGGCCTCGCCCAGGTCGCCCGCATGGCCGCGCAGCAGGATCAGGCCTACGCCAATGAGATCCAAACGGCGATCGCCGGTACCGGCAACCCAGACGTGATCGCCGCCTACCAGGCCGCGACCGGCGACGTGGCAATCGCCGCGGCCGGCGGCGCGGGCGGTGGCGGCAGCGGCGGAGGCGGGCCGACAGGTAACGGCTTCCCCAGCGGCGGCGGCAGCAGCGGCATCGTCGTGTTCGGCAACAATACGACCGCCAACATCCCGCCCGGCACCTTCGGCGTCGGTGTCGGCACCGCCGCCAACAGCGTCAGCCCGTTCTGATTGAGGCCGGCCCGCAGGCTGCATTCTAGGAGACGGCAGCGGCGCCAGCGGGCGCCGCTTTGCTTTTGGACCGTTAAGCTTCACATGAAATGTCACGCGGGGGACACTGTGCGGCGCATCAGGCGCGTTCAATTGAACACGAGAGTGTGCTAGTCTCTCGTGTGGCGCGGGTTTGCTACGAATGCAGCTGCGGCAGTTAGTAGATTTTCCAATCCTCAAGAACGCATCGATCCATTTTCAGGAATTACTAGATGTTGCAGGTGAACAAGCCGTCGCCGGAGATCAACCGTGATTTCACCGAGGCTGATGGCTCTGCGTCTCAGACGCTGACCTCCTACCTCGATATCGTTCGCCGTCAGTTCCCGACCATGGTCGCGATCGCGTCGGCCTGTGTGATCCTCGCACTGCTCTATCTCTTCACCGCCGCGCCGCAGTTCACCGCCACTGCCTCCATGGTGATCGACACCCGCAAGGTGCAGTTGTTTCAGCAGCAGTCGATGCTTGGTGACGTTGCCGTAGATGCTGCAGCAGTTGAGACCCAAGTTGAGATCCTGAAATCTGAGAACATCAGCCTCGCTGTGATCCGTGATTTGCATCTCGTCGACGATCCTGAATTTACCGGCTCGGACGCCGGCCTGCTTGGCTCGGTTCTCAGCTTTGCGGGCAGCCTGTTCTCCGAGCAGCATTCGCTGTCTGAATACGAGCAAGTCCGCAATGCGCTGGGACGCTTCGAAAAGAACCGCAACGTCTCCCGGATCAAAGGCACCTATGTGATGGAGGTTGCCTTCACATCGAAGGATCCGGGGAAAGCGGCGAAGATCGCAAATGCGATCGTAGACTCTTATATCGTCGATCAGCTCGAGGCCAAATACCAGTCGACTCGCCGCGCCAGCGTCTGGCTCCAGGACCGCATCAAGGAACTGCGTACCCAGGCATCCGCCGCGCAAAAGGCGGTGGTGGACTTCAAGACCACTAACAATATCGTCGACACCGGCGGACGGCTGATGAACGAGCAACAACTTGCCGAGGTCAACAGCCAGCTTATCCTGGCGCGTGCAGCCACCGCCGAGGCCAGGGCGCGGCTGGATCGCATGAATGACATCCAGAAGCAGGATATCCCTGACGCCAATGTTGCCGATGCGTTGAAGAATGAGACCATCGTCAAACTGCGCGCGCAATATGTCGATATGGCTTCCAAGGAATCGATCTGGTCGGCCAAATATGGCCGGGATCACCTCGCGGCCGTGAATCTGCGCAGTCAGATGGCGGAGATCAAGAAGAACATCCGGGATGAACTGAGACGTATTCAGGAGTCTTACAAGAGCGACTACGATATTGCTATGACCCGTGAGGAAAGCATCAAGTCGAGCCTCGCCAATGTTGTCTCGGAATCCCAGCTCACCAATCAGGCTCAGGTGCAGCTTCGCGAGCTCGAGAGCAATGCGCAGAGCTACCAGGCGATGTACGACAATTTTCTGCAGCGCTATATGGAAAGCGTCCAGCAGCAGTCGTTCCCGATCACCGAGGCGCGCGTGATTAGCGCAGCGACCATGCCGCTGTGGAAGAGCTATCCGAAATCTCTCCTCGTTCTGGGCGTCGGTCTGCTTGGAGGCCTGATGCTGGCCTCTGGTGTGGCGATGGCCCGGGAGCTGACTGACAAAGTGTTTCGTACCACGAAACAAGTCGAGGACACTCTTGGAGTCAGCTGTATCGCGACTCTTCCGGCTCTGAGCACTCTACCTGTCGGATCGCGGTCCGGCTGGAAGATGCCGGGTGGTCGGGGATTTGGAAGTAGCAGCCAGCAGCCTGATCTGCTGCGATATGTCGTGGGCAATCCGTTATCGCGCTTTTCCGAAGCCGTACGTTCGGTGAAGGTTGCTGCCGATCTCAATCAAATCTTGCGCGAGAATCGTGTGCTGGCGACCACCTCGACCTTACCGAACGAAGGCAAGAGCACGCTCTCGAGCAATCTCGCTCAACTCGTGGCGCATGGCGGTGCGCGCGTCATTCTGGTTGATGGTGACCTGCGCAACCCGTCACTCTCGCGTGCGCTGGTGCCGGACGCGGAGGCCGGCCTGGTCGACGTCATCGCGCAGAAGGTCAAGCTCGAGGATGCGCTGTTGCTCGATCCGGAGACGCAGCTCTCGATCTTGCCGGCCGGTACCACCTCGAAATTGTTGCACACCAACGAGATCTTGGCCTCGAAGGCGATGCGTGAGCTGGTCTCTCTGCTCCGCACCCAATTCGACTACGTAGTGATTGACATGCCGCCGATGGCGCCCGTTGTGGACGTGCGTGTCACGTCCAGCTTTGTCGACTCCTACATCTTCGTGCTGGAATGGGGCAAAACCAAAATCGACGTCGTCAGGCATAATCTGCGCACCGCGCCCGAGATCCAGGATAAGCTGCTGGGCGTAGTCTTGAACAAGGCGGATACGAGGGCACTTGCGCGTTATGAATCGTATCACGGACGTTATTACTATCAAAAGTATTACGCGCGCTATGGATACGTGGAGTAGTGGGCCGTCCGCAGATTGGTTCTTGAGCTTCTTGAAATGGCGACTGGGATGTGAGCGATCTTCGTAGAAGATGCCTGGGAAGCGTGCTGCGCGTTTGCCTGCTTGTGTTCGGTCTGGTCGGCCTCTTGTGGACCGCGATCACTTCGCCGGTTTTTGTTTCAGCTTCGCCGGCCCGCGATATCATTGGTCGAGTTATGGCGGCTGAGTACTTCAAGCAAGGCGCGCTAGGAGAAAGCCTGGCGTACCTCGAGGAAACATCGAGGAGCTTGATTTCGGAGCCATCGATTTCACGGGCGAAGGCTCTCATCCGTTTGGAATTGGCGCAGCGAGCAATGGGGCGTCCCGATGGAATGGATGATGGAGAACGCCAGATCGCTGATACCGAACGCGACCTGAAAACTTCGCTTGCCTCGAATCCAAATGACGCTTTTCTGTGGATGTTGTTGTATTCGGTGGCGCTGACTAGAAATGGATTTGATCCAGTCAACATTAAGTATCTTGCTGCATCGTATCGGATAGGTCCGTGTGAGGGTTGGCTCGCGCTGCGCCGGAATCGGATTACTCTTGGACTGTTTCCGTTTCTCGATGGCTCTCTCAGGCGTGTGGCTATCTCAGAGTTCGCTCAAATCGTCGATGCCGGTTTCAGCAGCGAGGCGGCTTTGATCCTGAAAGGGGTGGGCTCGGCACATCGAGAAGAATTGCTTCCGGCTCTCGTGCAGGCGAATTTGGTGTCGCGAGAAAACCTCTACAGACGCCTTGCTGCGGATGGCCTCAAGTTGAGAATTCCCGACGTTCCCTATGACGAGAGGCCTTGGAGATGAAACAATTCCGATCACGATCTTGGTGCGGCATAGCTACTTGGACCCTGCTTGTCACCGTGAATGTCGCGGGGCAGGCACAGTCCGCAAGTTCTAGCCTGACGCTGCAGGGAGCGGCAGAGCAGACCACTGCACCGATCATCAAAAATGCATTTGGTCGCCCCTGTCTGGACGTGGAGGCGGCAGCAAGATCGCGCGTGGTCAATCCCAAGCTTATGGATCACGTCGTGAGCGTCAAAAACAGCTGCCCTCGCGCGATCGGTGTAACGGTGTGCTATTTCAACTCAAGCAAGTGCAACGCATTTCATCTGTCGGGATATGGCCGTGTTGATACGATCCTTGGAACGACGACGGAGCGGAATTTTCGTTATTCGATCTCGCAAAAATAGCGGTTTTGATGTCGGGTCGATTGCAAGCGGGTGTTCAAGAAATATTGTCTAACCAAGCCGAAGACCGGCTTTGCGACATGGAGTCTTCGGGCTTGCGATCGATATGAGGTGCACCTTGGCACGTATGTAAGGAGCAAGATGTTGATATTCGCTTTTGACGAATTGAGATTCTGGAAAGCTCAGAGCATTGAGATGCTCGGTAGCGAAGCGTCCGCATTCTCCCGGCCGCTTGAGCCCGACGCATACTAGTCCATGAAATCGAAGATGACCGTTTTGGACGGGCTCCAGGTAAACAACCCAGCTCTGCGTTCAGCACACTCATGAACTCTCGCGAAGAATCTCTCGTGATGTCGTCTTGCGCAGTCATCGTCGGAAGACAGGTAGACGGAATATGAAGCTTGCTTTCGTCGGTTGCGGCTATGTCTTCGACATCTATATGCGCACACGCTGGGCTTATCCGGAGATGGAAATCTGCGGCGTCTTCGATATCGACCGGCGCCGCTCTGAGATCGTTTCGAAACATTACGGCATTCATGTCTATGCGGACTATGACGCACTTCTCGCCGATCCGCGTGTGGAGATCGTCGTCAACCTGACGACGATTAATTCCCACTATGACGTCACTAGACGCGCTCTGGAAGCAGGCAAGCATGTCTACTCCGAAAAGCCGGTGACGACCGAGCTCAATACGACCAAGGAACTCTTTGCCTTGGCGGAGAGACGCTGCCTCGTATTTGCATGTGCTCCATGCAATCTCTACTGCGACTCCGTCGCCACGATGTGGAAAGCCGTGCTGGACGGTGCTATCGGCAAGCCGGTTCTCGTTTATGGCGAGTTGGACGACAATCCCGCCCATCTGATGAACCTGGAAGAGATGGAAAGTCCGACCGGCGCGCCCTTCCCCTATGTGGAGGAATTGCAGGAAGGCTGCACGGTGGAGCATTTAGCCTATCACCTCGTCTGGATCTGTGCGATGTTCGGTCCGGCAAGAGCGGTCACCGCCTATTCCAAGCATCTGATAGCGCACAAGACGGATACACCGCTCAATCCCGCCGATACGCCGGACCTCTCCGTCGTGTGCCTCGACTTCGAAAACGGGGTCGCCGCGCGTATCACCTGCTCGTGGGTTGCGCCGCGCGACCACCGTTTCCGCATCATCGGTGATGCCGGTGAACTCGGCGCGGACAATATCTTCCACGATCAGACGCCGGTCCATTTGGAGCGGTACTCACGTGTCAGCCTGGCTGCCCGCAAGGCCTATACGGCACGTAATCAGCCGCTCATCGGGCGGATCTTCGGCATTGGCGGCAGAAAGCTCAAGTTGGTGCGGCGCTGGAAATCCCATGCGGTCGAGGCGGAGAAAGGCGTCGGCATATCGCTTAAGCACAAGTTCGTCAGTTGGCTGCGGCGGCGCGAAATTTACGCGCAAGACAAGCTTCTGGGGCTCGCAGAAATGGACCGGGCCATGCGCGATGGACGAAGGCAGCCGGTCCCGGCAGATTTTCTGATCCATATCAATGAACTCACCATGATTGTGCATCGCGCAGGCGCCGGCGGCATTGCGACTGTGCCCCAGACCACATTCGAGAAGATCGCCCCCCTGCCTGACATGATCGCCGGGCAACGCGACTACAAAGCCGGCTACCGGCAGCATCTGATGGAAAGTCGACTCGGCAAGCTTATCGACAAGTTGCAAAAGCGCTGATCGCGCGAAAAGTCAAGGAACCGGAAAGTGGCATCCACCGTGCAAGCGGACGCATCCATCAGCGACATGGCCCGCATCGGGCTTGGTTGCAGCCGGCTAGGTTCGATCGGCGCCAAGAATGGCACACCGCCGGAAAGGCTTCTTCAGACTGCCGCGGAGGTGGGGATCACGTTTTTCGATACGGCCGATATCTACGCACAAGGCGACAGCGAACGTCATATCGGAAGATTGCTTCGAAGCAGCAACGGCAGCTTCGTCATCTGCACCAAGGTTGGTCAATACTTTCCGTGGTACTTCAAGCCTGCCTTCCTGATGAAAGGCATGATCAAGTCGATGATGAATCTGGTCGGCGGCGCATCGGCTGTCCGTACGGTCCGCGCGCGAACCCTGCCGCAGGATTTTTCGAGCGACTATATCGAACGGAAATTCCGCGAAAGCCTTGAGCGGCTGCAAACAGATTCGGTCGATGTTCTCCTATTGCACAGCCCATCGGCGGGGGTCCTGAGACAGAAGGACGCTATTTCAACGCTTCAGGCAATCAAGCGGCGCGGCGCGGCGAAAAGGATCGGCGCGGCCTGCGAAGACGTCGAATCCCTTGAGGCTGCGCTCGACGACGATCGGATCGACGCAGTCCAGGTCACGCTTGACGTCCTGGATGGTGTCGATGCGGAGCGGCTGCGCAAGCGCCGGGCAGCCGGTTTGTTCGTGATCGCACGCGAGATATTCGGTGGTGCCCGCCCGGCCGACAGCGTGCCTCTGTCACCAGAGTTCGTGAGGGATCGGCTCATTTTTGCTGCGAGCCGTGTCGACGTCGATGTCGTCCTTATCGGAACGACGAATGAAAGCCGGCTGCTTCGCCTTATCAACGACTACCAAGCTTCGAAACGCGTGGCCCCGGACGTCGCGTAGCAACGGCAGAGACAGGAGACAACGAGTGCGGGTTCTTTGGCTAGGCCGTTCGGTTGATTTGACCCTGGATGCAGGAGACCGCGTCTACAGCTACAGTTTCGTCTGCGCCGTCGCTGAGCAGCCCGGCGTGACGCTGTCCTATATAGGCCTCACCGACCAAAGCAAAGGACAGTTCCAGCCGTCACCCTCCTCGGTGAACTGGCGGCCCGTCTATGCCAGGACAAACTCGAGCCTGAAATTCCTTTACAGCAGTCTACCCATGTCGGGTGCAAAGAATGACGTGCGGGAATACACGGACGCGATCTTTCAGGCTCTGACGCGCGAAACCTGGGACGCTGTGGTGCTCGACCACTACGCGCTTGCACTTGCGATTCCCCTGATCGACAAGGCGGGCTTCCGGGGAGCGGTCGTTCATGTCGCGCACGATTTCGAAACGCATGTTACCCGGGACATCGCCGAAACCTATTCCGGCAACCCGGTCAAGAGGACCCTTCTCAAGCTGAATGCCAAACGTACCGCAGCCGCCGAACAGTCGCTCGCCGCCCGCTGCGATCTAATGGTCACGCTCACGGAGAAGGATGCTGTCAGCTTCAGAAAGGTCAATCCCAAGCTGGACAGCCTGATCATCCCCCCGGGACATCGTGGCGGCGTCGTCGAATCCCGCACGATTTCAGACGCCGTACCGAAACGGGTGATCGCGATCGGCTCCTATACTTGGCTCGCCAAGCGAATGAACCTGCTGGAATTCGTCGAAAGCGCGGACGAGTTCTTTTTCCAGAACGGAATCGAATTCCGGGTCATCGGCAAGATCCCGGAGGATTTCCATGAAATTCGAGCGCGCCAGTGGAAAGCGACGCGGCTGCTCGGTTTCGTGGACGACCCGACCGCCGAGTTCGACAATGCTAGGATGGGCCTTGTGGTGGACCGGACCGGCGGTGGCTTCAAGCTGAAGATGCTGGACTATATTTTCCAACGCGTGCCGGTCGGTGGTTATACACATGCCCTCGAAGGGCTTCCGGATACGGTGGCTCCTCACGTTGTGAGCCATTCGGAAACGGAACCTTTGCTGAAGGCAATCGTCGAAGCGGTGAACGATCCCGACAGGCTCCAGCGGATGCAGGTCGCGGCCTTCCAAGCCGCGAAAGGGCTCTTCGACTGGTCCAGCAACGGCAAGCGGTTCGTCGAGAAAGTGAGTGAGGTTGGAGCAACGTTGCAATCGCGTAAAAGTCAGTGGCGGGCGAGCTAGGGTGGGCCGTAGCGAACCTCGATCGCTGCAAACTCAACGGTTATCAAAATGGCCTCGGACATTCATAGCAACCCACCCAAGTTCGCTCCGACGGGCTTCATTGTCGGAGATCCTGGCGCGCGAGCCTTCCATACGCTCACCAGAAGAGCTGTGCTCGGCATCATCTTTTCCTTTATTTTTCTTGCCTATTTCGGGATTGGTTTGAAGGAGGATTTTTCCCTCAGCATCAGCATGATCGCGATGTATGCGGCACTGCCGGCTCTGTTTCTCGAAAGAAACCTGGCGCTCGATTGGGCGAAGCTGGGAGCCTACCTCATTTTTGTCTACAGTATTCTACTGACGAAGCTATCGGCGACTGGGCCGAACATTTCTTCAGCGTCGATGTATTATCTCATCGTCCTTTACTTCCCGTTCGTGTTTACGGTTGCTCGAACTGCCATCACGGACAGACTCTATGAAAATGCTATCCGTTTCTTCCTGAACTGTATGATCGTTATCTCCGTTATCGCAGTGGTACAGTTCCTGTCCCAATTCGTCGTACGGCTCTCCTGGGTTTTCAATATTTCGCTGATCATTCCTCGTGCCATCGTGGATAAAGGCGGCTGGAACACGGGGGCCGACGCTGGCAGCTTTTTCAAAGCCAATGGATTCTTTCTGAGAGAGCCTTCGGAGCTGTCGAATCTTCTCGGATTCGCTATTCTCATAGAATTCTTGTACTTTCGCAGGTTGTTGCGTCTCGCAGTGTACGGCGTCGGCATCCTGCTGAGCTTTTCAGGCACCGGAATGTTCGTCGCCGCGGCAGGATTGCTGATACCGACCAAATCGAAGGCGCTTCTCCGTGCAGCGGTCATTCTGGTCGTCGGCTTTGCTATCATACCCCCACTCGATGCATTTGTTTTCGATGGTTACTTCCTGCATAGGTTAGACGAGTTCAACCGGGAAGGTTCAAGCGCTTGGGCGCGCTTCATCGCACCACAGTCGGTCGTCGGAGCGGGAATGAGCTCTTTCGAAAGGACATGGCTTGGCAATGGTTCCGGCAGCCTTGCACCTTCATTGAATATGTATGCCGACATTTGGTATGAGGGCCGATGGGAAATCAACGGCCCGACCTGGGCAAAACTGCTCTATGAGTACGGGATTCTGGGTGCCGCTGCGGGTGTCCTGTTCTTGATCGTCTGCCTTTGGAGATCCCGAGGACCTGCAGAACTGAAGATCGCCGGATTTTATGCTTGGCTCGCTTCCGGAGGACAATTGCTCCAACCTGTATTCCTGGCCGTCATATTCGGTTTGATTATCCTGTGGCCAAAAAACTGGCAACTCCCATCCCGCCGAAGCGCTAAGCTGGGTCGGTCTTACACGGAAGCCAAACGATGATGGCCGCCGTCGATAACGTGCCCTGTCGGATTGCCGCAGTGCGCGGTGACAGTACCGAGCTGGGCATCGAAGACGCCACCTTCGTCAGGGGATAGCGGGAAAGTGTCGGGGCAGAACAACGCGATCTTGATTCTAAGCGACACGCTGGATTTCGGCGGGCATGAGATTGCCTTCTTGAGTTTCCTCGATAAGCTGCTCACTCAGGCCGAGTATCAAACGTATCATTTTATCGTCCCAGCCGAAAACAAGCGCTTCATTCAAGAACTGCAGTCCATATCGGACGGACGTATCGAAATTATTCCAAGTAAGTTCTACAAACTCAGAGGGGAACCTTACCGAGCTCCCTTCCGCATCCGCTACAAGAACTTCATCCGAGAACAATACAACGCGCTGAAGCCGAAGACCGTTCTTTTGTTGCAGGGACGCATCGAGCATCTCTGCACCGCAGCCTTGGCTCTGCCGCGGTGCGCAGATCTCGTGAGCTATTTGCCGATGGCGCATTTGATGCGTGACTTACGCGGCCCCTCATTCTCGTCACGGTTACAAGACGCACTGCGAATGCTTTATTATCGTTTGCCGAAGCGCTACATCGTGCCTTCCAACGCTGTCGCCGCGCAGTTGCGGGAAAATCGCTTCGAAGGCCCTATTCAGGTCGCGAGGAATTTCGTGCCGGCCGCATCCTCCGCTTCGAAAGGCGATGCACGCACCGAGCTGTCGCTGCCGCAGGATAAGAAGATTGCTGCCTTCATTGGCCGCTTTGATGTTAGGCAGAAAGGGATCGACTTACTCCTCCCCCTCGTCGAGCGTTCGACCGAATGGCATTTCCTCTTCATTGGCGCGGGCGAATACGCTGAACGAATTGCCCTGACTCAGAAGCAGTGCGCTTCAGTTTCCATCGTATCCTGGACCGAGAGGGTTGAACTCTATCTACAGGCTATCGACGTGCTTCTGCTGCCATCACGCTATGAGGGAGTCCCTCTTGTCCTCCTGCAGGCACTAAGAGCGGAAACGCCGGTCATGGCGTCGTTCATCGATGCGTATATCGAATATCTTCCCGCCAAGAATCTTTCTACCTTTGATTCCTCGATCAATTTAGACGCCGAATTGGATCGATTGATTGCCCCAGATGCAGCGAGCGAATTTCAGGTTCATGCTCGGCGTGTAGTGAGGGATGCGATTGACTTCGATGCATCGTTTAAGAGTTTTCTGAACGGACTGACAACAAACGATGGGGCGAATTCGTGAGCCTTCATCCAAGGAAGGCGCTTGCCTCCGTTAGCTGGAGTTTTCTTGAGGGCACCTCGCTCGCTGCGCTGTCATTTGCGACACTTGTCATTGTGACACGGCGTGTAACGCCTACAGAGATGGGAGCATTTGCAGTTGGGCTCGCTTTCATTGAGATCGCGACCACGGCCGTCACGATGTTCTTTCACGATGCGGTAATCCGTAAGGCGGAGCTTTCTGAAAGAGATCTAGATACCGCGTTCACAACCACGGTGGTGACAGGCCTCGTAATGGCATTGATCATTGCCGGATCAGCCCCCTTTTTAAGTTTGTTGTTCGAGAACGACCTAACTTGTTACGTCTTGGTGGCGCTCTCTCCATGCGTTCTAATTAGCAGCCTCGGCGCGGTCACTGTCGCCGATAATAAGCGACATCTTGAATTCAAGTCGCTAGCCGTGAGGTCAATCCTTGGCCGCGTTTTGGGTGCACTGATCGCGATCGCTCTGGCATTCGCTGGCGGGGGACTCTGGAGTCTTGTAGCGCAGCAGTTCGTTATGGTGTCGGTCTCGACATTCGTCCTTCTTTGGAGGGCTACAAGAAAGCCAAAGTTGCTTTTTGACCAAGTTTTATTTCGCGAATTGATTGTATTCGCTGCGCAATCAATGACTGTCCTTCTACTGAACTTCTCGTTGCGGCGTATATTCATCATGGTCGTGGGGGTCTTGCTTGGAGTCGCGCAAGCCGGTTACATCAACGTCGCGTTTCGAACGATTGATACGCTCTGGTCGCTTTCCGCAGGCGCCCTGCAGCAGGTCGCCTTGCCGGTGCTGTCGCGAACGCACGAAGATCTCGTAACGTTCAGACGACATTTCGCAACATTCATGTATCTCGCAAGCTTGGCGCTTTACCCTCTGTTTGCGGGCTTGGCATATTTCTCAGAAGAGAGCATATCGCTGCTATTTGGCGAAGCTTGGCTCCCATCTTCTATCTATGTTGTCTATCTGGGCACTCTCGTTCTTCTTCAGGTGCCGCGTATGGTCTTGAGTACAACGCTAATTGCCGCCGGTTTTCCGGGTGATCAAATCGTCTCGAGTATCGCCCAGTTCGTATTGCTCGCAGTCGCTATCTTGGTGTTTGGAGTGGAGCGTCCGCTTGACGCTGTGCTCATCTGGATCAGCGTTGAGGCGATACAAGTGCCGATCCTCAGCCGATGCCTGAAACTCCGGACACAAATTTCCTTCGCAGGTCAGATTCGTCCCCTCGCGCGCCCGTTGCTTGCTTGTGCCGTCATGACGGTCGGCCTTTTCGTGCTGACACCTTTTCTACGACCCAATGTCCACCTTGCGTCGTTTATTCTTGCTGTCGCCGCAGGCGGATGTATTTACGTACTGTGTGCGGCGGCTCTGGACCTGAAATCATGCCGACTGGTCTTCAAGCACGTGCGGTCGCGATTTGACGTCTGAGCCGATCATGCTCCGAGCTCTAGGATGGATCGGTAGGTTTCCGCCAGCTTTTTCGCCTGTGACGCCGCAGAAAACTTCAAGGTCTGGGTGCGGCGTCCGATATTGATGTTCCCTAAAGCGTCGCTGATGAAGCTCGTGATATCGATATCCTTCCGATATTGCTCGTCCGGAATCTCGAACATCTCCGGATTGCCGAATAACGAGACGTTGCTGGCATCGGTAAACATCAGTTCGGTGAATTCTGTCCTCGGTACCACGAGTGAAATACCTGTAGACAGAGCTTCCCAATAAGAAAGGGTGAAAGTCGTATAGATAGCGACATCCGCTGTATTAAACACGGCGCGCAATTGCTCGGTCGGTACTGAGGGAAGCACAATCTCATTGCCCGGTGGTAGTTGCCCAAGGCTGTCTCTAACATCATCAGTCATATCGCCGACGAGCATCAGTCGCAGGCCACGTGCTCGACACGCCCTGACGATATCTGCGATCTTTTTAAGACCGTGTAGTTTGCCTGTGATCACAGCAACACGTTCGAAATCTGCGATGCCGAGATCTTTCCGTCGTTTGGTTCTCTCTTCCGAGCAAAAATAGAAAAGTTTCGGATCAGCGCCGAGTGGTGCGAGCATTTCCGGCACGCGCCTGAAAGTGCAGGATCTAAAATGGTTCCGATTTGCCAATACCGTGTGACGGACCTGAGATACCGCCAACGATCCAATGAAGATGAATAGGCGTCGAAACAAGCTATCTACACGGCTATACCATTTCGATGTCCTGTCGCCGCGCTGCTCATGATCGTAGATGACAGGCTTTCCAAGCGATTTCGCCAGCAGCGCAACAATGGCGGTGATGCCCTGGCGAAACTCGATAACATGGACGATGTCCGCCTCTCGGATAGCCCGGATTATCGGAACGTAGAGTACGAAATCGCTGTAACGGAAGAAGACCTTCCGGCGATACAACCGGACACCGGTCTCGGCCGTAAATAATTGGTCGTTGATGGTTGGATTCGTGACGGGCAGTTTGACGCGACTTCTCGACCATATATGGCTTTTGTCACCACACATCAGTGTTACATTCAAACCGAGCAACGCTAGTTCTTTTGAGTAGGAGTATTCTCTGTAAGAAGGAAGGCTACTTTCGAAGAAGCCGCTGCAAACAAGCACTCTTATGCCGTTCTTCGAAGAAGCGTTGCGTGTTTCCTGCATCTGTCGGCGCTTTCCAGGATTCTAAGAATAAACGCGATATCCAAGCTGACGGCTCCGCCCTAAGGATGGTCCGAAGAGCTATCTGGGACGAGGTGATCTGGGGGGCGTGGCTTGCCGACGCTTGGACGGTGCAACGTTCATGGAGCGATCAACTGGCTCTGCTGCCGGGGACTCACAGGCTGCTGCGCGCGTAACCGTTCTCTTACTGATTTTCCCATGCGCAACATCGGCTTTTCGGCAAACCACCAGCTGATCACTGCCATCGCCGCCGAACCAACAAGAGCCAGGATGACACAATACCAGCCGCTATAGCCAAGTTCCAGAAACAGATTCATAACCGGCCAGTGGAACAGGTAAAGACCGTAGGAATAGTCATTTCCTCCTAGAAGCTTTCGTCCCAGATCCGGATAACGAAATGCGAAGCTGAACACCAGCGCCGCGATCGCGGCCATATTGGCCAAGCCGACATTGTTTCCGAAGGGGCGAAGGACCCCCGGTATCTCCCACAGCGTCCCGACGACCGAGAGAACCAGGAAGATTGCCAAAATTGGAAAGAACCAACGGACGGCGGGCCTGACGATCGTGTCGAACCATAAGGACGCAAGTCCGCCGATGCAGAACATCCATATCCAGCTGATGAAGGACAGCGGCGATACGGTAAGGATCTTCGTCGCGAAGCTTGCCTTCTCGCCTGCTGGCGTCATGAAGTGATGCGCGTAGACATTTACAGCCAGCGAGACTGCGATTACCGAAATGAGAAGGCGCGTGGTTCGGTGGCCATCCCGACCCCAGAGGCCGATTGCAGCCGCACAAGCATAGAACGAAATCTCGACCGGGATAGTCCAGAGCGAGCCATTGACCGTCCCGTTGCCGTACTCTCTCAGAAAATCGGGATTCCAACTTGGGAGAAGGACGATCTGAGCAACGATCCATAGCCCCATTTGCTTTAGATTCTGATGAACCGAATCGCTGTAAAGCAGCAGGATGGACACAAGCGAGAACAAGAACACGGCGTAATAGGCGGGCAGAATGCGAAACGCGCGTGATACGCAATAGCGAAGAATATCGGGGTCGCGACGCCATGCGGCGGCTATGACGAAACCGCTGATGAAGAAGAAAACGGGCACGCCGGGAAAATACTTCAGCGCCTCAATTATCCAGCCGCCGCTCTCGCTCGGTTGAATGCGGGTCCAAACGTGATAGACCGCAACCTGAGCTGCGGCAATTATCCGAATCAAGTCGAGGCTATTGTCGGAGAAGGAAAAGGCTGACTGCACCGAAGTGACTTGCTCACGTGCCATAGCTCTGATCTCAATTCGTCACACAATACGGTTTTCGTAAACGCCAAGTCACCCGAGAGCGGGCCCCATGATGGATGCCCCTGTTCGAGCAGTCTCGGTTTGCGCGATGCGTTGCCGCCTCGTCTTGAAAGGCTTCAATCGGCCCACCGGTAAGATGCGCAGGCGCTTCAATCGGAAACTTCATCGGAAACCGGCTCGAGTCGAGCGAGATGGAGCCGTTACTGGTGACGTTTGCGGAAGTTCGTTCCTACGGCCAGATTGGCCGCGATCTGTGCCTCCGCCGTGCGTGGCGCGATCGCTGAACTTGATCGCACTCTGCATGGGCCTTTCAAGTAGGGCATAACCGATCGAGCCGACGACAATGCCGGCGAGCGCTAGGAATGCAAATGTCGCAATGTCGCCGATTCCCATCACGATCGCCGCCTTCGCGGCGGCAGAGATCGCAAGCGTGTGCCACAGGTAAATCGAGTAGCTTGCGTTGCCAAGGAAACGCAATACCGGCCATTTTCCGACCGCGCCAATTTGTTCGTAACGGAGAGCGCCAATGAAGACAAGCAACATCGGGGCACCATAGAAGAGCAGGCGGTACTGATCGAGCGCAAACCGGCCGTAGAGCATGGTAGCCGATAGCAGCAGCACTCCGACGCCGATTGAGATTACGCCAAAGAATGACGGAATTCGGTAGCCTTCTTTCCAGGCCAAACCGATCCAGCATCCCGCCAAAAACTCAAGGAGCATCGGGTTCGAGAACGTCTTGAGTATGGCTTGCTCCGGCTCCAGTGTTTGCCCCGCTGCAATCAGAACGACAAATACAGTCGTGAGAACGATGAGCCTGCGGCGTTCAGTGGTTCGTAGGCAAAGCATCATACCAAAGCTGAGATAAAAGAACATTTCGTACGCAAGCGTCCATCCTGGAACGAGAAGCGGATAGATGTGTCCGTTACTCGGGGACACGCTTGGAATGAAGAGATAGGAAGAGACAATGTGCCAGACTGTCAGCCTTACACTCGGAAAAAATCCTGCTACTGCCCCGATCAAAAAGACGGTCGTGGCCACCCAATAAAGCGGAACGATACGTTGGAGGCGTTTTTGAAGGAATTCTCGCGGATTGCTGTGCTCGTTGGTAATCACCATCATGAGAAAGCCACTAATGATGAAAAACAGATCCACGCCGGATTGACCGACTGAGAAGTCGATATGTCCCTTGCCGCCGCAATGGAAAAAGACGACCGCGATACTGGCGGTGGCTCTTAAGTATTGTAAGCTATTCATTTCATTCATGCGGCTAAGCTCAAAAGCAGCCTGAACGGAAACGGATTTCGAGCTCGCAGCGAATGCGGTCGCATTTTCATGACCACTTCGTTGAAGTCGCTGGACACCCGTGCATTTCCCGATGGTAAGAGCGCTGGCATGGATGGTGACCCCTGTTCAAGCAGTCCTGGTTTTCGCGTGGCGTCGCCGTCACGTCCCGAGAGGTTCAGTCGGCCGCCGCCAAGATACGCAGGCGCTTCAATCGAAACTTCATCGGAAACTGACTAAAGTCGAGCGGAAAGAAACCGTTGCCGGTGAAGTTCGCGGAAGTTGTTCCGACAGCCAGATTGGCCGCGATCTGCGCTCGTGCCGAGCGGTTGTAGGTGAAATTGCGCGCCCAGACCAAAATGCCGTCGATGTAGTAGAAGACCTGATCGGTGGACCAGATCGCCTGAACCTTGCGGGTCTTCAGCCCCATGTTGTTTCCCACCACGTATTCACCGTTATGAAAGGCGGTGTTGCGATAGATTTCGCTCGTAGGTTTGCCATTGGCGGGGCGATGGCAGTTTGTGCTCAGGTTGGACCAGTAAACGAACAGGTCAGTCATGTCGATTTCCGAGGCGCTGTCCTTGGGAGTAGGCATGTCGGTCAATTGATTGAAGTCACGAAATAGCCAGAAAGCCGGCCATGCGCCGATATCGGCGGTGTCGGGCAGGTCGCATTCCAGTTCGAGGGCGATCCAGTCACGTCCGAACTCGCCAGGCGTATAACCGAGCTTTGACCATATTTGCCCCGAATGGATCGGGGGATGGAAGAGGGCTGTGCCGTCCGCCGGCATGGTGACGCGCCCGCTGAGTGTCACTGTTTGCGGCGAGGACGTCCGGTCGATGGCGACGACTTTGACATTGTTGTTGGGATTGGTGTCCTGCCGGATCATCTGCTGTCCCACGCGCACTCCGGCGGGGATCATCTCGAAGGTGAGTACACTGTTGTTTTTGACCTCGGCGGCGACTTTCGCCAGCCAGATCGGCTGCGAGGTGACGAACAGGCCCTCCGTGACGCTGACGCTGTCGTTGACGGTGATACTGTCGGCCGTCTTCGAGACGATCGGCCGATATTGACGGTCATTGTAACCGAAGGTGACAGCCTGTCCGATCTCCAGCCCCTCGGTATCGGCGAGCGGAATCATGGCGGAAATGCCCTGATAGGCATCGGACCGCTCCATCATTTTTGAAGGCATGAGGAAAAGCCTCTGCCCAGCCTGAGCAGTCACCGGATGGTTGAGAGTGATTTTGTTGCCCTCGCGTCCCGTCACCCAAGTCAGGACGACACTAGACTTGCGCTCATGCGTCACGCTGCCGTTCCGGCTGGCCGAAAGGCTCAGCCATTGCATGGAGCCATTCGCCGCCCTACCGAACGAGGGGCCGCCGGGATTATCGAGGCGGGGATAGGTGATCCAGTAACTGCCGGGGCTGACTCCCTTGACGGCGGCAATGCCGAGCGCCCTCAGCCGCGCATCGGCGTTCACTCGGTCGACGAGATTCTGCGCCAGCGTCCGATAGGTAGAAGTTGCGCTTGCGGTCTCGCTAAACGTGATCCCCTCCCGGCCGATGGCCGAAAGATCGAAGCTCAGCGTGACATTGTCGCCATCCGCCAGTTTGCCGCGGATGCTGCATCCCAGCGTGACGTGCTGGTTTTCGAGCTGCCGTTCTCCGAAAGAAACGACCTGCCCGACGAAGACGGCGCTTGCGTCCGAAATGGCGAGGGTCCGCGAACCGGCCGTATTCGCAGTTACGGTGACCGCCGCGAGACCGCCGCCATGCGGGAGCGTCGCGGTCAGTTCCAGCGCGTCCTCGGCGAAAACGAAGTTTTCCCTTGAAGAAAAGGGCATGTAGCGCTGGTTCTCAGTATTGATCGTCGCGGTCGGCGACCTGAGATTTGCCGCCCAGTGGTTGAAGAAGGAAGCAAGGCTGTCAGCATCGGCGATACGCGTGGCTCCACGGGGTGCTGCGCCCGTTCCGAAGCTATAGTCGGCGAGAGGGGTGTAGTTCTCGACGGCAGCGTCAAACGAGGCCGTGAAGTTCGGCTGACGGGCATTCGCTCGTCTGGCGAAATCGAAGCCGAGCCCGATTCCGGCGCCGTAACCCAATGCGAGAAATCGTCTTCTGGTCGCCTTCATCGCCCAGCTACCGGTTGTCGTTTCGTACTGGAATCTGGCCACAGCATACTATCTGACAGCCTCATCGCTTAGGGTCTAACCCGCTTCAATGCTCGGGGGATCTGCATCAGGCGGCAGTCTTCACGGGCAGCCAACGCTGTTCTCTTATGTTGATGAATCCCCAGAAAAATCCCGATGCCCATGAAAAATGCATACATGCCGCAGCAACACCGGCCAGCAGCCCGCAGACGGATTTGTGCTTGAATGCGAGCAAAAGCGACATGGCCGTCAGCACGACCAAATACAGGAACGGCCAGGCAAGAGCCAGCCAGCTTCCTGCGATAAGCGCGACAAGTAACGAAACGATCGTAAGTACGAAATGGGCCGGCACCACAATCTGGCGCAGTCGCATTGCATGAGGATGTCGGCGCACAGTTCGCGAGCGGCCCTTGCCATAATTGAAATACTGTTTAGCGAGGCTGCGGAACGTATTGCGTGGGTGATATTCTAGGCGGATATCTCCGTCGAGAAAGACCCTTCCACCGCGAGCATTTAGCCGACAGTCGAACTCGGCATCCTCGTTATGGCTGAAGGTCTCGTCATAACCTCCGTTATCGAGGAAACTCGACAACCTGAATGCTGCGTGATGGCCATGGTCGACCAAGCCACTGCGTTTGCCGCCGCGATGCGCCGACCCGCCGGATCCTAAGGGAGTGTCTGAAACCCAGGCCACAGCCTTCTCCAAGCAGTCGCGCCCAATTGAATCCATCGGGACCACGACGGAGTCCGCGCCGGTATTGATAAGTGTCGTGAGCAATTGCTCGACGAAGCGTTCAGGATAGTGCGCATGTGCGTCGCAACGAACCAGCACGTCGGCCTGATTGCACCATTGCCGAGCAACCAGATTGACGGCTGCACTTTGCAAGCGCTTTGGGTTGTTAATGACGTTAACGAAGGAAAATATCTTACCCTGTTCCTTGGCTAACGTGACTGTTCGGTCCGCGCTACCTCCGTCAGCGACGACAATCTGGAGATTGGTTAGTCTGGCCTTTTCGCGAGCAAGCGAAGCAATAACGGCAACGATCGTCCGCTCTTCATTCAACGTCGGAATCACGACGATTATCTTGGAGTTTTGCCGAACCGTCTCTGAAAGGGGGGTGTGATGATTCATGATCTGCGTCGTGCGGTCAAAAGAAAGATAACGTAATCCGTTCGATAGCTCCTCATCGCAAGTACGTACACTCCCTCTCTAGCATGCTCGAAGGAGCAGCTATGTGAACAGTCCGGATGACTCGTCTTTCCAACGGAGCAATGCCGATTGCAATCGTCCAAGCTGCGCTTGACCTTTGGATTGAAGCCAGCCGGGGACAATATCCGTCGACCTGACGAGCTTCATGACACGGTCGGGATGAATGCCCAAACCAAGAGCAGAGAATGGCTTGAGAATGCCTGCTGCAGCCTTCACGGCCGGCTCGGGAATGAGAAACTCGCGCGCATTTGGAAAGGAAGTCGATCGGAACGCGGTTACAATATCCTCAATTGTGTAGCGATCCGGATAACATGCGTTGAACAGCACGAAACGCTCGGGGGACGATCGGGCAAACTCAATGGCATCAAGCAAATCGCCGACGTAAATGCAGGCTTTCACGGTGTTCTTTCGTCCCGGGTAAACGAAGAAACCCTTCTGGAGGAGCCTTGCAAGTCGCGTGAAATTGCCGCCTTCGCCCTTACCGAAGACCACGGCAGGTCTCACGATGGTCAGCCTGCGACTGCTATCTCCGTCGAACCAGTTTTGATGTATGCGCTCTGCGAGCGCTTTGGAGTGCCCATATGAGGAGGCAGGCTCTAACGGAGTTTCTTCTGTCTTTACGGACTCGCCAGGTCCATACACGGAAATCGAACTCGTGAAGATGATTTCAGGAACGCTATGCCGCGCCGCGAAGCTGGTTATCTCCAACGCGCCGGCGACGTTCGTCTCGAAGTACTCGTGGTCCGCATGACCGGGGGTGGTATGGATCGCCGCCAAATTATATATCCGCGAAACGTCGAATTCTACGTTGACGTCGTGCAGGTTGCGCACATCGACAACCCGGTACGTGACTCCTGGCAGCCTTTCCTTGGGATGGTTGAGATCGAAAGAGATGATGCTGTTCGCGCCTTCTGAAACAAGGCGGCGAAGCAAATGGGTGCCGATAAAGCCGGACCCTCCAAAGACAACAATTGACTTAGGCATTTCAATGTTCCGATCTGGAGTTAATAAGCCCTAGCCTGCCCGAGGCTGATCAAAGCAGTCCGTATGACAATCAGGATGTCCAACCACAGCGTCCAATTGTTGATGTACCAGAGGTCGAGTTCGACGCGCTTCTGCATCAAGTCGAGCGTACTGGTTTCTCCGCGATAACCATTAACCTGAGCCCAGCCGGTGATGCCCGGTTTGACGTGGTGGCGGAAGGCATAATTGCCGATGATCTGCTCGTATTCGGTGTTGTGGGCGGCCGCGTGCGGGCGAGGGCCGACCAGCGACATCTCGCCTTTGAGCACGTTCAGGAGCTGCGGCAGCTCGTCGATCGAGGTCTTGCGCAGCCACTTGCCGATGGGGGTTACGCGCGGGTCGTTCTTCTGCGCCTGTTGGATCGTCGGGCCGTCCTCGAGCACGCGCATGGTGCGGAACTTGAAGATCCTGAACGTGCGCCCGCCGAAGCCGTGGCGGGTCTGACGGAAGAACACAGGCCCCGTCGATGTCACCTTGATCAGAAGCGCGGTCACCAGCATGACCGGGGCGAACACAAGCAGCGCGAGGCAGGCGCCGACGATGTCAAGCGCGCGTTTGAGCGCGCGTTCGCGCAACGTGAGCGGGGCGCGGCGCAACTCGGCGGTAAGGGTGCTGCCGGTCCCGACTAGCGGGTAGCGCAGGAAGCGCGCCGTGTTGGCGTCCGGCACCAGATGCACCGGCAAGGGCAGGATCTTTAGCGCGTCCAGAATACTGTCGATCGCATGCTGCCGGCCCCAGTTCATCAACAGGAATATGTGCTCGATACGATTCTCGCGGGCGTAGGTGATCAGTTCTTCGAAGCGCGGCGCCAGCGAGGAGAGCAGGAGCGGCGAAGCGAGCTCCTTCGCCGGGATCTCCATCACCCGCATCAGGCGGTAGCCGTGCTGGCCGAGGTCTTCGACCGCGTTGGACGAGGTGGCAAGGCCGAATTCGGCGATCATAACCGCGCGCCCGTTGGCAAAGGCGCCGGTGCGTAAGGCATGCGCGGTCCAGCGCGCGGCCACGCTCTTCCAGGCGAGCAGGACGGCGAGGCCGACCAGATAGAACGAGATCGTGGCGCCGCGGGAGAACTCTTCGCTGACCTTCATCGTGAACGCGATCGCAAGTAGCGCGCCGAACAGGCCGGTCCACGTCGTCAGTGTCATCCGAAATGTGCGCGGCAGATCGGTGATGATTTTGAGGCGATAGCCCTGCTGCACTAACGTTAGAAGGATGAAGTTTATAGCGACCAGGACGCTAGCCGCTGCGTAGACGTTGGCTTTGCCGACGGTGCCTGCAGTGGACAAGAGATAGCCGACCGCGCAGCCAATTCCGCAAATAACGATCAACGCTCCATCAATTACGGCCATCGAGCGTTCAACAACCAGCGGACGCAGCCAGCTGGGCGAAAAGCCCGCAGATGTTGATGCAGTTTGCTCGACCACGCGAATTCCCGTCGCAGAATCAGAGACGGGCACAGGGCGGATAGTAACAATTGTCATTCTGCCAAATCCATTGACGCAAAATTTATTGCCCGAACAAGCCGTGCTATCGATCAAAGACGCTGGTAAAACAATGTTAAGGGAAAATTAACCTTACCCCGGTCGCATTGTAGCTCACCTCACATCAATTGATATGCCAAATTTACAGCTTGCTAGGAGGTTCTTATTGCCAACGAAATCCCGGCGGCGGATCCGGCCGAGAGGGAATCGTTACCTAGCCATTGGCCTTGCTGCCGTGGCATTCGTGGGTACTGTGCTTCTCCTTCTGCCCGACAAGCCTTTACGAGGGCCGACGGCTTCCATAGGCGTGGCGATTAAGCTCTTCCTGGACGGGACACCTAGCGCACGGTTCGCGGGCGAGCTCGCCGCATTCAAGCAGGGGTTTTTCTCCTCTCGTATTGAAGTGTCCGCCGAGCCCGGCGATCCTGACTTCGTCCAGACGGTCGCACGCCAACATGCCATCGGCGTGACAAGTGGCCAGAAGTTCTTGCTGGCGAGCTGGCGTGGTGTCCCGGTGACCGCTTTCGCTGCGAGCTTTCTCGACACCTCTGTGGCGATCTTCACGCTCCAAGCCTCGGGATTGCGGCGGCCAGCTGATCTGGTCGGAAAGCGAGTTGGATACCGCAGAGCAAGTGAGGGAGACGCTGTTTTCGATGCCATGATGGCGCAGCTCGGGCTTCCCCGCAGCCAAATCACCAAGGTCCCAGACCGCGACAGCTTCGAAGCCCTGAGGGCCGGGGAGGTGGATGCGATCATTGCCGCGATTGACGATCAGCCTGATCCTTCCAGCTCGACCTTCTTGAAGCTGAATGTCATCAAGCCGCAGGACTACGGCATCCATGTACCGGGCCAGGTCTATTTCGCGAGCAATGATCTCATTCATGACAAGCCGTCCGTAATCGCCGACGCTCTTAAGGGGCTCATTCGAGGATGGCAATTCGCCTACGCCGACTATGCAAGGAGCGTGCCTGTTCTTGCCGTCGGCGGTCAGGCCAGGTTGAACCCCGAACGGCTCAAATTCGAGCTCCAGCAGCAGCGCTCGCTCGTGCTGCCGACGGGCGGCCGTATCGGAGACTACGACGAAAGCCGCTGGCGGACGCTTCGGGATGTCCTGCTTTTCGCCAAGCTGGGTGAAGAGGATGTACCGCTGGCACAGGCGGTCAACTACCAGTTTCTTCGGGATGTGTACCGCCGTTCACCCGGCCTCGCTGTTCCGGGCGCCTGGAATGAGGACAAGTAGGACCAAGAAGCCACACCTGCGCGCCATATCGACCTAAAAAGCTCTCGGCCGCCCGGCAGCGGTTGCTTTTCTGCCGGCAGCGTTGGTAAATTTCGTCAACTATTTGGGCTGGCCGCGCGGCTCACCAAGGCGCTTCTATTAACTGGGATGGGGCGGGCGCGACGGGAAGCCGCAGGCTCGAGGAGCTTTTCGGGATGTTTAAGACGTTGATGCGAGCGGGCCTTGTTGCCGTCGCGGTTACTCTGTGCGCAGCGAGCGGAGCTAATGCCGCGATGCAGATGGCGGCACCGGCGGTCCTGCTCGCGGGTCAGGGCCAGGTGACGCCCATTACGTTCTGGGCGCAGCCGTACCCGTACCGCTATGTGCCGGTGCGCCGTTGTCCCTTGGTGCGCGTCGAGACGCCTTATGGTTGGTATATGGACCGGGTTTGTACGCCTGTCGGTGCTGTCCTGCGCCGGGCGTACTAGGTTGAAGTAAGCCGAGCGGCGGGCCGTTTTCAACGATCTTTCAAGGCAGCCGCAGAGCCGATGCGGCTGCCTTACTCGTTTCTGTTTCACTGTGTGCTGACCTTTTATGCGCGCAGCGTAGGTTCACCATGAATATCTTTGTCGGGCCGGGACAGGCTGTCGCATGGCGAAGATTGTGTTAGCTGTTTGGTGGGACTGCATCTCACAGAGGTGATTGGAGCGTGTGTTTTCCTCCGCCCTCAAGCGATTTCAGGTAACTTTGATAACCCAAACTCCGTCCATGCCTGAGCGGCATAGTCGCCCGCCAGCACGAGCTGGGCAAGGCGGCCGACGTCGAGCAGCTTTCGGGGAGTGCCATCGGGACGCGAAGTGTCGAAGCTGATCGCGCCGCCATAGCCGACGATGTCGGCTTTGGCGCGTGCGAATTCAGCGATGGCGATGTCCTCGCCGACGCCGATGTCGACCAGCTCGGCGCCGGAATAGGGTCTTCATCAGGTACAAGCAGGCATCGGCCATATCGTCGACGTAGAGAAACTCGCGTCGCGGTGTGCCGGTGCCCCACACCACGACGTTCTGCGCGCCCGAGACCTTCGCTTCGTGGAAGCGGCGGATCAGGGCGGCGACGACGTGGCTCATTTCGGAGTGAAAGTTGTCGCCGGGGCCACAGAGGTTGGTCGGCATCACGCTGATGAAGTCGCTGGCATACTGGCTGCGATAGGCCTCCACCATCTTGATGCCCGCGATCTTGGCCATCGCATTGGCTCGTTGGTCGGCTCCAGCGGACCTGTGAGCACCGGCTGCGGCGCCAGCTTCGGATAGATGCAGGACGAGCCAAGCAACATCCGCTTCTTGGCGCCGTTCTGATGCGCAGCCTGGATCACGTTGGACGCGATCGCGACGTTGTCGTAGATGAACTCGGCGCGCAACGTGTCGTTGGCGACGATGCCGCCGACCTTCGCCGCGGCGTGGAAGATCACCTGCGGCCGCACGCGCGCGAACCAGTCGAACACGGCGGCTTGATTGCGTAGATCGACCTCGCGCCGGTCAGCTGTGACGAGCTCGACCTCCTCGCGTGCCAGCCGGCGCACGAGCGCGCTGCCGACCATGGGCCGCGATGGCCGGCGACGTAGACGCTTCTTCCCTTCAGTTCAAACGGTGCGCTTGCCATGGGCTGCGTCCTTGTTCGCCTCGGCGAGATCGTTCGCCACCATCTCCTCGACGAGCTGGCAAAGCTCCGCTTCGGCCTCCAGCCGAGCACCTGCCGCGCCTGCTGGCATCGCCGACGAGGAGATCGACCTTGGTGGGTCGGAAATAGGAAGGATCGATCTTCACAACCGTCGTGCCGCTCTTTGCGTCGACTGGCAGCAGCTCAGGCTGCTGACCGCAGCAGATGTTTGTGACCGACCTTCTCGGCTATCCAGCTCGATCTCGCGGCATCGAGACACTCATCATCGTGCGATGCTCCTTGCCATTCAAGCCGCTGACCTGCTGGTTAGGTCGGCCGGCGAGAAATCTCTTCGGCTGATGGCGACCGGAAGTAGTGTACTTGAATAGCCTTCGGCACACCCCGCCGGCTATCCAAATTAATGAACTCGCAGCCGCTCGTACTCGGCCGCCCTGGCACTTCGTTAGCAGTTCAAATGCAGCGCGGTATTGGCCTAGGTTGATCGCTCTTACCGCCAATGCACGAGCGAGCACGAGTTCTCCTAACGCAAACTGTCGAGCGAGGTTAGGGTGTGACGGGAGGAATTCAGCTTCGACCAATCTGCGCGAGCGCATCATCTGAGAAAAGTCATCGGACATTGAGCCAGCTGAGATCCGATATCCAATGAGATATTCCGGTACCATTCCTATTTCATGCATATCAGCAATCTGAAGGTAGAGCTTCCAATCTTCACAACCTTGTGCCCCGCGGGCCCGCAGCGTTTCGTCAAACCCCTCAGCCGCTATTACGGCTTCCCTCCGGATCAAGGCATTACTAGCGCTTATCACGACGTTGCCAAGGCACATCTGCGGAAGTATTTTACCTTCAAGCCGGCACGGTGGAGCGGCGCCCGTGATAACGCCCGATGGGTCGATCCAGCAGCACCATGCGTAGACGAGTGCAGTATTGGAACCCCTCGATGCAAAGCGTTCCATCTGCCGTTCCAACTTCGTGGGATACCAAAGATCGTCGGAGTCGAGCGTCGCGACGAAGTCTCCCTTCGCCTCGGCAATTCCTCGATTGCGGGCCGACGCTACGCCACCATTCTGTTGGTGGATGTAGCGAACTCTCCCGTCGTTCTTGATGAGCTCCGCCGCAATCGCCTTTGTGTCATCTGTTGATCCATCATCAACAATGATTACTTCGATATTCCGATAGGTTTGATCTAGCGCGCTCTTCACGGTTTCGCGAATGGTGCTGTCGGCATTGAACGCCGGTACGATCACCGAAATAAGCTGGTCAATTACGCAATACAAAAAGGCTCTCGGGCGGCTTTAATGGTTAACTTGAATTGAGCTGTACTATGAGCGGCAATCACGTAAGGTCTTATCGGAAAAACCGACATCTTACTCTGAGCATAGCAATATAAGGTAAATATCTGAGTACTATTGAGGGTTAGGCTTAGTGATACGCAAAGGCAAGAACATTCTAGTTACTGGCGGCGCGGGGTTTCTCGGCTCTCATTTGTGTGAAAAGCTGCTTCGCGCCGGACACGACGTTCTCTGCGCAGACAATCTGTACACCGGTTCAAAGGAGAACATCAGAGGATTGCTGAATTCGGCACGGTTCGAATTCCTGAGGCACGATATTACCTTTCCGCTTTACGTCGAGGTGGATGAAATTTTCAACCTGGCGTGTCCTGCTAGTCCGATTCACTATCAATACGATCCGGTCCAAACGACAAAAACCAGTGTGCACGGCTCGATCAACATGCTTGGCTTGGCCAAGCGAGTAAACGCAAAAATCCTGCAAGCCTCCACATCAGAAGTCTACGGCGATCCGGAAGTGCACCCGCAAGAAGAATCTTACTGGGGTAGAGTGAACCCGATCGGTCCCCGATCTTGCTACGACGAAGGCAAGCGCTGTGCTGAGACTCTGTTCTTCGACTACAGACGTCAGCACAACCTTTCAATTAAGGTCGCGCGCATATTCAATACTTATGGCCCGAGAATGCGTCTCAATGACGGGCGCGTCGTTTCGAACTTCATCGTGCAAGCGCTCACAAACCAGCCGATCACGATTTATGGAAACGGCACTCAGACTCGATCGTTCTGCTATGTTGATGATCTGATCGACGGACTGTTGCGCCTGATGGATACTGGTGACGACATCACGGGCCCCGTCAATTTAGGCAATCCGGCCGAGTTCAGTATGATCGAACTCGCCGAACTTGTGATAGAGCTTGTCGGATCGAGCTCCTCTATCGAATTTCAGCCGCTTCCAATCGACGATCCCCGGCAGCGGCAGCCAAATATCGATCGTGCACGCAGAACCTTGGGATGGTCTCCATCCGTGCAACTCCATGACGGCCTAGCGAAGACTATTGCCTATTTCGATGGTTTGCTGCGCTCTGAAGGACGCGTGCAGTGAGATGACAAAGACGGTGATTATTACGGGTGGCGCGGGTTACGTGGGGGCGCACTGCGCCAAGGCTTTCGCAAGTGCGGGCTGGAATGTCGTGACGATGGACAATCTATCGCGGGGCTGGCGCGATGCCGTCCGATGGGGCCCCTTGGTCGAATGCGATATTCGAGATTCAGACAGGGTACGTAGTGCACTGACGACCTACAAACCGGATCTGGTGGCGCACTTCGCCGCCTTTGCGTATGTTGGAGAGTCAGTAACAGAGCCGGCGATCTATTATGAGAACAATGTGGCCGGTACACTCGCCTTGCTTGGAGCGATGCGCGCGTCCGAATGCTCTCGCATCTTGTTTTCCAGTACCTGCGCGAGCTATGGCATTCCCGAATTTGTACCGATCGACGAGAGCCATACGCAAATGCCAATCAATCCTTACGGCTGGAGTAAGATGATCGTCGAGCGCATACTGGAGCACTACAGCGGGGCCTACGGCTTAGCCTCTGTTTGCTTAAGATACTTCAACGCCGCGGGCTGCGATCCGGATTGTGATATTGGTGAACATCACGAGCCCGAGACGCATGCCATTCCCCTGGCGATCGAAGCTGCTCGCAATCCGCTCCGTCCGTTCACGGTTTTTGGAACAGATTTTCCTACGCCTGACGGAAGCGCGATCAGGGATTACATCCATGTGGTCGATCTTGCACGAGCACATTTGCTTGCTGGTGAGATGTTAACGAGGAGAGACGGAGCGTTCGTTTATAATCTTGGTACGGGGGTAGGTACCAGCGTACTTGAGTTGATAGGTACGGTAGCTCGTGTCACCGGGACCGCGCCGGCGGTACGGTATGGACCGCGCCGAGAGGGGGATCCACCGGAGCTCGTTGCATCGTTCGCCAAAGCTGCAGCAGAGTTAGGTTGGCAACCGACCCACTCGGAAATCAGTTTCATTGTGGAGACCGCGTTGCGCTGGCGCGATCATCATTTTGCCACCCAGAGCGCAAACCGTTTGAGGAACAGTCCACCGACCCGACGATGCTGAGGCCGGTGAGACTCTGTGCCGGAGCTTGGCGGACCATGAGGAACGAGCTCTGCTATGTTTCTTGAAAGCCTTCGCTTCCTTTTCGGACGCGTGAATAAGACGGATGCAATCCAGTTCGGACTGAGGGGGCTGCTGTTGCCATCCCGCATCAGGCACCTTAGTGGACCTGCCCAGGTCAATTCTGGGCCCCGCGACGTAACAATAATCAGCGTGGTACGAAACGGCGAGCCCTGGCTAGAGTCGTTTTTGACTCACCATAGGGCCATAGGCGTTAAACACTTCGTTATCCTGGATAATGGATCGACCGATTGTTCAATCAGTATGCTCGCCAACCAGGCCGACGTTACGCTGCTCTCGAGCTCCGTTCCCTACCATGCTTATGAAAACACAATGAAGCGCTATCTGGCGAACACTTACTGCCGTGACCGGTGGTGCCTGTGCGTAGACGTGGACGAGCAGTTCGACTTTCCTGGGTCGGCTAGACTGCCTTTGTCCGCTTTGATCAACTACCTCGACGGAAGGGGTTTCAATGCTGTGATCACCCAGATGCTCGACATGTTCAGCGACAGGTCAATTTCTGAGGTGAAGATACAGCGAGGGATCGATCTGCGCTTGCAGTTTCCGTTCTACGACGTGTCAACGATCGACAAGTCTCCCTACACCTTCGGAGCGGTTAGCAACCCCGAGATCATGACCCACCACGGCGGTATCAGGAAGAAGGTGTTCGGCACAAACAATGGTCTTACCAAGGTTTCGCTTTTTCGAATGGACGGACAGATCAAGCCATTCGTTGCCTGGCACCACGCACTGAATGCCAGATTGGCAGACATTTCGTGCGTTCTTCTCCATTTTCCGTTCGTTGATTCTTTTTATGCAAAAGTGGCTGACGCCGTCCGAACCGGACGATACGGCTATCTAACGAGTGATGAGTATTCGAGTTATTGGGCAGGATTGCAGAGGCTGCCCGGTCTCTGCCTGAAGTTTGATTCGGCAAGTAAGCTTTCAACTGTCGATGAGCTGCTCGACAATGGCTTTTTGGCTACTTCGAAGGAGTATCGGAATTGGCTATGTAAGAACACGCGTGTACCTGCATGAGCAAGCCAGCAGATGAACAAAGTAATGAGCCGCCTGGACGACAGGTGTATATTCGAAGTCCTCGCCGACCGAACTTTCGCCCGGACTTGGGTGATTGCGTATGACCGCGTTTTCCCCGTTTCGTCGCATCGCAAGGTCTTGCCGCTCCCAACTGCTGCGGCTCGTTGCTCAGAGCCCCTCTTCAATCGGTCGGCTATTGCCGCGTCGCTTTTGGACGCCTCCGCCCGGAACCATTGATTTCGGCGATTTTGGAAGGACGGAACCGATCAGCGTCGACTTCGGCTTCGACCGCGGGCTCCCGATCGATCGTTATTTTATCGAGCGCTTCCTTGAGCGCAATTCATCAATTGTCTGCGGCAGAGTGCTCGAAATCGGTGACAATGAGTATACCCTTCGGTTCGGCGGCTCGCAGGTGGAGAAAAGTGATGTTCTCCACGTCGACGCGACGCATCCAGCCGCTACCATCGTCGGGGATATTTCGGTCCCTGGTACTTTGCCGAACCGGGCTTTCGATTGTATCATTCTCACGCAAACGCTGCATCTGATCTTCGATATGCGCGGGGCGTTGGCGGAGCTTGCCAGGGCTCTCAAGCCGGGCGGAACGCTGCTCATTACAGTGCCGGGGATTTCTCCCGTTGATCGAGGGACCTGGGGCCGCACTTGGTACTGGTCCTTAACTGAGAATGCACTTGAGCGACTGCTGGCCTCGGTGCTTGCGGAAGAAGGCATTGAGGTCGAGACGTTCGGAAATGTCTTTGCTGCGACGTGCTTCTTGCAAGGACTATCGCTGTCGGAAGTGCCGCCGGCCAAGCTTGACGTGCTCGATAAAGCGTTTCCCCTAATTGTCGCTGCCGCAGCAAAGAGGCTGCCCCAATGATACCGCTGCCGATGCGAAGGTTAAAGCGATCAATTGAACGGTGGATCTCTGGCGCTGACCCGATCATACTCATGTATCACCGTGTGGCAGACATTCCGGTCGACCCCTGGGGGCTTGCGGTACATCCGGTGCGCTTCGAGAAGCAGATCACGCGTCTTAAGCGCTCTCGACGTGTCGTACACCTCCACGAATTGCTTGACTTGGAGCGGAGCCGTACGCCCTCGGAAAAGCCGCTTGCAGCAGTCACCTTCGACGACGGCTATCATGATGTCTATTTGAACGCTCGGCCGATATTGCAGCGGCTAGATTGCCCGATGACGCTGTTCGTAACTACAGAGATCATCGGCACTGCCAGGGAATTCTGGTGGGATGCTCTGGCGCGGGTCCTCCTTGAAGCCGAATACTTGCCAGATAGTCTGACGCTCCACGTCGGGGGCAAAGATTGCCACTGGCGGGTCCCCCCGTTCTCGAATCTTCAAGGGCGAGACCGCGTCTTTCGAGAGATTTGGGGAGCTTTGCGAGTTCTTCCACACCAAGCTCAGAGGCAACTCCTAACGAAGATCGGTATATGGTCGTCCTGCGATCTTTCAGCTCGGGAGATGCATCGGGCCATGACAGCTCAAGAGGTTCGCAATATCTCGGACGACTTGATCACGATCGGGGCGCACACGCTGACGCATCCCACTTTGCCGGCGCACAGCGCAGACATTCAGTTCAGGGAGATTGCCGACAGCAGGCGAGCCTGCGAAGAAATCACGGGTACTGCAGTGCGGGCCTTTGCCTATCCGTTCGGCGATCATAGTGATGTGACTGTCCGAGCAGTCAGAGAGGCCGGTTTCGAACTTGCTTGCACGGTGGACGCTCGCTCTGTCGGACATAATCCCGTTCCCCTGACGTTGCCACGGATCTACGTGGGAAATTGGGAGGCCGACGAGTTTCAAATGAGGATCGAGGATCCCTCGCTATGACAGGAAGTCTAAAGCGAGTCACGATCGTCAGGCGTCGGAGCGGCTGGTTCGACCTTGACTTGCGGCGCGCATGGGGACATAGAGATCTTTTATTTCTGTTTGCCCTGCGCGACATCAAGGTTCGGCATAAGCAAACCTTACTTGGCCCCGGTTGGCTGGTGCTTCAGCCTCTTGTGTGGACGGCTGTCTTTACAGCCACGGTCAGCGGTGTCGCCGGTGTGTCGACAGCAAATCAGCCGGCACCACTATTCTATCTTTCGGGGCTGATCGCGTGGGCCTATTTCTCACAGGTCATCCACGCTACCAGCCAGGTCTTCATCGAGAACGAACACATCTTTAGCAAGGTCTACTTCCCCCGCATCATTGTCCCGTTGTCGTCACTGATTTCGAATGCAGTGGCGCTCCTGATTCAGTTCCTCGTAGTGCTTGCGTTCCTCATCGCATTTCAATGGCTCGGAAAGGCCGACGGTCTCTCATGGCGCATTGTCGCATTTCCAATGGTCGTTCTGCACCTTGCGGCCTTTTCTCTTGCGATAGGTCTCCTCCTTGGCGCGTCAACCGCGAAGTACCGCGATCTGGCCTTCATGACGCCGTTCCTAATCCAGGTCTCGATGTTCGTAACCCCGGTGCTCTATCCTTTCTCGGCTATTCCAGAACAGTTTAGGGTGCTTGCGAGCTTCGCCAATCCATTGACAGCCATCGTCGAGGAAGGCCGTTGGTGCCTCCTAGGCGAATCGATGCTCTCGCCGGGCCAGCTCCTAGCTTCCCTTTTCACAACGTCTGTCGCTCTGGGATGTGGTGTTCTGCTTTACCAGCGCGTTGAGCGCACGGTCATGGACACGATCTGAGATGCGGCATCAACTAGCAATCGACGTCGAAGGTCTTTCGAAGCGATATCGCCGAGGCGCCATAGGCATGAGCTCGTTGAAGGAGGAAATCCATTATTTTCTTGATCGACTTCGAGGTAAGCGGCCCGCACGGCGGAGCGGCGAGTTCTACGCGCTTCGGGATGTAACCTTCTCGATTCCGGTGGGAAGTGTTTGTGGGATTATCGGGCGGAATGGCTCTGGTAAGACGACACTTCTCAAAGTGCTGACCTCGATCACCGAGCCAGATGAGGGAGAGGCCAGGCTTAGGGGGCGAGTCGGCAGTCTTCTTGAAGTGGGCGCGGGTTTTCATCCTGAGTTGGACGGGATCGAGAATATCTATCTAAACGGCGGCATCCTAGGAATGAGCAGGTCTGAGATCACATCGAAGCTTGATAGAATTATCGAGTTCGCCGACGTGGGAGCGGTGATGGAAACGCCGGTCAAGCGCTATTCCTCCGGAATGTATGTCCGCCTCGCCTTTGCAATTGCTGCGTATCTCGAGCCGGATATACTGTTGGTTGATGAAGTTCTGGCGGTCGGCGATGCCGACTTTCAGCGCAAATCGCTCGCCAAAATGAAAGACGCTGCAGGTGAGGGGCGAACCGTGCTGTTCGTCAGCCACAATATGGCGATGGTCCGCCAGCTCTGTGATATGGCCATCTTTCTGGAGGAGGGGTGCGTGAAACAGATTGGCCCGTCCTCGGCCGTCATCGATCGCTATCTGCTTGCATCCACGCCACAATCGGTTCAGGTGCAACGCACTGAGACCGATGCTGTTTGGGGGGAGCTCCGTGTTGTAGAGCCATCGACTGAGACTGTATGCCCTCATCTCAAATTTGGTGGAGACTACGATTTTGTATTGCGGTTAGGAGCTAAGCAGCCGTTCAAGCGTGGCGTCGCGCAAGTCAGGATACTCGATCAGGAGGGAGTGCTGATCTCATCTCTGGAAAGCCTCGCGGAAGGTGTCGATCAGTTCGACATTTCGGAGGTCGTTGAAGTCGTGTTCAGCGTACGCTCGTTAGGCTTGTTGCCGGGGACGTATCTTGCTGGTTATTCGCTCTATGCCTGGGGTGAAGAAGAGGCGAGATTGTCCGCGGAGGCTTGTCTAAGCTTTGAAGTCATCCCAGCCACCGTGAATGATGCGTATTGGCCGTACCTACGAGAGCATGGCATCGTTCGGTTGGCCCATTCGGCAAACCTGCGCTACCCGCTTCTTAGTCCGCAGCTCTCAGACCCGGCTGGACTGGCCAGTAGGCCTGAAGGGCTTCCGCCCGTGGAGTAGATGATGCTTTCCGACGCGCCGAAGGACACGTTCAAGCAACTCGTAGGGGAACATCAGAAAGCCGTAGATGACTGGGTGCGTATAGCGCCACATCGAGCGATCGATGGCTTCATCGATCCGCGGCTCCGTCACCCCCTTTGATCTCAAGTAGCGTTTGAGCCATGACAGATAGTACAAGCGCACAGTTCCGTACTGCCCTTCGCGGCGCACCGTGGTGAGACAGGAGGCTCGGTGTTGTCGGTACTTGAGCCAAACATGGCTGGAAAAGAAGACAGGCGCTTCCAGGTAAAGTTTGGAGAAGCATCCCTGGTCTTCATAGGCTTGTTTTTCGCCGGTAAAGTGCTCCTCGAATCCTCCAATGCGCGCAAGGATATTGGCCCGGATCATGACGTCAGAGGGACATGGTGCGTCTGCCTTCCCAAGCGGATAAAGCGCGAGTAGGGCCTCGGGCTGCGGAACGGGGCGATCGAAAATGTGTCCCGTCGGGATCAGGAAATCGTGGTCGCCCGTCCAGCTCCCCCAATAAAGTACCGCGCCGCAGACCATGCCCAGCTCGGGATGGTCTCGCATGATCCTCACCTGATCGACCAGCTTGTTCGGTTCCCAGACATCATCTGCATCGATGAAAGAGATTAGTTCGCCACGCGCTGCACGTATTCCAAGATTCCTGGTCGCGCTCATTCCGCGGTTCACGTGACCGGCGTGCTCCAGGTATCTAACTTTCTCGGGATATCGCCTAGCGTATTCCATAGCCGTTTCGCTGCTCTTGTCCGTCGAGCCATCGTCAACGAGCAAAAGCTCCCAGTTGGCATAACTTTGAGTAAGCACGCTTTCCACGGCTTCCGCCATAAAAGTCTCAGCGTTAAAGAAAATCATAATGATGGAAACAAGGGGATCAGATAGCTGCACCGCTTGGTCCTGTGGATGCTCCGAAATCATCTCTTACCAAAATCGCCTTGAGAAGTGAAAGCTTTACTGAGGGGTACGATTGCAGCGGCCAACAACTTTGCCTGTGAATTGTACGCCTCAAGAATCTTGGGAATTCATTCGAGTGGGTCGCAAATCGGACATCGCGTGTTCGGTTCGATCGTTCCGAAGTGGCATCCATGAATTGAGACACTCACGTTTGTGCCAAGATGATAGACCTTTAGCACGGTCCTCAAAAGGCCGCGCGCTAAATCGCTCGAAAAGCCGCCTCTTTTCGATCGGATTCCTAAATCACGCCTTGTCGCAGCAAGCACTTCTTGGATCTTGGAAGTCCGGGTCGCGTCTTGGATGCCAGAGATGTAGAGGTCAAAATCGCGGCGCGACTTCGCAAACAGGTCCTCGGGCACATTTGGGTGGCTCGCCCGAGCATAATTCATAGTCAGTTCGTACGATCGCGTCATTTGTCGCACATTTCTCGACATCGTCTGGGGAAGTTGACGGTAACCCACGAGAAAGGCTGGTGAGAGTACGGCGCGCGCGCGCTCGGCAATCTGGAGGTACAGCAGCCAGTCCTCGCATCCTTGCGCATTGGCTGCGCGGAGGCCTGGGTTCCAGCCGCCGATCTGTTCAAGCAGCGTCCTCCGAATAAGTGGAACGCTTGAATTGCCTATAAAGTTGCCAACAATAAGCGGCTGGTAGATATCCCCCTCGAGGCGACTTACGTAGCAGCGTGTTATCTTCGAGTCGGCGTCAATGTCGACAAACCAGCAATAGTCCAGCCCGACGTCGTTGGGCGCTTTGAGCAGATTGGCGACTTGCCGTTCGATTTTAGTCGGGTGCCAAAGATCGTCCGCATCAAGCGGGGCAATTAGGGAGCCTTTTGACCTAGCAAGAGCGGTATTTCGGGCAGCCGCAACGCCCGAATTAGATTGACGTATCAGGATAACCCGGGGATCTTGGTCACTGAATTGAGACACGATGTCTGGTGTCTCGTCGGTGGACCCGTCGTCGACCACGAGGATCTCAAGGTCGCCGTACGTTTGCTGCTGCGCAGCTTCAAGGGTCTCGCCGATCGTTTGTTGTGCGTTGTAGGCAGGAATAAGAACGCTGACCAATGCCATGATGGCAGCCCTTTAGCCGGTCCCATCGGGAGCTAGGCACATTATCCATATCATCCCGGATAGTCCCGGCAACTTCACTGTTAGGGTAACCAGCGTAGCCAAGTAGCCTTGGCTCGCTTTTCGAGCTATTCTGCGGACCTAAGGAGAAGCACTGCCATTACATTTATTCTCGAGCGGTAGCGGCTGAGAGATGCTGCTTTTTCAATCCAATCGTCCGATCCTTGAAGAGCCTCATGACGAATTCCGTCGCACTTGTAATCAATACATACCAGCAGGCTCATTTCCTCGCCGCGTCAATAGAAAGCGGTTTAACGCAGACGGCGCCATTCGACGATATCATAGTCGTCGATGATGGATCGACCGACGACCCTGCATCCGTTGTTGCACGCTATCCAGGGGTTAGGCTGATCACCCAGCCCAATGCTGGACTGGCAGCGGCGCGGAATACAGGGCTCAAGGCGTCAACATCAACGTACATCGTCTTCCTCGATGCAGATGATCTGCTCATGCCAAATGCGGTCTTCCTTGGCCTGGCCAGTCATGCACTTAACCCTCTCGCAGGTCTGGTCTATGGAGCGCATCGTCGGGTCGGACGGCGAGGTGAGCCATTGGGAGGAAAAGTCTACTCGGAAATCGGAGTCGACGCTTTCCGCACCCTTTTGACCGGTAACGCCATCGGGATGCATGCTACTGTGATGTACGACCGACAGAAGTTGCGAGACATCGGTGGATTCGACGCGTCCTTACCTCGTTGCGAAGATTATGACGTCTATTTCCGCATGGCGGCGAAATATCCGATCCACTCGCATCCAGAGATCGTTGCTCTCTATCGCTGGCACGGACAGAATATGTCCGGAGATCCATCTGTCATGCTGAAATGGGTCCTCCTCATCAATGATCGCCAACGGGCTCACACGACCAATACTTTGCTCCTGGAGGATGAACGCCTCCTCGGACGGCGAGTGTGGGTCAGATACTACAAGGATGAGATCGTAAGTGACCTTAAAAGTGGCTATCGATCGCGAAGTGCGCTTCTCTCCTTCGCGCGAAGCCTCCGTTTCGGAAAGATCGCCGCGCTAGAAATGGGACGATGGTTCATCCACCGAGTTCGAACCCATATACGGACGCCGGGCAAAATCGCCTTTCCATAGTTCCATAATAACGCGTTGAGGGCCGGCATCCTACATGGCAATCCTAGTGACTGGAGGGGCAGGCTATATCGGCAGCCAAATGGTTCTTGACCTGGTTGACGCCGATGAAACCGTTCTCGTGCTCGACGATCTTTCCACCGGTTTTGAAGCCGCCGTTTCTCCCAAATCGCGATTGGTTGTCGGAGATGTGGGCGAGGCGAGTCTAGTGTCCCGTCTCATTGTCGAGCACAACATTGATGCGATCATCCACTTCGCGGGCTCGATCGTCGTTCCCGAGTCGGTGGCCAACCCCCTCTATTACTACTTGAACAATGCGAGCAAGACACGGACACTAATCGAAGTCGCCGTCGCATGCCGCGTTCCGCACTTTATTTTTTCCTCGACCGCTGCGGTATATAGCGCGCAAGGATCACTGCCCGTCAAGGAAGGCGATCCGCTTCTGCCGCAATCTCCGTACGGACGATCTAAGCTGATCTCGGAGTGGATCCTGCAAGATGTTTCAAGGGTGCAGCCTATCAAATTCGCCATCTTGCGGTACTTCAATGTAGCAGGAGCCGATCCGCAAAGAGGCATCGGGCAGTCTACACGAGGCGCTAGTCACCTGATCAAGGCGGCCATCGAAACGGCAACTGGGAAAAGGCCGTTCGTCGAAGTATTCGGAACAGATTATCCCACTCCAGACGGGACCTGCGTCCGAGATTATGTCCACGTAAAGGATCTAGCTGGCGCTCACCGGCTTGCGTTGGCACGGTTAAGAGATGGTGGAGAAAGCATCATTGTGAATTGCGGCTATGGTCGCGGTTATTCTGTCCTGGAGGTCTTGCATGCTGTTGAAAAGATATCGGGAATAAAGCTGGACATTCGCATGGCTGCGCGGCGGCCAGGTGATGCGGCTATGATCATTGCGGACCCAAGTGTAGCGACCACGCAACTAAGCTGGACGCCGACGTTCGACAGTCTCGATGCGATCATCAGGAGCGCACTAGAGTGGGAACTTGCAAGATCGTACTAAGTTGGGCGTTACGAGGGGACCGAAACGTAGATGCGAGCGTTAAAGTCGTGTAGTGCGGTGAAGGTCATGGTCCCTGAGCTGCTGCCGGTTTGATGGACACCGGGTTGAGCTAATCCCACCTTGCGCTCGAACTCAACCGGGCTGAGATAACTGATAGTCGAGTGCCTGCGGGTCGTGTTGTAAAATCTTTCGATGTAATCGAACACATCGGCTCGCGCCTCGTCTCTGGTTTTGTAGATCTTGTTGGCCGTCCGTTCGGTCTTGAGCGAGGAGGCGAAGCTCTCCATCGCTGCGTTGTCCCAGACGTTGCCGGAGCGGCTCATGCTGCAGACGATGGCAAGGTCGGCCATCAGGCGCTGGAACTACTCGCTGGTGTACTGGCTGCCATGGTCGGAGTGGTGCAGTAATGCGTCCGGTTTGCCGCGTCGGCCAAATGGCCGTCAGAAGCGCATCAGTGACCAATTGTGCGTCATGGCCGCGCTCATCGACCAGCCCACCACGCGCCGCTCGATCTCCTGCTGCTCCGGCTTCATCTGCCCTTGGCCAGGAAAGGCCTGCACCGGGTCGGAGCCGAACTCCCTTCACCCATTTGCGTAGAACGTTCTCATGAACGTCCAGCTCGCGACCGGCTTGCGCCACCGATACCCCACGTTTCCCCGACCAGCTTGACCACCTCGACCTTGAACTCGCGACTAAACTTCCGTCCCTTCATCGCCCACCTCCGGCTTCATGAAACACCTAATCTCGGTGTCCATCAAACCGGCAGCAGCTCAGACGCCAGTCTCTTCGACACCCTCGCCGCGCCACACGATGCGGCGGCCGACCTGCGCAAAGGACAGCTCCACTATCTCCCGCACCGAGTGCATCTCGCCGGTGGCGAGCACGAAGTCGTCCGCCCTATCGGCCTGTAGGATCTTGTGCATGCCCTCGACGCAATCTTTGGCATGGCCCCAGTCGGGCTTGGCCTCGAGATTGCCGAGATAGAGCGTGTCCTTCAATCCCACCACATGCGGGCAACGCCACGCGTGATCTTGCGGGTGACGGCGGTCTCGCCTCGGATTGAGCTCTCGTGATTGAACAGGATGCCGTTGCTGGCAAACATGCCGTAGGCTTCGCGATAGTTCACCGTGATCCAGTAGCTGTAGAGCTTGGCTACGCCATAGCGCGAGCGCGGATAGAGCGGTGTTCTGCGGAATCTCCTGCACGAGGCCATAGAGTTCGGGCATCGAAGCCTGGTAGAACCGCGTCTTGTTCTCCATGCCAAGGATGCGGACCGCTTTCAGCAGGCGCAACACGCCGATCGCGTCGGCACTGGCGATGCATTCCGGGCTCTCGAAGCTGACGGCGACGTGACTCTGGGCGGCGAGGTTGTAGATCTCGGTCGGCTGGATTTGCTGCACGAGGCGGATCAGATTGGTCGAATCTGTCATGTGGCCATAGTGCATCAGGAACGGCACGTCGCCGACATGCGGGTCCTAGTACAGATGGTCGACGCGTGCGGTATTGAAAGAGGATGCTCGGATGAGACCTCGGCGAGGAGAGCTGAGCTGGGCCAGCCGGATCGTAGCAGCAGATGGCGCTTGGTGACGCCGTAGTCGCCGCAATTGCCTTCGTATGGGAAAATCTGCCACACCGCATCACGCCAACTTGCAGGCGGAGCCTTCGGCGCTATGCCGAAATTCACCGTCGAATTGATCTGGGCGAGTTCTTGCCAACGCTGAATTGAGGAGCGGAAATCTCTGATCCTCCGATCATCGTGGTGCGGGCAATCCTCGGAATATTGAATGCAGAATCTTGAAGAAGACAGAGATGGTGTTACCGCTCGAAATTTTTAGCTGGAATAGGCGGGCTGGCCGCAAACGCAATACATCATGGCCAGCATGCGCATAGCATGTCTGATTATCGAAACGTTCGCCTGACATTCTTGATTGCTAGGCGGAGTATATTCGATGCTATGGAAGCGCTACGACAATTATGAGGCATCGATCGTGGAGCAGCGCGCGTGCTCGATCTCGACCGACTAAAGCGAATATCGCGCAGCCTATAGCCTCATCTGCAAGATGAACGTCTTTAAGAACTCGGAGCTGCTTGCCTGCTCCATCATCGCGTCCCTAGAAGGCCACTTGCGGACGAACTTAGAGTCCATGCGAGGCCTCGTCAGCAAGACCTCTTCGTGGAAGGGCGGCGCCGCTTTGCGGACGCCGAGTACTATTTGCAGGATGCGCCATTTGTAAACGTCGGAGGTTGTTGATTTCCTTCAGCAACATCAGGCGCCGAAGTTGTGCTCCGTTATGCAGTGATTCAAACAGCGCGAGGATCTCGCGCGCTTGAACGTACACCTCCATATTGATGGCGTGTTGATCGAAACCGTACGATCGAAGGCGAGCTTCGATATCAAGCGCAGCAGAAGCGTCCAGTTGCCAGTCCAGGGCATTATTGATGGTATAGATTTCAGCGACGTCCTGAAATTCCGGGGCAATGCCGGTAAGGTCGACGCGGCGAAGCGTCATCTCGATAGCCTTTTGGCGGTAGGTGTTCAGGACCCGATGCCGCAATATCCGGTAGCGCTGCATCTCCCAGGAGAGCTCGGCGATGTCGATGACGAGCAACCACTCGATCGCTGATTGAGGTGCAAGGTCGCGGAAGATTGCGGCCTGAAGGGCATAATACTGATCGATGTTCTCTCCCGGTAGGAGTTGAGGCGGGTGACACAGCGCCTCGAATTGAGAGGGCAAGACTTTCGCCGAGTGTGCTTGGGGAAGATTGACAGCGCCATTCATTGACCTCGCGCCTCCGACAGCGGGCGTGCTGCTGGTGCAGCCACCTCTACTCCGTTCGCCACATGGACGGGGCTGGCATCCCAAAGCTGCCTTGCGATCGGCAGCGGCGAAATTTGCAGGTTGGTCCACCAGGCTCTTTCGTCTCCGTGTCGGTGTAGGGATTGATGATGCGATCGGCAGAGCGGCACCGTGAATTCGTCGCTGACTTTGCGTCCCAAGGTGCGTGGTTGAGCGAACTTCAGGTGATGCGCATCAGCAGGTGTCTTCTGACAAACGAGACAACCTTGGCTGCGGATGAAGGAGAGGTGGTCCTTGCTTCGTCGTCGGGGCGGCTCCTTTGGGAAGGCGAGGCCGACCTGCTGTCCGGGAGAGGGGCTGGCAGGTGCGAAAATGTCGCCGGATGTCTCCGAAGGAGAATCCTCAGGTAGAGACCGTCGGACCGCTGGCACGGCCGGCTGCTCTGCTGGATCGATGTCTGGAGGGGCAGCTTCCTCGAGCCTCTTCTGGTAGGCGGCCTCAAGAGCGCGAGCGTCCGCCTCTAGAAGAGTGTTCTTGAGGGAAAGGCTGATCTTGGCCCAGGCAAGCAGCTCTTCGACGCCCCCCTGAAGAGCAAGTTCGCCCAAGAGGCGATCGAGAAGCTCGGCCGAGTGTTCAGGGGGCAGGACCGGTGACCGGTTCAGGACGCCCGTAGGCAACTTTCCCTTCGGTCCTGACGCGGTCTGGGCCTCGGTGGCAACGGGAGGCCCTGTAATGACGTCAGGCGCGTCCAAATCGTCCTCTCCGGCTATCCCGACCAGTGCAAAGAGGGCATAGCGGCGGGCATAGGTCAGCGCCGCAACCATCCGGTGCGGCGCTTCGACATCCTTGCTGGCGCAGACCGGAAGGTCCGAAGAAATCCATTCGCCGGAAGCATGGGCCAGCAGGGTAGTGAGGTGGATCTGGCCGGTGACCTTCTCTATCCGAGTAGTCTGGATGGTGGCGATCTCCTGCTGGCTTAACGTCTTGCGGACGATGTCCAGGCCAGAGGCTAGGGACGCGTAGCGGAAGGTCCGATCATCCTCCCGCGGGAATGGTGACCGGATCACCGCCGTCAGGGACTTCTCGGGGTTGGTCAGCTCGGCCTGAGCTCGGGCGAGGGCGGCCGCGATAGTCCCGATGCGCTCACTGGACTGATGCATGGGGCCTCTCCGTCGCCTGAGCCTCGAAGCTGATCGCGCCGGACTTGGACCGCTTGGCCTTGATCCCGTGCCCTGTGGCTTCCTTGGCGTCCTCCGGCATGAGTTTCTTCAAGTCGGCCTTGGCTGCCTCATGTTGCCGTGCGCGTCGCGGGTTCGTAAATAGGTAGCCGCCAGTTCCGCCCATTGATTGGAAGTGGACATATCAACGACTTTGACAGCCTCTAGCCTCGGGCGCGGCGTCTCGATGTTGAACAGAGCGGGCGGCTCGCCACTCTGGACGCAGCGCCAGAACTTTTTCTCGGCGGTAAGGAGGAGATGTTGGTAGAGCGGGTCGGCGTGGATCTTGATCTCGACCCATTTGCCGCCGCCGGTGATGATCGAGAGCACCGCATTGCGGGCGGCGATCACCCACATGTTGTGCTGCAGCTGCGCCATGTGCTTCTCGGCCGCTGCTTCCTCGGTAAAAGCCCAGGGCAGCATGAACTTGGCTTCGAAGACCGCGCCGGTCTGCTCGACGGTCCCGTCCAGCGTTGCGGCCATCCATTTGTGCACGGGGTGACGGACGCGCTTTTGGATGTCCTTGATCGTGTGGCCGCTCGCGCGCTGATACCAGGCGCGGTTTAAGACCTCTGTGACGGTCCCGAGCTGAACGATCAAATTGTCCGAGAGATCCTCCGGCTCTGCTTCGCCGCGCTTTTCGCGCCAAAGGCGAATGAGGCTCTCCTGGTCATCGCCCATGATGATGCGGGCGTCTGAGCCGCCGAAATGCCGGCGGTCGTTTGGGTTGAACCTGATGATTTGATATTGTGGCCCGGCCGGGCCGTCACTCTGTACGCTACCCACTGGTATCTCCTACTCCAGAACAGCGGCGCTTGTCGCCGCACTGCCTGAAGCCTCGCATCTGCGAGGTGAGATACCGGTGGCGCCATCGCGCGCCCGGCCGACTCAGTAATGCTCCAATCGCAGCGGAATGCCAGTCCTTTTTGCAGCAATCTTGTTGCTCGAGTTAGCGCGAGACTATTGGCGATGTTCAGCAAGGGAAAGCCCAGGCGAACGGATTGTGAAGGACGCGCTCTCGCTCAAAATTGACAAATCAAAACCAAAACGGGCGAGTGGCAAGTACCAGAAAGAGGCGCCTTTGGTCTTCAACCGCCTTAAGCGGGGGTGGCGGCGGGCTCCCCTCCTGAATGCATGGAAGCCACGGACCTCGCACGATCATCTCTGTTTCTCGATCCGAGGCTTGAAGTCGTAGCCACTTCGAGGGAAGCGTCGGGACGAGAGCAAGACCCAAGTAGAGGCGGCATGGCGTCAGAACGAAAAATCGCAGCGAACCGATCGAACGCCAAACGAAGCACGGGTCCTAAGACCGAGGCCGGTAAGACGCGGTCGAGCCGCAATGCCCGTCAGCACGGTCTCTCGCGTCTGAATCGAGAAGGCGATGTCAGCTCCAGCGCATTGGCCGGCGCCATCACGGTGGGCCTGGCGCAACAAAGCTTATTCGAGATGGAGAATCTCGTCCGGGCCAATCTGTGGCTGGGCCGCATCCGGCAGGCCCGCCATGATATGCTTGTCGCGCTATTGGAATGCCCGAGCCCGAAGCTGGCGAAGCGTCTTGTTGGATTGGAGCGCTATGAGAAACCGGTTCGGGCCGCGCAACGGCGGGCCCTGAAGCGCTGGCTTAAAGAGATGTGATAAAGAAGGGACGCGCGGGCGGCTAGACGCTGAACGTCAGGGCCTTGCGTCTAGAGAGCCTGTCGAAACCCATGGCGTCAATCGCACGAACGGTGAGGATTTCAATCTGGCTCAATCGTGCGCCAATCGAGCAAGGAGCGTGGCGGCATCGTGAATGCGCCACGCACGAATCGCTCCTGGCTACCGCGCTCGTCTAAGCCAACGTGGAGTCATGCCGCGCCTCAAGCCCGCTCTCGACCGCTCTTCGTTCGTTGCTGTGCTTTTGCATGAACCGGTGAAGCTTGCCGTGCACCAGGTCCCGGATGCACATGCACAGCCTTGGCCGCCAGCGGTTCACCGCATTCAGAGCAGACCATCACGGGATCGAACATCCTCTTGCAGCTCTTGTGCTCGTGCAGCATCGGCCGTCCGCGCGAATCGACCATGTGCACGTTGCCCCAGTGCACGATCGACATGATGATGGGATACAGATCCAGGCCCTTCTGGGTCAGGATGTATTCGTAACGCTTTGGTGCGTCCTGATAGGGGATTCTCCGCAGCACGCCGAAGCGCACCAGCTTCTTCAGCCTGTCGGCGAGCAGATGGCGGGTAATCCCTAGCGACGCCTGGAAGTCGTCAAACCGTCGGATGCGAAGAAAGCACTCGCGAAGGACGAGCAGACTCCAACGATCGCCGATCACAGCGACGGTGCGGGCCAGGGAGCATGGCTCCTCTTCGAGTGCATCCCATTTCATCAACTTGCTCCGCGCTTTTCGACTTCAGAAAAATAAATTCTAAAACAGAACTTACATGATTTCAATAGGATGCTGTTGCCCACGGCATTGGATGACGAATATCATATTGACAGTTCTATAACAGAACTTATGGTTCACGCCGAGCCAAACGAGACGGCGGTTGAACCGCCGATGTAACGAAGGGAAGAGCGTTCCATGGTTGCTGCGCTGAAGGCTGAGTTTCACTTCGATTTCGGCAGTCCCAACGCTTATCTGGCCGAGCTCGCCTTGCCTGATATCGAGAAGCGCACCGGGATCAGGTTCGACTATGTCCCGGTCCTGCTTGGCGGCGTCTACAAGGCGACGGGCAACATGTCTCCGGCGGACTCGCTGCGCGGGATCAAGAACAAGCCGGAATACAATGCGCTCGAGACTGCGCGCTTCCTGCGCCGCCACGGCGTCACGAGGTTCACGCCGAACCCGTTCTTTCCGGTGAATACGCTGAGCCTGATGCGCGGGGTCGTCGCGGCCGAGTTTGAAAGCCTGTTCGAACCCTATTTCCGCGCCGCCTATCATCATATGTGGGTGGAGCCCAAGAAGATGGACGACCCGCAGGTATTTCGCGCGGCGTTCCTGTCCTCTGGTCTCGATATTGACCGCATCATCGCGCGCGCCCAGCAGGATGACGTCAAAAAGAAGCTGATCGAGAACACCACGCGCGCCGTGGAGCGCGGCAGCTTCGGCTCTCCGACCTTCTTCGTCGGCGACGAAATCTATTTCGGCAAAGACAGTCTGCGCGACGTCGAAGAGGAAATCCTCGCGCAGCTCGCCAGCGCCCGGCGCAAGACGGCGTGATCATAACATCTAGGCAAAACTAACAGGCAAAAAGCCGTTTCTCAGGGAGGGTGCCGTGGTCTCATTGACCCAGGAGACAGTCGGGAGCGTGGACGGTCTGCCGAGCCGGATCCATCACGCGATGGCGCCGCATGTCGCAGCAACACCGGATCGCGTGGCGCTGGTCGACGATATGGGGACGCTGACCTATCGCGAACTCGATGCGGCGGTTCAGGCCACCGCTGACAAGCTGCGTGCGCTTGGCATCCGCGCCGGCGACCGCATGATGATCGTCAGCGAGAATTCGATCCCGCTCGCTTGTCTGCTGCTCGCCGCGAGCTTGCTCGATGCCTGGGCGATTGTCGTCAATCCGCGGCTGTCCCCGCGCGAGATCGACCAGATCCGGGATCACAGCGGCGCAAGGCGGGTGTTTTTCACTGCCGGGGTGTCGCAGGAAGCCGCCACTCATGCTGCACGGTGCGATGCGCCGGTGCAGGAGCTTGGGCCGCTGCGCGATATCGGCGTGACCGCGCTGAACACGGACACGGCGGCGGAGCCGGTCGAAGCCGATGGCGCCAAACAAGTCGCAGTTCTCATCTACACCTCTGGCACTACGGGCACGCCCAAGGGCGTAATGCTGACCCACCGCAACCTCTTATTCAGTGCGCGCGGCACCGCCGCGTGGCGCAGGATGACCGCGGCCGACGTGCAATATTGCGTGCTGCCGATCTCGCACATCGTGGGCATCTCGCTGCTCACCATGACCTTGATGGTCGGCGCCAGGGTCCGCCTGGTCGCAAAATACGATCCGGCAGCCCTGGTGAAGGCGATGGCGGAGGAGGGCATCACCATCCTCAACGGTGTGCCTGCGACCTATCAGCGCCTGTTGGAGTACCGCCGCAATGCCGGCCTGCCAAAGCTCGATCGCGGCGCCCTGCGCTTGATCGCGGTCGCCGGCGCGCCGCTTGACCTCGAGCTCAAGTCGCGCGTCGAGCAAGAGCTGGGCCTGCCGCTGCTGAATGGCTACGGGATCACGGAATGCTCACCGGGCATTTCGGGCGTGCGGAGCGAGTCGCCGAGGGCGGATCATGCGGTGGGGACAGTCCTGCCGGGCCTGGAGGCCAAGCTCGTGGGCCGCGACGGCAAACCAGTGGCGGCGGATGCGGTCGGTGAACTCCATGTCCGTGGGCCGAACGTGATGCGCGGCTATTATCGGGCACCGGATCTGACTGCGAAGGCGATCGATCCGGATGGCTGGTTCAATACCGGCGATCTGGCTCGCGTCGAAGGCGATGTTCTCTACATCGTTGGGCGCACCAAGGAGATGATCATCCGGTCAGGATTCAACGTCTACCCGGCTGAGATCGAGGCCGTGCTGAGCACGCACGAGTCGGTGGTGCAATGTGCCGTCGTCGGCCGGCCGGTCGAGGGCAATGAGGAAGTTGTCGCCTTCGTCCAGCTCATCCAGGGTTCCAAGGCGACGGCGCAGGATCTGCTGGCCCACATTGCTCCGCAACTTACCTCGTACAAGCGACCGTCGGAAATTATCCTGATCGACACGCTGCCAGCGACGTCCACCGGCAAGATACTGAAGCACAAACTGGCTGAGTCCCTGCGCAGTCCAGGCTGACGCTCTGCCTCACAAAGAGGTCTCTCGCAACGAAGGAAAAGGCCATGCAGAAGAGAAACGCGACCGCAGCCGTGATCGGTGCAGGAGACTACATCGGTGCCGAGATCGCCAAGAAATTCGCCGCTGAGGGATTTTCGATCTATGCCGGCCGCCGCAACGGCGACAAGCTCGCGCCGCTGGTCAAGGACATCGAAGCCGCGGGCGGCGAAATTCACGCCCGTTCGCTCGATGCCCGCAAGGAGGAGGAGATCACCTCCTTCCTGAATGACGCCGACAAGCATGCGCCGCTCGAGGTCTGCATCTTCAACATCGGAGCCAACGTTAACTTCCCGATTCTCGACACCACCGAGCGGGTGTTCCGCAAGGTATGGGAAATGGCCTGCTATTCCGGTTTCCTGGCCGGGCGTGAGGCGGCGCGGCTGATGACGGCTCGCGGCGGGGGCAAGATCTTCTTCACCGGGGCGACCGCGTCCTTGCGCGGAGGCAGCGGTTATGCCGCCTTCGCCAGCGCGAAGTTCGGCCTTCGAGCGGTCGCGCAGGCGATGGCGCGCGAGCTGGGTCCGAAGAACATTCATGTTGCGCATCTCATCATCGATTCCGGTGTCGATACGGAGTGGGTGCGCCAGCGCCGCATCGAGGCGCTTGGCGCCAACGCGCTCGACAATCCGGACCTCCTGATGCCGCCGGCGGCCGTCGCCGGCGCCTACTGGCAGCTCTACCAGCAGCCAAAGACCGCCTGGACATTTGAGCTGGAGATCCGCCCGTTCGGCGAGAAGTGGTAGGGAGCCGATTCGATGGAGCTCGCATTGTCGCCGCAAGATGCGGCGTTTCGCGACGAGGTTCGCGCATTCATCAGGGATCATTACCCCGAGGAAATGCGCGTTCCGAATCCCGAGACCGATCTGACCAAGGAACAGTCGCTGCTCTGGCATCGCATTCTCTACAAGAGGGGCTGGATCGCGCCGCTGTGGCCGAAGGAATATGGCGGTCCCGGCTGGTCGATCACACAGCGCTTCATTTTCGAGCAGGAGACCTCCCGGGCCGGGACGCTTCCGCCGCTGGCGTTCAGCGTCACCATGGTCGGCCCCGTCATCTACACCTTCGGCAACGAGGCGCAGAAGACAAAATTCCTGCCACGGATCCTGTCCGGCGAGGATTGGTGGTGCCAGGGCTATTCCGAGCCGGGCTCCGGCTCGGACCTTGCGACCGTCAGAACCAAGGCGGTGCGTGACGGCGACCATTATGTCGTCAACGGTCACAAGACCTGGACCACGCTCGCCCAGCATGCGGACTGGATCTTCTGCCTCGTGCGCACCGATCCGAATGCGAAGCCGCAATCCGGCATCTCTTTCCTGCTGATCGACATGAAGTCGCCCGGCGTCACGGTGCGACCGATCATCACGATCGACGGCAGCCACGAGGTCAACGACGTCTTCCTCGAGAACGTCCGCGTGCCGGTCGAAAATCTGGTCGGCGAGGAGAACAAGGGCTGGACCTACGCCAAATTCCTGCTCGGCAACGAACGCACCAGTATGGCCGGCATCGGCCGCTCCACCCGCTACATCAACAAGCTGAAGCGGATCGTGAAGGCCGAGATCCCGGCCGACGATCCCGCGCACCTCGAATTCCTGCGGGACATCGCCAGCATCGAGCTTGACCTGCTGGCGCTGGAGGCGACCGAGCTTCGCGTCGTGGCACAGATGGCGCGCGGCATTGATCCCGGCCCGGCGGCCTCGCTGTTCAAGATTCGCGGTACCGAGATATTCCAGGACATCACCGAGCTCACCCATCGCGCCATCGGCAATTACGGGCTTGCCATCCGCGAGCACCCGGCCAGCGCCAACCATTTCATGCCGGGTCCCGATCACGGCCACACGGCGTCCGAGAAATATCTGAACGCGCGCAAGCTCAGCATCTACGGCGGATCCAACGAGATCCAGCGCAATATCATCGCCAAGGCCGTGCTCGGCCTCTAGCCGCGGCGCATCGGGAGGATCGGATGGATATCCAGTTCACGGAAGAGCAGGAGTTGCTGCGCTCCAGCGTGCAGCGGCTGCTACGGGATCAATACGATTTCGAGGCGCGGCGCAGGATCGTGGCGAGCGAGGAGGGCTTCAGCCGGACGCAATGGCAGGCTTTCGCGGAGCTCGGCCTGCTTGCGGCACCGTTTTCAGAAGAAGCGGGCGGTCTCGGCGGCGGTCCGTTGTCGACCATGATCATCATGCATGAGTTCGGCCGTCACCTCGTCGTCGAGCCCTTCGTCGAGACGGTGGTGCTGGCCGGCGGATTGATCGAGCATCTGGGTACGCCGGAGCAGAAGCAGGATCTCATTCCAGGCATCGTCGACGGCAGCAAGCTCTGGGCGTTGGCCTGGACCGAAAAGGCCTCCCGCTTCGATCTCGCCAACGTCGCCACCCAGGCGCGGCGCGAGGGAAGCGACTATGTCCTGAGCGGCGAAAAGACCATGGTGGTGTCGGCGCCCTGGGCGGATCATCTGATCGTCTCGGCCCGGACCAGCGGCGGCCAGCGCGACTGCGGCGGTGTCGGTCTCTTCGTGGTCGACCGCCATGCCGCGGGAGTTGATCTGCAGAGCTTCAAGACCATTGACGGCCGGCGCGCCGCCGAGATCAGCCTGCGCGGGGTTCGCGCGCAGTTGCTGGGCAGGGAAGGAGAGGGCGTCGGTGCACTGGAGGCCTGCCGCGACCGCGTCATCGCCGCGCTGTGCGCCGAGGCCGTCGGCGCCATCGGCGAGCTGAATTCGGCGACGCTGGACTATTCCAAGACCCGCAAGCAGTTCGGCACGACAATCGGCTCCTTCCAGGTTCTCCAGCACCGCATGGTCGACATGTTCATCGCGCATCAGGAGGCACTCTCGCTGATGCAACATCTGACCCTCAGCCTGAACTCCGGCGATGCCGAGCTGTCGCGGCTTGCCTCCGGCGCGAAGTCGAAGATCGGTTACGCCGGCAAGTTCGTCGCCGACCAGGCGGTGCAGCTTCACGGCGGCATGGGCATGACCGACGAGCTCAACGTCGGGCACTATTTCAAGCGTATCTCCTCCATCAACATCCAGTTCGGCGATCCCGCCTTCCACGTGCTGCGCTACGCGCAGCTGGACGCGGCCGCATAGAGAAGAGGCCAGCATGACCACAGAAGCAGTCATCGTTTCCACCGCAAGGACCGCCGTCGGCAAGGCCTATCGCGGCGCGCTCAACAACACGGACGGCCCGACCATGGCCGGGCATGTGATGGCCGAAGCGGTGAAGCGGGCAGGCATCGCGCCCGGCGAGGTCGAGGACGTGGTGATGGGCTGCGCGATGCAGCAGGGCACCATGGTGATGAACGTGGCGCGCAAGGGTGCGATCCGGGCGGGCCTGCCCGTCACGGTCGCCGGCACCACCATCGACCGGCAATGCGCCTCGGGCCTGCAGGCCATCGCCGTGGCCGCGCGCTCGGTCATGCTTGACGGGGTCGAGGTCGCGATCGGCGGCGGCATCGAGTCGATCAGCCTCGTGCAGAACGAGCACATGAACAGGTTCCACGCCGTCGACGAAGAGCTGATGGCGATGAAGCCCGAAATGTACATGTCGATGCTCGACACCGCCGAGGTCGTGGCCGAGCGCTACAATATCGGTCGCGACAAGCAGGACGAATACAGCCTCGAGTGCCAGCGCCGTGTCGGTGCTGCGCTGCAGGCGGGCCGGTTCAACGACGAGATCGTGCCGTTCACGACGAAGATGGCGCTCGTCAACAAGGACACCAAGGAGGTCACCTATGAGCAGGTGACGCTCACCAAGGACGAAGGCCCGCGACCGGAAACCACCGCGGAGGGTCTCGCCAGGATCAAGCCGGTGTTCGAGGGCAAGACCATCAGTGCCGGCAATGCCAGCCAGCTGTCGGACGGCGCTTCGGCCTGCGTGATCATGAGCGACAAGATCGCGGCCAGGAAGGGCCTCAAGCCGCTCGGCATTTTCCGCGGCTTCGTCGCCGCCGGGGTCGAGCCGGACGAGATGGGCGTCGGTCCGGTGGCCGCAATCCCGCGCCTGCTCAAGCGCCACAATCTGAAGATCGACGACATCGACCTCTGGGAGCTCAACGAAGCCTATGCGGTGCAGGTGATCTATTGCCGCGACAAGCTCGGCATCGATCCGGACAAGCTCAACGTCAACGGCGGCTCGATCGCGATCGGCCACCCCTACGGCATGACGGGTTCGCGGCTAACCGGCCACCTTCTGATCGAGGGCCGGCGGCGCAAGGCGAAGTACGGCGTCGTCACCATGTGCATCGGCGGCGGCATGGGTGCCGCCGGTCTGTTCGAAATCATTCACTGAGCGGAAACGCGGGGAGGTCATTCGTGAAGACAGCGATCACTGAAATGTTCGGCATCGAGCATCCGATCATCCAGGGAGGCATGCACTATGTCGGCTTTGCCGAGCTCGCCGCTGCGGTATCGAATGCCGGCGGCCTTGGCATCATCAACGGCCTGACCCAGCGGACGCCGGAATTGCTGGCGAAGGAAATCGCGCGGTGTCGCGACATGACCGACAAGCCGTTCGGCGTGAACCTCACCTTCCTGCCGACCTTCTCGGCGCCGCCGTACCCCGAGTATATCGCGGCGATCAGAGAGGGCGGCGTCAAGGCGGTCGAGACCGCTGGCCGCAGTCCGGAACAGTACATGCCCGCGCTGAAAGCGGCGGGCATCAAGGTGATCCACAAATGCACGTCGGTCCGGCACTCGCTCAAGGCCGAGAAGATCGGCTGCGACGCCGTCAGCGTCGATGGCTTTGAGTGCGGCGGCCACCCCGGCGAGGACGACATCCCCAACATGATCCTTTTGCCGCGCGCCGCCGATGAGCTCAAGATCCCGTTCGTTGCCTCGGGTGGCATGGCCGATGCGCGCAGCCTGGTCGCTGCGCTTTCGATGGGCGCCTCGGGCATGAACATGGGCACCCGCTTCGTTGCCACCAAGGAGGCGCCGGTCCACGACAACGTGAAGCATGCGATCGTCAAGGCGAGCGAGCTCGACACGGTGCTCGTCATGCGCGCGCTGCGCAATACCGAGCGTGTCCTCAAAAACAAAGGGGTCGCCCAGCTCGTGGAAATCGAGCGCGAGAAAGGCGCGAGCCTGAAGATCGAGGACATCCACGACCAGGTCGCGGGCGTGTACGCCAAGGTGATGGTCGACGGCGACATGGACGCCGGCGCCTGGAGCTGCGGGATGGTGGTCGGCCTCATCGACGACATACCGACGGTCGAGGAGCTGATCGATCGCATCATGAGCGAAGCGGAGACGATCATCCGTCAGCGGCTGACCGGCTTCCTCGACGGCAAGGTCGAGACTGAGAAGGCGCGCGCAGTCGCCTGATGCGGTGCCTCCGGGCACGGCATGGTCGCGAGCCGGTATGACGTGCCGGCCGAACATGGAGATCTGATCGCATGGGCGCACCTGTCTGTCTGATATCCGGCGTTGGGCCAGGCACGGGATCGGCGCTGGCAAGGCGATTCGCCGAGGGAGGATACCGTCTCGCGCTTCTCGCCAGGAATGAGGAGCGTATCGCCGCGCTGGCGCAGGAGCTACCGGGCGCAAAAGCTTATCGATGCGACGTGTCTGATGCCGCGCAAGTCGAGGACGCGGCATCCGCCGTCGAGCGGGATCTGGGCAGTCCCAGTGTCGTCATTCACAACGCGGTAGGTGGCGCGTTCGGCAGGTTCAGTGAGATCGATCCGCAAATTCTCAACCGGAACTTCCAGGTCAACACGATGGGGCTGCTCTATTTGGCGCGGCGGTTTGCCCCGGCCATGACGCAGGCCGGCCATGGGGCCATCGTCGCGACCGGAAACACATCGGCGTTGCGGGGCAAGCCGGGCTTTGCCGGCTTCGCGCCGACCAAGGCGGCACAACGCATCCTTGCCGAGGCAATCGCGCGTGATCTCGGACCGCAGGGCGTCCACGTCGCCTATGTCGTTATCGACGCCGTGATCGACCTTGAATGGACAAGGAGCGTTGGCCGGACCGGCCGGACGACTTCTTCATCAAGCCGCGGGCGATCGCGGATGAGATCTGGCATGTCGTTCACCAGGACCGCAGTGCCTGGTCGTTCAATGTGGAGATCAGGCCATTCGGTGAAGCCTGGTAGTTGGTAAGTCAGCAGCACCGCCGCTCAAATCATAACAAGCTCAGGAGGGAATTTAGATGTTGATGAGGAAACTCGCGCTTTCCGTGGCCGCGCTTGCGGCATTTGCCGCGATACCGGTTCATGCCGACACGCCCGGTGTGACGGAATCGGAGATCAAGGTCGGGGCGACATTCCCATTCAGCGGCCCCGCGTCTCCGCTCAGCAATACCGGCAAGGGCCTCATCGCCTACGTTCGCTCGATCAACGACCGTGGCGGCGTCAATGGACGCAAGATCAACATCATGACCTATGATGATGCCTACAGCCCGCCAAAGGCCGTCGAACAGACCAGGAAGCTGATCGAGGGCGACGAGGTGGCATTGTTGTTCAGCCCGCTCGGGACACCGGGTCTCAGTGCAACCGTCAAATATGTGAACGGCAAAAAGGTGCCACACCTCTTCGTCGTCAGCGGTGCGACCAAGTTTGCCAAATTCGCCGACTTCCCGATGACGACCACGGGACTGCCGAGCTACAACACCGAAGGCAAGATCTACGCGAAGTACCTCACCGAGACCAAGCCCGACGCAAAGATCGCGATCCTCTACCAGAATGACGACCTCGGCCGGGATTTCGTCGCGGCGTTCAAGGAGGCGTTGAAAGCCGATTTCGACCGGAAGGTGGTCGCCTCGCCTTACGAAGTTACCGAACCCACCATCGAATCTCATGTGGTGTCGCTCAAGGCCTCGGGGGCCCAGGCCTTCGTGATCGCGGGCACGCCGAAATTCACCGCCCAGGCAATCAAGAAGGCGAGCGAGATCGGCTGGTCGCCGCTGACCATCATCAACTATGTCTCGAGCTCGGTCTCCGCTACCATTGTGCCTGCCGGAGCGGACAAGGCGGTCGGGGTTATTGCAGCGACCGTAACAAAGGATACGAACGACAAGCGGTGGGCCGACGACCCGGGTATGAAGTGGTATCGGGAGCACTTCGAGAAATACCTTTCCGGCTCCGACATTGGCGACAACAATTACCTGTTCGGGACCCAGCAAGGTCAGATCCTGGAGCAGGTGCTCAAGCAATGCGGCAACGATCTGTCGCGCGAGAACATTCTGAAGCAGGCGCGCAACATCAAAGGACTCGTGCTTCCGACGCTGATGCCTGGTATTGCGATCAACACCGGCCCGAGCAACAGTATGGCGTACACGCAGCTTCAGCTGCAACGCTGGACCGGAAGTTCCTGGGAGCAGTTCGGTAGTGTTCTGAGTGCCGACCAAAACTAATCAGCACTAGAGCGCCCGTGATGCTGGGTTCTCCTTATCGGAGTTGGGGCTTGGAGATTGATTTGCTACCTCAAAGCCTCCGCTTCGACACGGTCGGCTGACCAATTTCAGCCGAGCATTCTCGGACATCCAGAAATCGCGGATTGGTCAGTGCAGTCGAGGTTGATGGCATCACAGGCGCAAATGGAAGCTGCAATTGTTTTCTTTCACGCATGAAGCGCCGAAGCAGCTTCAGCCGATCAGCTCCGAGTGCCTCGGCAAATGCTCGATGACGTCAAGGCGCCGATCGCCACCTTCGTACTTGGCTACGAAAGATTGCGGTTTGCGGAGTTTCTGGACAAGCGAAAACCGCCGCCAGCGGTTGCCCACATGGCGGCGGTTCACGATTGGGCGAAGCTCGACTCCCGGCCGATTGCTACGGCGCGTTACCGCACGTACCAATATCCCCACCAGCGCTGGGACACCGGCCGCGCCTGTGCCTTCATCGCCGCGACCTCCTCGGCAGGGCGCAGCTGCGGGCCATAGACCGCCGGCGGGTAGACGTCGTCCCAGAACACAAGTCCGCCCTGGGCGGCGGCCGCCCGGTGTGACGGAGCAAGTGCGAGCTCGGCGGCCGACGCCGTGGATGTCGCCAAAGTGAGGCCGAGGGCGGCCAGGGCAATGGATGGAATAAGGGCACGGAAGTTCATTGGATTGAATCCCTCATGAAATGCGATGGGTGATAATGCGACGGGTTCCGGATGGTTGCAAGGGCACGGGCTGGCCGGCTGACGCCGAACTTCCGGTTGCAGGGGCGCATGGTGTCGCCAACGCGCGTCGGATCGACCGCGACGGGCCTTGATGCATTGGGCTGCGAGAACGTCTCTTAGATATGTCGTCGTCATATATATAGAGAGTGTTCGATGATCACCTCCGGCCGAGACGAGATCAGCCCGAGGTCGGCAACCTTGCCGCGCGCGCGGCATGCATGGACAAAGGAGACCGAACCTTGAACATTTTTTCGGCGCTCGCGAATCCTCGAGAACCATGATGTCGACACACTGCTCACTCTTGATAGGACGCGCACGATCCAGGACGACTCCCAGGACGACTCTCATGACTTCTGCGTTTGTCTCTGCTTCCATTTTCGGCGCTGGTCTCATTCTCGGATACGCGCTACGCGCCTGGCGCGTCCAACGAAGAACGGTGAATTCGTCCAGCGGCGCGTCGCGCCGGGCGTCGCGGCCCGCTCCGACCTCGACGTTCGGCCACGCCCGGCGAGCCTTCTAGGCATCGTCCCATTCGATGACGGTATCCAGCTTCACACTGAACTCGATGGGACATGACGACATGAGTGAGCCCAAGAAGGATGCGCCGCGACGCTACATCGTGGACGGCGCCGGACAGCGCGTGCTTGTCGGTCTGACGATCTCGGAAACGATCGAGTTCGAAGCGCTGGACAAGCCGGACACCCGTCCCGGCGCCGAGCTGCTCGGGGAGGCGGCGCGCGTCCGAGAGGCCAGGCATGACGAACGTTGGGTGGAGCTCTACGTCAAGCACGAGCGAGCCTGGAGCGACTGGATGGCCCAGACGCGTGCGCGGCCGGCGCAGCCGCCGTTGCTCAACTAGAAATCGCGAACGTCCATTCCCTCCCTGAGACGGTCTCGCGCATCGGTGGCAGGAGGCTGAAGCTCATCACACCGCGAGCATGCGGCTTCCCTGGATGCTCATCAGGGTGAGGTTGCCGGTCGCATAGGCGCCGGTGTCGATATTGGCGCGGTTGGCCAGTAGTTCGGCGCTGCGGACCGGCGTATGGCCGTGGACGATATATTTGCCGAACTGCTCCTCGCTCTGCAGGAATTCCTCGCGAATCCAGAGCAGATCGCGCTCGGTCTGCTCGGCGAGCGGCACGCCCGGGCGAACGCCGGCGTGGACGAAGAAGAAGTCTCCGCAACTGAAGCTCAGCCGCAGATTGTCCAGGAATTCCAGATGCTCGGTCGGCATGGCGCGAATCAAGTCACGCAGGATCGATGCCGGCTCGTCGCGCCTGAGATCGGGCGGAGCAAGCCCGTAGGACATCAATGTCTGGGTCCCGCCGAAGGCAATCCAGTCCTCGAACAGGGAAGGATCTTCGAACACCCTCACCAGAAAGGCCTCGTGGTTGCCCTTGAGGAAGACCGCATTCCCCCGGCGGCTCCGCTCGACCAGGATGTCGAGGGTTGACCGCGTATCCGGGCCGCGATCGATGTAATCGCCCATGAAGACTTCGACGGCATAGCGCGGCCGGCTGCGCGCAACGTCGGCGTCGATCACCCGCAGCATGGGCTCGAGCAGATGCGCGCAGCCGTGAATATCAGAGATCGCGTAAATGCGGACGCCGTCCGGCAATTGCGGTTTGGGAAGCGACGGGTAGGATCGCGCGAAAGATTTCATGGCGCTCATCGATCGGGTGGTCGGAAAAAATATCCCCAAGTCACCGGCACCGGAGAGCGTCCATCCAACGCGAACAACGCGAGTTCCGTGGGGCCGCAGCTCGTTGTCGGTGCCGATCACGCCAAAAGAAGGGCACGGCATTTTTTGTTTCATGGACTTCAGGAACGAGAGGGGTCCGCAGGAATTGCATCGCTGGCTCGAAGCGTGCAGCAAGTCTGCATGACTCGTTGCAGATTCTCGCGTACACCCGCAGATAGAAATCCTTGGAAACTCTCGCAAGTGATCCGATGTTTGCGTTCGTCGGCAGCAAGCAGCGCCTCAAACTTGAGCGAACAGCGGCTCGTGCAACGATGGCGTCGCATTGGATGCGGAACTTGATTCAAAATAGGGCAGTTCGCTCGCTCGTATGTCAGCACTGTGACGACATTTTCAGCGCACCGAATTTCGCCGCGCATCTCAACGCGACACATCGTCCGTGCGCCGCAAAAGTTTCGCGTGCAGCGCCACAATGTCGCTGCGATCGACCAACACTTTCCGTGCGGGGAATTGACGAGTCTTCAGCATCACGATGAGCGTCAGGCACTCTCTCGATACGCAGAGGTTCGAATGGCTGTTGCAACTTACGGTTCTGAAAGCGCTCATGCGCTGTCATCTGCGCGCGGCAGTGCGCTTCAGAGGCCCTTTCAGGTCGTCGTCATCGCTGCTGATTTTCTGTTGATCCTGCTGAGTTACGCGGCGGGGGCTTCGCTGTACGGCGTGGCGGTCGCATCGCCGCCCGAGGGTGCATCGGTGGGAGCTGGATTGTTCGTCGGTGTGGTGTTCGTCGGGATCGCCTATTTCCGGGACGTTTATTCCACGCACCGCCTGCTCAATCTGGTTTGGCAGCTTCGAATGGCGGCGTTTATCTGGTTGACGTCGCTCACGATCCTCGCCGTTGCGGCCTTCCTGCTGAAATCGACGGACAATCTGTCGCGCGGCACCGTCATCGTCTTCGCCGTGATCGGCGGGCTCGGTCTGATCAGCCTGCGCTTCGTCTGGCAGGCCGTGTTCGGCACGAGCTTTGCGAGAAGCCGCCTGGTCGACCGCAAGGTGATCCTGCTCAGCCTGAAGCCGCTCGACTTCACCTCGAGCCGCTTCAAGGATTTGCGCAGGAACGGCTTCGACGTCATGCGCCATTTCGTGCTCGGAGAGGACCGGGATGACGGCCAATGGGAGCGGCAGATTCGCGACGTCATCCGTCAGTCGCGCGCGGCCGACGTCGATGAATATCTGCTCGCGATCGACTGGAACGAATTGCCGATGCTGCGCAAGCTCGGGCCATATTTGCGCGCCGTTCCGCAGCCCATTCGCCTGCTGCCGGACGATTCTGTTGCCGACCTCGTGACCCGTCCGTTCCTGCCGGTCAGCGGAACCGTCGCGGTCGAGATCCAGCGGCCGCCGCTCACCATTCTCGAGCGGCTGCAGAAGCGCTGTCTCGACGTCGGCGTCGCTCTGTTCGCGCTCGTGCTGCTGACGCCGCTGCTGCTGACCGTAGCCGTGCTGATCAAGCTGGATTCGCCGGGAAGCGTCATATTCCGGCAGTCGCGCCGCGGCTTCAACGGCAAGCCGTTCGAGATCTGGAAGTTCCGCACCATGACGGTTGCCGAGAATGGCGAGACGGTGACCCAGGCGACCAAGGGGGATGCTCGGGTTACCAAGATCGGGCGCTTCCTGCGCATGACCAGCATCGACGAGCTGCCGCAGCTCTGGAACGTGCTACGGGGGGACATGTCGCTGGTGGGACCGCGTCCGCACGCGCTCGCCCATGACAATTACTACGACGAGCTCATCAGCAAGTATGTCTACCGCCATCACATGAAGCCGGGCCTGACGGGCTGGGCTCAGGTGAACGGATTCAGGGGCGAAACGCCAACGATCGATCTGATGGAAAAGCGGGTCGAGTACGACGTCTGGTACGTCAGCAATTGGAGCATCTGGCTCGACCTGAAGATCATGGCCCGCACCGCGTCCGCCGTGATGTTCCAGGAGGCCTATTAGAGCATGATCCGGAAAAGTGCGTAGCGGTTCTCCGAAAAGATCATGCTCCTAAGGGCGCGATGGCGTTTCATCCTAATCGCATCGCGCTTTAGCCGCTCGATCTCTCAATCGCCGGAAACCTCCGTCCCGGGGCTCAGGTTCCATTGCGCGGCGGCCTGCGGAAGAGCCGCATGATCGCATTGCGCAGCGCGAGCAGCGGCGGCACGAGCACGAAGAAGGCTCCCATTGCGACGGAGACGATGACATGGCGGATCGAGAAAGGCTCGTCCTGCTCGATCTGGCGCCGGCTCGGGTCGATGGGCGCGGGTGAGAGCGTCGTCGCCATGGGGTGGCGGAGCGGCTTGCGTGGAGGGACCACGATCAACACGAACAGAATGTTGAGCAGGACCCAAATAGTCAAAATCGTCAGGACGATCAGCATCCGAGCCTACCGGAAAAAAAACTGCGAGTAATGAGCCGAGATTAGCCCCGGGGAACCGAGAAAGAAAGATGCCTAAAGTTTCGGCATTTTCAGGCCTCAAGGCTCGGATCGTCTTATTGACAGCTGGGCACCGGCACAACTTTCCCGGCGACCACCGTATCCGTCAATCCTTGCTTTTGGCTAGAGCAATAACTGCAAGTTGTGGATTCCGGACGAATACGGAGCCCGCGAGCAGGTCCTGAGCGCTTGCCGCGTGCGCGAGGGCACGGGATGCCCTTCAAGCGACCGCCAAGCACGAATAAGGCCCGCTGCCAATCGGCAACGGGCCCGAGCTCATTCCAGTTGTTCAGTGGGAGCGGCGCCTCGCCTCCGCCTAGGCGTGCTCGACGTAATAGCTGTTGTGGTGCTTGCCCTTGTAGGCCTCGATGCGCTTGAGCATCTTCGGGTTCGCGCGGTTGAGCACGGCGCCGATCAGCTTCTTCTGGAGGACTTCCGAACCTGAAACCGACTCCTGCAGAGCGGTTCGCGTGGTCTGGCCCCATTCGATCACGTAGACCATGGCGTCGATCAGGAAGCTGACGGCCTTGGAATCGGCCACCGGCATCACCGGGGCGAGATCGATCACGATGTACTCGTAGTGCTCCTTCAGCACCTTGAGCAGCTCGGCCATTGCCTTGGATCCGATGACGTCGGCCGAATTGACCATGCGCGAGGCCACTACGGAGGGCAGGAAATCCAGTCCCGTCTCCTTGCTTCGCTGCACGTGGTAGCCGAGGTTCGCGGGATCGTTGAGAGCCTCCACGAGGCCGGTCTTGGCGTTGGGCGCGAGCTCCCGCGTCAGCGAGCGCGTGTGCAGATCGCCGTCGATCAGAACCGTGCGATGCCCGGTGAGGGCGATCAGCTGCGCGAAATTGGCGGCCACCGTCGTCTTGCCCTCCTTTGGAAGCGAGGAGACGATGCCGATCACCTTGATCTCGCGGGTCAGACGCGCGACGTCGATCGAAACCTTGATGTTGCGCAAGGTCTCGGCAAAGCGTGAGAACGGATGATCGACGACGTAGCGGGAGAGATCGGGAGGGCCGGTCTTCGCTGACGTCGAGAGCAACGCGCCGGCCGTCGTCGGCGGACGTATGTCCGGCAGCACGCCGAGGCATTTCACGCCGAGCTCATCCTCGACTTCGCCGGGGGTCCGCAGCACGTCGCTCAGCAGTTCACGCGCAAATGCCGCGCCGAAGCCGAGGCAGAGGCCGCCGACCAGGCCGCCCACGAGGGCGAGGACCGTTCGCGGCGAGCTCTTGCGGTCCGGCTTGGTGGCGGTGCTGATGAGGCGGGCCTCGCTGAGGGGAAAGCTCTGGTTCTGCGTCGCGCTCTGCAGCTTTTCCAGGAAGTTGTTGTAGAGATTGCGGTAGGTGTCGGCGGCACTTTCGAGATCGCGCAGCTTGACCTCGGCCTGGCCCTTGTTGCCGGCCTGGGCGACGAGGTCCTTTACGTTCTTCTCGAGCGAGGCCTCCCGGCTCTTCGCGATCTCGTAGTCGCTGCGATAGGCGTCTGCGATCCGACGCACCTCGTCGGCGATGTTCTTGCGCAGCTCGTCCATCTTGTTGGCCAGATTGACCGCCGCAAGGTGGGTCTTGCCGTAGCGCCTGGACCAGTCGGAATATTGGGCCTGTAGGTCGAGATATTGAGCGCGCAGACGGGTGATCACCGAGTTGTTGAGGGCGTCCGTCACGGTAGATTGCGCAACATCCTGATCGGAGATCGTGTCGATCCGGTCAAGCCGGGCCTTGGCTTCGGCGGTCGCAGCCCGCGCCTGAACTAGCTGCGTGTTGAGGTCCGACAATTGCTGCTCGGACATCAGGCCGCGGCTGGTTCCGACGATGTTGTTCTCGGCCTTGAAGGTTTGGACGGCGCGATCGCTGGCCGATGCCTGCTCGCTCAGCTCGAGGCTGCGCTGCTGCAGCCATTCGGTGGCCCGCTTGGTGGACTGATATTTGGCCTCCAGGGCGCCGACGAGATAGGCATTGGCGATCGCGTTGGCGATCTTGGCGGCTTTGTCGGGGCTCCGCGCTTTATAGCTCAGCGACAGCACATATGTCGTCAGCACGCGCTCCGTACGCAGATTCTTCTGAATCTGCTGGACGACCGCATGTTCGATTCGCTCCTGGCTTGCTGGTTCGCCGGAGCCGAATAGCGATGTCAGCTTGCCGATTGTGATAGAGAGCAGGCCGGGCTTGGAGCCGTTGAACTCCGGGTCTTCTGTCAGCTTCAGGCGGCGGACGACGGACAGAATGAGGTCGTCCGAGTTGATGATCTCCACCTGGCTGTCGACGTAGCCCGTGTCGATCAGGGCGCTGCTGGCGTTGCTGTCCTTGTCCAGAACTTGCGTCTGCCGCGTATCCATCATGATGCGGGCGTTTGCCGTATACATGGGCTGCGCCATGGCCAGGTAGACGATCACCAGGGCCAGCGAAGCTCCCGTACAGACCGCGATGATCGGCCATTGGCGGCGAAGGACGTCGGCCACCCGCTCGAAGCTGAGGACCGCCCCGCCGAATTCGATGCCGAATCGGTGCCCCGACTGGAAATGTTCCCTAGGCTGGTACATGTGCTAATTCGCTGCCTTTGACGATCATGGATCAATTCGGAAGGGGGACGGGCTTGAATGGATTGGCCAGCTTGGTTCTCCACTCGCCTTCGAGCAGTGCTCCGCCGCGGCCCGGCTGCGGCGAGGTCTTGATTTGCGATTGGGCCTGGACGCCGGAGCTGTCCTCTCCGGCGCCGGAATAACCGGCCTGCACGTTGAGATCGCCGATCCGCTGCACGAAATCCCTGATCTTGCGCGCGGCGTCCGGCTTGGTCGACGTGCAACGTGCTTCGGCAAGGCGCAGCGCAGCGCCGATGGACGAGCGATCGGCTGAAGCCGACGCCGAGATGAGCGTCTGGACGGACGGCAGCACCGACGGATTCGTCGCGACATAGCGCGCGAGCCAATACCGCAACTTCTCCTTGTCATTGCGCAACCGCTCGAGGAGCGAGGACGGCGACTTCACGAAGGTGTCGAGTTCGAGTTGCGAGGCGCGGTCCGAGAATTCGACGCACTGCGCGCGGCAAGCACCGGCGCCCGACACGATCAGCGCAGAACCAATCAAGACAATCGCTAGCCATCGCGGCTGCGCATGACGACGTGTTAGTCCGCGGCCCATCCGTGTTCCTTGCTTCTGTTGCAATAGGAGAACAGGCGAAACTTGACAGGTAACTGTGTCATCTTTTTGTGCGACGCAAAAGCTGGTGCAAAGCTGGCGACAAAACAAACGCGAGCCCGCTTGTTCGCCGGTTGCAAAAACAAGTTCTACAATGCCTGCGAGATCGGCAAATCACGCCCATGAATGTTGCAACCTGAAAACATATCGGGCACTCGCGCAGCCGCTCGTCGCAAAGCCGACACAAGTCACGGGCGCCTTTATTGTTCCCATTGGCCAAAGAATTTTTCGTGCGACATTGGCACGCAGCAATCGATGTGCTGCAAGGGCCTCGATCGCAACAGTGCCGAATTTCGCGCACACTTTGCGCGCAAATACTCGCAATCATCCCATGCCGATTGGCTTGCGCGCCGAAGCAGGCGCACGTCGGATGAAAAGTGGCATGAACTTGGCGCTCGCATGTCCGAATGATCTGCAAGCTTTGAAATTATTGTCGGTCGTCATGCATCGAATGCGGCTCCGTGATTGCAGAGATTGATCACGCGTTGAGACCTGATACACACTGCTGCGGTGCAACGGCTACGGAATATTGATGTGACGGAGTTGGTTCATCGTGAGAAGGCGCACGTCCTGCCGCTCGACAGCATCCGGGGGATCGCCGCGACTTCCGTGGTGATCCACCATCTGCTGCTGATGCCAACCTTTCTCGCGGCATTCCCGCACAACGCCTGGATCAACTGCTCCTTCTTCAGGAGTGCATGGCTGCTGGTCGATCTGTTCTTCGTTCTCAGCGGAATGGTCATGGCGCTCAGCTATGTCGAGAACGACTTCACGCGCTTCTCGCTGCGCGAATTTATGGTACGGCGCCTGGCGCGAGTCTACCCGCTGCATATCGTCATGCTGCTGGCAAACCTCGTCTTTCGCCTGCTGCGCATCGGCCTGGTCATGGCGGGGGTGGTCGTCGCCGCGCCTGCGGCGTTCGAAGTGAACAATGCCTATTCCTTCGGCCTCAACGTCCTGCTTCTCCACTCGATGGGGTTCATCGACTATCTCAGCTGGAATGCGCCGAGCTGGAGCATCAGCGTTGAGTTCTACACCTACCTGGTGTTTGGTCTACTCGTTCTCATTGCGCTGCGCATGCGCTCGCTGGCGTGGTCCTATGTCCTCTCCGGGCTGCTCGCGATCGGAAGTCTCGTCTTCATCATCTTCGTGCTCGAAAAGAAGAGCATCGAGCTTCAGACGGATTTCGGCTTGCTACGCTGCTTCGTCGGCTTTTTCCTGGGCGTCTTGATGGTGAGGATCGTCGATCGCCTGCCGGCCAAGCCGGGGCCTGCCGCGCAGGGCGCATTGCAATTCGTCGCCATGATCGCGAGCATCGTCCTGGTGTCCCTGGCGGAGGCCAATCCTGCCGCGACCTTCCTCGCGCCAGTGATGTTCGCGATCTTCCTCGGCAGCCTGCTGGCCTTTCCGGATGCGCTGCTGGTGCCGCGGATCCTGGTGGCCAAGCCGCTGATCTGGTTGGGGCGTCGTTCGTACTCGATCTATATGGTGCACGCGCTCGTGGTGCTGCTGGCTGAATACTTCGTGCGGGGCGTGGGGGCGGGGCGAATCGCCGCCCTGGATTCGATCTGGGCAGGCCTGCCGGCGACGCTGAATCTCGTCGTTTCACTGGCCGCCGTGCTCGCGGTTTCGCACCTCACCTATCTCTATGTCGAAATTCCCGGCGGCAGGCTCCTGCGAAATGCATTCGGAAGCCCCCCGGATTTTGCGCCATCCCCCGCCCGATCGGCGCGGCTGAGCAACTGAGCCGCGCATGAGCACCTTCGCGCTGCAACCCCGCAGGATGATGCTGATCAGCCTCAATATCGAGGCGATCGCGCTCGCAGCCTATCTGGTCCGGGATGCCTTCGGCGGTATGATGCGGTACTACACCAGCATCATGCATTTGGACGCGCTTTGGTTCGTGCCGGATGGCATTGCGCTTCTGTGCCTGGTCCAGTTCATCGTGCATTGCATCTTGCGCAATCGCAGTATCATGGCTGCAGTTGTCCTCGTGCAGATCATGCTGTCGCTGGTGCTCGGCTACTTCATGCTGGGGACGGTCAACGCGGCGATGTCGTCGTTTAAGATGATGCTCCCGGTGTTCGTCGGATTTTGTTTCTGCGACACCAGTCTGGGCTCCTACAAGAAGTTGCTGTCGGTCATCGCCGCGACGTTCTACCTCTCGCTGATCGGCGTGCTGCTGACGAAATTCTACTTCATGCCCTGGGTCGGATACAAATATGAGTCCTTCGGCGCCGTTCGTGAGGCGGGTCGCTTATGGTGGGCCTATGGCGGTGACGATCAGCGTCTCACGGGCTTTGCTGCCGAAAGTACCATGGCGGCCTTCTTCATACTCGTGTCCTTCGCAATTACGTCGATCCGTAAGAGCACGATTTGGTGCCTTCTGTACGGCTCTCTTGCGGTCTACATCATCCGTCTGACGACCAGCAAGACGACCATGATCGTCCTCGTGCTCTACTTGATTCTGCTGGTGTTCGTGCGGATGCTGCCGGAGAAGTCGCGCTTCTCCGCGATACGGAACATTGCACTGTGGTCGTTTGCCGCGATCCTGGTGCCGTTCTTCATGATCGTGCTTGCTTCGGGTACCGCCGCGGTGCCGCACACGACCCTGTTCAGCATCGTCGACCGCATCAACAACAGCTGGCAACTGCCGTTCGTCTACCTGAGCCAGCTCATGCCCGTTGGTCTCGTGACCGGCTGCGGCGTGGGCTGCTTCAACTACCCGCAGAAGCTGTTCTCGCCGCTCGCCCCCTTCTGGGTTCCCGTCGACAATTTCTACATCGGCACGTATCTGATGTTCGGCCTCCCGTTCGTCGCATTCATGGTGATGGTATTCCGGGCGACGTTCGGCACGACCGACGTCTACAAGCTGACGCTGATCTTCGTCGTCAACTTGTTCACGATCACCGTTCTGAATTACGGCCCGGCGTCCGGCCTGCTGATCATCGCGTTGAGCTTCAGCGAGGTGTTCTCGCGGCACGCGACCACCGCGCGGGCGGGCGACGCCGTACCAATCATCGTACGGCCACCGATGCCGTCATTAGAAGGCTTCCGCCCGGATGTGCCGGCGGCGAGCGGAAGCAGGTGAGAACCAACAATGCATAAACGGCTCGCATTCATCGACACACTGCGCGGCATTGCCGTGCTGGCCGTCCTGGTCCAGCACGTATTCGAGGTCATCCTGGAGAAGCACCCGACGGGTGTCTATTACGGGCCCCTCCACGACATATTCGGCTACTACATGAACTTTGGCCGGTTCGGGGTCGTGTTGTTCTTCTTCGTGAGCGGCTTCGTCATTCCGTTCAGCTTCCCGGACAGCGCCACGCCTGTGCGCGATTTTACGATCAGCCGCTTCTTCCGGCTCTATCCGGCTTATTGGACTTCGATCGTTGTCGGGCTCGTGTCGGTGCAGCTGCTGGATTCGAAGAGTTTTCCGCTGGGGCAGATCGCCGCTAACGTGACGATGTTGCAGACTTTCGTGAACGTCCCGAATCTCTGGGTGTTCTACTGGACGCTGGCGATCGAACTCCTGTTCTACGTCGGATGCACCATTCTCTTTGCGATGGGGCTGCTCAACCGGCGCTTCACAGCGGTGACCATCGTCGTTGCCGCCGCGCTGGTGGGAACCACAGCTGCACTTTTCGTTGAGAGCAGGGCAGTCTCCTCGGTGATGGAGGTCGGCTTGAACCTCTCGGCGATGTTCCTGGGCAAGATCATCCGCGACACCGTCATTGGCGGCAAGCTGCGGTGGACGCATGTGACCGTCTGCACGCTTCTGTATGCGGTCTTCGCCGCCACCCTGTCCGACCGCCGGTTCGGCGGCGTGTATCACGAGAATTTCTTCTACAGTTATTCGATCGGATCGGCCTATATCTGCGCGGCGCTTGTCTTCATCGGCTTTGCCGTGTTCGGCGAACGGATGGCCTGGCGTCCGATGGCATTCGTCGGCGTGATCAGCTATTCGGTCTACCTGATGTCGCCGTTCGCGATCGTCTACGTCCATCGCCTGGTATGGTTCGGCGACGGACCCCTCGGATGGTCGATCTTCCTGGTCGTAATTCTGGCATTGTCGATCCTCGTCAGTTGGATGACATACACGTTCATCGAGAAGCCCAGCATTTCCTTCGGGCAAAGATTCCGCTCCGCGCGAAGAAAGCAGCCTGTCGTCCTCGAGCCAGTGCTCAGCACCCAGGGTGCCGCAGAGTGATCAAGGCACCTCACCAGCCGGGCGCCGCCTATGATGGATCGTTCCTTCCTTCGGTCCAGGGCCTTCGTGCCATCGCGGCGCTGAGCGTGCTGATGGATCATTTCTACGACATGCCGAAGGCAGGCATGTATGACATCCCGAATCCCGGTTTTCTGCCGCCGCTCTGGCCCTGGCTGCAGTCGGTGATCAATGTCGGCGGGCACGGTGTCGAGCTGTTCTTCATGATCAGCGGCTTCCTGATCCCGGCCAGTCTGATACGCCACGGTTCGCTGTCGCGGTTCTTCTTCGACCGCGTCCTGCGCATCATGCCGGTGTTCGTCGTGCTGCATCTTGCGCTGTTCGCGATCGGGCCGATCGTAGCCTACAAATTCTTCCGCGGCATCGATTTCACCAGCTATCTCGGGATCTTTGCGGCCAACCTGTTCTTCGTGCAGGACGCGCTCGGCCTGCCCATTGCCCAGCAGAATGCGTGGACGTTGACCTATGAGTGGGCGTTCTACATCTGGTTTGCGCTGACATTCTCGATGTGGCGCGCCGGCGGCAGGCTGCTGGCTGCGCCTCTGATCCTGCTGGGCGTGGCCTGCCTGATGCGCTGGCCGATCACCGCGTTCTTCTGCATCGGGATGCTGTTCAGCGCGACGGGATTTCGCATTTCCATTCCCGGACGGCTCGGTCTGGTCGCAGGGCTCGTCTGCGGGGCCGCGCTGTATGCGAGCCTGGTGCTGTTTCATCCGTTCGTGGGCCTCATTCCCGGATTTCTGCTGTTCGCCATGGTGCTCGCCCCGGAATCAGGCCTCGGGAAGGCCCTGAGCACGCCGGCGCTCCAATATATCGGCAAGATCAGCTACAGCCTCTATCTCGTGCACCCCTTCGTGCTCTTCCCCTTGCAAGTGGTTGGCCTGAAGCTGGTTGCCGCCGGCGTCGACCGCTGGTTGCTATGGGCGGCTTTCATCGGACTCGGGCTGGTGATGTCACTGGCTGCAAGTGCGATCAGCTATGAACTGATCGAGGTCCGGCTGAGGCGCTTGCTGGACGGCGCGTTCCGCAGCACGTTCTTTCGACCGCTGAAAGTGGGGCAATCGGCTTGAGAAAGCGCGTGTCGCGCTCACTGCACGCTACGACCGGCGAGCCTGTGATAGGATCCAAGCAACCGTTCGGCAATGTGGTCCCAGTTCAGAGGGCCGGCCGCGGTCTGCCGCGCGCCATCAGCCAACGTTGCGGCGAGTGAATTCGACGTCAGCACGCGCTCGAGTGCATCGGCGAGCGCAGTGGCATCGCCGGGAGGGACCAGGAGACCATTGACGCCGTCCGTCACGACGTCGGGAATGCCACCGGTGGCGCTGGCGACGACGGGACGCGCATTCCCATAGGCGGATGCGAGCACCCCGCTTTGTGATGCATCCTTGTAGGGCAAGGCGACCACCGTAGCAGATTGAAATAGACGTCCGGTATCCGCAGGCGAAATGTAGGCATTGATGGTCTTGACCGTCGGCATTGCCTCCATCCGGGCGCCGAGCCGTGTCATCTCGGGGCCGCGCCCGGCGACGATCGCTTCATGCGTGACGCCGCGCTGGGCCAACATATCGATCGCGTCGATGAAGACGTCGAGGCCCTTGTAAGCCCACATCCGTCCAAAAAACAGGATGCGTCCGGGTTCGGGCTCGGTGAACGAGCTTTTGTCCGGCGGAACCATCAGCACGCCGTGCATGCTGGAAACCGTCTCGCCCTTGAAGTCGGGCGAGGCGCGATGAAAATCTGCAATGCAGCTCTCGCCGTGCGTCGTGACGATCGAGGCGGCCGCACGCATGCGTCCGCGCCAGGCATCTTCACGGGGCGAGGTGCCGGAGCCGCCCTCCGAGTGCGGGATCGCATCGTGAACGGTCAGTACCAAGGGAACGCCGAGCGGACGCAGGAGCTGAATCAGCTTGGACGTGTAGATCTCGGGAACTTCGTGACAATGGATCACGTCCGGGCGGAAGGAAATTATGTCGATGAACGAGGCAGGGATGCCGATTGCGCCGCCGCGCCGCAGACTGAGGTCGCGAATCCGTGTCTCGAACGGCGCCGTCACAGCGATATCGGCAAGCTCCCATTGCTGGTTCGCGTCTTTGCGGTTGAGCACAAGCCGAACGTCGCAATGATGCGCCAGTCCCGATGCGAGGCGGTAGGAATATTCCGCAAAATGCGGCGCGTAGATGGCCACGCGGAGGCGCTTGGCCATGCTAGTTCTTTCCGCTCCAGAGGTCGATTGGGAATGCACTCATCAAGGCACGATGATCAAAGTTGAGGCGCGCAGCTCCCCCCATCTCGCGACCTTCGTCAATACTTGTTGCAAACTCGACGGCGAACCGGCCGGTGCCCTCATAATAGTCATGATACTTGAACTCGGCCTCTCCGCTGCTCAGCCGTACGTATCTAGCCGGTATCCCGAATGCCTCGGCGACGATGATGCCGTGAAGCGAGCTGGCCAGAACCAGTTCAGCTTCGAGAATTGCGTCAATTCGCCGGTTCCAGGATCCCAGCGGTGAGACCACTGTATCGGCGGCAGGGTCGACGAGACTCAAATCGTGCAAATTCGGAACAAACACCCACGGCTTCTTGGCAGTAGGGCGAAAACGATTTGGAAACAGCTGAGGAAGCAGCAACGCCGGATCTCCGAACACTTCGGGAACCGCGATGCCCCGGCGCTGCAGAACTTCCCGGGTACGGGGGCCGCGCACCGCTCGCACGTCCAAATTCTGCACGCGATGGTTGAGGTCACCTTGGCCGGGGCGTCCGTTTACGCCGCTTCCCCAGATCACATCGCCATTTCGCGCGTAGTGGAGCACGGAGCCGATCGCGAACAAGCGCGCTTGCCGCGGCACCTCATCGGCGAGCGTATAGCCGAATTGCCGCAAGAGATGGTCAACGACAACGATCGAAAGATGATCACCGAAATTGATCGTTCCATCGTCGGGACGCCAGAAGAACAAGTCCACGTGCGGATAGGGCAGTTGATGAATAAAGTCGCAGCCGACCTCGTTGATCAGCCGTCGTAGATTGCCTCGAAAATTCATGCTGCCTCGGATGTAGCTGCTTTCTTGCCGTAGTGTCCTCGTAAACAAGGCGACTATTGGACCATAGCAGCCAATGGCTCTCGACGAATGTCGATCTAACCCCGAATTGTGACAGGCTTCCAATTGCGCCACGAGATTATCAAGCCGCGCTCGATCGTTTCGGGCGTCATTTGGTCGGCGCTCGATTCCGCGGTCGGGCAGGCGCTCACGCTCGCAATCTACATGATCATGGCGCGGCTGCTGTCGCCGCAGATTCTCGGCATCGTGGCAACGGGAGCGCTGGCGCTCGAGTTCTGCCGGGCAGTCCTGATCGAGAGCATCGCGATTGCCGTCCAGGCGCGTCCTGATCCGAAGGATGAGGATTACACTGCCTCGTTTTGGCTCATCGCGGGCCTCTCCTTGTTTGCAGCACTCGCACTGTTCGCCTCGAGCGGCGCCATCGAACGATTCTCCGGTCTTTCGGATCTTGCCATCGTTCTCAAGGGATTTTGCATCGTGGTGGCCGTGCAAGGCCTGTCACGGACGCACGAAGCCTGGCTGACGCGCAATCAACTCTTTCGATCCCTCGCCATCCGTTCGCTTTCTTCAATCTCGGTTGGCGGAGCCGTAGGGATCGCGCTGGCGATACAGGGTTACGGGGTCGTTGCGCTGGTCGGACAACTCGTCTCGACTTCGTTGATCTCGCTGGTCAGCCTTTGGGTCTTGACGCCCTGGCGCCCTCGGCTCCGGGTCAGCCGGCAGGCTGTTATCGATCTCCTGAGCTATGCGCGCTACGTGGCACTGACGGGAATCACGAACTTTGCCAATGCCAATTCCGATCTGATTTTCGTCACTTGGTATACCGGCGCCGCCGGCGCGGGCTTCTACAGCCTCGCCAAGCGCCTGGTCAACGCCGTGAGTACCGTGATCGGGAATGCGTTGAACCGCGTGTTCTTTTCGACCATCGCTGGCCTCCAGCATGACCGGGAAGCATCGCGTTCGACGCTGGTCGACTTCGTCAAGTACACGTCACTGCTGACGGCCCCGCTTTTCGCGGGCATAGCGGCTCTGGCACCGGATCTCATCGTCGGTTTCTTCGGATCCAAGTGGGGCGAGGCCGCCCCTCTACTCGCGATCATGTCGATCACCGGGTTCTTGACCACGATCGGCCTCTACAATCACTCGGTGATCCTGGCATTCGGCAAACCGCACTGGCAGACTTGGCTGACGCTGATATACGCGGTTTCGAACATAGCGATCTTCATCGTCGCTGCGCCATTTGGCCTTATCGCGATCGCTGTCGGCTACGTCGTTCGCGCCTTGTTGCTGTATCCACTATCCGCCGGAGCCTCGATGCGGATCTTGTCGCTCCGCATCAGGCCCTATGCCGCGGCGCTGATGCCCGCACTTGCGGGCTCCGCAGTGATGGCATGCGCGGTGGTTGCTGCCTCCATTACCATGCCGGCCACGTCGCCATGGCTGCGTCTCGCCGTGCTCGTGCTGCTTGGTTCTTCGGTCTATCTTGCCGTTGTCATGGCGGTCGCCCGGCCGGCCGTGGTGCGGATATGCCAGGAAGTCTGGGGTCGTGTGCGGCGATCGTCTAAGACTTAGCCAGAATTCGGCCTGCACGCACCAGCTAGCTTGCGTTGGCCGCCTGTCTGGCCTCGGCAAGATCGAGCGGCTCGGGCTTCGGGACGCGGGCTGATCTTGCCCCGCCAGGCGCAAGCCGGTTGATCAATCTTCTAGCGGGATCTTCGACGTAGCGATATGTCACGTCGGCAACGACTGTCAGAACGATGCAGCAGACCAATGCAAACACCGGAAACATGCTTGGCTGAAGTCCGAAATAGTGCCAGGCCGGCTTGAAGAGCAGGATCAACAGCACTTCGTGCATCATGTAGATGGCATATGACGTGTTGCCGAGGCGGCCGAGCCAATCGGAGCCGGGAAACCGCGCGAAGGCGCTTTCTCCCGTGGCTGTGACGAGGATCGCGAGAGAGAACAGTATGATTGCAAGGTCGGGCTTGGCAAAGAAGTTGAGAACCAGAACCGAGACGGCAAACAGCGCTATTCCGGCGAATGCAACCGGCTTCTTGCGATAGTCGCTCGAGAGCCTGAACAGGACGGTTAGGAGAATCCCGTTCAGGAAGCTCGGAAGCGCCCGTAACATCCCGAAATCGAAAGTTGCCCCGTACATCTGAGAGCGTTCCTGCCAGATCGGCAGGTGAGCATGGGCAAGGATGCCGTAAGAGAGCGCGACGATGATCGCCAGCATCAGCGGCGAGATCCTCCCGGCCAGCAGCATGAACAATGGGAATAATAGGTAACAGAACAGCTCGGCGCTGATGGACCAAGCCGGCGAGTTGAAGCTGAGATGATCTGTGATACCCCACGCCTGCACGAGGAAGAGGTTTTGAATGAAATCCGTCCAGCTCGCGTGCGAGGTCGGACCGGATATGCCCATGAGAGCAAGGACCGCGAATATCAACAATGTGAGCAGATGCAAGGGGTAGATTCGCGCGATCCGCCTGATGAGGAAGCGCGCATAGGAGCGCAGGCCGGTCGAGCTTGAAGGATAGGAGTAGGAAATCACGAACCCGGACAGGATGAAGAACATGTCCACGAACAGGCCATAGGACCCGTTCCAGGCCGGTGAGATGCCCTTGTCGATCAGCTTCAGGTGGAAGATGAAGACCCCGAGCGCGGCGACGAAGCGGTAGAAGTCGAGAACGACAAAACGTCTTGCTTCACTGGCTTCCATCGGGGCTCGGTTTCCTTGCACGTTTCGTCGCTCTTCTAGAGACGAATTGTGACGCAAGTTCGCAAGCGCGGCGGCCGATGGCGGCACAACCCGACGATCCCTCCGAATTCATGGGGCTCATCCAATTGCGGATGGCAGAGAGCCCTTTGCTCATCGATGAGGCAGGCGCCCGACCAACGAGCGATCAGGGGCCGGGACATGGTCCCGGCCCCCAGCGACGTTGGCGCCCGTTTGGGCAGGTCTCACCGGCTCAAACGAACACGAAGTCGTGGCTCGTCAGGCTGGAGACGTAGACGTTCTTCAGCAGAATCGAGTCGGTCGCCGAGAACGTGATGAGCGCGTTCGTGCCGGACTGCGTGATCTGGAGCTGGCTGTAGTCCTCCGCCAGCAGTTTCGAGATCGCGATCGTGTCGTGCGTCGTCCCGCTGCCGGCCTGGAAGTTGAGGATCTGGTCCTGGCCGTGGTCGTACGCGATGGTCGTCGAGTTCGGCGCCGCCGAGAACACGTCATTGCCGGCCCCGCCCTGGATCGTCACGCCGCTGGCGACGGCCGTGACGTTGTGGGTGCCATCGGACTTGGTCTGATCGATGAACTCGAGCGCCTTGGCGGTGTTGTAGCTCTCGTGCTGCGTGACGCCGGCCTGTCCGTTGAAGTTGAACAGGAAGACGTCCCTCGAGCCGTCGGCGTGGCTGGCGATCTCCTGGGTCTTGATGCCGGCACTGTTATAGATGTCGGTCAGCTTGCTGCCGTCATTGTTGATGACCTGGGTATAGTCCAGAGTGCCGTCGGCGTGAGTCCTTGTGATCTCGACGATCTTGCCCGAGGCATCGAGGTGCTGGTGCTGCGTCGTGTAGGACTGGCCTGTGATGTTGTAGTTCCAGTTGTCCGACGTGCCGTCGGCGTTCTTGATATAGGCAGCGGTCTTGATACCGCCGGTGTAGACCGTGGTGGAACTGTATCCGTCGCTCTTGGTCGTCACCTCGCTGGTGATAATTCCTTTGGCATCATACCAGCCCGAGGTCTTGGTGCCGTCGGCGCTCTGCACAAGGGTGAATGCCAGGCTTTCGTCGGCGTGGGTCCGCACGATGTGCGTAAGGAAACCGGTGGTATCGTAGGTATCGTGCTCTTTCGTGTAGTTCTGACCGATGACGTTGAAGAGATAGACATCCCTCGAGCCGTCGGAGTGATAGTCGGTTTGTGTCTTCTTGAGGCCTGAAGCGTCGTAATTGGTCACGACACTGCCACCGTCGCTGCCGACGACCTGGGTATAGTCGAGCGTGCCGTCGGCGTGCCAGCGGGTCACCTCCGTCGTCTTGCCGGTCGGATCGAGATGCTGGTGCTGCGTGGCATAGCTCTGCCCGGTGATGTTGTAGGTGTAATTGTCTTGGCTCAGGTCGGCATTGGTGATGTAGGCCGCAGTTTTCAGGCCGTTGGTATAGACCGTTGTCGAGCTGTAACCGTCGGCCTTCGTGATCACCTCGCTGGTGAGGACCCCCTTGGCATCGTACCAGTCCGTCGTCTTGGTCCCGTCCTTGCTCTGCACCAGCTTGAACGCCATGCTGCCGTCCGCGTGCTTCCGGATCAGCGTCGTGAGGAAGCCGGTTGCATCGTAGACATTGTGTTCGGTCGTGTAGTTCTGGCCGGTGATGTTGTAGAGGAAGACGTCCTTGCTGCCATCAGCGTGGTACTCGGATTGTTTCGTCCGTACTCCCGTCGAGTCATAGATGGTGACGACGCTGCTCCCGTCGTTGTTGACGACCTGGGTATAGTCGAGCGTGCCATCCGCGTGCTTGCGGGTGACGGACGTGACCTTGCCGGACGGATCGATGTGCTGGATCAGCGTGGTGTAGCTCTGGCCGGTGATGCCATAGGCATAATTGTCCAGACTACGGTCGGCGTTCTTGATGTAAACTTTCGTCTTGACGCCGTTGCTGTAGAGGGTTGTCGAGGCGAAGCCGTCGGCCTTTTGGACCACCTCGCTGGTGAGGCTGCCGGCGGCATTGTACCAGTTGGTCGTCTTGGTGCCGTCGGCGGTCTGCATCAGCTCGAAGGCCAGGCTGCCATCGGCATGCAGGCGCGTCAGGGTCGTGAGGAATCCGGTCGAATCGTAGACGTCGTGCTGGGTCGTATAGTTCTGGTCCTTGATGTTGTACGTCCAGACATCCTTGCTGCGATCGGCATGGTAGGCGGTCTCGATCAGTTTCACTCCCGTGGCGCTGTACAACGTGATCACGCTGCTGCCGTCACTATTGTAGACCTGGGTCGAGTCCAGCGAGCCGTCGGCATGGCTGCGGATCACCGAAGTGACCTTCCCCGAAGCGTCGAGATGCTGCACCTGGGTGGTGAAGCTCTTGCCCGTGATGTTGTAGGTATAGTTGTCCTGCGAGCGGTCCGCGTTCTTGACGTAGGCGGCTGTCTTCACGCCGTTCGTGTAGAGCGTGGTGGAGTAATAGCCGTCGGGCTTCTGGACGACTTCGCTCAGCAGGGTGCCGGCCGTGTTGTAGGTGTCGGTTGTCCGGGTTGCGTCGGTTCCGACATGAACGAATTTCGTCTGCACGCCGCCGGTGTAGCTGATCACGTCCTTGGAGCCGTCGCTGTGGACGATGGTGGTCGAGGTCGGCTGCCCGCTTGAATTGAGGCCGGTGTCGGATTTCGAGAGCAGCTTGCCGCTCGAATCGTAAGTCCTCGTGCTGGTCCAGGTCGCCGCCGAGTTCGTCACCGAGAACGAGTATCCGCCCTGGATCTTCGAGAGCGCGTTGCCGTAATGGGCGATCATGTAGTCCATGGTCGCCTTCGACGCGACCTGCAGGACGTGGGAGTCGGTCAGGGTGATTGACTGCAGCGCCGTCGAGTCGCTCAGATCGGACAGTTGCGGCACGATCTCCGCAGCCGTTCCGGTGACGCTGGTCCTTGTGTCCGGGGCGGGTGGCGTGGTCGGGGGCGCGTCGATCTCGATGATCACAGGGTGATCGCTGACCGGAATGGTGATGGTGCTGACGTCGGTGTAGCTGGCGATCGCAGTCGTGCCGGTCAGCGTGTCGTACACCTTCACGGTGTGATGGACCGCGCCGAGGTTCACGGTGACCGTCTGGGCCGCATTGGACAGCTCGGTATCGGTGGCATCGTTCCAGAGCTTCGGCTCGGCCCAGACGACGAGTTCGTAGGCGCCATTGCTCTTGCCGAGCACCATGCTGTTGCCGGTGGCCGGCATGTTGCTCAACGTGTAGTTCAATGGGTCAGTCGGCTGCAGGCCGCCCTTGCCGTCGTCGGCCAGAATTGTCGTCAGGTTGTGAATCGCCGTCGCGGCGAGCTTGGGCGTGCCGTCGGAGTTGAACAGGCCGAAATTGGCTTCGGGATTGGTGTTGGCTGCAGACGAGTCGCGGTCGAACAGCTCGTAGAGGTAAGTTGCACTCACGCCGGCCTTGTAGGCGACGACCAGCGTGTTCAGGATCGATTTGGCCTGCACCGTCTCGTTGGCGCCGAGATACTGGGTATTGTTTTGCGTGGTGTAGCCGGTTTCCGTGATGACGACAGGCTTTCCCGGAGCCGCGGCCATGACGGCGCTCAGCGTCGCCGCAATGGAACTGCTCGGATTGAGGCCGGTGCTGACATAAGCGTGGGCGTTGGCATAGTCGACCGATCCCGACATGTTGCCGAGCTGGCTGTAGCCTTGCGGATCGTTGTAGGCCAGTGACAGATTGTAGACGGGGATGCTGGCGAGCGTCGCGTTGGCATTGACGGCCTGATAGAGCGCACTCTGGAACTGGGCCGCGGCCGAAAGGCTGGAGCTGCCATTGTAGCTGAAGGGCTGGTGATTGGCTTCGTTGAGCCCCTCGATGGCGGTGATGCTGCCCGAATAGCTCGTCGCGAATTTCTGGAGCGAGGCGATGTAGTTCTGCAACCCGACCGTACCGGACTGGGGCAGCGCAGACGATACCAGAAAGTCGAACTTGTAGCCGGCGGCGGCCAGGCCCTCGACGACCGGCTGCGCAGCGGGGTTCGTCCCCATCGCGTCGCGGAGATGGGTGACGCCGATATACTCGAGGCTGTCGGCCATCAGCGCGAGGTTGTTGTAGCCGGTCCATCCGAAACCGGCGTGCGTGTTGACGCCGATGGAGTTGATGAAGCTGCTGGCGGACAGGATGGTTTGATCAGGCATTGCAAACTCGGGTTTCAGCGCGAACGAAATTGCTCGCAGGGATTTGCGTCGAAGCTTCTCTGTCGAGTGTGAATTTCAGATAAAAATCGAAGCTACAAATCGCGAGTGAAATGCGGTTCCTTGTGCAGGAACAGCTCGACTCGTATTGCAGCAGAATGCTGATGCGATGCCCGTGCAGGATGGCGCGAGAAAGGCGCTTTCAAGATTTCCACGATTCACGCTGCTAAATATATGCGCAAGCGGTGCTCGTTCGATCCAACGCTTCGGCTTGAGAGCGTGTCATACGAACGCGGCGGTGGGTGCGACTCTTTCGTCTGCGTCATCGGATGGCACAGGGAGTCGGCAGATGCCATTTTCATGGGCGGGCAATCTGAAAGATGTTATCGCACTGGTTGTATCCGTATTTTCCCGGATATGACCGCTTGGTTTGATCGGGGAGGCGCAATGGTTCCGTCCGGGACCTGAATTTGAGCCGTGGCCCAACGGCTCAGTTGCTCGCCCGCTGTGTTCCGATCCGTGCCGAATGCGGCGAATTGGGCTAGCCGCGACGGGCCAGCATCAGAAAGTCGCCGCGCCATCCGACGATCGCCGTTGCGAGCGCGGCGATCACGATCTTGCCGGCAAGCCATGTCGCGGGCTCGGTCGGCATCGCGCCGAGTGATCCGATCAGGACGGCGGCCACCAGCGCCTGCGCGACCAGTGACCAGCGCGGGAATGCCTCGAACCGCAGGGTCGGACCGAGCGCAAACAGAATCGCTGCCAGCGTGGCGAGGCAAGCGCAGCCGACCGCCTGTTGCGGCGACAGGCCGGCCCATGCCGCGGCCAACGCGACGGCAGCGACGATCGCGAGCTGGCCGGCCGCAACGATCACGAGCCTCGTTGCGAGCTTCTCCAGGTGCGGAACGACCGCGACGGTCGCCTGGAGATGCGTGTGCAGGAAATAGAAGACGGCCACAACAGGTGCCGTCGTCAGGAAGCCATCAAGGCTCTCTCGCGGCACCAGGATACGGGCTGCATCCGGAATGAAGCCGACGAGACCGCCGAGCAGCACGAGGGTCGTGCAGACCATGAACTCGAACATCCGCCGCGTCGATTGCACCGACTTCATGACGGTTCCGTGCTCGAAATCCTTCACGACATCGGGATAGCTCACGGTGTGGATCGCTGCATTGAGGACCCAGAACGGGCGTTGCAGCAGGTCGAGCGCAATCGAAAATCCAGCGCCGGCGCCCGTCGCGCCCAGCCGGCCGATGATGATGAAGCGGAGCAGCACCGGCACCGAGAGATGGATGACGGACGCACCCGCCGCCAGCATGCCGTAGCGGGAGAAATCCTTCCAGTCGGCCAGCATCGTCCGCAGCGGAACGCGCTCCAGGGGGGTGCGATAGGCCACCAGCCCCGCGAGCAGGCCCAGGGCGTGGCCCGCACTGACGCCGAGCAGCGCCGCTTCCGCCGCTCCCCAAATCGCCGCACCCGCGGCGGCTCCGGTCAGAAGGGCGGTAGCGCGAAACGCCAGGAGAGAGGAGGCGACACCCAGCCGGTCGGACAGACGGACCGACAGCAAATAGAGGTCGGTCAGGCCCTGAAGCACGGAGATGCCGAGGCCCAGCGCGATGATCCCGGCCGGGAGTACGCTGGCCAGAGATGCGCAGCCGCCGACCACGACGAGCGCGCCTGCGCTCGACAGGCCCGCGGCAAAGAGCGACCACCTCAGCCGCGCCGCCTCGTTCTCCCCGGCTGCTGCCAGAAAACGCAATCCGGCGAGTTGCAGCCACTCGAACATCAGGACGCAGAGCAACTGGCTCGAGGCCAGTGCCAGCGAGAAATTGGTGTAGTCGGAGGCGGGCAACAGATGACTGATCGCGAAGATCAGGATGATCGCCGCGGCGCTCTGATAGAGGTAGCCCGCCATCGCGAAGAGGCGTGTCATCTCGGAATGAGGCGCTCCTTGCCGACGGCCCGCGGCGCTTCAGTCGTTGCTGCGCGCACGCGCGACATCCGCTGCTCGCGCAATTGCTCGTACAGATTCTTGTAGGACGACAGCACGTCGGCAAATATCCACTTGTTGGTATCCGCAATGAGGCGCCGGCTGATCTCGTCGATCTTGTGCGGATCGGAGGCAACTGCGAGCATGCTGTCGGCCAGGGATTGCGGATCGGCTTCGGTCAGCCAGCCCGTCACGCCGTGCTCGATCACCTCGGGCATGCCGCCGAAGCGCGTTCCCAGCAGCGGCCTGCCGGCCGCCTTGGCATCTGCGACGACGAGTGGACCAGGGTCGTGCCAGATCGATGGCGCGACCACCACGTCGACCTGCTGGTAGAAATCGTCCGGCGCCACGAAGCCCATGAACTCGATACGCGCATCCGGTGCGAGCGCCCTGAGGCGGCGTTGCTCCTCCTCGCTGACCCGGCCGGCGATCAGCATCCGGATGCGGTCAGGGGGCAGCATGGCAAGGGCATGCATCAAATTGTCGATGCCCTTCTCCTCAGTGAGCCGGCCGATGAACCCGAACGTCACTTCCGTGGTGCAGACCGGGCGAGGGTAGGGCTCGCGCGGCGGCTCGGTCGAGGCGTTGCGGATCACGGTGCGGATCGGCGTCTCCGCGAACATGCCCATGTCGGTGTGAATGGACAGCACGCGCTCGCTCACGCCGACCACGGCGCTCAGCCAGTGCGTCGCCCGCTTGCGATGGAAGGTCAGGATCCCGCAGCTCGTGCAGGTGTGCTCGCATGAGCGTCCCTTGTCGAAGCGCGAGCAGCGCGGGCAGGTCAGATAATAGTCGTGAAGCGTATGCAGCACCGGGACGCCGAGCTGGGCGGCAACGCGCCAGATCGCGGTGGTGAGACCGGACAGATTGTTGGAGTGCAGCACGTCCGGCTTGAAGGCCCGGATACGTTCCGCGATCAGCGGGGCCTGCATCTGCCAGTCGTCGACCGCGTGCCAGATGCTGCGCAAGACTGCGTTCTTCTGCTCCGTGAAGGGCCGGTAGATGTTCTGGACCGGCGCGGAATAGACGTTGATGCCGTTGCAGCTTTCGCGCTCCTGCCCAGGGGACGATGCGGCCCGGATCACCTCGACCTCGTCTCCGCGCTGCACCAGGCCTTCGGCGAAGCGCCGCGCGAAGATCTCTGCACCGCCGACGATCTTGGGGGCCTGAGGCGTCGGATAAAGCGTGGACGTCAAAAGAACTTTCATCACTGAACCTCATGTTTTGCAAAATCGCGCTTACCGCGCCGGCCTTATCTCCAAAGCGGGCATGGCACCGTTGCTAGCTGCAATGAGAACCGGCGTGGTCGAAACCGGAATCCAGGCATCGGACGCAGGTCTTGCGGCCGAGTCGCACGGCATCGCAAAGGTTGCGCCGTCCTGATCCCCCTTGATCCGGACCTCGTAACGCCGCTCGGGAGTCTCGGACCACACCGCAACTCTGCCGCCGGACGTCGTCGTTGCATTGATCGACACGACGCCACCGGCGAGCTCGCGTTTCTCGGCGCTCAGGCTGGAGCGGATGAAAGCCCAGGCGCCCTGAACCGCGCAGGCGACGGGCTTCGGCGAATTGTCGAAACGGTAGAGCCCGAAATTGTGCTCCAGGTCCGATGCGTCCTTTCCACTGTCCTTGAGTTCGTAGAACCACATTCCTTTGAGCCAGCGCGCCGCGGTCGATGCCCACAAGATGAGCTGCGCACTATTGTCGGACTGGGCTTGTTCGCTGACGCCGCATTTATTGCTGGCAGCCGTGGTCCACCCGGTCTCGGTGACATAGATCGGAAAATCGGGGTTTCCGCTCGCCTGGCCGACCAGGCGGTGAAACGCCGTCAGCCTGTCGATGATTTCGGCCGAGGTGCGTTTGCTCGGGCCCATGCAGAAATTGTAGAGATGGATCGAGGCGCCGTCCGCATATTGAAGAATGCCGGTCCGCAACATCTTCTCGGTCCATGTCCAGCCCAGATCGTCGCCGAGCGCGCCGACCAAAAACGGCGCATTTGGCGCCACCCGCTTGACCACCGGCCGCGTGACCTCGGCAAGCGCCCGATAGTTTTCCGGCGAGAACGCAGGATCTTTCTTCGCCGCCAGGTTCCATTCGTTCCAGAGCTCGAACAGCGGATGCTGCGCCACCACCGATTGCGCCGCCGCCGCCGCATAATCGGCGAACCGCTGCCGCGCCTCGTCCGTCGTCGGTGGCGAGGAATTCGGAACGAGATGATGGCCGAAGGCGAGGATCAGGAGAGGGCGCGCGACGCCGGACTTGACCTGCGCTTCGAGCCTGCCAAGTCGGGGTGTGAAGCCCATCCGGCGTCCCCCAACCTCGAACTCGGACCAGGGAAAATCATCGCGAAAGGAATTGAGACCGAGTTGCTTGATCTGGGCGACGTTTTCCGAAGGCACGTATCCGCGCGCGCTCACCGGGCCGCCCAGCCCCTGATGCGTGCCGACCCCGAGCAGGAATCGGGCATCGAGCGGTTGCGCCTGCTGTGCGCAGACCGAGACCGGAAGGAGAATGGATGCGATGAGGCTCGCGAGGCGGAGACTGTCGCGAACCAAGGTGCGTGGGAGCGGTGCAGCCATCAGAAATTCTTGGAGAGATCCGACTGCAGCGCCGCCTTCGCTTCGACGGGTTGGTCGTCCTGAAGCAGCTCGACATAGACCTGCTGCAATTGCGCATGCGTCTTCTCGACGTCATAGAGCTGCTTGAACCGGTCGTAGCCGCGCTGCCCCAGCACCTTGAGATCGAGATCGAGTGCGCGCCGGAAACCATCCACGAGCGGCTGGACCGCGACGGGCTCGCAGAGCACACCGGTCACGCCATCGACGACGATCTCGGGCAAAGCGCCGCTACGGAATGCCAGGATGGGCTTGGCCGCCCGCATCGCTTCCAGCGCAACGAGGCCAAAGGCTTCCCAACGTGACGGAATCACGACGAGGTCGGCGGCCTCGAGCTGGGTCTCGATGGTCGGGCGGTCGAGCCAGCCCAACAGGGACACGTTGGACGGGACGGTCGGACCTTCGTACTTGTTGACGACGGAGGCGCCGATCATGCGGACGTCCAGCACATCCTCGAGCGCGCGTGCCGCTTCGATCAGCAGATCGAACCCCTTCTGCCGGTCCAGGCGTCCGATGAACAGCACCTTGACCTTCTTCGAGGTCCAGTCAGCCGCGACGGGCTGCGGCGTGCGGCTCTTCGAGATGCCGTTGTGGACCACGGTGAGGCGGTCGGCAGGAATTCCCGCGCGCACCGCCTCGCTATACTCGTCGCCGGAGATGCAGATGATTCGGTCCGAGGTGCGCGCAAGCAGGTTCTCCGCGGTCTTCGTCAGCTTATGACTGAAGCGGCCGGTCTCGCGAGAAAATGCCCAGCCGTGCGGACAATAGACGACGCGCGGTCCGCCCGAGCGGGCTGCCAGCGCGGGCCGGAGCACGAGCCCTGCAAAGGAAGAATGCAGGTGCACCACGTCCGGTCTGAAGGCATCCAGCGCTTGCATGCTGGCACGCAGCATCTGGAATAGGCCGGCGACGCTGCGGCCGGATCGTTCGAATGTTGTAATCTGGTTGTCATCGATTGCGCCGAGGTCGCCCCGATGATCCGACGGCACGACATAATGTACGTTCTCGGCACCGAAGCTGGCCTGTTGTTGAGGATGCAACTCGTTCAGATAGCTCGCGATCCCGCCACGGATCGTTTCGGCGATGTGCAGCACTTTCATCGTTTGCCTTGCGTAGGGCCGCGTTGGAGAGCTGGACATCTGTATCCCTGTTCTGTGTTCGCTAGTGCGAAACACAGTTCCTCGAATACGTAGCGATATTGGGGCAGCGATGTGGTGATGTTGCGCCAAGGCGCTCGTGCTTGCGATCACCGCAAGAACGAAGAAAAAGAATCATGGAACCAGGCAAAGAGCTGCGAGTTGCAAACCGTTTGTGCAAAAACCGTTGCGCGCGATAGGCGAACCGCGCCGCGTTTCACGCAGCGCTGGCGACGTTCGCCGGCACTGCGAGGTGATCGAGCAACGTCTTCGCCGATTTCTTCCACGAATAGAGTGCAAGGCGATCCTGTTGCCGCCGGCGTTCCTGGTCCGAGATCGCGCCGATTGCCAATCTTTCGAGCATGAGCTGCTTCAACGCCTCGGCATCCGTGGCGTCAAAATACGCAGCCCCGTCGCCGCACGTCTCCACGACGGCGTCGGCCCTCGAGGCGATGATCGGGCAGCCGAAGATCATGGCTTCGAGCGGCGGCACGCCGAACCCCTCGTAGAGGGAGGGAAACACGAAGGCCGATGCGTGCGCATAGAGCGCGGCAATCTCGCTATCGGTCAGACGGCCGGCCAGCACCAGGCCGGAAGCCCCTTCGCCCGAATTATCCTGAAAGACCTTGCTGTTGTCGCCGCCGACGATGACCAGGGGAACGTCTGCCCGGTCGAGCAGCTGGATGGCGCGGATCGCGACGGACAGATTCTTGTTCTTGGTTTTCGAGCCCACGAAGAGGAAGAACTTCTGCGGCTGAACGCCAAGTCGGGCCAGGATGCCGGGATCGGGCTTCGTGGCTGCAAAGTGCTCGGCGCTGTTGGGGAAGACGGGAATGCGCGATGCCGAGAGATTCAGCACGTCCGCAAGCTCCTTGCGGGAAAATCCCGACACCGTTGCGATGCTTGCGTGCCGGGCGAGCATCCGCCCCATCGTGCGATGGACGGTCAGATAGCGCCAGTTGAAGAAGTCGGGCCTGCGAAAGACCTGGGCGTCGTGAATCACGACGATGTGGTCGCGATGGAAGACGGGTCCGGAATTGGCCAGGCTGATCAAGCGGCCTCCGGCGGCAGCGCGGGCGAGATCGATTTGATCCCACGCGTGCCCATGCAGCCGGCCGACAGCGCGAATCTTGATCCGCTCGAGATCAAGTTCCTCGCTTGCATCCGCGGGCTTCAACAATTGCCAGTCTGCGTTGCGCAGCGAGGTCGGAATCTGCTCCGACGCGAGCAGCACGTCGATCGCCTTGACCATTTCAGCGGCATAACGCTGCACGCCCGTGAGCTTTTGCGACAGAAAGCGGCCGTTGATGAAGAATTTCAATTGGGGACCACGATGGTTCATGGAGTTCCGGCCGGGTTCGCGGGGAGCTCGCGGTGGAGGAGCCGCACGTGAGCAATCGTTAGGTACAGAAATATGACGCAGCCCGGCATGGCTTGGAGGCGCCGCCTGCATGGCCCGGCGTCGCCTTGCTGCTTGCCAGGCCGGGGTGTAGAGGTCGGCCATGACCGATGACACCCACTCCTTCCGCTGCGGCTCGCTCACCGCGACCGTCAAGGCGCACGGCGCCGAGCTCTGCTCGCTGAAGGGCGGCGGCACCGAATTCCTTTGGCAGGCGGGGCCGGAATGGCCGCGTCACGCGCCGCTGCTGTTTCCGATCGTCGGGCGCCTTGCCAACGACGAATTGCGGCATCAGGGCAAGACGTATCGGATGACGCAGCACGGCTTCGCCCGCGACAGCCGCTTCGTGTGGGCAGAACGCGGCGAGAGCCGCTGCACCCTGGTGCTCGACGATAATGAGACGACGCGCGCGCTCTATCCGTTCCCGTTCCGGCTGACGGCGGCCTATGCGATCGATGAGTTCGGCCTCGATCTGACGCTCACGATCGCCAACACCGGCAAGGAGACGTTGCCGGCCTCGCTCGGCGGTCATCCCGCCTTCAATTGGCCGCTGCAGCCAGGCGCGGCGAAGGAGAGCCATGCGCTGACTTTCGCGAGCGCCGAGCCGTCTCCGGTCCGCCGTCTCGAAGGTGGATTGCTGCGGCCGGCAGCGGAGCCGAGCCCGGTCAAAGGCACCTCGCTTCCCTTGTCGGACTCCCTGTTCGTCGACGACGCCATCATCTTCGACCGCATCGAGAGCACTTCGGTCCGCTATGCCGCGGCGGGCGGTGCATCGTCCGGGCCATGGCTGAAAATGTCCTGGCGCGGATTTCGCGAGCTCGGCGTCTGGTCGAAACCGTCAGGCGCGCCGTTCCTCTGCATCGAGCCCTGGCGCGGCTATGCAAGTCCCGCCGGCTTTCATGGCGAGTTCACCGACAAGCCGGGACTGATGCACATCGCGCCGGGCGCTGAGGAAGAGCTATCCTACCGGATCGAGGTCGGATCGTCCTGACGCCGAACGGCTTCCGCACGCATGATTTGTTGCGGCGCGCGTGCTTCGATCTTCGATCGTCCTCAGACCTTGATGCGCGTGAGATCCTCGCCGAGCACGACCGGTCCTGCATAGTCCTGCCTGACGTCATCAAGCAATGCGTTCAGCATGGTATCGTCGATGCGCAGACGGTGATGGGTCAGCGCGAGCTTCTTGACGCCGGCTCTGGCCGCGATCTTCCCGACGGTGTCGCCACAGGCGATCGTGTATTTCGCAAGCCGGCGCAAATGCTCGTTGTTGATCTCCGGCGTGGCGAGGAAGCAGCACTGCACCAGCAGGTCGGCTCCCTCGGCCAGCCGCTCGAGCCCGGGGCAGGGGACGGTGTCGCCGGACATAGCAATGACCTTGCCTTCCGCTTCGAAGCGATAGCCGAGACACATCCAGCGCGCCAGAAAGGCCGGGGGCATGTCGAGGCCGTCGCCATGCGAGACCAGTTCGGCGCTGATCCTCCAGCGCCCAGTATCGAGAACGGGACCCGGCACGATGTCCGTTGCGGCGACAGGCTTCCAGCCGCCGAAGGTCGGCTCGCCCTGGTCGCGCCAGGCGATGTCCTTGTCGTAGACCTGCGTGATGAGCGTGTTGACGAGGCGTTCGGTGTCCGGCGGGCCGTAGACGCGCAACTCGTCCTTGCGCCCGTGCATCCACGAATTCACCATCACATCGTAGAGATCACCGATGTGGTCGAAATGATGATGGGTGAGGAAGACCGTGTTGATGGTGCCGAGCGGCACGCCGGCCTTGTGAAGCTGCACCATGACGCCACGGCCGGCGTCGAACAGGATGTTCTCCTCGCCAAGCCTGATCAGCGTGGTCGTCGCCATGCGGCGCGGGTCCGGGCGCGGGCCGCCGGTGCCGAGCAGTATGACCTCCATGCGCCACCTCCGAGTGCAGGCTTTTGGAGGCACAGTAGATGCGAAGCTCACAGGGGAGCAAGCCGCAGGCGGCCGCTCGAAGTACGATCTGCTTTTTCGAAAATCGGGAGACTGCCGGCGCGACGGTGCGCGGAATGAGAATTGTGGGCCAATTCATACTTAATGTGCCAAGAGCATGACCAATATTGTTTGCGCATCACAACGCGCCTAGTATCGCGGCAGGCAATTTCGGGGCCTCGAACAGGCTGTGAATGTCCGTTCACATGACGGCGCGTTGCGCGGCGACTTGAATCTGCAGGTCGGGACGCAGGCACATGGGACCGCCAGGACGGCGGTAGCTTCCGCTCGTCCGGCCGGCCGCGAGCGGCTGATCGTCGTCGAGGACGATCCGGTGACGCGGACCATGCTGGTCGACTATTTCAGCGACAACAATTTCGACGTGGTCGGCGCCGGCACCTGCACGGAGTGCCGTCAGGCGCTGCGCGCGCGCACCGATCTCGTCTTCCTCGACGTGCAACTGCCCGACGGCGACGGCTTCGAGCTCGCCAAGGAGATCCAGGCCACCAGCAACGCGGGCATCATCTTCGTGACGCGGCGCGACACCGACGTCGACCGCATCCTCGGCCTCGAGGTCGCCGGCGACCATTACGTCACCAAGCCGATCAACCTGCGCGATCTGCTCGCGCGTGCGCGCAGCGTGCTGCGGCGTCGCTCGATCGACCGCAAGGCGGCGCGCAACCACAATTCGATCGCGTTCGGCGACTGGATCATCGACCTGACCCGGCGCGAATTGCTCGGCAACGACGGCAAGCCGGTGGCGCTGACGCGCGCCGAATTCGACCTGCTGGCGGCGCTCGTCGGCGCCGACGGCAGGCCGCTCAGCCGCGACTATCTGATCGAGGTCGTCAGCAACCGCCAGGCCGAGGTCGACATCCGCACCGTCGATGCACTGGTGGCGCGGCTGCGCCGCAAGCTGGTCGGCAGCGGCACGCCCGTGATCGCGACCGTCACCGGCGTCGGCTACAAGCTCGCGCTCAGCGAGCGGCTGTAGCGCATGCTCCGGAAAAGCGTGCAGCGATTTTCCGCCAAGATCATGCTCAGACAATAGGACATCGCCGTCAGCGCGACGCGACGCGCTTCCAACGTGCTTCGATGCGCTCCTTGATCTGGCCGACCCTGGCCTCGTGGGCCGCCCAATAGGCGCGGCTGGCGGCCGCGGTGCCTTGACGATAGCGGGCATAGACCGCCTTGGGCTGCACTGGCATTTTCGGGCGGCTCGCCGGTTTCACGGGCGCCGCAGCCGCAACCGCAGCGGCAGCTGCAACCGCGGGCGCCGGATCCGGAGCAGCCGCAGCTTCGCGTTCTCCCGGCATCGCGCTCATCGCGACAAGCCGGTTGCGGGCCCGGTTGCAATAGACCTGCGACCGCGCGGTCATCTCCTCTTCGCCATGACCCGCCCGGTATTTCATCAGGGCGCGGCAGAGGTCCCCGCCCGAAAGCCGCCAGGCCTGACTGAGATAGAGCACCCCATAATGGATGTTGACGTCGGGTTCGGCCAGCTCCGCGTTGCTGCCGCGGAAGCCCAGCATCGTCGCCGTCTCGGGGCGCACCTGCATCAGGCCGATTTCGCCCGCGCTGCCGATGACCGCCGGGTTGTAGCCGCTTTCGACGAAGACGACCGCCTCGGCGATATCGGCCGGCAGATTGGTGCTCTTGGTTTCCCGCTCGATGATCTTCCGGATCGTGGCCCGCGACGACGGCGTTTCGCCGGCGCCGAGCTCGCTGCTGCCGTCGGCCGCATGTGCGCCGATCGGAGCCGACACGAGCAGGACGACCGCGACGTGCCTCCACGTCGCGCCGAGAATGAAGCGTACCCAATCCCGCAGCATGGGCTTGTCATAGAGCGCCGGAGTTAACAAACCGGCCTCAGGCGTGTGTGCGTCACGGTCGCGCGCGGGCGCTCTGGTCGGTGGATCTGGCCTGCGACGGCTCCTCCAGCTGGTCATCGACCGCATAGAGCGTGCAGCTGGGCGACCATTTCATGCAGGCTGCCAGCGAGTCGCGCCGGGCCTCCTCGGTCGTCGCACGTCCGGCGCGCCAGCCGTAGCCGCCGTTCGGCGACACCGCAAAGGCCTTGTGCGGCAGCATGCTGGCGAGGTAGCGCGCGAACTCGGCCCGCGCGGCCTCGTTGAGCTGGCGTGGCGGCGGCAGCGGATCGGGCAGGCTCAGGAGGTCATGGCCGAGCCCGCGCTCGCGCAGGAAGGCGTCGAGATACGGTGTCCATTGCGGCCGGCCCGCGACCGAATAGAGATAATGCCCGTCTTCGCCGTAAGCCGGTGCCGCCACGAACCTCGCATTGCCGCCGCCGCCGCGAAACCCGTCATGGAGCCGGCGCGCGAGGTCGGGACCGAAATAGGAATCGTTGCTGGCATAGACCCACAGCATGGGCACGCGCGAGGTCTTGCCGAAGGTGGCGAAGGCCTGCACCAGCCCATCCGGATTGCAGACTTCGTCGTCGTTGCGCGAGCCGCGCCCGCCGGCAAAATTGATCGCGGCGACGAGGCCCGCCGGCGCCTGTGCGCTCAGCGCCACCGTTGCAAGGCCGCCTGCGGAATGGCCGGCCGCGATCATGCCCGATGTCGTCACGTCGGCCCGGTGCGCCATCGCATCGATCGCGGCGCGCAGATCGGCAACCGCGACGGCGGCAGCCGGCAGGTACGCGGCCTTTGCGCAACCGCCGACGCTGTCGACGCGCCCGCCCGGCGAGGTGCCGTAGCCGCGCCGCATCACCACCAGCGCCGCAAAGCCGCGCCGGGCGTATTCCAGCGCGATGCCATAATATTTGTGCGCCGACATGGTCGCGCGGTCCTCGAACTTGCGCGGCGAGCCATGGCTGAGCAGCGCCAGCGGATAGCGCTTGGTCCCGACTGGTCGGACCAGAAAGGCCTCCAGCCCCTGCGGTCCGGCCTCCGCCATCGGGATGCGCAGGTCCTCGGTGTAGAACTCCGCGGCGCGCGCCGGTGCACCGGCCAGGATGAGGCCGGCGATCAGCACGAGCAGCTTGCGCGAAGGGATCATGAGACGATTCGAAAGGGCGGTGCTGCCGAGCATAGCACGAAGGCCGCTCATGGGGACTGCAGCGCCTCCAAGGAACGCCTTCCCCGTCGCGCGTGTTGTGCCCTTGGCGGGGGCTTGGCCGATGCTATGGTGTCCCGCACTCACGACAGGACGAGGGTATTCCAGTGGCTGATGTTCATCCCGCGGCGGGCAAGCAGGCCTCGCCGGACGCGCTCACCAATATTCCGCGGCTGGTGACGGCCTATTTCGCCGGCAAGCCGGATGCGTCCGATCCGGCACAGCGCGTGGCGTTCGGCACGTCGGGCCATCGCGGCACCTCGTTCAAGAACACCTTCAACGAAGGCCACATCCTCGCGACCACGCAGGCGATCTGTGATTACCGGAAAGAGAAGGGCCTGACCGGCCCGCTCTTCATCGGCATCGATACCCATGCGCTGGCCGAGCCGGCGCTTACAAGCGCCGTCGAGGTGTTCGCAGCCAACGGCGTCGAGGTCATGATCGACAAGGATGGCGGCTACACGCCGACGCCCGTCATCTCGCATGCGATCCTCACCTATAACAAGGGCCGCACCTCTGGTCTTGCTGACGGCGTCGTCATCACGCCGTCACACAATCCCCCCGAGGACGGCGGCTACAAATACAATCCGCCTCATGGCGGCCCGGCCGATACGGACGTGACCGCTGCCGTCGAGAAGTGCGCCAACGCCTATCTCGCCGGCGAGCTCGAGGATGTGAAGCGCATCGACTATGCCAAGGCGCGCAAGGCCGCGAATGTCCACGCCTACGACTTCGTCACGCCTTACGTCGCCGATCTCGGCAATGTCGTCGATCTCGACCTCGTCAAATCCGCCGGCGTCAAGATCGGCATCGATCCGCTCGGCGGCGCCGCCGTGCATTACTGGCATCCGATCATCGAGCGCTATGGCCTCAACGCCACAGTCGTGAACGAGGCGATCGACCCGACCTTCCGTTTTATGACGGTGGACTGGGACGGCAAGATCCGCATGGACTGCTCCTCGCCTTACGCGATGGCGAGCCTGATCGGCATGCGCGACCGCTTCGACGTCGCCTTTGCAAACGACACCGACGCCGACCGCCACGGCATCGTCACGCGCACCGGCGGGTTGATGAATCCGAACCATTACCTGGCGACCGCGATCTCCTACCTGTTCGCGCACCGTCCGGATTGGGGCAGGGATGCCGCGATCGGCAAGACCGTGGTGTCGAGCTCGATCATCGACCGCGTCGCCAAAAAGCTCGGCCGCAAGCTGGTGGAGACGCCGGTCGGCTTCAAATGGTTCGTCGACGGCCTCGTCACCGGCGGCTTCGGCTTCGGCGGCGAGGAGAGTGCAGGGGCCTCGTTCCTGCGCCGCGACGGCGCGGTGTGGACCACCGACAAGGACGGCGTCATCCTCGGCCTGCTCGCTGCCGAGATCATGGCCAAGACCGGCCGCGATCCCAGCCAGATCTTCAATGATCTTACCGCCGAATTCGGCATGCCGCATTACGCGCGCATCGACGTTGCCGCCACCGGGCCGCAGAAGAGCATCCTGAAGTCCCTCACGCCAGAGCAGCTCGGCCTCAAGGACCTCGCTGGCGATCCGGTTCGTGCGACGCTGAGCAAGGCGCCCGGCAACGGCCAGCCCTTCGGCGGCATCAAGGTCGAGACCGATTTCGGCTGGTTCGCCGCGCGGCCGTCCGGCACCGAGGACGTCTACAAGATCTACGCCGAAAGCTTCCGCAGCCCCGAGCACCTGAAACGAATTCAGGAAGAGGCGCAGGCGGGGTTGGCGAAGGTGTTCGCGGCGTAAGGTACGCGATCGTCCCACCAGCCTGTATACAGCTGGATCGATAATGGTATTTTAGTAGGGTGTTTTAGACCTTGAACAATTCCACTCCTTCTCTATTGTATACATAACGTATTCATAAGCCGTGGGAGTGAGACATGACAAAACCCTTCCCCATGAACGCCTGGTACGCCGCGGCGTGGGACGCCGACGTCAAGGCGGCGCTGTTGCCGCGGACCATCTGCGGCAAGCATGTCGTGATGTATCGCAAGGCCGACGGCACGGTGACCGCGCTGGAGGACGCCTGCTGGCATCGCCTGGTGCCGCTGTCCAAGGGCCGGCTCGAAGGCGACACCGTCGTCTGCGGCTATCACGGTCTGAAGTACAACGCGCAGGGGCGCTGCACCTTCATGCCCTCGCAGGAGACCATCAACCCCTCGGCCTGCGTGCGCGCCTATCCCGTGGTCGAGCGTCACCGCTACGTCTGGCTCTGGATGGGCGATCCCGCGCTCGCCGATCCCGCGCTCGTCCCTGACATGCACTGGAATCACGACCCGGCCTGGGCCGGCGACGGCAAGACCATCCACGTCAATTGCGACTACCGTCTCGTGCTCGACAATCTCATGGATCTCACCCACGAGACCTTCGTGCACGGCTCCTCCATCGGCAATGACGCCGTCGCCGAGGCGCCGTTCGACGTCACCCATGGCGAGAAGACGGTAACGGTGACGCGCTGGATGCGGGGCATCGAGCCGCCGCCGTTCTGGGCCAAGCAGCTCGGCAAGCCCGGCCTCGTCGACCGCTGGCAGATCATCCGCTTCGAGGCGCCGTGCACCATCGCGATCGACGTCGGCGTCGCGCCGACGGGCACCGGTGCGCCGGAAGGCGACCGCTCGCAGGGCGTCAACGGCTTCGTGCTCAACACCATCACGCCGGAGACCGAGAAGACCTGTCATTACTTCTGGTCCTTCGTCCGCAATTACCGTCTCGGCGAGCAGCGCCTCACCACCGAGATCCGCGAGGGCGTCTCCGGCATCTTCCGCGAGGACGAGCTGATCCTGGAAGCGCAGCAGCGCGCGATGGACGAAAACCCCGATCGTATCTTCTACAACCTCAACATCGACGCCGGCGCGATGTGGTCGCGCAAGCTGATCGATCGGATGGTGGCGAAGGAAAACGCCCCAAAGCACCTTCAAGCCGCGGAGTAGAACATGGCCGAGCGTGAGGTCGACCGCTCCATCTCGCAGACCGTGAAGGCGCAGCTCGCGCTGCGCGACCAGATCCTCTCGGGCGCCTTGCGGCCGGGCGAGCGCATCTCCGAGCTGCAGGCGGTGGAGACCACAGGCGCCTCGCGCACGCCGGTACGCATGGCGCTGGTGCGGCTGGAGGAGGAGGGGCTGTTGGAGGCGATCCCCTCCGGCGGCTTCATGGTGAAGGCGTTTTCGGAGCGCGACATCTCCGATTCCATCGAGCTGCGCGGCACGCTGGAAGGCCTGGCGGCGCGCTTTGCCGCCGAGCGCGGCGTCTCTGCGCGCGAGCTCGAGCCGCTGAAGGAGTGCCTTGCTGCGATCGACGAGCTGCTGCGGCAGGTCCCGATCTCGGTCGATGCTTTCTCGTCCTACGTCGCGCTGAATGCGCGCTTCCACGCCCAGCTCACGGAACTGTCGCGCAGCCCGCCGCTGATCCGGCAGATCGACCGCGCCTCGGCGCTGCCGTTTGCCTCGCCGAGCGGCTTCGTGATGGCGCAATCGGCGTTGCCGGAGGCACAGCAGATCCTGATCATCGCCCAGGAGCACCATCGCGTCGTGATCGACGCCATCGAGAACCGCGAAGGCGCGCGCGCCGAGGCCGTCATGCGCGAGCATGCCCGGCTCGCGGTGCGAAACCTGCGGCTCGCGCTGCGCAACCGCACCCATCTCGACCTCTTGCCGGCGCTCGCGCTGATCAAGACCGCAACCGATTGAGGGCAGTCACCATGCGCTTCATCGAGACCTGGACCCCGGCAACGCTCGTCGCCACCCGCGATCTCACCCCGAACGTCCGCGAATTCCTGATCAAGCCGGATCAGTTCGAGGCCGCGGCCTATCCGGTCGGCAGCCACATCAATGTCAGCGTCACCATCGACGGCCTGCCGGAGACGCGGTCCTATTCGCTGGTTGGCGAGGCCTCGTCGCACGGCCTCCGAATTGCTGTGCGCCGCGCTGAGGATTCCCGTGGCGGCTCCCGCTACATGTGGTCCTTGCAGCCGGGCGCGCGGCTCGACATCACCCAGCCCGCCTCGCTGCTCGCGGTCGATTGGACCCGCGAGAACTACTGCCTGATTGCCGGCGGCATCGGCATCACCCCGATCCTCGGCGCCGCACAGGCGCTGGCGCGGCGCGGGGCGGATGTCACGCTGCATTATGCCGTACGCTCGCGCCGCGAGGCCGCCTATCTCGACGACCTCGCCACGATGCTTGGTGACCGCCTCGTCGTTCATGCCAGCGAGGAAGGCAGCCGGCTCGATCTCGACGCGCTGTTCGCCTCATTGCCGCGGGGCACGCTGACGCTGTTCTGCGGCCCGATGCGCATGCTCGACGCCGCACGCCATGCCTGGATCGGCGCCGGCCATCCGCTCCCCGATCTCCGCTACGAGACCTTCGGCTCCAGCGGCACGCTGCCGACCGAAACGTTCACGGTGCGCCTCAAGGACTCCGGTGTCGAGCTCGAGATCCCGCGCGAGCGCTCGATGCTCGACGTGCTCAATGCCAGCGGCTTTGAGGTGATATCCGATTGCAAGCGCGGCGAATGCGGCCTCTGCGCCATCGACGTGGTCGATGTCGACGGTGAGATCGACCATCGCGACGTCTTCTTCAGCGACCATCAGAAACAGAGCAACCAGAAGATCTGCGCCTGCGTCTCCCGCGCGCGGGGCACCATCACCGTGGATACGCTGCTGCGCGCGGATGCGGTTTGACACTGGGAAAGGTCATCGTGCCCGGGTTTGTCCCGGGAATCCACGTTCTTCCGCGTGAGGTTAGGCGTGGATGGCCGGGACATAGGCGAGCGGAAGCGACGCCGTCCTTCGGACGGCTATGCCCGGCCATGACGCTGTCGAAGCGTGAGCATCCCAAACTGGTGCTTACGCCGCGTAAATCGCCCGGTACTTCGTCGTCTCCAGCAGCGCCATCACCCCGTCCGCGGCCACCGGCCGGCTGATCAGATAGCCCTGCACCTCGTCGCAACTGATCTGTCTGAGATATTCGAGCTGGTCGGCGGTCTCGACCCCCTCCGCCACGACGCCGATCCGCAAATCGCGCGCAAGCGAAATCACCGATTTCACGATGGCCGCGCAGTCCGGCTGCACCAGCATGTCGCGGATGAAGGACTGGTCGATCTTGATGCGGCTGAACGGCAGCTTGCGGAGGTAAGTCAGCGAGGAGAAGCCGGTGCCGAAATCGTCGAGCGCGAGGGTGACGCCGAGCTCCAGCAGCGCGTTCAGGACCGTCGCGGCCGAGCCGTACTTCGACAGCAGCATCGATTCCGTGATCTCGATCTCGAGCCGGTGCGGGGCGATCCTGGCCTCGGCGAGTGCCTGCACGATGGTCTGGAGGATGGCCGTGTTGTGAAATTGCGCGGCCGAGAAATTCACGGCAACCCTGATGTCTTCGGGCCAATCCGCCAGCGTCGCGCAGGCGCGGCGGATGACCCATTCTCCGATCTCGTGGATCAGCCCGGTCTCCTCGGCGACTGGTATGAATTCACTCGGCGGCACCAGCCCCCGCGAAGGATGATGCCAGCGCAATAGCGTCTCGAAGCCGGTGATCCGGTTGGTGCCGAGATCGAGGAATGGCTGGAACACCAGGAACAGCTCGTTGCGCGCAATCGCGCCTGCGAGGTCCGCTTGCAGCGCCTTGCGCTCGCGGGAGGACCTGTCGTCGGCCTGTTCGAAGAAGCAGACTGTGCCCGGGCCCGCCTTCTTGGCGCGGTAGAGCGCGGCGTCGGCATTCTTCATGAGGTCGAGCGGTGTGTTGCCGTCGCGTGGCGCCAGCACGATGCCGACGCTGGTCGCGCCGACGATCTGGCGACCCTCGATCTGGAACGGCTCGCTGAAGGCCGCGACGAAGCGTTCGGCGATCTCGAGCGCATCCTCGGGCCGTGTCAGATTGGCCATCACCAGCGCGAACTCGTCGCCGCCGATCCGCGCGACGTGCTCGGCGGCGCGCGTGCAGCGTTGCAGGCGGCTGGCGACCTGGACCAGGAATTCGTCGCCGGCGGGATGGCCGAACTGGTCGTTGACCTCCTTGAAGCGGTCGAGATCGAGCAGGAGCACCGCGAATTCCTCGCCCGATAGCGCCAGCCGCTTGAGCGCGGCATCGAGCGTTTCGTTGAAGGCAACGCGGTTGGGCAGGTGGGTCAGGGGATCGAGCCGCACCGTGCGCTCGGCCTCGATCTGCCGCATCACGCGCCGGGCGAACGAGAACGAATTGACGAACACGCCGCGCAAAAGGACGCTGCCGTAGACCACGACGAGAAAGGCGATGAGCAGAAAGGCGAGATCGCCATTCTGGCCGAGGCAGATGGCGATGCCGAGGAAGATCGGCGCCGTGAAGGCGATCGCCGCGATCGGAATGGTGGCGAAGGCGAGCGCGCCGCCGGCCAGCATGCCCGCGCACAGGCAGGTAATGACGAGCTGGCCGCCGCTGGAAGCGTCGGCGAAGAAGGCGACCGGGACGATGCCCCAGGCGGCGCCGAGGATGAAGGCGTTGCGCACCAGCCGGTACATCGCGCGACGCGAGACGAATTGCGGCTTGGTGATGCGGCGCGCGACGTGGGATTGCAGGCCAAATCCGATCGCGGCGCCGGCGACAGCCGCCGCCCAGATCAGGGCGGGCACCCTGTCCGGCGACTGCCACAGCGCGACGGCGAGCACGATGGCGTTGCAGGCATTGGCCAGCATGATGCCGACCGAATAACCGAGCACCAGCGACATCTGCTCGGCGCGGATATGCCCGGCCACGGCCTCGTCCGTTGCGGGACCGCCGAACGCCGACAGATCGCCGGCGAACAGCCGTGCGACATAGCTGGTCGTTTGAGTCCGCATTCAATAGCCTAGCAGCACGGGCCGTTCTTTTCGGCCCGATCCGGAGAATTCGCCGCAAATCTTTGACGAACTATGAATTATCCCCGCTTGCCGCGCTGGCCGCGACCACTTCTGCGTGTTCTCACGCAGTATCGATAACAAATCGATACAAATGCCCGACAGGCCGGACATCAAACGAGGCGGGGGCGCGGTCTCAGCTGGGTGATGGCGACCCCGGAGATCGCGAGCAGTCCGCCGACGATCAGCTTGGGCGTAAGCCGGTCGCCGAGAAACAGTACGCTCGAAAGCAAGGCAAACACCGGAAGTAGCAGACCGAAGGGCGCGACGCGCACCATCGAGCAACGGGCGATCAGCCAGAACCAGAGGCCAAACCCGACAATTCCCCCGGCGAAGATCGTGTAGGCGAGCGCCAGCCAGCCAAGTTCGCCCGCCGTCACAAGGCTCGCCGCTTGTCCATGTTCAAGGAGCAGCGACATCAACATGACCTGCGGTACCGTGAGCAGCGAGGACCACCCCATCAACATCAAGGGATCGAAGGGGCCATAACGCTTCGTCAAGACGTTGGACACCGCGAAGGCGAAAGCTGCTCCGACTACAAGCAGCAGCGGAAGCGGGTTGGCGGACTGGTCAGGCTCCGCTGCCAACACGGTCACGCCGACGAAAGCAAGCATCACTCCGGCGCAGGTGGCGAGTGACGGTCTCTCCGCGAGCAGCGGCCATGCGAGCAGGACGGTGAAGGGCGTGGCGAGTTGGTATGCGACGGCCGACATGCTTCCCGAGCCGAGCCCAAGGCCAACGTAGAACAGCCCGAAATTCAGTCCACCAAGGAAGAGCGAAATGGCTGCGACAGGGCCGAGCTGTTGACGCGTGGGCCTGTCCACGAACGGAACAAGCAGCAGCGCAATGGCCAGAAAGCGCAGTGCGAGGAAGAAGAGCGGTGGAAACTCCGCAACGCCCACTTTGATGGCCACGAACTGATAACCCCAGATCAGGGGAACGCCGATCGCGCAGACGATCTGGATGGCAGACATGGCGGATGTCCTTTTTAAAGACCGATCAGTCCAAATATGGGCGCACCATCAGCGGAGGCGTCACGGGGTTGCTTACCTGACGAAACGACCGATGAGAGCGTCGACGGCCGCTTGCGATGTGGTCCGTGCCGGTGCCGTCTTGCCGACCACGCGCAGCCCTTCAACGAAACAGACGAGAACCCGGGCGGCCGTTGCGGGCTCAACACCATCGGCCAACCTGCCCGCCGCTTTCGCGCGGGACAGTGCATCGATCACTTTGGCCTCCATCGCCTTGAAGAAGCCCGCAACGCGTCGACCGACGTCGGCATCCCCGCCAGCCAATTCCATGGCCGTGGCCACCAGGAGGCATCCACGCCGACCGTTGCTCCCGCTGGTGCGCTCGACGTAACCGGCGAGGTAGGCCTGCAGACCCTCGACCGGATCATTTCGGGGGTCGAATTCGACATCCATCCGCGCCAAGGCATCCGCGATGTAACGATCGAGCGCCCGCAAGAACAGCGAATGCTTGTCACCGAAAGCGGCGTAGAGGCTGCCCCGCGACAGCCTGGTCGCGCGCAGGAGATCGGGCAGCGCCGTGGCGTGATAGCCGCGCGACCAGAACACATCCATCGCGCGTTCGACGGCGGCGTCCACGTCGAAACTTCGCGGCCGGCCACGGGGCATCGGCGTTGCAGTATTTTGGCTCATGCCGATATATAGACCGATCAGTCATTAAATCACAAGCCCAAGCTCCGGGGATCATCAGCCTCCTATCCGGACCTCAACACCGGAATCTGCGCTGATGTTTTCTTCTCGTCAGCGGATCGAGACGCCCCCTCGATCGCGTGATACGTTTCGTGGACCGGCAGGCCACCGTGCGCCGCGTCGGCACCGGGATGCGTTCGAAATTCCGAGGGCCTGTCCATGAGCGAGCCTTCAGCCGATGTGTCGGCAACGGTCGAATACACGATGGACAAATGGCGGATGGACCGGGTCCCCTGGGCCCTGTGGGCTTGCGTCGCCGGCCTTGCGATCGCGGTTCACGCCGAGAGCCGTGGCCAGAATGGAGCCGTTTTGGCCCTCGTCTATCTGGCTCTGCTGGCTCTGGCGTTCGCAGGCTATGCACTGACGAGCCTGATCGGGCGGTCCGGCCTGTCATTGCTTCTCGAATTATTTATCGGCCTCCTGGTCCTGATCATCGTCTCTGCCCTCATCGGTGGGATCAGCCTGATGGTCAGCGGGTCGACCGGCGGCTCCAGCTATGTCGGCACGATGCGCAGTCACTATTGGACTCATCTCGTGACCCCATCGCTGAACGTTTTCGGCTGGATGTTGCTCTATCTGGGTTTCGGATGGATCGCGTTTTCAGCTTACCGGCACTTCTACGCGGATCGGGCGGTCGTCTCCATGTCTTCCGCGGGCATCCACTTTCACAGGCCATGGCTCAAGGGTCTCTTCATTCCCTGGCAGGAGGTGTGCGGGGTGGGCCATCTGGTCGTTCCCGGCATCTCGGGGGTGCCGTATGTCAGTCCATACGCTGCGGCCGTCACGGTCGGTCAAAACTTCTATGAGCAGCATATCGCCCCGAAGCGCAGCTTCTTCTCGCCACCCGGGGCCGAGGCCATGTTCCAGCCGAAAGGCGAGGCGATCCAGGTGGTGCTGAGCAGCGCCGACATGGCGGTCAAAGCGGAAGATTTTCTCGGGCCTGCCGAGGCGCGGTGGAAGACATTTCGGGATCAACCGGCATCGCCATCCCAACGCGGCGGCACCGTCTTCTACGGACGGTGGTCGATCGATGGCTCTCGGTGGCAGGCCGTTCAGTTTCTTGCGCCTCTCGTCGGCTTGGCCGTGGTCGTGCTGTACCGATAGGGCATTCCTGCTCAGCGTCCGAGTTGCTTCGGATCGTAGAAGAAGCGCTCCTCGATGATCTCATTGCCTCGCCAGGTCTGCCATGCGATCTCCTCCAGCGTCCGCGTCGCGCCCTCGGCGTCGGTGAAGGAGAACTTCCAGCGGCTGGCGACGACGTCGCCATCGATCAGGCTCGGGCCGAGGCGCAGTGCAGTGACCTCCTTGAACGCCGCCAGCACGCCGCGCTCCTTATCCGCGAGCTTGTCGCGCCCGACCACCGGCGCGGCGAGGTTCTCATAGGTCGCGGTATCATCGGTGTAGTAGTCGAGGATCGCGCCGACGAAGTCGCCATCCTCCAGCCGCTTCGCAAAGGCTTCGACGATCTCACGGCTCGGCATGGCGACCTCACAATTTAAAACCGACTGATAGTCGGTAATTACCGACCGATAGTCGAAAAGTCAACTGGCCGGCTCTCGCGAATTCGACTAGACGAGAGCTTATGGCCAAACAGGCGGAGCGGCGGGCGGCGACATCGGAGGCGATCCTGGCGGCGGCGCGGCGCCTGTTCGGGACGCAAGGCTTTGCCGCGACCACTATGGACGACATTGCCGAAGGCGCTTCGGTCGCCAAGGGCGCGGTCTATCATCACTTCAAGACCAAGGAGGCGGTGTTCGAGGCTGTGTTCGACCAGGTGTCGCGCGACCTCGTTACCGAGATCGACCGCACGGCACGCGCCGAGAAGGACGTGCTCGCCGCCATGGTCGCCGGCACCCAGCATTACTTTGCCGCGACCGCGAAGGGGCCGACCGGCCAGATCATTCTGCGTGACGGCCCCGCCGTGCTCGGCTGGGAGCGCTGGCGCGAGATCGACGCGCAGCACTTTGGCGGCAAGATGCCGCGCGCGCTCTCCGCCGCGATGGAGGTCGGCCTGATCGCGCGTCAGCCGGTCGAGCCGCTGGCGCGCCTCCTGCTCGGCGCGGTGACGGAAGCCGCGGTCGCCTGCGCTGGTCGCGCTGACATCGCAAGGGCGGGCGCGGAATATGCCCGTGCGTTCAAGTCGCTGGTGGAAGCGCTGCGTCTGTCCGCATGATTGTGGTAGTGACGAATCGGAAACGCCCACGCCAACAAGAAGAACAGTAGCGCATGAACGCAACTTCCTCTCTCGCACCCACTGATCCCGAATTCGACTACATCATCGTCGGCGCCGGCTCCGCCGGCTGCGTGCTCGCCAACAGGCTCTCGGCCAACGGCAAGCACAGCGTGCTGCTGCTCGAGGCCGGCCCGAAGGATTCCAACATCTGGATCCACGTCCCGCTCGGCTACGGCAAGCTGTTCAAGGAGAAGAGCGTCAACTGGATGTACCAGACCGAGCCGGAGCCGGAGCTGAAGGGTCGCCAGGTGTTCCAGCCGCGCGGCAAGACGCTGGGCGGATCGAGCTCGATCAACGGCCTGCTCTATGTCCGCGGCCAGCACGAGGACTACGACCGCTGGCGCCAGCTCGGCAACACCGGCTGGGGCTATGACGACGTGCTGCCCTATTTCAAGAAGGCCGAGAACCAGTCGCGCGGCGCCGACCAGTATCACGGCACGGGCGGGCCGCTGCCGGTGTCCAACATGATCGTGACCGATCCGCTGTCGAAGGCCTTCATCGACGCTGCCGTCGAGAGCGGTCTGCCCTACAATCCTGATTTCAACGGCGCGACCCAAGAAGGCGTCGGCCTGTTTCAGACCACGACGCGCAACGGCCGGCGCGCCTCGACGTCGGTGGCCTATCTCGGTCCCGCGAAGGCGCGCAGCAATCTGAAGATCGAGACCTCCGCCCACGCTCAGCGCATCCTGTTCGAAGGGCGCCGAGCCGCAGGCGTCGAATACCGGCAAGGCGCCACCTTGCGCCGCGCCCGCGCGCGGCGGGAAGTCGTCGTGTCGAGCGGCGCCTACAACTCGCCGCAGCTGCTTCAGCTCTCCGGCGTCGGGCCCGGCGATCTCCTGCGCAAGCATGGCATCGAGGTGGTGCTCGATGCTGCCGGCGTGGGGCATGATCTGCAGGATCACATGCAGGTCCGCATCGTCATGCGCTGCTCGCAGAAGATCACGCTGAACGACACCGTCAACCATCCGCTCCGGCGCACCATGGCCGGTGCGCGTTACGCCCTGTTCCGCAAAGGCTGGCTGACGATCGCAGCCGGCACGGCGGGCGCCTTCTTCAAGACCAGTCCACGTCTGGCCTCGCCGGACATCCAGGTCCATTTCCTGCCGTTCTCGACCGACAAGATGGGCGAGAAGCTGCACGCCTTCTCCGGATTCACCGCCTCGGTGTGCCAGCTCCGGCCCGAGAGCCGCGGCACCTTGCGCATCAAGAGCGCCGACCCGACCGTGCCGCCGGAGATCCGCATCAACTACATGTCGACCAAGACCGACCGCACCACCAACGTCGAAGGCATCAAGATCCTGCGCAAGATATTGAACGCACCGGCGCTGAAGCCGTTCGTGATCGACGAGTATGATCCCGGGGGGAAGGTATCCACGGACGCCGAGATCCTGGATTATTGCCGCGACCGCGGCAGCACCATCTATCATCCGACCTCGACCTGTCGTATGGGCAACGACGCGCTCGCCGTGGTCGATCAGCGGCTGAAGGTGAGGGGGCTCGAAGCCCTGCGCGTCGTCGACGGCTCGGTCATGCCCGATCTGGTGTCGGGGAACACCAATGCGCCGATCATCATGATCGCCGAAAAGGCCTCCGACATGATATTGGAGGATGCGCGCTGAATTCGCGCTTTGAAAGGACTTGGACTTGGCTACGCGACTGAAGATCGGCACACGCAAGAGCGCCATGGCGCTGGCACAGACGGAAGAGATTGCGCGCCGCCTGACATCAGCCGTGCCCGGCCTCGACGTCGAGATCGTCAAGTTCGACACCACCGGCGATCTTGACCAGACCAGCAAGCTGCTGCCGCATGGCGGCAAGGGCGGCGCCTTCGTGGCTCAGATCCGCGCCGCCGTGCTGTCCGGTGAGCTCCAGGCGGCGATGCATTCGCTGAAGGACATGCCCGGCAACGAGGACACGCCCGGCCTCGTCATCGGCGCCACGCTGTCGCGCGATCCGCCCAGTGATGCGCTGGTGCTGCGCGAGGGTGTGACGCTGGAGGCGCTACGGCAGTCCCGCGGCAAGGGTTTCAAGATCGGCACCAACGCGGTCCGCCGGGCCGCCTATGCGCGGCGGTTGTTCCCGGAGGTGGAGGTGATCCATTTCCGTGGGGCCGCCGACACAAGGGTGCGAAAACTCGACAATGGCGAGAGGCAGCGCCTTCCGGATGGCGGCGCAGTCGGGCCGGCCGACGCGCTGATCATGGCGCGCTCGGGCCTCGATCGCGTCGGCCTGTCCCAACGCATCGCCTACGAATTCTCCGCGGCGGAGATGCTGCCGGCGGCAGGGCAGGGCATCGTCGCGGTCGAATGCGCCGCGCAGGACTGGCAGACGCGGCAGATCCTGTCGTCGATCGACGATCCCGCCGCGCACGCCTCCGCCGACGCCGAGCGCGAGGTGCTGTGGGTGCTCAACGGCCACTGCAATTCGCCGGTGGCGGGCTTCTCGACCATCACGGGCGATCAGATGTCGCTCACCGCCTCGGTGCTCGACCTCTCCGGCAACACCATCATCGAAGCCTCGCGCGCAGGTCCCGCCAATCGCCCGCGCGAGCTCGGCCGCGCGGTGGGATTGGATTTGCTTGCGAAAGGTGCGGCGGAGATCATCGAGCGCAGCCGGCCGCGGTAAGCATGCCGAAATCACGATCTCTGATGATGTCATTTTGCACCTGTTTTGCCCGACAAGTCAAAACGCACGGGCGAGTCATGCCCGCCTAATATTTTCAACGACTTGCCTACTGTGCATGGGGTTGTTTTTCGCACTTTTTGCAAGACCCGATCACAACGGCTCGTCATGCCCGGGCTTGTCCCGGGCATCCACGTTCTTCGCGTCGCATGGCAAGGCGTGCATGGCCGGGACAAGCCCGGCCATGACGACGTGGATAGAGGCCCTCACCCCCGCACGCGCCGGATCATCTGCTCGACATGGGCGATCGGCGTCTCCGGCTGGATGCCGTGGCCGAGGTTGAAGATCAGCCGCCCGGCAGCAAAATTGGCCAGCACGTTGTCGACCGCGCCATCGAGCGCGGCGCCGCCCGTGATCAGCGCCAGTGGATCGAGATTGCCCTGCACCGCGACCTTGCTCTGCACCCGCTCGCGGATGAAGGCCGGCTCCGCGGTCCAGTCGATGCTGACGGCGTTGACGCCGGTGGCTTCGACGTAACCGGGGAGCTGCGCGCCGGCCCCGCGCGGGAAGCCGATGATCTTCGCGTCTGGCACCTTGGCCCTTACGCCCTCGACGATGCGCCGCGTCGGCTCGACCGACCAGCGCGCGAACTCGGTCGGCGGCAGCACGCCGGCCCAGGTGTCGAAGATCTGCAACGCGTCGGCCCCGGCGTCGAGCTGTGTCAGCAGATACTGAATAGAGTTGTCGACCAGGACGTCGATGATCTGCGAAAAAGCTTCCGGATGGCGGTAGGCCATCATCCGGGCCGGCGCCTGGTCCGGCGTGCCGTGGCCTGCGACCATGTAGGTCGCCACCGTCCACGGTGCGCCGCAGAAGCCGATCAGCGCGGTCCTGGGATCGAGCGCGCCGCGCACGATCTTCAACGCGTCGAACACCGGCTCGAGCTTGCCGAAATCTGCGTGCGGCGCCAGCGTCGCCACCTTGGCCGGATCGTCCAGCGGCTCGAGCCGCGGGCCCTCGCCGACCTCGAACCGCACCGAACGTCCTAGCGCATAGGGGATCACCAGGATGTCGGAGAAGATGATCGCCGCATCGAAACCGAACCTTCGGATCGGCTGCAGCGTCACCTCGGCGGCAAGCTCCGGGTTGAAGCAGAGGTCGAGGAAGCCGCCCGCCTTGGCGCGCACCTCGCGATATTCCGGCAGATAGCGCCCGGCCTGGCGCATCATCCACATGGGCGGGACGGTCTGGCGCTGGCCGGAGAGGACGTCGATGAAGCGTTTCGTCGAAGACTGGGGCACGAATGGTCCTGAAGCAAGTTGTGCCTTCTGATACACCGCCGCGGCCCGCAGCGGAACAGGGGAACCTGGATGATCGGGCCGCGTTGACCAGCCAATGGAGGAGATCATGGCTGAGACATTCAATCCCGCGCCGCACGATAAGCACGCCGAAGACCTGCGCGAGGCGCTCGCTGCCGATCGGCAGTCCAAGCTCGACGACGGGCTGAGGGACACGTTCCCAGCGTCCGATCCCGTGAGCGCGGCGCAGCCGACGCCCTCGAAGGCCGACGCCGATGCCGAGCATCCTTCGCTCTGGGCCAAGGTCAAGGCCATCTTCAGCTAGCGGCGGCGGGCGCCGGATTCCGATCGGCCCGCTAATGTCTTGTTAGCGATGCTCAGATCGCCGTGTCCGTAAGACTACTGGAAAGGGCGGAAACCGCCGCGTAGTCCGGTAGCAATTTCAGAATTAAATAACAGAAGCGGCAGAGGTTTCCGAACGATCGGAGAACCCTGCCACATGAGCGCTACCCAACGAGCCGGATGGAGCCGCCTGCCGCTGCGCGCGGCGGCTTTCGTCGCGCTGACCTGCGCGACCATCCTCGGCGTCAGCGGTTGGCGTGAATGGACGGCTCGCGATGCGGTGCTTAAGGACGCCGAGATGGAGATGGCGAACGTAGCCCGTTCGCTGACCCAGCATGCCGAAGACAGCCTCGATCTGCTGGATTCCGGTGTCGTCGGCGTGGTCAGCCGGTTGGAGATGGACGGCACCGCACCGGTCACGATCGCGAAGCTGCGCACCTTGCTGGATGTGCGCAAGAAGGCGATCGCGCGCATTCACAGCCTCGCCATCATCGACGATCAAGGCAACTGGCTAACCTCACCCGGTACGATCGGCACGACCTTCAGCGACGATGCCTTCTTCCGATATCACCAGCTCTCGCCGAAGCGCGAGGCCCATGTCGGCCGTCCCGTGAAGAGCCTGCTGGACGGCGAATGGGTCGTCACCCTGTCACGCCGCTTCAGCAAGCAGGACGGCAGCTTCGGCGGCGTGGTGCTCGCGACCATCAGCTCGAACTATCTCTCGCATTTTTACAAGCAGTTCGAGATCGGCCGCAACAGCTCCGTGTCACTGGCGCATGGCGACGGACTGATCGTCGCGCGCAATCCCAGCAACGAGACATTCGTCGGGCGCAGCGTCGCCGACAAGCCGTTGTTCCGCGAGCCGAGCCTGCAACGGCCGAGCGGCGCCTATCATTTCACCTCGCCGCTGGACGGTGCCGAACGCGTCAGCTTCTTCAATCGCAGCGGTCGGTTCCCCCTCCTCCTGCTCGCCACCGTCGACAAGGACGAGCTGCTCGCGCCGTGGCGCGCGGCGGCGATCTCCCGCATGCTCTACGTGCTCGCGCTGGTGATGCTGATCGCAGTCATCGGCGGCGTGCTGGTGCGGCAGTTGCAGCGCGGCCAGCGCATGGCCGTCGCGCTGACCGAGACGGAGGCGCATTTCCGCCTGCTCGCCGAAGGCTCCAGCGACATGGTGACCCGCATCGGCCTGGATGAGCGGCTGCGCTATGTCTCGCCGTCGTCGGTCCGCATCGTCGGCTGGCGTCCAAATCAGTTGATCGGCACGCCGGCTCTTGCGGGTATCAATCCGGAGGACCTGCCGGAGGTCCAGGCGATCGTCGACGCCATGAAGCGCGGTGAGAAGGAGGAGGCGCGTCTCACCTACCGCAACTCGCATCGGCAGAACGGCGAGATCTGGCTCGAATCGACCATGCGGGTGACACGTAAGGACGATGGCCGCGTCGACGGTGTGGTTGCGATCTCCCGCGACATCACCGAGCACAAGAGGCTGGAAACCAGGCTCGAGACGCTGGCGATCGAGGACAGCCTCACCGGCCTTGCCAATCGCCGCCGCTTCGACGAGCGCCTGAAGGAGGAATGGGCGCGTGCCTATCGCGACCGCTCCAGCCTTGCTTTGCTGATGATCGATGTCGACCACTTCAAGGCCTACAACGACGAATACGGTCATCCCGCGGGCGATGCGTGCCTGCGCCTGATCGCCAAGATCATCGCGGCCGAAGCGCAGCGCGCCGGCGATCTGGCGGCGCGTTATGGCGGTGAGGAATTCGCCATGCTGCTGCCGAACATCGACGCTGCCGGCTGCGCCCGGGTCGGCGAACGGATCCGCAACGCCATTCACGAGGCCGGCCTCGCGCATGGCAGCAATCAGGCGGCTGGATGCGTCACCGCTTCGCTTGGCGGCGCAGCCTGCCGGCCGTCGTTCGAACGAACCGCGGGGGTCTCTTCGCTGGTCGAGGCTGCCGACCAAGCGCTCTATGCCGCCAAGGCCGCAGGCCGCAACCGCCTGGTGATGTCCGGCGAGGTCATGGATCTGCTGCCCAAGGCGTCCGGCCAGTAACACCGTTCAATAATGCGGCGGAGGCTCGTTGGCAGGCCCTGGCGCATTTGCCTCGGCGTCCTGCAGCCGAGCATTGAGCTCGGTGATCTGCCGCGTCAGCCTGTCGATCTGCTTCCACTGCGCGGTGATGGTCTGGTTCAACGTCTCGATCGTATCGTCCTGATAGGCGAGGCGCGTCTCCAGCGTGTCGATGCGCTCGCTCAGCGTCTTGATCTCATTCGTCACGCGTTACGTCCTTGTTTCGCTCGCGCAAGCCGTGGCCGAGCGCCACGCGCTCGTCGAACACGAAGCATTCGCCGCGCCAGCGGCTCTCCGCCTCCGGCACCTCTTCCAGATATCTCAGGATGCCGCCCTTGAGGTGATAGACCTCGGCAAAGCCGCGCGCGAGCAGATGCGCGCTCGCCTTCTCGCAGCGGATGCCGCCGGTGCAGAACATCGCGATCCTGCGGTGCCGTGCCGGATCGAGCTGCTCGGCGGCAAAGTCCTTGAACTGGCCGAAGCTCTTGATGCCGGGATCGAGCGCGCCCTCGAACGTGCCCATCGCGACCTCGAAGGCGTTGCGGGTGTCGAGCACGAGGGTATCGGGTGCTGCGATCAGCGCGTTCCATTCGTGCGGATCGACATAGGTGCCGACCTGACGCGTCGGATCGGCGGCCGCATCGCGCAGGGTGACGATCTCCTTCTTCAGCCGCACCTTCAGCCGTCCGAACGGCATCGCCTCCGCAGCGGAGAATTTCAATTCGAGATTGTCGAGCCTGCCGCCGAACATGTCGCCGCGTGCGAGCTCATGAGCGAAGGCGTCGATCGCCCCCGGTGCGCCGGCGACCGTGCCGTTGATGCCCTCCTGCGCCAGCAACACGCTGCCCTTCAGCCCAAGACCGGCGCAGCAGGCGCGCAGCGGCTCGCGCAGCTCGCGGTAATCCGGGAGGGCGACGAATTGATAGAAGGCGCAGACCTTGTATGGCGTATTGCTGGACGTCATGGCCGCTCGTTTAGCAGGCGGCCCGCGCCCGGAAAACCCGCATCGCACAAGCCTACAAAAGGTCCATACGCCCAGCGGATGGCAGCCATTTTCCTGGTATGCCAGCATTGCCCCGCGGGGCGGGAATGTGTCATGAAGACGCGGTTTTCGAGATGGCGCGCCAACCGCGCCGACGGCCAAGAGAGCAAGACATTCGATGAGAAACTTCCATTTCCCCGGCAGGTCCACGGTCCACGCCACCAACGCGATGGTGGCGACCTCGCATCCGCAGGCCTCGCTCGCCGCGATCGAGGTGCTGCGCGAGGGCGGCACCGCGGTGGACGCGGCGGTTGCCGGCTCGGCCCTGCTCGGCGTGATCGAGCCGCAATCGACCGGCATCGGCGGTGATTGCTTTGCGCTGATCCAGCCGCGGGGCGAGGGCAAGATCGTCGCCTATAACGGCTCCGGCCGCGCGCCAAAGGCGGCGAATGCCGACTGGTATCTCGAACGCAAGATCAATTCCGTGCCGCTCACCTCGGCGCATGCGGTCTCGATCCCTGGCGTGATCGATGCCTTCGCGACCGTCTTGCGCGATCACGGCAAGTTCGGTTTCGACCGGCTGCTCCAGCCCGCGATCAAGGCGGCCGAGGAGGGCTACGTCGTCGCGCCCCGCATTGCCTTCGACTGGAAGAATCAGTTCGAGAAGCTGAAGAACGGGACCAACACCGTGCGCTATTTGTTGCCAGGCGGCCAGCCGCCGGTCGCCGGCGACGTCATTCGCCAGGCCGAGCTCGGCAAGACGCTGCGCGCGATCGCCAGGGACGGCCGCGACGCGTTCTACAAGGGCGAGATCGCGGAGGACATGGTCGAGACCCTCAGGGGCATCGGGGGCCTGCACACGCTCGACGATTTCGCCGCGCACACGACCGAAGTGACCACGCCGATCGGCACCATGTACAAGGGCTATGACGTCTGGCAGTGCCCGCCGAACGGCCCGGGCGTCACCGCGCTGTTGATGCTCAACATCCTGTCGCGGTTCGATCTGACCAAGTACGCGCCCGTGAGCGTCGAGCGCTTCCATCTCGAAGCGGAAGCGGCACGCATCGCCTACATGAACCGCGAGATGCATGTCGCCTCTCCCGAGCACATGAAGATCAACGTCGCCGAGATGCTCGAGAAGGGCTTTGCCGACGAGTACATCAGCAAGATCCGCCTGGACGGCATGCTCGACCTGCCGAACGTCGCGCCGCCGATGAATCCCTCGACCATCTACATCACGGTCGTGGACAAGGACCGCAACGTCTGCTCGTTCATCAATTCGGTTGCGCATTCCTTCGGCTCGGCGATCGTCTCGAACAAGACCGGTGTCCTGTTCCAGAACCGCGCCGGCGGCTTCCGAATCCAGCCGGGCCATCCCAATTGCATCGAAGGCGGCAAGCGCCCGCTGCACACGATCATGCCGGGCCTGCTCACCAAGGGCGGCCGTTCCACGATGTCGTTCGCGGTCATGGGCGGCCAGTACCAGCCGACCGGCCAGACTCATCTCCTGACCAACATCCTCGACTACGGCTGCGATGTGCAGGAGGCGATCGACATGCCGCGCGGCCTGCACTACGAGGGCCAGTATCAGCTCGAGGACAGCGTGCCGGCGGCCGTCGTCGAGGGCCTGAAGAAGCTCGGCCACAAGACCACCAGCGTGGTCGGCCCGCTCGGCGGCGCCCAGGCGATCTGGATCGATTGGGACAAGGGCACGCTCACCGGCGGCTCCGATCCGCGCAAGGACGGCTGCGCGCTGGGTTATTGATCGCCGGCGCAGTTCCCCACGCGAAATCAGGAAAAATTGACGAAGGGCGGCGCGGCATTTGCTGCGCCACCCTTCTCTCATCCGGAACTGCGCCCATTGCTCCAGGTTAAGGGGCGATGAGCGGTGCAGGCGTGCGCTGCTTTGCAGATCAGCGGCGGAGGCCTGCCATGCCCGACAAACCAGGTTCCAGATCATCCGGATTCGACCGGCGCGCCTTCATGGCCGGGGCGGCGGGCAGCGCGCTGATCCCGATCACGGCGCGCGCGGCGTCGGAGGATGCCCGGGCGCAGGCCACGCAGGATCCGTCGCTTCCCGTCGAGGTCACGCTTCGCGTCAATGGCAAGGACAAGCGCCTGAGCATCGATGCGCGTACCACGGTGCTCGATGCCTTACGCGAACATCTCAAGCTCACCGGCAGCAAGAAGGGCTGCGACCACGGCCAGTGCGGCGCCTGCACGGTGCTGATCGACGATCGCCGTGTGGTGTCGTGCCTGACGCTGGCACTCGCCGCCGAGGGACAGGAGATCACGACCATCGAAGGCCTCGCCACCGACGACCGCCTGCATCCGATGCAGCAGGCCTTCATCGACAACGATGCGTTCCAGTGCGGCTATTGCACGCCCGGCCAGATCATGTCGGCGATCGCGTGCGTGAAGGAGGGCCATGCCGGCAGCGAGGCCGACATCCGTGAATATATGAGCGGCAATATCTGCCGCTGTGCCGCCTATCCCAACATCGTCGCCGCCGTGAAGCAGGCCGCGCCCGAGATCATGAAAGGCTAGGCGCATGCGACCGTTTTCGTATCAGAGAGCATCGGACCCGGATATGGCCGTGCAGGCGCTCGGCACCGCCGCGGCCGCCAACGATCCGCTGACAAAGGCGGCGGCGCAGCCGCTTGCCGGGGGCACCACGCTGATCGACTTGATGAAGCTCGACGTGATGCGGCCCACCACGATCGTCGACATCACTCCGCTGGCCCATGCCTGGTCGGCGATCGCGCCGAGCGGAGATGGCTTGCGCCTCGGGGCGCTCGCAAAGATGTCGGACGTCGCCGCGCATACCGAGATCCAGCGCTTCTATCCGGTGATCGCGGATTCGCTGAAGCTCGCCGCCAGCGCCCAGCTGCGCAACATGGCAACGCTCGGCGGCAACGTGATGCAGCGGACGCGCTGCAACTACTTCCGCGATGTCTCCTATGAGAACTGCAACAAGCGCAATCCAGGCTCCGGCTGTGCCGCAATGGACGGCGTCAATCGCATTCATGCGGTGCTCGGGACCTCCGATCAGTGCATCGCGACGTATCCTGGCGATTTCGCGCAGGCGCTGATCGCGCTCGATGCCATGGTCGAGATCACCGGCAAGGCTGGTACGCGCAGCATGCCGTTCGCGCAGCTTCACAAGGCGCCGGGCAGCACACCGGACATCGAGACTGCGCTTCAGCCGGGCGAGCTGATCTCGGCGTTCTCGATTTCCGGCCGCTGGCCACGCTCGGTGTATTTGAAGGCCCGCGACCGGCAATCCTACGAATTCGCGCTGTCGTCAGCCGCGATCGCGCTCGACGTCCAGGACGGCGCGATCCGGGACGCCCGCGTCGCGCTTGGCGGCGTCGCCACTGTGCCGTGGCGGGCGCGTGAGGCCGAGGCGCTGTTGAAGGGACAGAGGTTCGACGAAGCTCTGGCACAGCGCGTCGCCGATGCAGCTTTCGCAGACGCCCGCGGGCGCCGGTACAACAGCTTCAAGATCGCACTCGGCAAGCGTGTCGTGGCACGCGCGCTCCAGCAGGCCGTAACGATGGAGATCTGACCATGACCGCTGCAGCTCCCGGGCCGAGGACGAATATGGGGCAGCCCGTGCCGCGCTATGATGCGGCCGCAAAGGTGACGGGGCGGGCGACCTATGCCTCGGACATGCCGCTGGACAATCCGGCCTACGCGTTCCTGGTCACCAGCGCCATCGCCAAGGGCCGGATCGACCGCTTCGAGCTTGACGATGCCAAGCGCGTCCGCGGCGTGATCGAGATCGTCACGCACGAGAACGCCCCGAAGCTGAAGGAGTCGAAACTGTACAGCAATGGCGGCTATGCCGGCACCACGATCCAGCCGTTGAAATCGGCCGAGATCGCCCATGACGGCCAGATCATCGCCGTGGTGGTCGCGGAAAGTTACGAGGCCGCGCGCGAAGCGGCCAACCGCGTCAAGGTCAGCTATAGCGCTGCTGCGCCCAGCGCGACGTTCGATTCGCCGGGGACGACGACGGCCGCCGCGAAAGGACAAAACTCGCAGTTCAAGGAAGACCCCAAGGTCGGGGATTTCGCCAAAGCGTTCGACGCGGCCGAGGTCAAGCTCGTTGCCTCCTACGAGACGCCGACGCAGCATCACAATCCGCTGGAACTGTTCACGACCAGCTGCGCCTGGATGGGCGACAATCTCGTCATCTACGAAGGCAGCCAGTTCGTCCACGGCCTGAAGAACGGCGTGGCCGAGCAGCTCGGCATCGACGCCGACAAGGTGCGCGTGGTCAATCCCTATGTCGGCGGCGGATTCGGCTCGCGAGGTTCGATGACGCCGCGCACCGCCATCATCGCCGCCATCGCCAGGCGCCTGAACCGTCCGATCAAGCTGGTCCCGACCCGCGACCAGGGCTTCACCATCACCACGCATCGCGCCGAGACCCGTCACGAGATCAAGCTTGGTGCGAGCCGCGACGGCAGGCTGGTCGCTTTGAGGCATGAGGGGGCCGAAGTCTCCTCGCGCCCCGACGCCTATTGCGTCGGCGGCACCAAGACCACGACGCGGCTCTATGCCTGCCCGAACGTGGACAGTCTGGTCTCGATCGTGCGTGCCGATCGCAACACGCCCGGCTTCATGCGCTCGCCCCCCGAGGTGCCGTATCTGTTCGCGCTGGAGAGCGCGCTGGACGAGCTCGCGGTGGAACTGAACATGGATCCGGTCGAGCTTCGCCGCATCAACGACGCCACCAGGGATCCGATCGATGGCAAGCCCTACACGTCGCGATCGCTCATGGCGTGCTTCGACGAAGCCGCCAAGGCGTTCGGCTGGTCGCAGCGCTCGCCACAGCCGAAATCGATGTCGGATGGTGACTGGTTGATCGGCTACGGCTGCGCCGCCACCTGCTATCCGACGCTGGTGGGACCGTCCGCCGCGCGCGTGCGCCTGCAGCGCGACGGCCGCACGCGCGTCGAGATCGCCGGCCATGAGATCGGGACCGGCGCCTACACCGTCATAGCCCAGACTGCTGCCGAGCGGCTCGGCGTGCCATTGGAGAAGGTCGCGGTCTTCATGGGCGACAGCGACCTGCCGCCTGCGCCGGTTGCCGGCGGCTCCAATTCCACCGCCAGCACCTGCTCGGCCGTGATGATGGTGTGCGATCAGATCCGACAGCGGTTGTTCAAGGCGCTGATGCCCAGCGACAGCCTTGCCGACAAGGCCAAGGAGACCGTCGGCATCAGCCCGGCTCCCTCGACCCAGGCGGCCAAGGGCGATCGCTCGCTCGACATCGAGAAGGCGTTCGATGCGCTCGGCGTCGGCGTGGTCGAAGAATATGGCGAGTGGAAGCCGGAGGGCGCGCCGCTGGATTCCTTCAGGGCCATGCACAGCGGGCAGGTTCGGCTGATCGGCGGCCATCAAATGAAGGACCAGATCGCCTATGCCTTCGGCGCCGAGTTCGTCGAGGTCCGCGTCAATCGCTTCACGCACGAGATCCGCTGTCCCCGCCTGGTCGGCGCGTTCGCGGCAGGCAGGATCATGAATCCGCGCACCGCGCGCAGCCAGCTCATGGGTGGCCTGATCTGGGGCATGTCCTCGGCGCTGCTCGAGGCCACCGAGATCGACGAGCGCAATGCGCGCTACGTCAACGACAATCTTGCCGATTACCTCGTGCCCGTGAATGCAGATGTGCCCGGCGTCGAGGTCATCATGCTGTCCGAGCAGGACGATCACATCAACCCGGTGGGCGCAAAGGGCCTCGGCGAGCTTGGCAATGTCGGCACCAATGCGGCGATCTGCAACGCGGTCTATCACGCCACCGGCCAGCGCATCCGCAGGCTGCCGGTTCGGCTCGAAGATATAGAGCTCTAAAGGGGGTGGAAACGGCGACCGCCTTGAGTTAGACACCTCCTGCCTCAAACGGAAGGTGTTTTATGCAGCGTTTCCAGCGCGCGCTCCTCGCCCTGATGTCGGCACTCGCGATCATCGTGATCGCCAGCGTGTCGCATTTCGTTTCCACCACGGCCTCGGCCCAGACCGCAGGAAAGACCATGACCACAGCTTCAGGCTTGCAGATCATCGACTCCAATGTCGGCACCGGCGCCTCGCCGCAGCCTGGCCAGATCTGCGTGATGCACTATACCGGCTGGCTCTATGAGAACGGCCAGAAGGGCAAGAAATTCGACAGCTCCGTCGATCGCAAGGAGCCGTTCGAGTTTCCGATCGGCAAGGGCCGCGTCATCGCCGGCTGGGACGAGGGCGTTGCCTCGATGAAGGTCGGCGGCAAGCGCACGCTGATCATCCCGCCGCAGCTCGGCTACGGCGCCCGCGGTGCCGGCGGCGTGATCCCGCCGAACGCGACGCTGATGTTCGACGTGGAATTGCTCGCGGTGAAGTGACTGACGTCTCTACATCGTCATGCCCGGGCTCGTCCCGGGCATCCACGTTCTTCGGGCCGCGTGGTCAAGACGTGGATGGCCGGGTCAAGCCCGGCCATGACGGAGATGAAATCGATAACAGCAAAAGACCGGCCTTGCGGCCGGTCTTTTCATTTCAGTCTAGCGCGCGTCACTCCGCGGCGCGGCGAGCCGCAGCGGCGGCGCGATCCATCGCGTCCTTCGCGGCGTCCTTGGCATCGCCCATGGCCTGCTGGCCCTTGCCCTTCACTTCCTGCACCACGCCTTCGCCTTTCATCCGATCGGATCCGGTGGCTTCACCGACGCCCTGTTTGGCCTTGCCGATCGCCTCGTTGGCGGTGCCCTTGATCTTGTCGGTCGTGCTGCCCATGAAAATCTCCTTTCGATTTGCTTGGAATGACAACGCCTGATGGCTACGAGGGTTCCGATTTTGGTATGGCTTGCGGCTGCGGCTTTGGGTTAGTTTGCCGCGCACGGAACCAACAGAAAGCAAGTCCCATGACCGGCCATGACCATTCGCATTCCCACCATGACCATGGTCATCAGCATGATGATGACCGCTGGAAACATGACGGCGTTCGCGTCATTCCCGGCAATCAACTCGATACCAACGTGCCGTCGACAGCGGGCATGGACCGTGCGGCCGCGATCAATTTCGCCCGCGTCGGCGCCCAGAAATTGTGGGCGGGCACCGTCAGCATCAAACCGGATGCCAAGACCGGCGCGCATCACCACGGCCATCTCGAAAGCGTCATCTATGTCGTGAAGGGCAAGGCGCGCATGCGCTGGGGCGAGAGCCTGCAATTCACCGCGGAAGCCGGCCCCGGCGACTTCATTTTCGTCCCGCCCTACGTGCCGCACCAGGAGATCAACGCCAGCCCCGACGAGGTGCTGGAATGCGTGCTGGTGCGCAGCGACGGCGAGGCGGTGGCCATCAACCTCGACATTGAGCCGGTCGAGAAGCCCGAGACGGTGCTGTGGATCGACCCGGTGCACCGGGATCCCAACGAGAAGAAGTAAGTCTCTTCAGCGGCGCGGAGAGCGGCGCGACAGGGCCCCGCAGTCGGGGTCCGAAAAATTTGTCGGAAGTCATGTCGGATGGCGGCCTGGCCATCCGTCCTTGGCCAGAACCCCGCCAAGGAGCCTCCGATGCCCAAGATGATCTTCGTCAACCTGCCGGTGACCGACCTCAAGCGCGCGACTGCCTTCTATGAGGCGGTCGGCGCGGTCAGGAACCCGCAATTCAGCGACGAGACCGCGAGCTGCATGGTCTTTTCCGAGACCATTTTCGCCATGCTGCTGACCCACGACAAATTCCGCCAGTTCACGCCCAAGCCGATCGCGGACGCCAGGACCTCGAACCAGGTGCTGTTTTGCCTGTCGGCGGACAGCCGCAGCGATGTCGACGATATCGTCGCCAGGGCCGCAGCTGCAGGCGGGATGGCCGATCCCGGCCCCAAGGACGAATACAGCTTCATGTACGGCCGCAGCTTCGAGGATCCGGACGGCCACATGTGGGGCGTGAACTGGATGGATCTTTCCGCCGCCCCTCTGCAGCCCGACCTGGCGAACGCCTGAGCCGAAACCAGTAGACCTCAAGAGGAGCATTCACCATGTCCAAGCTCGTGCCCTGCATGTGGTTCAACGGCGATGCCGAGGACGCTGCAAAATTCTACGTCTCGCTGGTCCCGAATTCGGCGATCACGCACGTTCAGCGCAACGTTGCGGACGGCCCGTCCGGCAAGGAAGGCTCCGTGCTCGTCGTCGAGTTCACCGTCGCCGGACAGAAGCTGGTCGCGCTCAATGGCGGCATGAAGATGGAATACACCCACGCCATCTCGCTGATGATCCATTGCGACGACCAGGCAGAGGTCGACAGCGTCTGGAACGCGTTCCTCGCCCATGGCGGCAAGGCGGAGCAGTGCGGCTGGTTGAGGGATCGCTGGGGCGTGGCCTGGCAGATCGTGCCAAAGGCGATGTTCGAGTTCCTGTCGAGCCCGGACAAGGCTGCAGCCGCGCGCGCGATGCAGGCCATGATGAAGATGGTCAAGCTGGACGTCGAGGTGTTGCGGCGGGCGTTCGAGGGCAAGTCGGCGGCGTGAGGGCGGGTCGCTCTCGCCACCTACTCACTGTCATCGCCCGGCTTGACCGGGCGATCCAGTACTCCGAGACGGCAGTGATTAAACCGATGGGCCGCGGCGTACTGGATGCCCCGGTCAAGCCGAGGCATGACAGCGGAATGTGAGGCGGGATTCTCGCCGCTAATAATTGATCCGCAGCCCCACGCCGCCATGGATGGTGTTGCCGACCGGCTGCGGGCCAAGCGTGCCGTTGGCGAAGAGGTCCACGATCCAGCCCTTCTGCACGCGGAAGCCGAGGCGGCCGCCATATTCGAACCAGCCCTGGTTGCCCATGGTCGGCACCACCGTGCCCTGGCCGGTCACTGTCGCGACGATGCCGCTGTGGCTGGCGAAGGACTGCACCCAGCCGCCATTGATGTTGGTCTCGATGTTGCTGCCGAACAGATGCGTCCACTGGCCGCCGATCTTGACGAGGCTGGTGCGGTCGGTGCCATCAGCGATGCTGGCGTCGAACGGATTGAACGCCACCGCGCTGTCGCGATAGCCGGAGACGCGTTGCCAGAGCTGCCAGACCTCGATCGAGGCCGCGACCTCGTCGCGCGGCGAGAGGCGGCTCATCCAGCCGGCGCGGCCGTAAACGGCGTAGTTGGACGCGTTGGTCGAGCTCGTCACGGTCACCGGCCCGAGGCTGGTGTCGTAGCTGCGCGTGTAGCGCGCCTTCTCCCATGGCGTCAGGATCGCGCCGACGTCGAAGAACGGGCGCGACGAGCCCCAGTCGGTGAAGTCGTAGCGCAGCGCGAAAGCGCCGATCGGTGCGCTCGTGATCTTGTAGCCGCCCTCGTTGTAATGCGTGTAGGCAATGCCGGCGAGCAGCGACAGATTGTTGGTCAGCTGCTTGCGGCCGTGGATGCCGGCCGAGAACGAGCCGGCCGAGCCGAACGCGCTGATGCAGTCGCCGCAATTGATCTGCTCGTTGACGCCGAGCAGCACCGTGCCGAGCACCCGGTTGGTGACCATCTGATTGAAGCGCTGATTGGCAAGGCCGCCGATCGAATTGCCGCTGGAATCCGCGCCCGTCGGTCCCGACGGCGACGGAGCCGGGCTCGGTGAAGGCGACGGATAGGGGCTGGGCGATGGGGAGGGGGTCGGCGTGGGCGAGGGATTCGGCGACGGGGAATAGGTCGGAGACGGATATGGCGACGGCGAATAGGTTGGGGACGGAGTGGGCTCTGGTTCACCGCACTCGGACCCGCACTCCGAGGCCTGTGCAGCCGCCGGGCGGGCATCGAACGTGACGAGCGCAAACGCCGCAGATGCGACCAGCGCAGCGGCAAGGATGAGGCGCCGAACGGTGAATTTCGCCATCGTCAGCGCCCGCACAGCATGGCGTCGTCCTCGACGGCAGGCGTGATGGTCGGCGAGGCGCCGGCGTACTGGTTGACTGCGCACAACCCGGCGCTCGCGGCGCAATTGGCGGCGAAGGTCCAGGGCGGCGTGTTGCTCTTGGTGATGCTCACCTTGCCGCCGGTCGAGGTGATGATGGCGGTGTCGCCGGGCTGGGTGAGTTGCACGCACTGGGCGCTCTTCGTGCACACGCTGGCCGCGCCGTCCTGAAGCACAACGACGGAGCGCCCGCGCTGCGAGAGAATGTCGAGCGTGGTGCCGCGCACGCCGATGGTGGCGAGCGGTGTCGTGATCTTGTAGGCGGCCTTGTCGGAGCGTCCGGTGACGAAGCGGAAGGCGCCGGTGGTCATGCGGATCGCGACGTCACGATAGCTGTGCTCGTCGTTGAAGACGGTGCGGTCGAGCTTCAGCGTGGCGCTCGGCCCCAGTGATAGATTGGTGCTGTCGGCCATCACGAAACGCGCCGCGCTGTCGGCGCCGGTCCGCACGGTCTCGTCGCGCAGCATGCTGTCGCCGACATTAATCGGCGTCGTGGTCGCGGCGACGCGCACCACTTCGTTCTGAATGACGACAGCCTGGCCGACGCGCGTCTGCGCTTCGGCGTCGGATGCCGCACAGATTGCGGCCGTGAGCAGTGTGGAGAAAAGGCAAAAACGCAAATTCATTTCGCAACCGATCGATGTGTCCCTGATCGTACCGGATCGCGCGCGCTTCTGATGTGGCGGAATTATCACAAGCGGCGCAGGACCTGCGTCATGCTTAGTGACAGTTGCGGCAGAATGCGTTCAATGACGGGAAGCAGTTTATTTTTCTCCGCGGTGAAGCCAATTTGCCACGCAAGACAGCCCCACAAAAGATGCGCGAATTGCCGGCGGTTCCTCAGGTGTCGCGGAGTGCAGTGATTGCTGTCGCGATCTTCCTGATCGCGCATCTGGCGCTGTTGATCGGCGTCGTCACGCCGGAAAAATTCGTGTTCGATGAGGTGCATTACGTGCCGGCGGCGCGCCAGATGCTGACGCCCGCGATGTCGCAGCCGATGCTCAATCCGATGCATCCGCCGCTGGCCAAGGAGATGATCGCGGCATCGATCGCAACGTTCGGCGACAACGCGCTTGGATGGCGTTATCCCGCGACCTTGTTCGGCGCGCTCGCGATCGTCGCGATCTATCTGTGTGGACTCGCGTTGTTCGCCGCGCAGGGGCCGGCGATCGCCGCCGCGCTGATCGCAGCCTTCAACCAGATGCTGTACGTCCAGGCGCGCATCGCGATGCTCGATGTCTTTGCGCTCGGCTTCGGCCTGCTCGCCACCGCCGCCTTCATGCAAGGGTTTCGCAGAGAGCGGCCGCAAGCGCTGTTCGCGGTGGCGGGCAGCCTGTTCGGCCTTGCGGCCGCGTGTAAATGGAGCGGCCTGTTCCCGCTCGGCGTCTGCATCGTCATTGTTGCGGTGATCCGCCTGATGCAGGGCTGGTATACGCTGTTCGCCGACGCGACGCCGGACGACTGGTATCGGCCGGAGCTTTGGCCCGGCCTGAAGCTGCATCATGTCGCGCTCTGCTTCGCCGTCCTGCCGGCATTGGCTTATCTTGCCGCCTTCGTTCCGCTCTACGGATTGTCGCTGCCGGACTTGATCGAGGCGCAGCGGCGGATCTTTGCCGACAACACCACGACGGCCATCGCCGGCCACACCTATATGAGCGCATGGCCGTCCTGGCCGCTGCTCGCGCGCCCGGTCTGGTTCCTGTTCGACAAGACCGCGGAGGACCACATCGCCGCGATCGTCTTCCTCGGCAATCCGCTCGTGCTGTGGCCGGCTCTGCCTGCACTCGCCATGGTGCTGCGCGATTTCATCGTGACGCGGCGCTGGGATGCATTCCTGATCGCCACATTCTATTTCGGTCCCTGGCTCGCCTGGGCGTTGCTGCCGCGCACGCTGGGCTTCATCTATTACTATCTGCCGGCCGCGACCGCGGCGTCCCTGGCACTGGTCTATGTGCTGCGCCGCGAGGGTCTGCCGCGCTGGCTGTTGTGGGCTTATGTCGGCGTCGCGGCGGCCGGCTTTGCGGTGATGCTGCCGATTTCCGCGGCCTTCGTCGGCGTGACGATGGGGGGATTCAACCGGCTGATGCTGTTCCAAAGCTGGATCTAGTGCCCGCGGGCGTGCATAGCCGAGTAGAATTGGCTTGCATGAATCAATCGGCGCGTGTGCACTGGCTGTCATTGCCGGAATTGGAGCCGCGGGGTGGGCATGGGGGATGGCATTGTCAGTCCGGATCATTCCAACGCGGACTGGCTGCGTGCCGTGGTCGATACCGCCGTCGACGGGGTGATCCTGATCGACGCCCGCGGCGGCATCCTGATATTCAATCCGGCCTGCGAGAAGCTGTTCGGTTATTGCGCGAGCGAGGTCATCGGCCGGAACGTCAAGCTCCTGATGCCGCCGCCCTACCGCGACGCCCATGACGAATACCTTCAAAACTACCACGTCACCGGCAAGCGCAAGATCATCGGCATCGGCCGCGAGGTCGTCGGTCGGCGCAAGGACGGCACGACCTTCCCGATGGAATTGTCGGTCGGGGAGGCCAAGCAGGGCGGCTCGTCGATCTTCGTCGGCATGATCCACGATCTGAGCGACCGCAAGCGCACCGAGGCTCAGCTCATCCAGGCGCAGAAGATGGAGGCGGTCGGCCAGCTGTCCGGCGGTATCGCCCACGACTTCAACAATCTTCTCACCGTGATCGTCGGCAACGCCGAATACCTGGCCGAGCAATTGCTGTCGCGCGCGGACCTGAAGCGGCTTGCCGACGATATCTGTAGCGCCGGCGAGCGCGGCGCCGAGCTGACGCAGCGGCTGCTCGCCTTCAGCCGCAAGCAATTGCTGCGGCCGGTCGAGACGGAATGCGACAAGCTCCTCGATTCCATGCACAAGCTGCTGCGTCGAACGTTGCGCGAGGACATCGAGATCGCCACGCACACCGATCCCGCGCTCCGGCACGCCTTTGCCGATCCCGCGCCGGCGTCAATGGCTGGGAGCTTGCAGGGCTTGCACGCAAGGAAAGGCCCGAGCTGCGCGTGCTGCTGACATCGGGTTACGCCCTCGAAACGCTGGCGGCGAACGGCCACGTCAGGCAGGGCGCCCTGATTTTGGAGAAGCCCTACCGCAAGGCCGAGCTCGCGCGGCTGGTCCGGGAGGCTCTCGCGACACCCGCACCGGTCTAGAGCATGATCCGGAAAAGTGTGTAGCGGTTTTCCGAAAAGATCATGCTCAAAATAATAAGCGCGATGACGATCGTATCGCGCTTCAAACTGTGATCACGCCTCCGCCTGCCGCAGGGCAGCAGGCGGAGGCGCTCGTCGTATCATTTTGCTGCGGTCTTGGTGTCCATGTTCACGACCTGGACCCGGCGGTTCATGGCGTCAGCGCCGTTGGCGGCATCCTTCAGCTTCGTCTCGCCGTAGCCGACGGTGACGAGATCGTTGCCGTTGAGGCCGTAATTCTGCATCAGGTACTTCTTGATGGTGTCGGCGCGCCGTTCGGAGAGACCTTGATTGTATGCTTCGCCACCGGTCGCGTCGGTGTGGCCGGCGACCACGAAGGTCGAGCCCTTCAGCGCCGGATCGGACAGCGCCTTGCCGAGCGCCTGCACCGAGGCCATCGAGGTCTTGGCGATGTCGGCCGAGTTGTAGTCGAACTGAATCTCCAGATCGATCTTCGGCTTGGTGGCAGCGAGCTCGGCGATCTGCTCGCGCTCGCCTGTCGAGAGCGACCGGGTCGAGCGGTTGCGCACGGTGTTCAGGAAGGTCGCTTCCTTGGCCTGCACGGTCGCATCGGTCTGGGGGCCAACGGACAGCCCGCGGGTCGCCGGCTTCGGCTTCAGCGCATCGACGATCTGGCCGGCGGAGATGTTGTTGTCGCCGGCCAGCGCAAGGCCGGCCGTCATCGACAGGACGGCTGTCAGGGTGATCGCCGTCAGTCCAAAAGACTTATTGAAATGGGTCATGGTGGTATCCTCGCTGTTACGCCTGATGGCGATTTGATGCTGCGAGCGTAGGGCAGGTTCAACGGCTCTGATGTGATCTTGGTCACATTCGAAACGGCGAGCCGAGGTCACTGTGCTCCGGTTCGACCATTCGCAGTTTGCTTTCGAGCCGGCCGTACTGGGTTCCGGGAAACCCGAACGTCGCAAAGGCGTCGCCTCACCGCCCGCCCGCGAACAAGAATTCGTCCAGATGTCCGCCTAACACACTTCAATCATTCGATAATTTGACGCGAGGGGAGCCGAGTTCCGTCCTGTGCCGAGGCCAAGTGACTATCAGCGCGACTATCAATTCCATCGCGGTGGCCCGCCGGATCGGACAGTGACCCTGAACGCAATGCCCATCTATATCGGTGCGGCGATGATCGCGGTGGCCATCCTGCTCTCGACACTGATCACCGGGGTGACCTCCCGCTATGTCGGGCTCGAAGGGCCGACCGACGAGAACGTCTGGCTGGTCGATCGCCTCACCGGCAGTGTCTATCGCTGCCAGGCAGAAGGACGTGGCAAGGCCATCTGCGACCCGGAGGTCGCCACCGGCAGCGTCGGGGAGCGCCCAAAAGCCGCACGCTGAAAAGCGGGTATCACTGCAGCGCAGCAACGAAATTGTCTTTTCCCTGCAAACTTGTGGCTGAAGAATGGCGGTGCGTTGGCCGGCATCAGGCCGGCTGCCTACTCGAGGAGAGAACTTGATGAAGACCCTGTTGCTCGCGACGGCATTCGCCGCACTTGCTCTGTCCCCCGCATCCGCCGCCAAGATGGCGTGCACCAGTGCAAACATGGCAAAGCTCGTTGCCGGCATGGGCGGCGAAGACACGCCCGCCAAGATCGCGGCGAGGAAGTCGATGGCCGCGGCCAATTCCGACATGAGCAAGGGCAACATGCGTGGAGCGTGCAAGCACTATATGAGCGCCGAGAAGGCGATGGCGATGAAGAAGTAGGCTTCCGCCGATCCCACACGTCATGGCCGCGCTGGCAGCAGATGGCAGCGCGGCTTTTTCGCGTCCCTGCTTCTTTGCCTCGCGGCGAATCCCGCTACATTGCACGCGCAATGCCCCGCACGTCCAAACCGCTTCCGCTCTCGACGACACAGGCCCGGCAGATCTGGCTGCATGCCCAGCGGCTGACCGACCGCGCTCCGTTTGGCGAAGGCGCAGAGGCCGTCTCGGCCGCTGTCGCCCATCTCGGCTATGTGCAGATCGACACCATCAACGTCATCGAGCGTTGCCATCACCACATCCTGTTCAGCCGGATCCCGTCCTATCGCCGCGCCGATCTGCGCCACGCCCAGAGTGTCGACAAGACCGTGTTCGAGTACTGGACGCACGCGCTCTCCTACGTGCCGGCGAACGACTTCCGTTTCTTCCTGCCGGCGATGCGCGAGCACCGCCGCGAGGGGCACAAATGGTTCGCCGCGGTGAAGCCGGCCGACACGCGCAAGGTGATGCGGCTGCTGCGCGGCGGGCCGCTGACGATCCGTGACATCGAGGACGACGTGCTCGTCGAGAAGGAGCATCTGTGGCAGAGCCGCAAGCCCTCGAAGCGGGCGCTGCAGCTCGCCTTCTATACCGGGGCGGTCACCATCAGCGCGCGCCAGGGCATGCTCAAGACCTACGAGCTGACGACGCGTCATTTCGGCTGGGACAGGCTGCCGAAGCCGGCGCCGGCAAGCGAGATCAGGGCCTATCTGCTCGACCGCGCGTTGCGCTCGCAGGGCGTGGTCAGCCTCGATTCGGTCTGCCATCTCGATGCGCCCAGCAAGAAGCCGGTCGCGCGCCTGATCGCCTCGCGCGTCCGCCGCGGCGAGCTCGTGCCCGTCGCGATCGAGGGCGCCGGTAAGCAGGAGCACTGGGCCTCGCCTGCAGCGCTTGAGCCGCATGAGGTGTCGCCCGATCTCGTCCACATCCTCTCGCCGTTCGATCCCCTGATCATCCAGCGCAAGCGCACCAACCTCATCTTCGGCTACAACCACCTGTTCGAAGCTTATGTGCCGAAAGCCAAGCGCAAGCTCGGCTATTTCGCGCTGCCCGTGCTGGTCGGAGACGAGATCGTCGCCGCGCTCGATCTCAAGACCGATCGGCAGAACAAGAAGCTGTTGATGCAGAAATGGACCTGGGTCGGGCAGGGCAGGAAGACGGCGGGCCGCAAGGAGCTGAAGCGCTTGATCGAGGAGGAGCTCGACCGTTTCGAGCGGTTTCAACTGGCGGAGTGAGGCTTTGTAGGGTGGGTTAGTCTTGTAGGGTTGGCAAAGCGAAGCGTGCCCACGTCTTGCCTATTCGATGACGAGACGTGGGCACGGCGCTACGGCGCCTTTGCCCACCCTACGGGACCGCGCATGGCAACGCGATCGATCCACATGCCAAACGCAATCCCAACCGCATAGGCCAGCAAATTCCAAAGCGAGAAGATGCGGCCGAGCAGCAACGCGCCTGCGGTGGTGAGGCGGAACGCATCGAGCCAGGGAGTATGCATCAGGCGGGAGAACTCGACGACTGCCGCGATCACTATCGCGATGGCTGCGAGCTGGCTCCGTGTCAGCCGCGGCAGCACGACTCCTGCCAGCAGAAACACCATCGTCGCCCACAGCAGCGAGCCGCCGTACTTCACGATGAACGCAGGCAGGCCGAGCGGGAAGCCGTACCAGCGAAGGGACAGCCCGCAGGCGATCACCGCGAGCGCGAGGGCAGCGCGGATCAGTGAGGTCTGTAGAGGCGCAACAGGCGTGCCCGGCTGCGTCTCGTGCATTGCTTGCTCCATTGACTCTTTGCTCGCGATGCTGAAAACGGCCGCAGACCCGAAAAAAGCAACAACTCCGGGGGAAGCCATGAGCCAGACCACCATCTATGCCGGTTCCACCGGTGCCACCAAGTCGGACATCGAAACCTCGACCATCCGCGCCATCTCCTGGCGCCTGATTCCGTTCCTGGTGCTGGCCTACTTCTTCTCCTATCTCGACCGCGTCAATCTTGGCTTCGCCGCGCTCACCATGAATGCGGACCTGAAGTTCACCCCGCTGATCTACTCCTGGGGCGCCGGCATCTTCTTCATCGGCTATTTCATCTTCGAAGTGCCGAGCAACCTCGCGCTGGAGAAATTCGGCGCGAGCCGCTGGATCGCCCGCATCATGGTGACCTGGGGCATCATCTCGGCGCTGATGGCGGTGGTCAGCGGCGTCACCAGCTTCTACGTCCTGCGCTTCCTGCTCGGCGTCGCCGAGGCCGGCTTCTTCCCCGGCATCATCCTCTATCTCACCTATTGGTATCCGGCCGAATATCGCGCCCGCTTTCTTGCGGCCTTCGCGATCGCGGTGCCGGTCTCGACCGTGATCGGCGCGCCGATCTCGGGCCTGTTGCTCGGGCTCGACGGCATGATGGGCCTGAAAGGCTGGCAGTGGCTGTTCATCATCGAGGGCATCCCATCGGTGCTGCTCGGCATCGTCACCTGGTTCTATCTCACCGACAAGCCGGAGAAAGCGGACTGGCTCTCGGCCGAGCAGAAGGCCTGGCTGAAGGCGAAGCTGGATGCGGAGATCGCGGCCAAGCAAGCGGTGAAGCATTTCTCGCTCGGCGAGGCGCTGTCCTCGCCCAAGGTGATCGCGCTCAGCCTGGTCTATTTCGGCTTCGTCGGCGCGCTCTACGGCATGCAGTTCTGGCTGCCGCAGATCGTCAAGGCGTTCGGTCTCACCAACGCCCAGACTGGATTCGCCACGGCGATCCCGTATCTGTTCGGCACCATCGCCATGATCCTGTGGGCGCGGCATTCGGATGCGAGCCGGGAGCGCGTCATGCATGTCGGCGCGCCGCTGCTGCTCACCGCAGTCGCGCTCGGCATCTCCTCCTATCTCACCGATCCCACGCTGACGATGGTGGCGCTGACGGTGGCCGCGATCGGCGTGTTCTGCTGCTTCGGTGTGTTCTGGACCCTGCCGACCGCCTGGCTCTCCGGCACGGCCGCAGCCGGCGCCATCGCGCTGATCAACTCGATCGGCAACCTCGCCGGCTTCGGCGGGCCCTATCTGATCGGCTGGGTCAAGGAAGCGACGGGGCAGACCTCGACGGGCCTCTTGGTGCTCGCCGTGCTGCCGTTGATCGCGGGCATCCTGGTGTTCGTCGGCGGACACGACAGCAAGCACGAATTCGCCGACCAGGGGCGGTGAGGGGGCGCGCACTTCGCGCGCTGAACCCACCATCTTCTCCGCAGAGCGGTTCTGGTGGGCACGCTCCGCTTTGCCCACCCTTGTATTAGCGCGCCGGGTTAGGATGGCCATGTTCCATGAGGAATGGCCCAGCCCGGGTGGCCACCCGAACTGGGCCGCCGATCGATCGGATCGATGCCCACCGAAGCCTTGAAG
>NZ_JADYVO010000050.1:0-6192 GCF_020193825.1 Bradyrhizobium sp. NBAIM18
GCCCGGACCTGTTAATAATTCCTCACCCGCAAGGGCGGTTGAGCCCGGATATCACCTCCCAAAACCCGATGTTTTAGCGGCAGAAACCTAGCTTCGGTCCTTGCGGGCCCCTCCCCCCCTCCTATATGAGCCTCAATCATCGCAATATCGCGGATGTTTGATCTTAGGGGGTTTCGGTTCGGGTGCCTCTTGGGCCCAGCCAACCTGCCGCAAAAAGAAGGATATCAGGACCATGGGAAAGGTCATTGGGATCGACCTCGGCACCACGAATTCGTGCGTCGCCGTGATGGATGGCAAGAACGCCAAAGTCATCGAGAATTCCGAAGGCATGCGCACGACGCCTTCGATCGTCGCCGTCACGGATGACGGTGAGCGCCTCGTCGGCCAGCCGGCCAAGCGCCAGGCCGTCACCAATCCCGAGCGCACCTTCTTCGCAGTGAAGCGCCTCATCGGCCGCCGCTACGACGACCCGATGGTCGAGAAGGACAAGAAGCTCGTTCCCTACAAGATCGTGAAGGCTTCCAACGGCGACGCCTGGGTCGAGGCCGACGGCCAGACCTACTCGCCCTCGCAGGTCTCGGCTTTCATCCTGCAGAAGATGAAGGAGACCGCGGAAGCCCATCTCGGCCAGAAGGTCGAGCAGGCCGTTATCACCGTTCCTGCCTACTTCAACGACGCCCAGCGCCAGGCGACCAAGGACGCCGGCAAGATCGCGGGCCTCGAAGTGCTGCGCATCATCAACGAGCCGACCGCGGCCGCGCTCGCCTATGGCCTCGACAAGACCAAGGCCGGCACCATCGCGGTGTATGACCTCGGCGGCGGTACGTTCGATATCTCCATTCTCGAAATCGGCGACGGCGTGTTCGAGGTGAAGTCGACCAACGGCGATACCTTCCTCGGCGGTGAAGACTTCGACATGCGCCTCGTCGGTTATCTCGCCGACGAGTTCCAGAAGGAGCAGGGCATCAACCTGCGCAACGACAAGCTCGCGCTGCAGCGCCTGAAGGAAGCCGCTGAAAAGGCCAAGATCGAGCTGTCCTCGACGACGCAGACCGAGATCAACCTGCCCTTCATCACCGCGGACCAGACCGGCCCGAAGCATCTGACGATGAAGCTCACCCGCGCCAAGTTCGAGGCGCTGGTCGACGACCTCATCCAGAAGACCGTCGAGCCCTGCCGCAAGGCGCTGAAGGACGCCGGCGTCACCGCCGGTGAGATCGGCGAGGTCGTGCTGGTCGGCGGCATGTCGCGCATGCCGAAGGTCCAGGAAGTCGTGAAGCAGCTGTTCGGCAAGGAGCCGCACAAGGGTGTCAACCCGGACGAAGTCGTGGCGATCGGCGCTGCGATCCAGGCCGGCGTGCTCCAGGGCGACGTCAAGGACGTGCTGCTGCTCGACGTCACCCCGCTGTCGCTGGGCATCGAGACGCTGGGCGGCGTGTTCACCCGCATCATCGACCGCAACACCACGATCCCGACCAAGAAGAGCCAGGTGTTTTCGACGGCTGAGGACAACCAGAATGCCGTCACCATCCGCGTCTTCCAGGGCGAGCGTGAAATGGCGGCCGACAACAAGATGCTTGGTCAGTTCGACCTGATGGGCATTCCGCCGGCGCCGCGCGGCATGCCGCAGATCGAGGTGACCTTCGACATCGACGCCAACGGCATCGTCAACGTCTCGGCCAAGGACAAGGCCACGGGCAAGGAGCAGCAGATCCGCATCCAGGCCTCCGGCGGTCTGTCGGAAGCCGACATCGAGAAGATGGTCAAGGACGCCGAGGCCAATGCCGAGGCGGACAAGAAGCGCCGCGAGGCCGTCACCGCCAAGAACGAGGCGGATGGCCTGGTGCATTCGACCGAGAAGGCTTTGGCCGAGCACGGCTCGAAGGTTGCCGAGAGCGAGCGCCGCGCCATCGAGGATGCCGTCAGCGACCTCAAGGAAGCGCTGAAGGGCGACGATGCCGAGGCGATCAAGGCCAAGACCCAGACGCTGGCGCAGGCTTCGATGAAGCTCGGCGAGGCCATGTACAAGCAGCAGGCCGAGGCCGACGCCAAGAAGGATGCGGCCAAGGACGACGTCGTCGACGCGGAATTCACCGAGGTCGACGACGACAAGAACAACAAGAAGTCCGCTTAAGCCCCGAGAGGGTGACGATGCGGACGGCTTGGACCCCACACACGCTACCGGCCTCCTCCCTCGTGGGGGAGGCCGTCGTGTCGGGACGGACGGGCCAGGACTCCTTTCAAGACTCCTTCAAAGTCGGCCCCGTTACGATCGATCAATTCCCAGCCGTTATTCTCAGCGCTGCCAGGCTGCCCTCTGCCGCAAGGTCGAAGGGCGCTCATTCCGCCGCATGTCAGCGTTGTTCCGCGCCAACTTGAATCGCGATTGGATAGACCGAGCTCATCATGTCCACGTCCACCAAGCGCTGCTATTACGAGACCCTCGAAGTCGAACGCGACGCCGACGAAGGCAAGCTGAAATCGTCGTTCCGCAAGCTGGCGATGAAATTCCATCCCGACCGCAATCCCGGGGATGAGACCAGCGAAGTCAAGTTCAAGGAAATCAACGAGGCTTACGAGGTCCTGAAGGACAAGGACAAGCGCGCCGCCTATGATCGTTACGGCCACGCCGCGTTCGAGCAGGGCGGTGGCTTCGGCGGTGGCGCCGGTTTCGGTGCCGGCTTCGCCTCCTCTTTCTCCGACATCTTCGAGGATCTGTTCGGCATGGCCGGACAGCGCGGCCGCGGCGGCCGCGAGCGCGGCGCCGATCTGCGCTACAATATGGAAATCACCCTCGAGGAAGCCTTTGGCGGCAAGACCGCGCAGATCGAGATTCCGGTCTCGGTCACCTGCGAGGCCTGCTCGGGCATCGGTGCCAAGGCCGGCACCAAGCCGAAGACCTGCTCGACCTGCGGCGGCGCCGGCCGCGTGCGGCAGTCGCAGGGCTTCTTCACGCTGGAGCGGACCTGCCCGGGCTGTCAGGGCCGCGGCCAGATGATCGAAGACGCCTGCCCGTCCTGCGCGGGACAAGGGCGGGTCACCCGGGAGCGGACGCTCTCGGTCAACATTCCCCAAGGCGTCGAGGACGGCACACGGATCAGGCTCGCCGGCGAGGGCGAGGCCGGCGTCCGCGGCGGGCCGCCGGGCGACCTCTACATCTTCCTCTCGCTGGCCCAGCACCAGTTCTTCCAGCGTGACGGCGCGGATCTGCATTGCCGCGTGCCGATCTCGATGGTGACCGCCGCGCTCGGCGGCGAATTCGAGGTGCCGACCATCGAGAAGGGCAAGACCAAGGTGAAGGTGCCCGCCGGCACCCAGTCGGGCCGTCGTTTCCGCATTGCATCAAAGGGTATGCCGGTGCTGCGGTCGCGCCAGATGGGCGACATGTACGTTCAGGTCATGGTCGAGACCCCGCAGAACCTGACCAAAAAGCAGCAGGAATTGCTGGCCGAGTTCGAGAAGCTCTCCTCCGGCAACACCCAGCCGGAAGCCGAGGGTTTCTTCGCCAAGGTCAAGGATTTCTTCGGCAATCGGGCGAACTGACGCGTCTTGACCGTATCGCCTCCGGCCTATACGTCTTTATGACCATTTTCTGACACGCCGCGGTCCTGCGGTTCCGTCCGGTCCCGACATGCCATTGCCATCGTCCGCGCGTGCGTTGAAGAAGCCTCGTCTCGATGACGAGGTGCGCTTTCTCAGGTCGTGGATCGAAAAGCCCTTGCACATGGGCGCGGTGATGCCGTCCGGCAAGCTGCTGGCGCGGACCATGGCTCATTATGTCGATCCCGATTCCGACGCACCGGTGGTCGAGCTCGGACCCGGCACCGGCGCCATCACGTCCGCGCTGATCGAGCGCGGGGTCGACCAGAAACGTCTCGTTCTCGTCGAATACAATCCCGGCTTCTGCGCGCTGCTGCGCGACCGCTACCCGCAAGCCAAGGTGGTGCAGGGCGATGCCTACCGCCTGCGCGACACGCTCTGGAATGTCTTGAGCGCGCCGGCCAGCGCGGTCGTGTCCGGCCTGCCGCTCGTCACCAAACCGATGCTGACGCGGCTGCGGCTCATCCGCGATGCCTTCACCGCGCTCGCGCCCGGTGCGCCCTTCATCCAGTTCACCTATGCGGTGGTGCCGCCGATCCCGAAATCGCTATCCGGCGTGTCCACAGAGGCCTCGGAACGGATCTGGATGAACCTTCCGCCGGCCCGCGTCTGGGTGTATCGCAAGCATTAAATCCGCCGGCTCCTCTTTGCGCGGCGGGCTCGTTTCGCCGAATGCATGAGATTGGATGCCAGCCCCCAAGATCCTGATCATTCCCGGCTCGCTGCGCACCGGCTCGCACAATGCGAAGCTGGCGGCTGTGGCTGCTTACGAATTCGTCCAGGCCGGCGTCGACGTCACCCGCATCTCGCTCGCCGATTTTCCGCTGCCGATCTATGACGGCGATCTCCAGGCCAAATCGGGCGTCCCCAAGCACGCGATCAATCTGAAGCGCATGATCGGCGCGCATCACGGTGTCCTCATCGTCTCGCCCGAATACAACGCCTCGGTGCCGCCGCTCCTGAAGAACGCGATCGACTGGGTCAGCCGCGTGCACGAGCTGCACGAGGCGCGCGGAGAGGTGTTCCGCAACCGGGTCTTCGCGGTTGCCGGCGCGTCCCAGAGCCGGTTAGGTGCCGCCCGCGCGCTGCAGGCGCTGCGGCTGATCCTCTCCGCCTGCCACGCCAACGTGATTGCCAGCCAGCTCACGCTCGCCTTTGCCGACCAGGCCTATGACGATAGGGACAGGCTGAAGAACGAGGGCGATATCGCCGCGCTGAAGGAGCTGGTGACGCAGTTGATCGACTTTTCCCAACGCATGATGTGAGGTGACATGACGCCAGCCGAGATCGCCCCGAAGGACCGCCTGATCGTTGCGCTCGATCTGCCGAGCGTTGATGCCGCGGAGGCGATGATCGCGAAGCTCGGCGACAGCGTCACGTTCTACAAGATCGGCTATCAACTCGCTTATGCCGGCGGCCTGCCGCTGATCGGCAAGCTCGCTGATGCGGGCAAGAAGGTGTTCGCTGATCTCAAGATGCACGACATCGGCAATACGGTCGCGCGCGGCACCGAGAGTGTCGCTAAATTGGGCGCGACCTTCGTCACCGTGCACGCCTATCCGCAGACCATGAAGGGCGCCGTCGAAGGCCGCGGCAGGGCCAGCCTGAAGATCCTCGCCGTGACGGTGCTGACGTCCTACGACGACGACGATTTGCATGCGGCCGGTTATCGGCTCAGCGTGTCGGAGCTGGTCGAGGCGCGTGCGCAGCAGGCGCAGGTGCTCGGTGTCGATGGCCTCGTGTCCTCGCCGGAGGAGGTGGGCAGCCTGCGCAAGATCGTCGGCCACCAGATGAGCCTCGTCACCCCCGGCATTCGTCCGGCCGGCGCCGCCAGCGGCGACCAGAAGCGCATCATGACGCCTAGCCGTGCGATCGCCGCCGGCGCGGATTATCTGGTCGTCGGGCGCCCGGTTGTGGAAGCCGCCGATCCCAGGGCCGTCGCCGACGCCATCCACGCCGAGATCGCGCAAGCTCTCGGGTAATCCATCAACAACAGGAAGAGAACAATGGCAAAAGGCTACTGGATCGGGCGTGTCGACGTCAGCAATGACGAGGGCTACAAGCCCTACGCCATCGCCAACGGCCCGATCTTCAAGAAATGGGGCGGCCGCTTCGTCGTCCGCGCCGGCAAGTTCACCACCGTCGAAGGCGCCAGCCGCAACCGCAACGTCGTGATCGAATTCCCTGACTACGAGACCGCGCTCGCCTGCTACAACTCGCCAGAATACCAGGCCAACATCAAGGTGCGCCAGCCGCACTCGATCGCCGACCTCATCGTCATCGAAGGCTACGACGGCCCGCAGCCGCAGGACGGCTGAGGCTCTCGTTCTTACCCTCCCCTGGAGGGGGAGGGTCGGGATGCGATCGAGCGAAGCGAGATTGCATGACGGGGTGGGGTGATCTCTCCACTCGGGCACCGTCTGTCGCGGAGAGACCGTCACCCCACCCCGCCCGCGCTGCGCGCGTTGTCCAGCGGATGGATTGGTAACAAAACAGACCGGATGGATAGGTAACAATCGTTCATGGTTCGGTCCGCTGCGGCGCAGCGCTAGCGCAGCGCCGCAGCGTTGATGTTTTCTGATCGATGATGCC
>NZ_JADYVO010000051.1:0-5526 GCF_020193825.1 Bradyrhizobium sp. NBAIM18
CCGCCGCCGCTCGACCGATGTGATCACCTCTGCCCGCGAAATCGTCATAGCGCTTCTCCTAGGATTACCCCTAGGACCTGCAGCGCTCGCCTCCGTCAAACAAGGCGGCCGTCAACGGAGGCGTACGTCCTAACGCACTGCATGAAACACGCAAGGGAGAAGGCTGCCGCGTGCGCCCGCCGCGGGGCGACTTCTCGGTGGCGACTCGACGGAGAACGTCCGCCTTTCATCGCCATCTAACGCCCGAGACCATCAACGCCGTCTACGCCGACGGCTATGAAAGAACCCGTTGGCTCTCCTATGCCAGCTATGCTGCGCTGGTGCCCCTCCACAGCTGCCGAGCAGCCGCGGGCACGTGCGTTGCGTCGTTCGGAACTAGCCGCTTGGTCAGTGCCATGCCAGCGGCGACCTGGTCCCCGCGCAGCGACGTGGCGACCAACGGGTGCCAGCCTCGAAGCGAAGAAGACTGCTCATGCGGCATAATCCGGCTTGCGGCATAATCAGCGAGCTCGCGGATGAAAAGCGGTGATCATCACTGCTGCAGACTGCGAATATGAACAACGTCGATCATTCGCATGATCACCACAACGCTTCAGCGTATCCCTAATGGCTGGCCCAGGACAGAAATCGAGGCGCTAATGCCAAGGAACCCACGCCGCCAGCGGCCTTTGGCTCGCGGCTTCCGAGTTCTTTCAAGGTGCGCCTGCAGCCACGGTGCGGACCGGCACATAAGCAATGCTGTCGCTGCTCCGATCGTGGCCTTATAATACAAATTGCGGGCACCAATGCCTGGACGGCCTTCCTGCTCTTACACCCGCGTCCGTTTTCAGCAAACGGCGACAATGAGCTGACCACCGGCCGCTCGAAAATGCTTTGCTTTACCGAAGGCGCATTGCCATCAGAACTGGCCGATCAGACGATCTTGGGAAAGTACTAGGCGACGGCCCCAAGCTCGTCGTCGCTTATATGATCTACACGATTCGACTGCTCAACGCTGATGTTGTTGTATCTTGAGATTATCCAACAACTTCGAGCCTTCACTGAACGATCTCGACCAAGATCGCTCTGCCAAGTCCAGATAGCTTTTCAGCAACTCGGAGGGCGTTTTGACCTCAGCAACGACTTTTAGAAAATTGGCGTGATCGTGCAAAGAGGAAGCAGTCAATCTCAAACCGTCTTTCAAAGCCGCCGCGAAGAAGTTTGTCGTTGCTTCGATCGACTTCTGCCAATCTGCAAACACGAATGAAGCGCGCGTGGCTGCCGTCGACTGCTTAGTGTGCTCGGCGGCGCCACCTGGCCCAGCAGCCGATGCCTGGGTCACTTGCGGCGCTTGCTGTGTACGGCGTTTCTCGTCTTCAGCTACGCTCGATGCCATTGAACGTCTCCTCTCTGAACTGTAACGTTGTGATTGGTTTCGCGGCTCAGCTCAATCAACCTTCAGAGGGTAACACGATCTCCAATATGGGACACCTGCCACTTTTGGTAGCCCTGATCGCAAGGACCTGACTTAAGGACGACATTTGACGTGACCAATGCTGGAGGCGGATTGTTCAGTCTGCCAGATTCCCGGTAGGTGCTCCGATGGCTATATTTCGCGGAGAGTCTGAATCGGCATGTCGCAAAAGCCGTGTAGAGAGCGACCAGTGGGTCTATGGAGTCGGCGAAGATGGTGTTCAGGCGTTCTGCGACTTTGGCATCGAAAACCTGATCGAGCTCGTCAGGTTCCACAAAGAAAACCCCAAGCTGCTCAGCGCTGGCACGGGAATGAACCAACCAGCCTGTGGCCTACACCGGCTACACCGGATCGGCGCACCGGCGGGTGCTTTCGCGTACAGCGGCGCATCCGACCATTGCGCCGTCCATGGGTCGGAGCCAAAATGGTAGTTCAAGCCGATCTTTCCGATGTGATAGTTGCTGGAGAGGCCCGTTGTGTTCGCCGGAAGAATTGCGAACGGCGGGTTCTGCTCCGTCGGAGGAGTCGCGACACTCGGTCCGCCGAAATGCAGATAGTCATACTCAGCTTTCACCGACCATGCAGGCGTAAGCGCTTGCTCGACGCCCAGCCCGATGGTGGCGCCAAGGCGACCATAGTCGAAGTGGGCTTTCTCCTGTGGCGACCCGCCTTCGAAGTTGTTGACGACGTCGCCCCGGTTGTTTTGCCAAGCGACGCCTCCCTTGAGATAGGCCGGCGTGTGGCCCAGCGCGCCAAACGCGTAACCGACGCGACCGGTCCCGGTGGCAAAGACGTTGGGACCTGCCTTGCAGTTTGCGCTCACAATAAAGCCGGAGGCGGCGAGGCAGGTATTTGTCCCGTCGGAGACAGCACCGCTGGCATCCAGTTCGACACCAAATACCCAACCGTTCTTCTGCCAATTGTAGCCGATCTGGCCACCGGCGAGGAACACTGGGGTATCGACGACATCGCCATAGATCGACGGACCGTAGGGATTGCTGAAGGAGGTGCGGCCGTAGCCGCCGCCGACGTGCCCGCCAATATAGCCGCCGGTGGCAGTTTCACTCCTGGCTCGAGGTCTGCCGCATTCGTTGCATCGGTTGCGACGAGCGCAATTGTCGTGGCTCCCAAAAGAAGAACTCCAGATCGCATCCAACACGTCCCTGTATTTTCTCGGTCCACGACCGAGCGCCCTTAAGTTATCGCGCAGCAAAACCGTCGGGGCGGACCAGACGCTAACACCGACGCGCGCCGAGTCCGTCCCGAAGACCATCGCACTGCGATTGGTGATGATGCGGCAAAGAGAGCAAGTCGCGTGCCGAAGTGAATTCGCGGGCTCTGCAGGCACTTCGTCGCGGCGTCCGGCGTCAAGTTGCTGACAATGGTCTCAATGCCGACAGCCAGCGCAGCCGGTGCAGTACGTTCGGCTACCGGGACCAAGCGCTCAAGATCGAGCTGGCCGGATTAGACGAGACCTGCGCCGACAAGGGCACGGCCGATGATCGTGATCGATGCGCCGCACTTCCACGCTGCTGTAGTCCTAGGACCGACAAGCCGCGTGATCCGAACACACCCCATCCTCAGCTACATGCTCGGCTGGGATCGGCAGCGCGTGGTCTCTGATGCCGAGCGCAAGGGATGGCGCGCGACGTGGGTCGATTGACCCGCGCGAGGCCGCCGAGGGCAATCGGTTGCAAAGGTACTTTGGGAAAGCCGAGGCGGCCCGGGATCGCGGGACTGCGCACCTTGCGCATATCTCGCGCTTTCCCTTTCGGCCTTTGACTGCGCTGCGAACCAGCTAGAAATCGGCCAGAAGACGCGAGGAAAATTGGCGCGGAAATGGACGCACAAAGCCGCAGTCGAGCTGTGGCTCATCGGGCGAATGCGGCCTTAATTAGCGCAATTTGCGCCAGCAGTCGCCAAGGCGTGTTTCAGAAAGACCCATAAGACGACGTGAGTGTCTTTTGTCCGTGTTGTGTAGCACCAGTGTTCGTTCCCCTAGCGGAAGACGTGCGTACGCTCGCCCCGGGCCGGGAGGTATTTTGGCAAGCCCGACTCTCACGTGCATGTGCCAATCTGGCGCCTTCATCGTATGCCTACGGCGGCGAAGCACTAGGTCATTCTTCAAGCTCATCAAGCAAGATGCGCTTGTCGTGGAGCTCCCTGAGGTACTCGGCAATCGAACGCTGCGTCTCCTGCCATTCGATGCGTTCTTCCGCGGTCCAAAGGAAACACTCAAGTTTGAAGCGAGCTTTCTCAGCCTCTGCGAATTCATTGTAAAGCGTGATATCTCGCTCCACTTCTTCGAGCTGTTCACGAATGGTCCTTGGCATAGCCGGCCTCTGGGGCTTTGCCTCCAGCCAGTGGGCATATTCATCTCAATTTGCGCGATTTAGCAACTACTCATTTTCTCGGTGCGGGAAGCTGACGCAAGGCGCTACTACCGCAAAACAGGCTTCGTATTTGGCTTCACGAGGGCTGAATAACGGTCCGTGTTTTGGAACGCCACCCCGATAAAGTCTCCCTGTCGCCACATGAGGCGACAAGGAGAGGTGGTGCGAAACCCATCGAAAGAAAGCGAAAACTCCGTCGGCAGAAGCGTGAGTCCGTTAAGCTGAATGCCAGCGCCTCTACTGGATAGATCACGCACCAGGCATGGCTCGGAGGTGATGTGTCCCGGAATTGAGAGAAGAACCTCTCGCCACACCGACTGCCTTTCGAGGGACCGCCGGGACCAATTCTTCCCTTCGCGTTGACGGACCTTTTCTTGCAAATCCTTTAGCTCTCGGTACTGGCGCTCCAGGCTCATATCCCTCATTCTCCGTTATTCTTGTTGGCGCTTCCCACATTATTCCGAAACCCAATAACCATCGCGATAAATTCTAGAGCGATCCTCAGGTTGAGGGAATTCCGGACGACTACCGTTTGTGGCCGATCGCGATTTCGCGGTTGGACCCGTAGCTTTCCGGGCCTTGAATGGCACTGCTGGCCTCAACGGTGGAGATGGCGGCAATGGTGCAAAATACCACGGTAGGCCTGTGGCCGCTCGCCGCAGAAAGGACTGTCAGTGGCTGGGGTGGAGGTGTTGTGTAAAGACGATTGTGTAAGGCAAATTGTCCTCCCGGTGTGTTCCTTCAGTATGTCAAAAGGCAGGATTGAGCGGATGGTATTGCCACAGCAAGGCCGTTAAATCTTCATAATACCCCACCATCTTGGTAGGTGCGTCGCAGTTCGCCTTTGGCGATAATGCCTCATCGCGACCGTCACTCGTAAGGGGCGGAAGCATGTGAATCTGCCCACCAAGATCGCCCCCTCGAATTAACGCCAAGAGATCACCATCCAAGCCGCTAGAATAGCTTTCGCGATAGCCATGACGGCAGTGGTAGCTGCGGGGGCGTTCTTTGCTATCCGCCTTTTGATTCGATTCTACGGATAGGGTCCCGCCGCTGCACCTCCAGCCGAACCGACCACAAATGGAGGCCGTGTCGTGATGGCGAATGAACAGGATGTTATCATTGGACGTATTGCCGAGATCGAGATCGACAAGTCGGCTGCCATCATAGTTGAGCAGATAGATGATGAAATCTCCATTGCCATCGCGAGCGTCGTCGGCGTTCACCTCCAGGTGACGGCGGGGCAGGCACGTGAGTTATCTCGATCCTTAGCTGTGGCCGCGGAGAATGCTGAAAAATTCCGCGCGTCAGCCAAGACGTAGTGGCGCCCGCTCCACTATCACCGCGGGATTTCAGTCAGGTTGCGCCATACAGGTCGGCCCGTTGCCCTAGTGAAGCGCGGCAATCTCCTCCAGGTTCTCATCGTTGTCGGTTAAGATGATGACGCCCTCAATCCAATCCTCAATAATGCTGGTTACTGCCGTGGGCACTGGCCAAAGGGGCCGATGGTGATTCCGGGCCCTCGTTCCAATGAGCGTCGCGGCGTACCAGCCGGGGATGTCCCGATCGCTGTTGAACTAGGTCGGATCGACGTTGCCGGAATGAATGTTACGCGGCCCTCGTGACGTGGGCAACGGGGTTGATCGTCATGCGATTGTGGCGAGCTTGAAGAGCCGCACG
>NZ_JADYVO010000052.1:0-5300 GCF_020193825.1 Bradyrhizobium sp. NBAIM18
AATGGAAGCTGGGCCAAGCCGGCAAGCCCGCCGGTCAGCAGGCCGCCTGACCTTCACGCAACGCCATCATAGAGCTCGCCGGGCCCACGCGCACGCGGCAATCGGGCGGTCTTCATCGTATGCCTACCTTAGAGCAGCACAAGTGCCATCATCGCAAGCAGCCAGGCCCCTAGCCCGTCTTATTCACGATGAGCTTTGAAGTGGCTGGCGGGTGTGGCGTAAGCCGCTGATGGGGCGTAGGATTTGGTTGCTGACACCAATTCTGCGCTGACATCGAGGCCGCCACACCCGCCATGGTCGACGATACGATTCTGCCCTTCATATTTCCAGCGGTCGGACGCAAGAAGATCACAGCCGCTTTCGATGGCGGGCGACTGACGTCGGATGCGGGCGCCATGCTGCTGTCGCTGGCCGACGGTCATGCCAAGGTCTCGGAGAAACTGGCGCGCGTTTTTCCCGAGCGGCGCGATCCGGCCCGCATCGCACATCGCCTTGTCGATCTGATCCGCGCCCGGATCTTCGCCATCGCGTGCGGCTACGAGGACGGCAATGATCTCGACCAGCTGCGCGGCGATCCGGCCTTCAAGCTGGCCTGCGGCCGTCTACCCGGACAGCGGTTTGGACCTCTGCTCGCAGCCGACCCTGTCGCGGCTGGAGAATGCCCCTGACCTGCGCGAGACGATCCGACTGAGCTATGCGCTTGTCGACCTGTGGATGGACAGCTTACTCATGCGCGCCGGGCCGGTTGCGGTCGTTCTGCGCCCGGGTAAGGTGCCGGGCGGCCTCGAAGTTCGTGGCCATCTGCGCCGCCTCGTCCGTCACATTCGAAAGCGCTGGCCCACGACGCGCATCACTTTCCGCGGCGACAGCCATTACGCCCGCCCCGAAGCCATGGAGTTCTGCGAGCAAAACGGCATCGATTACGTCTTCGCCGTGGCCGGGACCAAGCCGCTCGCCGTGAAGGTCGAGCAGATCGCCGACGCGGCCCGCGTCCAACGGGCGATCGAAGGCAAGGCGGTGATGCGGGACTACACCGAGGTCCGCCACGCCGCCGGCTCCTGGCACCACGAGCGCCGCATCGTCGCCCGCATCGAGGCGAGCGAGCACGGGCTCGATATCCGTTATGTCGTCACCAGCCTGGGCATCGGCTCGGCTCAATGGATCTACGACAGTCTCTATTGCCAACGTGGACAGGCCGAGAACCTGATCAAGCTGCACAAGAGCCAGCTCGCTTCCGATCGGACCAGCTGCCGCTCGGCGCTCGCCAATCAGGTCCGCCTCGTGCTCCACACCGCCGCTTATTGGCTCGTGCTCGTCGTGCGCGACAGGATCCCGAAACCGCGCGACCTCGCCACCGCCGAGTTCGCAACGATCAGGCTCAGGCTTCTCAAGATCGCCGCCCGCATCGTCGAGACCACAAGCCGGATCCGCATCGCCTTCGCCGCAGCCTGTCCCGAGGCCGACCTGTTCCGCGGCCTTGTCAACGCATTCTTTCCTCAATCGCCGTGACCAACGGGGCGGCTGATGCCCCGTTCATCCCCATCGCTCCTCAAACGCGTTCCCCACGTTCGACGCAAACCGCGGAAAACTCCGCAACCCTCACTCGCGACCCCACCCTGGGAACGCAAATGTGGCATTCTTCACGCTGGCACATCGTGAATAAGACGGGCTAGACCCTATGTTTGCCCTCTGAGGTGACGGGCGGCCCGCCCCGCGGCAAGCTCCTATCGAGGGTTGCGCCGGATGGTCCGGCGCCGAACCTCAAGCATGGGGAGCGGGCCTGATGAACGATAGCATTTTCGTGGGGCTGGATGTGCACAAGACGACGATTTCGGTTGCAGTGGCCGAAGGAATGCGCGGCGGGGAAGTTCGTAACTTGGGGATCATTCCTAATCGCGCTGATCAAATCGCCAAGCTGGCGAAGAAGCTTGGCATGGGTGACCGGCAGGTAAATTTTTGCTACGAGGCCGGACCCTGCGGATATGGCCTGCATCGACAACTGACGGGACTGGGGCACAACTGCATCGTGGTGGCACCCTCGCTGATCCCGATGAAGGCTGGGGATCGGGTCAAGACGGACCGGCGCGATGCGGCGATGCTGGCCAAGCTGCACCGGAGCGGCGAGCTGACAGCGGTGTGGGTTCCGGATGCGGCGCATGAGGTAACAGACATCAAGTCTGACAGCGTTGCACGTATCGAAGTCAAGGTCGTTCGGCTTGGCAGGGGCGTAGAGTGACATGGGCGTCGTAAAGCTACAGTTCGCACCGCGCACCGCGCACTGCGGCCGTCGAGCCCGATACTCCCGATTTCCTCGCACACGCGCTCGCGAAGCTGAGGCAATGTGGGGGCGATGCAATCAACGTCTTGCGCTTGACGGATGAGCTGCCTGAAGTCGTGTTGCCGTTCCTAGCTTGAGCGGCTTCACGACGGCAGGACATTCCGGCTCGCGCCATTCGGGCCGTGATGAAGTGCTGCGGCGAGCCGATGCTTGAGCGAGCGCTTGGCCTTCAGCGCTTGCGGCAACTGAAACAGAGAGCGGCGTTAAGTCGTTCAACTGTAATATCTGTCAGATTACACACGTTACAATTTAAGGCGTAATGATCATCAGTGCTCCCTTTTCGTCAATCCGCAGTATTCCCAGATTGAAGGATTGCTGGAATTCAAGGAATGCTCTCGTCCAGTCGACCGACACCCGGTCGAGTCCAAAAGGAGCACGACGAAAATGGAATTCCGCTTAGTCGTAAACAACGACGGGGCCCTGCATAACCGCGTTTGCGAGGCTGAAGAAACCAACATCCTTGCCCGCGAGGAACTCGCTATCGCTGTTATCGAAGCGTGGCGTGGAGGCAATGTCATCCCGCTCTCGCAATTGGGCCTTGAGGAGGGTGCGTACCGGGAAGCGTTGGATACCCTCTCGCTACACCCCGCTGCAGCTGACGGCGAAGCGTATTTCGGCGCGCTGAGGACCAACGGACGAGGGCAGGCATTGCTCCAAGGAGAATCGTATCTGCGCGCACTGGAGGTAGAATCCAAAGTCGTCGCTGAAATTCTCGACACCTTGAAGGGTGGTCGCGCAGCCATAGTGCCTGTGCCTCAGAGTGAACGCAGGGACCTTTCAAGCGCCGAGTAGCCGCTAACTTAATCGGCAGTGCGGGTGTGGCAGGGACAGCGTCTGATCGAACGCAACCGAACAGCGCCGAGTCTCGCCCGCACTGCCTGCGATCTGGCACTCATAATTCCTCACGGACACTCAGGGAGGGAGAGGAGGTTGTTCGGCTGAATTCCGTCCACTGTTGTCTTGATGTACTTGTGTCGACCGTCAGTGGCGACGATGACCTCGGCAGTGACGCCTGATTCTTCGACGTAGTACTCCCACTCGCCGCTTTCGAGGTCTCGGATAGTCTTCTTAACGGATAGCCTCCATCGCGTTCCGTCTAAATTTACCCCGCCGACATATTTGATTCTCTCATGCGCGTTTCGCCTGTCAGTCTTGTTTACGCAACAAATGCGCACGCGTTTTGGCATGCTGGGTGTCTCCCGTTTTCGGCAAGCTGTCGGACCAGATTAGAGCGTGCCTGACGACGTGGGGCCGACCAATTCAGGTAGTTGTGCCACGTGCTTTCCGGACGATACTTTCCGCCGTCAGCTTCAGTCGCTTGAGGCTGGCCATGTTGAAGTTGGCGGGGCGTGGTAGGGACAGCGCTCTAACTTCAACGCTCGGGGCGCCGAGTCACGTTGCCGCTAACTTCTACCATAGGTCCAAATGGACGATGATCATCAGCGTGACAAACCTTCGCCCCCAGAGCTGAGACGTTCGGAGCGGATACTACGCGCCGATCAGATCGCGCCTCGGGGCCTCACAAAGGTCAACGCAGCCGCCTACTGCGGCTGCTCCGAGGACGCGTTCGACACATGGGTTAAGAAGGGCTTGGTGCCGGGGGCTATCCCGGCACTCAGCGTTGGGATCGCAAGGCGATTGACTGGTATCTTGACCGAGCTTCCGGTCTGCCTACCGGGGAGACCGCATCGAGCGATCCGGATGTAGCCCTGGCAGAGTGGCTGGCTTCTAGACGTGCAGGCCGGTGAGCGCGATCTGGGGTCGATAACCATCACGGACACTCAGGGAGCGAGAGGAGATTGTTCGGCTGAATTCCGTCCGCTGTTGTCTTGATGTACTTGTGCCCTTCGTGTTTGGCCACGATCAAACCAGCCGTGAGCCCGTCTTCCTGCACATAGAATTCCCACGCGCCGCTTTCGATGTCTCTGATCGTCTGAACGACAGATTGCTTCCACTGACTTCCGTTCGAATATACCCCGCCGATGCTGCTGATTCTCTCGTGTGGATTCGTCCTGTCGGTCTTACTGATGCAACGAACGCGTGCGAGCCTGGCCACGGGGGTCCTCTTCTTCCGCATGCAAAAAGAGCAACCAGCTTAGCGTTCAGTGGCGGACCATGCTGCCGACCAATTCAGGTAGTTGTGCCAGGGCTTTTGCTGATGGAAGTATCCTACCGTCAGCCTTATTCCGTCGCTGAGGCTGGCAGTGGAGTTAGCGGCGCGTGGTAGGGACAGCGCTTCTTCTCTCGTCGAGCGCCGAATCACGTGGCCGCTAACTTCCAACCCCTGGGCCGAAGGATGCACACACTCGAGCCGCACATCACAGACCTACGGTCGCAAGCGCTTGAGGTGCTTGCAGCCAATCAGGCCCGGGCCGCCGATCAGTCTTTGAGCCTGGCAGATCGCCAAGTCGCGACATCTGATGCAGAGAAGGCTCAGGCAGTGTTAGGCATACTCGATAGCGTGAAGCTCACCCCCGGGCCGAAGGAGGCGGGGAAGATCTCGCTGCACGTATACGCGTGCTTCTAGAGGGGGAGGGGTGAGTGCGCCCGACTTTCTCGGGGCTAGTCGTCCGTTCTTTAATCGCGGGCACGGTGTCAACCTGTCAATCGGCGTTGGACTGGGACCTCCGATCGGCATCCAAAAGGCCCCCCTTTGATCGGCGCATTCTGCTGGTAGCGCTCGGCTCGTCGGAGCTGGCCGGGATAGCGGAGGCGAGCCGAGCGCGGGTGATGTGATCGTCGTCTCGGCTTTTGAATCGCCAACTGTCGTTACCGGTCTCGACGATGTCACAGTGGTGGGTCAATCGGTCGAGCAGCGCGGTGGTCATCTTGGCGTCGCCGAACACGGCAGAGTACCCCTATTTTGGAACGTGTCGTGTCTCACGTCACGATCACCGACCCGCATCATTTTTTGTTCGGGCACAGGCTTGAGGTGCTGAAGGAGCGGTCGGGGCGCGGTCCC
>NZ_JADYVO010000053.1:0-4986 GCF_020193825.1 Bradyrhizobium sp. NBAIM18
GCCCGACCATATGGAGGCAGAGTACGACGAACAGCGCCGCGACGCTTGCGGCAAGCAACAGAATCGGGAAGTCGAATAGTCCAGTCCAAAGCGTAGCGGCGGCGAGGAACTTGACGTCACCAAGGCCGAGCCCTTGTATGCTGCGCCAACGGAAGTAGAGTTCTCTCAACAGCAGGAGCAGGGCAGCGATTATTAGGCCTTGGCTGCCCGCGATCAGTGGACCAAGAGCCCCCTCCATCGCAAACGTCCTCGCAAGTCCCAGCGCTGCGATCAAGCCGTTGATCCAATCAGGGATGATGCCATGGCGGAGATCGGTCCAGATCAGCCAGCCACACGCAAACAGCAGCAGCGTGCAGCAGATCGCGTCAGTCAAGTCTGTCATGAAGGGTGCGGCATGACGACAACATGGAGCGGCGGTTCACAATGCGAGCGGGGGCCACCAAGATCGACCGCGGCGATCCAGCTTCCCAGCGCCGGGGTGACCAGAGCGCGCGCGTTGCCACCGGGACTCGGTTCGGCAGAACTTAAAGGTGAGCGCCATGAGAATGTAATTGCGATGCACATAGGGATGCTACGACCTTAGCCGGGCCGCAACCGGCATGCAATGACTGAGGCGGGACGCTGCTGCACCGGTCGCCCACGGTCAAATGCCGGTGACGGTAGTCCGCGCACAACAGCGGCGTGGGAATGCGTAGCGCAGTGGCGAGCAGCAACCAAGCAAGGGAATCATCCCGCATTCATCCCGCTCATGGCGCGCCTTTTCGAGCTTCTTTGGATCGTCATTCGCCTCAGAGGGCGAGTGGCGGTTTCGTCACACACAAAGCAGCTAACCACAGGTCGGCCTCCCGGGTTTGACCGCACAAGGGTAGTCCCGACGAGGATTCGACATCAGCGACACATTCACTCGACCTGCTCTGCAGGCCCTCGGCCGCGGCGGAAAAGAATAGTTTCGTCTCGATTGAGTCCCCCTCGACAACAACGGCGATCCAGGCCCTCGGAGTGCCACATTACAATTTTCATCCTCCTCCCCGCAAGCGGCGCGTCTGGAGAATGTAGCGCTGGCAGCCCGATCTGCGGGGACCATCTAATGAACGCACGCGCATTTACAACGAGGCCCTGGCGCTAAGGTCTCGAGTGGATGCCCCCTGCCACACGCAGAATATGGCGCAGTGAGAATATGATCCGCGTCGCTCCGGCAACGCTGGCAGCCGTCCGAATTCGAGTAGCTCAGGCCTGCTCTCATGCGAACGGTCCTGTTTGAATTAGCGGCAACTCGGTGCGGCTGAGTAGGACAAAGTCTCCCACACCGGCCCGCCCGGCCATTACAAAGTGCTCGCCGGCGTTCAGTTGCCGCTGGCGCAACCCCCTGTGAGCGCCGGGTCGTTCTGAACGATCCAACACAAGCATAAAGCTGGCTACTTGCGTGACCTCGAGAATGGCGGCAGGGCTAGTTTGGTTCTCCATTTAAACAGAACTTGATGGCGCCGGATCCCCACGGCCGGCTCCCGGTCCTGCAATTCGGTGCGCTCAGCGGCACCGGTTGCACAGTATCTGAATAGTCGCGATTTCGTCGCTAACTCTGCAACGAATGTCGGTCACTAGCCGTGCCGATGGTCAGGTTTAGCCCAATACCGAGCTACGACGCACTAAGATGCTACGAAGCACGAGTAATGTTGGAGTTTCGATTTGGCACGCCGCTTGCTCTGTTCGCGCGACCACAGCAACTCTCGCAGAGAACATCATCTTCAGGCGGACCGGCCGCGATTCATCGCTAAACGACTGGTTGTCCGGAAGCTGCTGTGACGGTGTGTAGCGTGGTTGCGTCATCAGCATGCTCATGCGTCGGCGAAAAGGAGTAGACATGAAAGGAATGAGTGGCTCAAAGACAATTCTAACTGCTTTAGCCATGTTGCTGGTGGGTGGTCCCTATACTTATGCACAATCCTCAAGGCTTTGGGTTGTCACTAGCGACAATGTGGCAGCTGCCGCGCAGCGGTCTCTTGCGAGCCGACAATCAGTTGCGGACGATCTCGTTGTTCCCACGTTTCAAGTGATCAACGGCATGTCGGTTGCTGACATCGCTGAAAAAGACCTGGACAGGTTTTCTAATTGGATGCGCAGCGCATGCCCGCGCTGCGGCGGCTTCACTGTCCACGCCTCGCGCGAGGCAGCCCTCAAGGAGGTGGACAACCCAGCTTACAAGCCCGGATTTCGCTACTTAGCTCCCCTTCCGGAGACGCTTGATCAGCAGAGTGCCGTGAGGCGCGCCCTTGAGCGGGTTAAGGGCGATAAGATCCTCAACACGATCACAATGCTCCAAGGTTTCGGGACGCGACACTTCGAAACGTCCAAAGGGCAAGAAGCGGCTGAGTTTGTTCGTAGAGAATGGGAGAGCATGGGACAGGAGCGTCCGGACTTCACGGTCGCGCTATTTTCGCACGGCTGGGTTCAGAACTCGGTTATCGGAACAATCCGAGGCGCGTCCCGGCCGGATGAAGTAGTGGTGATTGGCGCGCATATCGACTCTATTAATTGGAAGAATAAAGATAACCCCAAAGAGAACGCGCCTGGTGCTGACGACGACGCATCCGGAGTCGCGGTCGTCACAGAGGCGCTTCGTGTGCTGATGGAAACGGGATTCAAACCGCAGCGGACTATTAAGTTTATGGCCTACTCGGCCGAAGAGGTAGGGCTTCGAGGTTCCGCTGAAATCGCGGACAGGTACGCGGCCGAAAGTAAAGGCCAAAAGGTAATTGCGGCCTTGCAGTTTGACATGACCGGCTTCAATTCCGGCCGGGACACCCGGGACATCTACCTGGTGAACCAATACACCAGCCCCGAACTAAATGGTTTTCTCACGAAGCTCCTAAAGGAATACAACCATTCTGGTGCTCATGCGATCACGCACGGTGAAACTAAGGGCTGCTACGCATGCTCTGATCATGCCTCGTGGACGCGAAATGGCATCCGCGCAGCCTGGCCGTTCGAGGCTCCGCTCAAAGAGAGCAATCCATACATTCACACCTCGGAGGACGTGGTCTCCAAGTTGGATGCAACAAAAGCCGCCCGCTTCGCCAAGCTCGCCATTGAGTTTCTGATCGAAACGGCAAAAGGCGTCGATGGTCGTGAGAGCTATCGCAACTGACGATGGGAGAGATGACATTGGATATGCAGGTTGAGCCAGATCGCAGCAATTACGTTCGCTACTTTCAATGCAGCGACGCGATTAATCGAGCTTGAGGAGAGTGTAATGCGTCATAACCGTGTCCACGCACTGGCGTGCTTTGTATTGGGTGCCTCGCTAGGGTCAGCTACCGCCGCCGAGATCCGTGAGGTGAACAAGGTTGTACCTCAAACCAGTCCCCTAGCTGAAATAGCTCAAGGAAGATCACCTGAGGCCTCCGTTGCCGGATTGCTCGAGCTCGATACTTCTTCGTCGCTTAAGGCGCTGCCTAACCGTTCCGGCGCCACTCTCCGCCTTGAGCAGCAGCACAACGGAATTCCCGTGTGGGGCCAGCAGATCGTTGCCGAGAGATCTGCTGATGGCACGAGAATTGTTGCCATAAGCGGAACTGCCGCCTACGATTTAGGTCCGGCCCTGACCGCGAAGATCACCAAGCAGCAGGCGCTTCAAAAAGCTAAGGAGATTGTACTCTCCTCTGCCCCTACGCTTCGCGCGAGCAGCTACGAAAACGAAGAGGCCGATCTCGTGTATCTCGTTCAAAAGAAGGGCGAGGTCCGGCTTGTGTACCGCACGTCGTTCTTTACAACTGTCCGGGACGGCACAGCAGGCCCACGCCCGACACGTCCTGTGTTGTTCATCGATGCTATTACTGGCGAAACTGTGAGTTCCTATGAAAACCTACAACACGCACAAAGAGGAACGGGGCCTGGCGGAAATGCCAAGACTGGCCAGTACACCTATGGAAGCGAAACCGTTCCGCCTTTCGAAGTGAGCGAGCAGGGCAGCATCTGTGAAATGGATAGCCCAGATGTTTTCACCGAGCACATGAACTACTCTGTAGAAGGTACGAACAAGCCTTTTGCGTTTAGGTGTTACAACAACGCAGGGGATAATATCAATGGCGCGTTCTCACCGCTGAATGATGCCCAATTTTTCGGGCAGGTTGTTGTGGACATGTATAGGGACTGGTACGGCGTCAGTCCTTTGAAGCAGAAACTGCATTTGCGCGTACACTTCTCCAGGAATGAGGACACCGCATTTTGGAATGGCAGCTCAATGACGTTTGGCGATGGGAAAGCGATGTTCTACCCTCTGGTGGGCTTGGATGTTGTTGCCCATGAAGTGTCGCATGGTTTCACAGAGCAGAATTCGAACCTCGAATATCAGTACCAGTCAGGTGGTATGAATGAGTCGTTTTCCGACATGGCAGGAGAAGCTGCCGAATCCTATTACTTCCAGAAGTATGGCAATACATTCGGAAGATCGGGGTCTGACTTGACCGTGGGGGCGGATGTTACCAAAAAAGCTGGGACGTCTTTGCGATATATGTGCGACCCGCCACAGGATGGCTACTCTATAGACCACGTCTCCAAATACTCTGATCGACTGGACGTTCACCATTCCAGTGGAATTTATAACAAGGTGTTTTGTATCCTAAAACGCTCTGGTTGGGATATCAGGAAGGCATTCCACACGTTTGTTGTCGCGAATCAAGACTACTGGACTTTGAACGCCACGTTTCAAAATGGTGCCGAAGGGGTGCTCCGGGCGGCGGATAAACTGAAGTATGAAACCAAAGATGTCGTTTTTGCATTTGATCAAGTAGGGATTAGCTGCGCGATGGCTGCATCCCGGGGCGAAGACAAACCGCGTTGGGTCTGTGACTCTGACCGGACCGCTGCCGGCTCGGTAAACTGACGGCGTATGGCTTCCTAGGCCAGGACCAGATCCCGTTCCTAAAACCTGCGGCATGCAATAAGAACTCCACCGATGCAGTCCGGTGCCGGGTGGAGTTGTTGTAG
>NZ_JADYVO010000054.1:0-3876 GCF_020193825.1 Bradyrhizobium sp. NBAIM18
ATCGGACCCTCGGCCTCGATCCTGACGCCCAAGTGCAGAATGCCATCCGTCTCGTGTTCGACACCTTTGAGCGGACCGAAAGTGCCGTGCAGACCGTCCGCTTCTTCCGAGAGCAAGCTCTGTTGTTTTCACGTCGATTGCGCGCAGGTCCAAACAAGGGAGACCTCCTATGGGCGCCGCCGAATCATGCGCGCATCCTGCAGGTGCTCCACAATCCACGCTACGCCGGCGCCTTCGTCTATGGTCGCACGCGCACACGGTACAGGCCCTGTCAGGATTAGGTGCAATATGAAGCAATCTTCTTCGCGCGGCTTGCGCGGCCGCGCCAGCAAAGACGGCGGTGCCGCAATGCGCGGCCATCTCCGCACAGGCGCGATTGATCTGCGGATCGTAGAGGCACGCCTTGATGACCGCGACCTTGGTGTTCGATGCACCACGTGCCGGCCATCTGCATAGCGGCATCTTTGCTGCCGAGATCGGCGATCGCGTCGCTGAACCAGGGCCGAGCCGAAGGGAATTCGCAAGGGCGGAAGGCTGCAGTGAAGCCGCTCAGATTACGCAGGCAAGTGTGGACATACCGCCGGACGCTGCGCAGGCCTATAAGAGCGAGGATTGCGCAAAATAAGCGCCTCAGTTCGCGCGGGACGGATAGCTCGCAATCTTGCGAGTGAGCTGCCAAAGCTCGACCCTGTTGGTCTCGGCTAATTGCTGTGCTCGCTGTTTAGCCGCTTCCTCATCAGCGCAAATCAGCCTTACGCAGTGCACTATATGGCCGTCGGGCTCGAACAAGTAGACCATGAACTCCTCGATCGAAGGGCTTCCAGTCACGCGCGGGCCGTGACTTTGAAGGTTGTTGCTTGGTCCGATGGCGCTGCGTGCATGTCTTTGGTGGAGGTCGTCATCGCTCATGCTTATTTGATCGCGACACCGGCCGGCGTATTGCCCAGTTGCAAAGTTCCTGCATGGGCATCTCTCGGATCTTATTCCCCGCCGGTTGCGTTCGACGATAGCTAGAATCAATTCTTCGGTGGCGATCAGTGCCAGCTCCATTTTTTCCTCAACAATGGTCGACGTATCTTGACCGATACTGTCGAGGTGGTTCAGGGCCATCGCTTTGAAACTATGGGCTAGCCGCTCCTCGGTATCGTCGCGTGCATAGGCTATAATAGTATCCAGGTGGGCGACGGTTTCAGCCCGTTGCTCGGTCGATTTTGGTCCGTCAAGCAACGTTATCGCTCGAATAAAGGACTCCTCAATAGGGATCATATCAGGTTTCCTTTGACTGTGATTGGAAGCAGTGATTCCAGCTCGCACCGTTGGTGCAGATTCAGCGGATTGAAAGGCGGGGAACTTCAAGCGGCTTGCCCCTTCTCTTTAAGAAGTACCAGGCAGAGGGTATCTGTAGATTTCTTCGAATTTTCCGTCGACGACGTGCCCCACAGCCCATTCCGTGAACAACACCGCGTCATCTAAAGCCACCTTTTCGGCTTTGCCCGTATCGATGTTGAAGTATTCACGGTGATGCCGATCTTGTTCTCCTTTTGAGTAGCGTATGGGGCGGAGTGCTTGCCATCTACGACGACCGTCCATTCGTCATTGTGGAGTGTGATGATGTGTTGAATACGCGCCATAAGGTCCTTCTCCCCAGGTTCCGGAAGCGCGTGTCCACGCCGGGAGGGATTTGCAACCTGACGCGGTCGCCTCATCTACCGGATTGGGTAAGGGGCCGAGCTGGCCCCTTGCAGTACACATTTCTGTAGCAGGCTGAGCGCTAGATGATGGACCTGAAGCGCGCCCGAGATCTGGTACCCCGCGCGCGTGAACATTCGCGTAGAACCGTCGACCGGCAGCGAAGTTGAGCTTTTGGTCGACAGTTGCGATCGCGAGCGCGCGCATCCAGTGGACAGTCGCCGGCAGCGCGAAGCGCGCGTCTGGCACGTCGCGCGGCGCTTCGATCAGGGTGCCGTAGCTCTGCATTCGCGAGTAGAGGGATGCGGTTTTCGGATCAGCGGCCATGACGCGTTCGTCTCAAGTATTCCTTAGTCGGCCCCAGTTTCTGCGCAAACAGGAGCACGCGCCTATCAATGATTTTCGAATCTGCTCCTGCATTGTTTCAAATACTCTGTCGAATTATATCCTCGGAGAGACCCGCGAGGCACCTACCAGGTTCGGTTGGTTACGCAGACTAGCCGTGGCTAGTCGAGGACGCCGATCCAGGTCAGCACGAGTTAGGTATCACTTCGCAGCAGTCGTCTGAGGAAGCTCAGTGAGCGTCAACGAATCGCGCCTCGTTCGGCGCTCGAGGTATCCGACGGCTCTTATGCGATTGCCCAATTTCGACAAATGCTCCGCTTCCATGGCATTAAAGGAAGGGGCGTCCATCGTGAACGTAACTTCCGTTCCGCGCACCGATTGATAAACGACGGTATATCGCTTGTCGTTTGTCTGGATGATGCGGCCGTGATCGGTGACGGGACGAGCCTCGATCAGTGAAGTGGACCTGTGCTGAGGACCACTGGGTCCGGTTTTTTAAGTGGAGCTGCTGCCGTTCGTTCTTGCCAATAGGTTTACGCTACTCTTACTTGCTGCTGTGGCTGTGGGGATGTGGGCAACGTGCAGCGTTGTCCAAGCTTCTCGCTTGCGAGAAGCTTCATATTCACAGCCTCTTCGCCGAATGCGCCGGTGACACCGGCCCGCCAGACCGCCATCGGCGCGCGGTTTGCCAGCGCCTGATGGGGGCGCTGGAAATTGTACAACAAGGCTCAAGAACGCCCACAGGATCGTTCTTCGCGAGGTTCTTTATCGCCATCATCCCTGGTTTGGTCGCCGAGTTTGCGTTCTGGCGCATCCAGAGCCTCTCACGACCAGAATCGGGGAGAGACTCATGTCACGGCAGACGGCAGTGCCAGGGAGCGTATACCGACACAATCGACGACCGCGGCCGCAGCAGCAGATGGATCTGTTCGGGAGTGGCCTGTCGAACGGCGCCATCGGCGCGCCCACATGGCTAGATCTGCCCGCAGAAGAGCGGGCAGCGCTCACGAGCCTGATGACGCAGTTGGTCCTCGACCATGCAGCGATGACAGCGACGCCGCCCGCGAAGGAGGTCGATCATGATCTCTGACAAGGTCAGGCCTCATCATCTGGAGCGCAAGCCGATTCTTTACGTGCGTCAGTCTTCGGCCCATCAGGTGTTGCACAATCGCGAGAGCAGCGCGCTCCAATACGCCATGCGAGACCGGCTGACGGCACTCGGGTGGTCAGAGATCGAAGTGATCGATGATGATCTCGTGGCGGAAGCGCGTTTGCCTGCCGGCAAGACGCTCGCCACGTTCGACTTCGAAAGCGTGACGATGCTGTCAAAGGCACAGGTGATGGCGCTCGCCGCCGGCGACGCCTGGTTGAAGACCGGCGCCAACCTGCTGCTGTTCGGTCCACCCGGCGGAGGCAAGACTCATCTCGGCGCCGCGATCGGCCTGGCTCTCGTCGAGGATGGGTGGCGCGTTCTCTTCGCACGCACCACCGATCTGGTGCAGCGGCTGCAGGTAGCGCGGCGCGAACTGGCGCTGGAGTCGGCGATCGCCAAACTTGACCGCTACGACCTCCTGATCCTCGACGACATCACATATGTGAGCAAGGATCAGGCGGAGACCAGTGTGCTGTTCGAGCTAATCGCCTCCCGCTACGAGCGACGCTCGCTGCTGATCACGGCCAATCAGCCATTCGGCGAATGGGGGCGCATCTTCCCGGAGCCGATGACTTCATGATGCCTCCTTCCTCGAACGCTTGGTGCGTCGTACTCGATTACGAAGCTGACGGATTTGGTCGTCTGAGAGCTCGATCTGCCATGGCTGGCCTTTGGCTAACTGACGACCT
>NZ_JADYVO010000055.1:0-2758 GCF_020193825.1 Bradyrhizobium sp. NBAIM18
AGGTCGTCAGTTAGCCAAAGGCCAGCCATGGCAGATCGAGCTCTCAGACGACCAAATCCGTCAGCTTCGTAATCGAGTACGACGCACCAAGCGTTCGAGGAAGGAGGCATCATGAAGTCATCGGCTCGCCGATCAGCGCGTGCCATTGATCGACGGGGAGCTGGCTGGTGACGGTGGTGGAGCGGCGGCCGTAGCGGAGACTCCGCTGATCCGCAGATGGCTGGCTAAACGGCCGCGCTGGCATGTGCACCTGACCCCGACCAGTTCGTCATGGCTCAATCAGGTCGAGCGCTTCTTCGCGCTTCTTACCGATAAGAAGATCAGGCGCGGCGTCTATCGCAGCGTAGCCGCCCTCAGGGCGGACATCGCCTCGTTCATCGAACGACATAACGCTGATCCCAAGCCGTTCCGGTGGACCAAGTCAGCCGACGACATCCTTGCTTCCATGGAGCGCTTCTGCCGTTACAATGCCCCGGTACAACACCATGCGATGTTGCGAACTTCTGGTTCAGGACACTAGAACCTATCTCAAAATCGTCGAAACAGGATCAGCAGGCAAGCGAGCTGGACGAAGCCGAGGAAGTTTTGCGGATAGAACTCCCAGCGGACCAGCAGGCGCCGCCGCCACTGTATCCAGGCGAAGAAGCGTTCGACCAGCCGACGCCGAGTATAACGACGGAGCCTGCGGCCGTCCTGGGTGAGCGACCTCACTCGGTTTGAACGATGTGGCGCGATCATCTCGATGCCTTGTGAGCGCAGTTCATCGTCGAGCGAATCGCTGTCATAGGCGCGGTCGCCGATCAGGTTCTCTGGCTTGGCCTCGATCATGTAGAAGTCGAAGCAGAGCTGTACCAAGCGCACTTCGTGATGGTTCGCGGCATGCGTGCTCACTGAAAGCGGCAAACCGTGGCGATCCACAATCGCCATGATTTTTAAGCCTTTTCCGCGCCTCGTTGGGCCGATCTCTGCACAGCCGCCTTTGGCCATCGCAAAGGTCGCGTCGATGAAACACTCCTCTTCGTCGAGCAAGCCTTTCTCACGAAGTTCGTTGGCTATATCGGTCAGAACGCGCCGCAACACTTCATTGCGACACCAATTCTGAAAGCGACGGTGTACGGTCTTATAGTTCGGATAGCACTGCGGCAGCATGTGCCACTGCGCGCCCGTGTTCAAAATCCAAAGAGCGGCTTCGAGAACCTGACGTGTCGCAATCGGCTTCCGGCCCGGCCGGCCGTCGGCAATGTGCTCTTCCGGAAAGTGTTTCCGGATGCGCTCCCATTGCTCGTCCGTCAACCGAATCATCTTTCCTTTATAGCCGATCGACGCTGATCTTCAATTTTGAGATAGGTTCTAGTTGTAGTAGCGCGGCCCGCGGATGTTGGGATGAAGGACCGGCGCGTTGTCCGCGGGGCGCTTGGGTGAAGGACGCCGATCGAGGTTGTTGGCAAGGATCGATTTGACCGAGCCGTAGGTGCGCGCGCCGATGTCGATCGCCCGCATGGCGGCAGCATCGAGCCGCTCTTGCCCGTAGGATTGGCCGAGCCGGATGATGCCGAGGCAAGCGCGGAAGCCCTGCTCGGGGTGCGCCCGCTCATCGAGGATCAGGTCGCACAGCGCCGCGGTGGCCGGCCCGATCGTGGCGGCCTCCTTGCGAATGCGCTCGATGGTCCAGCCGGCGTAGCGCCGATGACTGGACGCCATGTGTTCCGGCACGGTGGTGTGCTTGTGGTTGCCGCTCATGCGCTGATGCGCGGCGATCCGCTCGCCCTTGTGGAAAATCTCGACGGTGCGGGCGGTGAAGCGCACCTCGACCTCGGCGCGGACGAAGCGATGCGGGACGCTGTAGTAATGCGCCTCGACCTCGACGTGATAGTCGATGCTGACCCGGCAGATCCGCCACTCGGCGAACGCGTAGGGGCTCTCCGGCAAGTCCTTGAGCGCCGGCAGGTCGATCTCCTCCAATAGCTTGCGGCGGGTCACGCCGAGCCGCCGGATCGGCCGCTCCTCGTTGAGCCGGGTCATTAGCTCGGTGATCGCCGCGTTGACCTCGGCGAGGCTGTGGAAGGTGCGGTGGCGCAGCCGCCCGAGCAGCCAGCGCTCGACCATGAGGACCGCCTGTTCGACCTTGGCCTTGGAGAAAGTCGTCGACTGCAGGCCGTGTAGGTACGACCCGCCAAAAGGTACGGATCACTCATCCCTTCCATCCGCTGTGCGGTCGCATGTTCGATCTGATCTGCCGGCAGCGACATTGGGGCGAAGACCGGGTGATCTATGAAGGGCAGAATGGACGACTTTGCACGATTGCGAGCGCCTGGACCGACATCGATCCCGGGGATGAGTTTCGGCTGATTGCCGTGGGTCGAGCAGCCTTTAGGACCGTTGATCTGCTGGCCCTGTGTGATGCGCTGGATCGGCTTGCCGAGGGATTGAGGTCCGACGATGCGTAAAGAGAATTGCGCCGCATATGTAAAGGGAATGACGCCGCTCCACAGCCGCCGAACGAGTTTTACAGTTTAATCGGCCAAATATCAGCATGTGGTGTTGAATTGGGGCTTGATCATCAAGATCTAGAGGCGTATTTATATTTACGACGATTCGAGGCCACGCATGAGGAAGGCCAAAAAACAGGACCCGAAGAGCGCGGCGCTGGCGCAGGACGGCGTCCTCAATCCCGACCCCGAAGCTGTCCGCGACCTGCTGTTCGTCGGCAATCCATTCTTCGATGCCAAGGACTTGGTCCAGGTCCGTTACGAGATGG
>NZ_JADYVO010000056.1:0-2637 GCF_020193825.1 Bradyrhizobium sp. NBAIM18
GAGCCGATGACTTCATGATGCCTCCTTCCTCGAACGCTTGGTGCGTCGTACTCGATTACGAAGCTGACGGATTTGGTCGTCTGAGAGCTCGATCTGCCATGGCTGGCCTTTGGCTAACTGACGACCTACCAACAATCCCCGCGCGAGATAGTCGAACACTGTTTGCGGGGTTACTCCAAGCTCAGCCGCTGCGCCCTGAATTGAGAAGCTCCCATCGGGCCAGCGTATCGGATTCTTGTCCACGCCGTTGATTTTGACGGTAGGAATGCCCCAGCGAGTCCGCAACAGCCAGACGTTCTCGCCTTTGAAGGCGCAGCCTCGCGCCGCGACGAAGCCTTCCTGATTGAGTATTGCCGCGATCTCGCCGTCCATTTTGTGTTCAGCGTTCAACTCGATGATCCGTTGCCGCAATCGATCAACGTCGATGTAGTCGCGGTAGGTATGAACACGCCGTTGCACGTGATGCTCGCTGGTTGCACCGGTCCACCACACGATCTTGAACCATACCTGACCTCGGGTCCGCTTCTGATCAAGAACGACTTCGCGGATCACAAATCGCAGAATGCGCTTGCGATCGGCTGCCGACGTGGTGGCCGCGTTCCAAATCCGCGGCAGACTCTCGCCGAGCGCTTGTAGCCCTGCGCATTCCGCCGGGCCAATCAGAAGCGGCTCTTGCACGCGCCAACGCGCATGCTCCTGCTCGACCGCCTCGACGGCACGCAGCCTCTCTTCCCAAGCCCGCTCAAGTGAGCGCGCCACAAGACGGTTCTCGGGCTCTACGGCGTCATACTGGCGCCGAGCGCGCTCGGCATCGTAGCGGGCGCGCTCCACGCGAAGCGCCCACTGGCGCTCGAGTTGATGGCTCTCCTGCTCCATTTGGCCCGCGGCTGCGAGTGCGATCTCAATCTGATCCGGCACCAGGGCATCGAGGACTATCCGTTCAACCAGCGTGTCAACCGCCAAGGCTCGGACTTCCTGGCACATTGCACTGCCTTGCTGGTCCCGATCCGAGCGGCAGCAATAGACCGGATAGTCGGCATTCGGGCCCGTGTAGCGCATGCTCATGCGCCGTCCACAACGACCGCAGACCGCAATTCCCTGTAACAGGGCTGCCCCCTTGCGCGGTACGCCAGAATGTCCTGCCTCATAGCGGCAGACGTTATCTGCCAGTCGCCCCTGGTTGGCCATGAACTCCTCCCAGCTGATATAGCCTGGGTGAGCGGCGTGGAGGCAAACCGCCCAATCGCCGATCGCTACCTTGACCGTTCCCGTCAGCGATCCCGGCCGGCATCGGCTCGGATCCTTTTGCCGGCGGCCATAAACATACGCCCCAGCATAGGCCGGATTCTGAAGGATATTAAGGACGCGTGCACTATCTGGCGCACGCCAGACGATCTCGTGTGGAGATGGTCCAAGCAGTGGTCGAACCGGCAAGGACAATCCGTTCCGGTCCAGGTACCGCATCACACGGCGAGCGCTTTGCAGTTCCCGGAATTTGGCAAACACGAGATGAAGACGGGCCTGCACCTCCTCGTCGGGATTGAGAACAATTGTGCCCGCTCGATCATAGGCGAGCCCGCCTGGCAGCGGTAGCCGCAGTTCGCCCCGCGCCGCCTTTTGGCGTTCGCCTTGGTGCAGGCGCATCCGAAGCTGATGCAACTCCGCCTCACTCATGATGCCGGATAAGCCCAACAGCAGGCGGTCGTGATAGGCGCGTGGATCGTAAAGCCGTTCGCCATCCGCAATGATCACGCCGAACACCGAGCACAGTTCGAGAAGCTGATGCCAGTCCCGGTTATTGCGGGCCAGGCGAGAAGCGTCGAGGCTCACCACCAGACCGGCGTTGCCAAGGCCGATCTCGGCAATGAGCTTCTGGAAACCATGACGATCCACGCCGCCAGCACCGGATTTGCCCAGATCCTCGTCAATCACCTGGACGCGCTCAGGCGGCCAGCCCAGACCGATGGCGCGATCGACGAGGCGGTACTGCAACTCCGTGCTCTCCTGATGCTGGCGCACCTGGTTCACGGATGACTGCCGCACGTAGACATAGGCCAACTTGGCCCGGTGTGCGGTCGTGAGCCGCTCGTCAGCGACGGTCGAACTGATCAGCACGACCCAGTCCCCTTCCGGGCGTGCCGGGGATCGCTTGCATTCGCCGCATCAACGCGGCGATTGTTTGAGCAATCTGGGTTTGCGTCGCGGGCGACAGATTCGGCCACAGGCGCGGAATGTTGGCCGTCCGACGGCCGGGTGGATTTGCCAACGTGGGCAGGGGTCGATACGCAACGCGACCTGGGAGTGGTCGGTGGGTCATCGCGAATCACCTTCTCGTCGAGAAGGCTCAGACTCGCCCTCAAATGTTGCATCAATGGGATCAGCGTACGTACACTGATGCGCGGCAGATCGGCCCTGTTCGGGCGGGAAGCGATCGACGTCTCGGCAAGGTCCGTCGACGCGATCCGAACCCCCCGCCGCCGTCCGTCCGGCAGCCCGACAACGACGTAGGCGGGACCGCGCCCCGACCGCTCCTTCAGCACCTCAAGCCTGTGCCCGAACAAAAAATGATGCGGGTCGGTGATCGTGACGTGAGACACGACACGTTCCAAAATAGGGGTACTCTGCCGTGTTCGGCGA
>NZ_JADYVO010000057.1:0-2004 GCF_020193825.1 Bradyrhizobium sp. NBAIM18
GTAGGCATACGATGAAGACCGCCCGATTGCCGCGTGCGCGTGGGCCCGGCGAGCTCTATGATGGCGTTGCGTGAAGGTCAGGCGGCCTGCTGACCGGCGGGCTTGCCGGCTTGGCCCAGCTTCCATTCCCAGGGCAGCAGTTCGTGCAGACGCGATGTGGGAAGATCGGCGATACGGGCGAGGATGTCGGCGAGCCAGGCCTTGGGATCGACGTCGTTGAGGCGACAGGTCGTGATCATCGTCAGCATGATGGCGGCACGGTCGGCGCCGCGCTGGCTGCCGGCGAAGGTCCAGTTCCGCCGTCCCAAGGCGATGCCTCTCAATGCGCGCTCGGCACAATTATTGGTCAAGCAGATCCTGCCATCGTCGAGGAAGCGGGCGAAGTCGTCCCAGCGCCTGAGCATGTAATTCATAGGCTTTAGGACCTCGGAGGAGCGCGAGAGGGTTTCGCGCTCACGCAGCAACCAGGCGTGCATGTCCTCGAGAAGCGGCTTGCTCTGTTCCTGGCGCACGGCACGCCGCTCCTCGGCGCCGCGGCCGTTGATGGCGCGCTCGATCTCGAACAACGCATCCAGGCGTCTGACCGCCTCCAGCGCGATCGGAGAGACCGGTTTGCCCTTCTTACCTTCCCGAGCATTCTTCTCGATGTCGGCCAGCTCGAAGAAGCCCCGTCGCGCATGGGCAAAGCAAAATGCTGGCGTAATCGGCCGTGCCTTCTTCTGCGGATCGAACAGCGGTTCGAACCCGCTGTAGCATCGGCTTGCAGGATACCGGCGAAGGCGGCCAGATGCTTCTGGGGATGCTCGCCTCGTCGGTCGCTCGAGGCGTAATAGACCGCAGCCGGCGGCGCGGGCCCGGCGAAGGGCCGGTCATCCCGCACATAAGTCCAGATCCGTCCGGTGGTACACTTGCCCTTCGCCAGGATACGGATCGTGGTGTCATCGCCATGAAGGCGCTCGGCCGCGAGCACATGGCGTTCGATCAGCTGGAAGAGCGGCATGACGGCGAAGGTGCCGTGGCCGACCTGGTCGGCCAGGGTCGACAACGACAGGTCGATCCCCTCGGCCTTGAAGCGCGCACTCTGGCGGTTGAGCGGGATATGCATGCCGAACTTGTCGAACAGGATCGTCGCCAGCAATTGTGGGCCAATGAAGCCGCGCGGCGTGGCATGGAACGGCGCAGGCGGCTGGCTGATCTTCTCGCAATCGCGGCAGGTGAACTTTTCCCGTACCGTCTCGATTAACTTGAAGCGGCGTGGGATCTCCTCCAGCGTCTTGGTTACATCCTCGCCGATCTTCGCCAGCCGCGATCCACCGCAGCAGGCGCAGCTCGTTGGAGCCTCCATGACGACGCGCTCGCGTTCGATGTCATCCGGCCATGGCTTGCGCACCGGCCGCTTGCGCGTGAAGGAACGGACGTTCTGCGTCTTTGCTGCTGCAGCCCGCGCGGCAAGCTCATCCTCGCTCGCCGTGGTAACGAGTTCCTCAAGCTCCAGCTCCAACTGCTCGAGCAGCCGTGCCGTGCGCTCGGAACGCGGCCCATACAGTTCGCGTTTGAGCTTCTCGATCCGCAGCTCAAGATGCGCGATCAGCGCCTCGTTGTCCGACAGCTCCGCCCGCACACTGGCAGCCACCGCCTCAGCGTGTAGCCGCGCCTCACGCTCGGCCTGCAGCGCCGCAAGGGCACTCGCAAGGTCCGATGGAAGATCGTCCGGCTTCGACATCATGAAGCCAGTGAATCAGATCAAGCCGCAGATTCAAACCATAAAACGCTATCCGACCCGCGTTGGACGCTGGGTTTCTTGTGGGTTGCGCCAATCGATCCCAGACAACAGATAGCTCAACTGCGCCGGCGAGATCGTGACTGATTCACCGGCAACCGATGGCCAGATGAACCTTCCTCTCTCAAGTCTTTTGGTAAACAGGCATGCTCCCTGGCCATCGTGCCAGATCATCTTCACAAGATCGCTGCGGCGACCACGGAAGACGAACAGATGACCGTTGA
>NZ_JADYVO010000058.1:0-1437 GCF_020193825.1 Bradyrhizobium sp. NBAIM18
CCGTGCTGGCGAAGACGCCGATGGTGGCGCCGAGCGTCGTGGTGCCGGTCGCCGCGGTGGTGCCGCCGGCCGCGCCGCTATACACGACGTTGCTGTTCGCCGTCGCGCTGGCGTAGGAGGTCGTGCCGCGCAGGTCGGCCGCCGTCGCACCGGAGATGGTGGTCGAGACGTTGGACTTGGTGGAGTAGCCGACGGTGGTCTGCAGCGCCTGGTTGGCGATCGACTTGGCGCTGTCGATCAGCTTCTGCAGCGAGGTGATGCCGGTGTTGGCGGCCTGCAGCACCTGCACGCCGTTGGCGATGCCGTCGAGCAGATTGTTGATGTCGCTGGCGCGGTTGTCGAGCGACTGGGCCGTGAAGAAGTTGGTGGGATTGTCCAGGGCCGAGTTGACGCTCTTGCCGGTCGACAGACGGCTCTGGGTGGTGGCGAGAAGATCAGCGGTGGACTGGAGGGAGAGCAGGTTCTGACGAACCGATGCGGAGAGGACGATACCGGACATTGAGTGTTACCCTTCTGGTACGCAACGCAACAAAACTTCGATTAGGATTAATCGATGGCCGGGACGGTGAACGTTGTGGGCTAACAAAGCATGAAGCGAGTCGCGCCAGTCCTCGTCCGGATTCACCATAAGGGCAGTACGGCCAGATGGGCTCGGCCCCTATCGTCATGATCAGATGATGTTTTTCATGCACCGATGAAGCGTTTGCTACTTGTCAACCATAACTCAGGGTGAGCAATTCGCCCGACCCGAAGGCATCGCCTCCATCGTGCCAGAGGGCATTCTGGTGCCGGCGCAAAAAGAAAGCGGCGGGGCCGAAGCCCCGCCGCCGGATCTTGCTTGCGATGTCGTCCGCGACTTAGCGGAGCAGTTGCAGCACGCTCTGCTGCGACTGGTTGGCCAGCGACAGCGCGGAGACCGCGATCGACTGGCGGGTCGACAGCGCCTGGCTGTTGGCCGCCTCAACATTGGTGTCGGCCAGGGTCAGGTTGGACGAGCCGGTCTGCAGCACGTTGATCAGGCTCTTGTTGAAGTCCTGACGAACCTGCACCACCGAGAGGTTCGAGCCGAGGCTCGAGGCCTGCGAGCGCAGCGTGCTCGAGGCGGCGTTGAGGTTGGTCAGCACCTTGTTGGTGGCAGCGTTGTCGATGAAGTCGACACCGCTGGTCAGCGAGGCGAGGCCCAGACCCTTGGAGTTGTAGGTCACGCCGGTGATGCTGAGGTTCGACTTGCCGGTCTCGTCGAACACCAGCTTGAGCTGGTCGCCGTTCAAGAGATTGACGCCGTTGAACGAGGAGTCCTGCGCGGTCGTGTCGATCTGGTTCAGGATGTTGTTGAACTGAGACACCAGATTGGCACGCGAGGTCTGCGCGACGACGTCCTGGACGGGGCTGGAAGCCGTCGAGAACGTCAGCGACGAGGTCAGCGTGCCGCCGATC
>NZ_JADYVO010000059.1:0-1392 GCF_020193825.1 Bradyrhizobium sp. NBAIM18
CCGCTGCCGGCTCGGTAAACTGACGGCGTATGGCTTCCTAGGCCAGGACCAGATCCCGTTCCTAAAACCTGCGGCATGCAATAAGAACTCCACCGATGCAGTCCGGTGCCGGGTGGAGTTGTTGTAGAGAGTGCGTGCTCCCGGGATGAGAAGCCGTCACCGGTTCGGGCGTCCGGAAATGTCGGCTTATGTCCATCGTGCGGGGTAGGTCGTCCGCGCTCATGCGGGCGAGAGTGACGTTCTGAGGTCGACAATTCCAGGACATGCGCTTGGCGCGATGATCCGGCAGGCGGGCCAGCACGTCGGCGAGCCCAGCCTGTGGATCGATCTCGTGGAGCTTGGTGGTGCGATCAAGGTATAGATCGCAGCCGCACGCCCTCATCGGAGCCCGCGAAGGTTCAATTTCTTGGCCCACGAGGGCGACAAGCGGGTAAATTGCGTCCCAGCGGCTTAGGCAGTTTTGATCGCCTTTCGTCTCGTTCTGCTTGGACGGCTTTGTGCGTTGTTCGCGCAACCATCCCTGCAGTTCGAGGACCAGACCCGGCGGCGCTCCTGGCGCACGCGCCGGCGCTCCCGCGGCGCAAGACCGTTGATCTCGCCTACAATGGCGAACAGAACATTAATGTGCTTGATCGCCTCGGCCTCGATCGGCGCCCTGGTGAAGGAAGCATGCTTCTCGTAGCCAACAAGCTTGTCAGCTTCTGGGCAAGCCTTGTCTCCTTCGCGGCCAGCGCCTCCACCGGCTCCTGGCGCTTGGTCGCGTCGAATTGACCCAGCGCGCGACGCTCTCCTCCAACTGAGCACGCCGTCACTCCATCTTCGTGCACGTGAAGTTCCTGTCCCGGCTGTTCACGGCATTGAACTTGCTGCCATCGGTGGCGGCGCCTCGTCGTTGCCAAAAAAAACATCTCTTGGCAGAGTTCGAGGAGCAAAGTGGGGGCGCGACGCCGACCGCTGGCTCCGCAACCTCAAAACTCATCTCAGCCAAACCGAGCGCATCGAGAAATACGTCGATCACCCGAACATGGCCGCTCTCGTCAATGAAGTCATCAAAGTATTCGGGCTGAGCGTTCCACGATCTGCTTCTTCATGAAGCGCCTCATTCAATTACCCTGGAAAATCACAGGAGAACATAACAGCAGCCCAGTGTTGTCACTGCCAGGACTCGTTGCCGACATTCGCGGAAAAGCGCGCCGGTAACGAAGTCTTTGACTTGACCTGCCACTGAGTAATTCCTCCAGAAGGAGTTAGAGTCCGCCCCGAAGTGCAGTGAGACCGAACTTTGGACCACCCGGAACTAAAGTTTTGCGCCTCTGATCACGTTGGTGGGCTGGTAGCGCCAGCGTGATTCTGCAGCAAAATCGGCGGCCGATTGCCGATCGCCCCGTGGGG
>NZ_JADYVO010000006.1:0-424925 GCF_020193825.1 Bradyrhizobium sp. NBAIM18
GATCGACCCTCCCCCTCCAGCGGAGGGTAAGCAAGAGCGCCCGCTACTTCGTCTTGAACTTGCTGTAGGCCTCGCTCGTCGCAATGATCACGTGCTCGGCGCAGGCGTTGACGCGATGCGGATCGGCTTCGCGCTCGTAAGCCTCCGACGTCATCATGTCGAGAAAGGCCGAGACGGACGGGTAATGGACCAGCGCGAGGAAGTCCCAATCGTTGCCCGCGTGCGGACCGAGTGCGACCGCCTTGGCTTCGCCGGTCCAGAGCAGCGTGCCGCCGCGCGCCTTGATCATCGGCACCGTGATCGCACTGTAGCGCAAATATGCCTCCCAGCCCGATCCGTTGCCATCGCGCGAGCGCGCGCGGAAGCGCATCAGGTTCAGCATCACCACCGGCGCATTCGGGTCGAGCCGCTCCAGGCCCTCGATGTTCAACATATTGACCGCCAATGGCACCTCCTCAAGGCTCGGCTGCATTGTAGCATTGCGGTGTCGTGACTTGTGCCATCGCCGCAATCGGGCGCAAGTTGTATCCAACGCCCATGACGACCGCTTCGCCCGCGCCACCGGCCGCCAATCCGGCCAGCTGGCTCAACAACCAGCCTTATCTGCTGCTCAGCCTGACCTCGCTGTTCTGGGCCGGCAACATCGTGATCGCGCGCCATGTCGGGGCGCATGTGCCGCCGCTGACGATCACCACGATCCGCTGGTTCGGCGTGTTCCTGATCCTGTTGCCGTTCGCCTGGCCGCATCTGAAGCGCGACTGGCCTGCGTTGCGCAAGAGCATGCCCCTGATGCTGTTCCTGTCGCTGGTCGGCTTTGCCTTCAACAACGCGATCTCGTACTGGGCGCTGCAATACACCGAGGCGCTGAATGCGCTGCTGATCCAGTCGGCGGGTCCGCTGTTCGTGGCGCTGTGGTCGCTGGTGCTGTTCGGCGTGCGGCTGACCGGCGCGCAGCTCGGCGGCATCGCGATCTCGCTGCTCGGCGTGCTGATCATCATCCTGCGCGGCGACCTCGCGGCGCTGGCAAGCATCAGCTTCAACAGGGGCGACATCATGTTCGCCTCCTCGCTGGTGGCGTTCGGGCTCTACTCGGCCTTCATCCCGCGCCGGCCGAAGATCCACCAGCTCTCCTTCCTGTCCTTCACCACCTGCTGCGGCGCGACGATGCTGCTGCCGACGGCAATCTGGGAGGCGGCGAGCGGCCGCGTGCTGCAATTCGACGCGACCACGCTGGCGACACTGGGCTACATCCTGATCTTCCCCTCCACCCTCGCCTATCTCTTCTTCAACCGCGGCGTGGCGCTGATCGGGCCGAACCGGGCGGCGCCGTTCTTCCATCTGGTGCCGGTGTTCGGCTCGGCGCTGGCGATCCTGCTGCTGGGCGAGAAGCTCCAGCCGTTCCACCTGATCGGTTACGCCCTGGTGCTCGCCGGGGTCGTGCTTGCATCGCGCCGGGGCTCGGCGATGACATAATTCCGCGCGACGGACGCGGTCACGACCTATAGCCATCTTCCGATTCCCCTTTGGACAAGCTAGGTTCCCCGCCAACCAAAAAGAGGGAACGACCGAGATGATTTCAGGGCTGATTCGAAACCTGCGGACCGTCGCCGCGGCCGCGCTATGCCTCACGGCAGCATCCACCGCTCACGCCGACACCTATCCCAGCCGCAACATCACGCTGGTGCTGCCGTTCGCGGCCGGCAGCGGCACCGACACCACGACGCGACTGATTTCGCAGCATCTGTCGCAGGCGCTCGGCGTTGGCATCGTGATCGAGAACAAGGCGGGGGCCAACGGCATGCTTGCCGCGACCTATGTCGCGAAGGCTGCTCCCGACGGCTACACGCTGCTGGTGACGACCAACACTACGCATTCGGCCAATCCCTATCTGCTCAAGAGCCTCACTTACGATCCGGTCAAGGATTTCACCCCGATTGCCCGCACCGGCGATCTGCCCTTCATGCTGGTCATCAATCCCGAGGTGCCGGCCAAGACGGTCGGAGAGCTGGTGGCCTATGGCAAGGCCAATCCGGGCAAGCTGAGCTACGCCTCGGGCTCGTCGGCGGCGATCGTGTCGGGCGCGACCTTCGCGCACAATGCCGGGCTCGACCTGCTGCACGTGCCCTACAAGAGTTCGCCGCCGGCGCTCAACGACGTCATGGGCGGCCGCGTGTCGATGATGTTCGTCGACATCCTGACCGGCCTGCCCCATGTCAACGGCAACGCGCTGCGCGCGCTCGCCGTCACCACCAAGAACCGCACGCCGCTGGTGCCACACCTGCCCTCGATGCAGGAGGCCGGCGTGCCGGACTTCGACATCACGTCCTGGCAGGGCTATTTCGGCCCGGCCGGCATGCCGAAGGAGATCGTGACCCGGCTCAACACCGAGATCCGCAAGATCATCGAGAACCCGGAGATCAAGGCCAAGCTCGCCACGCTCGGCATGGACGCTTTTTCCGGCACGCCGGAGCAGCTCGGCACCTTCGTGAACGAGCAGCTGGTGCTGTGGGAAAAGCTGATCGCCAACGCGAAGATCGAGAAGCAGTAGAACGCTAGCGCGAGCGGCTCTGCGCATTCTCCGTCATGGCCGGGCTTGTCCCGGCCATCCACGACTCGCCGCGCGTACGGTGCGCAAGAACGTGGATGCCCGGGACAAGCCCGGGCATGACGTCGTGATCGATAGTAGCGCTCGTGCGCAGGAATTTACGCCGCGCGGACCTTGGCGAGGAAGCCATCGACGGCGTTGCGCAGCGCGCCGGACTGGGTGTCCAGCTCGCGGGCGTTGGTGAGCACATCGCTGGCCGCGCTGCCGGTCGCTTCGGCGGCCGAGGTGACGCTGCCGATATGGGCGTTGATTTCACTCGAGCCGGCCGCGACCGACTGGATGTTGCGGGCGATCTCGCGCGTCGCCTCGCCCTGCTGCTCGATCGATGCGGAAATGCCGGCGGTGATCTCGCTCATCTCGGCGATCGTCTGGGTGATGCCGGAGATGGCCGACACCGCGTCGCTGGTCGAGGTCTGCATCGCCGCGACCTGGGCGGAGATCTCCTCGGTCGCCTTCGCGGTCTGGTTGGCGAGCGCCTTGACCTCGGAGGCGACGACGGCGAAGCCGCGGCCGGACTCGCCGGCACGCGCCGCCTCGATGGTGGCGTTGAGCGCGAGCAGGTTGGTCTGCGCCGCGATCGAGTGAATGAGCTTGACCACCTCGCCGATCTTCTCGGCACCGGTGGAGAGTTCCTGCACCGTGGCGTTGGTGCGCTCGGCATCGCTGACGGCACGGCTCGCAACTTCAGTCGAGCGCGTCACTTGGCGGGAGATTTCCGCAACCGAGCTCGACAGCTCTTCGGCGGCGGCCGCAACGGTGCCAACATTGCCGGACGCCTTCTGCGAGGCGGCACCGACGGTCGCCGCGCGCGAGGAGGCATCGCTGGCGGTCGCGGTCATCGATTGCGCAGTGGTCTGCATGCCGGCTGCGGCCGAGGAGACCGAGCGGACGATGCCGTTGACGCTGCGCTCGAAATCGTTGGCGATCTCTTCCATGGCGCTGCGGCGATCCGCCGCGGCGCGCTCCTTGGCGTCCGCGTCGGTCTTCTCGAGGTCGCGGATGCGGACCGCGTTGTCCTTGAAGATCTGCACGGTCGAAGCCATCGCGCCGACCTCGTCACCGCGACCGACGCCGGGGATGTCGCCTTCGAGCTTGCCGTCGGCCAGCTCCCGCATCCGGGTGCCGAGCAGCCCGAGCGGAGCACTGATGCTGCGGCCGATCATCCAGGCGACGCTGCCGGCAACGATGACGATGCCGAGCACAGCGAGGCCGAGCAGCCAGTAGACCGGACCCATCTTGGCGTCGATGTCATCCAGATAGGCGCCGGTGCCGAGATACATATCGAAGCCGGGGACCGCGACGGCGTAACCGATCTTGCGGATCGGCGTCTCCTGGCCGGGCTTCATATATTCGTAGTGAAGCACGATCTCGCCGTTGGCCTTGACGCCGTTCATCAATTCCAGCGACAGCTTGCGGCCGTTGGTCACGACGTCCATTCGGTTGGTGCCGATCACCTTCGGATCGGGCGCAAGCTGGGTGAGACCGTCATAGGACGTGCCGAACAGGTAGCCGGCACCCTTGTCATAGGTCATCGCGTTGCCGTAGCGGCGAAGCTCGGCCATCGCGGCGTCCTTCGTCATCTCGCCGGCATCGACGCGCTTCTTCAATGCGGCGGCATAGTTGCGCGCCAGCTCGACGATCGCCTTGGCCTGGTCGATGCGCGCATTCACCATCTCGCGCTTCATCAGATAGCCGGCGAGAACTCCGGAGATGCAGAGGCCGAACAGCGTGACGCCGACGAGAATGCCAAGCTTCGAGGCGATCTTCAGATTGCTCAACTTCACGGGTTAGCTCCGGCAATAATGGGGTACGGGCGCACGACGAGATCGATCAAATTCGAATCAAGTCTTAGTGGCGGAGCCCTTAGCAAGTTACTTACGCACCTCCGTAGAAGCCCGGAGCCTGAACGGAAAAGCGGAAATATACCTCGCCTGCAACAACCGTGAATTGTACGCACTCGCCCGGATTTCGCGTAAAAGACGCAAAGGCCCGCTCGTCGAGGCGGGCCACGACAAGAAACCAAATCGGGAGCAGAGAATGCCGAAATACAGGGTGGTGACGCCGAAGGGTGCGAGCTTCACGGTCGCCGGCAGCGATTATTCCTATGAGCGCGAGGCGCTCGATCCGATCGATGCCGAGATCGTCGAGGCGCCCGCCGATGAGGCCGGGTTCATCGCCGCCGCGAAAAACGCCGACGCGATCTACGCCAAGGGCATCCCGATCACCAAGTCGATCATCGACGCGCTCGAGAGCTGCAAGGTGATCACGCTCGGCTCGGTCGGCGTCGACAGTGTCGACGTCAAGGCCGCCACGGCCCGCGGCATTCCGGTCACCAACATTCCCGACACCTTCATCGAGGAGGTCGCCGACCACGCCATGATGCTGCTGCTCGCCGGCTTCCGCCGCCTGGTCGAGCAGGACCGCATGGTGCGCGACGGCCGCTGGGCCGAGGGCCGGCCGGCGCTTTTGAAGATCCCGCGGCTGATGGGCCAGACGCTCGGCTTCATCTCGTTCGGCCGGGTTGCGCGTGCGGTCGCGAAACGCGCCGCGCCTTTCGGCCTGCGCATGATGGCCTACGATCCCTTCATCCAGGAAACGCTGATGTACGAACACGGCGTGATCCCGGCGACGCTGAACGAGGTGCTGTCGCAATCCGACTTCGTCTCGATGCATGCCCCGGCGCGGCCCGAGGTGCACCACATGCTGACCGAGAAGCACTTCCGGCAGATGAAGAAAGGCTCGATCTTCATCAACACCGGCCGCGGTGCCACCGTGGACGAGGAGAGCCTGATCAAGGCGCTGCAGGAGGGCTGGATCGCGCACGCCGCCCTCGACGTGCTGGAAAAGGAGCCGCCCTCGCACAACAATCCCCTGCTCGGCATGGAGAACGTGACCCTGACCGCCCATGTCGCCTCGGCCTCGGCACGGTTCGACGAGGCGCGCAAGCGCCGGGTGGGCTACGAATTGTCACTGGTGCTCCAGGGCATGTGGCCGGTAAGCTGCGTCAATCCGTCGGTGCTGCAGAACACCGCGCTCCGCCGCTGGCAGCCCGTCAGCATGGACCGCGGGCCGAACAGCTAGGCGGGCGGCGCAGCAAGCGCCCACGACCGAAACGGCCCTTCACCGGCGATCAACGCCGGGAAGGGAGACATCATAGGGAGGTACTGATGAGGAACGACATCACACGTCGTGATGCCTTGGCGCTGGGCCTGTCCGCTGCAACGCTCGCGGCCACCGGTGCTGCAGCGCAAACAACCGCTATCAAGGCTGCCGACGTCCCGGCACCCAAGCGCGAGATCGAAAAGGGCGCGTCCTTGCGCATGCTGCGCCCGGTGCGCTTCGTCCAGGCGGACGAGGACGTGTTCCGCGCCAATGCGGCAAAGTTCACCAAGGACACCGGGGTCGAGGTCAAGGTCGACTTCGTCGGCTGGGAGGACATCAACCAGCAGACCGCGGTGACCTCGAATTCCGGCGCCGGCCCCGATATCATCATCGGCTTCTCCGACGCGCCTCACATCTACATCGACAAGCTGATCGAGCTCACCGACGTCGCCGACTATCTCGGGAAGAAGTACGGCGGCTGGCTGCCGCTGGCGCAACGCTACGGCAAGAAGAACAAGAGCGAGTCCTGGATCGGACTGCCGTTCGGCGCCACCGCAGGTCCCCTGATCTACCGCAAGTCGGTCCTGCAATCGGTCGGCTTCGACAAGGTTCCGGAAGATCATGCCGGCGTGCTCGACCTCTGCCGCAAGCTGCACAAGGCCGGCAAGCCGGCCGGCTTCGCACTCGGCAACGCCAAGGGCGACGGCAACGGCTTCGCCAACTGGGCGCTGTGGTCGCACAATGCCTCCCTGCTCGACGAGGAGGGGAACGTCACCATCAACAGCAAGGAGACGATCGCCGCACTCAACTGGGTCAAGGAGCTGTATCCGACCTTCATCGCCGGCACGCCGTCCTGGAATGACGTCAGCAACAACCGGGCCTATTCCTCGCAGGAGATCGCGCTGACCGCCAACGGCGTCTCACTGTACTTCTCGCTGAAGAACGATCCGGCCACCAAGGCCATCGCCGAGGACAGCGAGCATCAGCTGCTGCCCAAGGGCCTCGCCAAGGTCTCGCCGATGGCGGGCCTGACATTGAACGCCATGGTGTTCAAGCACAGCCCGTACCCCAATGCCGCCAAGGCCTTCCTGCAGTACATGCTGGAGAAGGACCAATACGAGCCGTGGCTCAATGCCAATTCGGGCTACTGGTCGCAGCCGCTGGCCGCCTATGCCGAGGCTGCCGTGTGGTCGCAGGATCCGAAGGTGAGCCTGTTCAAGAACACGATGAACAGCACTTACTATGACGGCTACAAGGGGCCGATCTCGACGGCCACCGGCGCGGTCAGCGCCGATTACGTGCTGATTCAGATGTGCGCGTCCGTCGCCACCGGAGCCGCCACGCCGGAAGCCGCGGCTGCGGAAGCCGAGCAGCGCTGCAAACGCTACTTCCGGCGGCAGCGGTAGAGCGCGACGACGACGACAGAGCCGCCGTCATTGCGAGGAGCACTTGCGATGAAGCAATCCAGACGATCACCACGCAGACAGACTGGATTGCTTCGCTTCGCTCGCAATGACGGTGTCGTGACACTTCAGACGGGACAAACCAATCTATGTCCGTGACCACCCTCTCCTCCCACGCACTGGCGCAACGGCAGCCGAACTGGATCGTGCGCCTGTTCGACTACAAGCCGTTCCTGATCGTGATGTGCCTCGCGCCCGCGCTCGGGCTGCTCACGGTATTCCTGACCTACCCGCTCGGCCTCGGCGTCTGGCTCGCCTTCACCGACACCACGATCGGCCGCCGCGGCATCTATGTCGGGATCGAGAATTTCCAATACCTGCTCACGGACCCCTTGTGGTGGAACGCGGTGTTCTACAGCGTGTTCTACACGGCCGTGGCGACCTTCGGAAAATTCGCGCTCGGCTTCTGGCTCGCCCTGCTGCTCAACAATCATTTCCCGTTCAAGAGCCTGCTGCGCGCCATCGTGCTGCTGCCCTGGATCGTGCCGACCGTGCTGTCGGCGCTGGCATTCTGGTGGATCTACGATCCGCAGTTCTCGATCATCTCCTACCTCCTGGTCGACGTGCTGCATTGGCGGGACAGCAATATCGACTTCCTCGGCTCGCCCTGGCCGGCGCGCTTCTCGCTGATCGCCGCCAACATCTGGCGCGGCATTCCCTTCGTCGCGATTTCGCTGCTGGCGGGCTTGCAGACCATCTCGCCCTCGCTCTACGAGGCCGCGATGCTGGACGGCGCCAGTGCCTGGCAGCGCTTCCGCTACATCACCTTCCCGATGATGCTGCCGATCCTCGCCATCGTCATGACCTTCTCGATCATCTTCACCTTCACCGACTTCCAGCTGGTCTACGCCATTACCCGCGGCGGTCCGGTGAACTCGACGCATTTGCTGGCGACGCTGGCGTTCCAGCGCGGCATCGCCGGCGGCGAGCTCGGCGAAGGCGCGGCCATCGCGGTGTCGATGATCCCGTTCCTGGTGTTCGCGACACTGTTCTCCTATTTCGGCCTGGCGCGCCGCAAATGGCAGCAGGGAGAGGCCAATGACTGAAACCGCAGCGCAATCGACCGTCGCGGACGCAAAAGCACCTCCCGACACCATGGCCTGGGATTCCGGGTTGCGGCGGCTGATGATGATCTATCTGCCGCTCGGCTGCTTCGTTCTGATCCTGCTGTTTCCGTTCTATTGGATGGCGATCACCTCGTTCAAGCCGAACGCGGAGCTGATGAACTACCGGGACAACAACCCGTTCTGGATCTCCTCGCCGACCCTGGCGCACATCAAGCATCTGTTGTTCAACACCGCCTATCCGCAATGGCTGAAGACGACGATGCTGGTCGCGATCGGCTCGACCACGCTGTCGCTGATCGCGAGCACGCTGGCGGCCTACGCGATCGAGCGCCTGCGCTTCCGCGGCAGCCCCTATGTCGGCCTCGGCATCTATCTCGCCTATCTGGTGCCGCCGTCGATCCTGTTCATTCCGCTCGCGACCGTGGTGGTGCAGTTCGGCCTGTTCGACTCGCCGCTGGCCCTGATCCTGGTCTATCCGACCTTCCTGGTGCCGTTCTGCACCTGGCTCCTGATCGGCTATTTCAAGTCGATTCCTTACGAGCTCGAGGAATGCGCGCTGGTCGACGGCGCCACGCGGCTGCAGATCCTGCGCCGGATCACGCTGCCGCTCGCAGTGCCCGGGCTGATCTCGGCCGGCATCTTCTCCTTCACGCTGTCCTGGAACGAGTTCATCTACGCGCTCGCCTTCATCCAGAGCGGCGCCAACAAGACCGTGCCGGTCGCGATCCTGACCGAGCTCGTCACCGGCGACGTCTATCAATGGGGCGCGCTGATGGCGGGATCGCTGCTCGGCTCGCTCCCGGTCGCGATCTTCTACTCGCTGTTCGTGGATTATTACGTCTCTTCGCTGACGGGTGCGGTGAAGGAGTAGCAGAATTAGGCCAGCCGGGCCTTGAGGCGCGGAGTGGCCCAATCCAGAAAGGCGCGAAGCTTGAGCGGCGCAGGCTTTCGCTCCGCATAGACGATGTACACGGGCCAGGGCTCCTGCTCGAATTCCTCCAGCATGAGGACGAGCTTTCCGGCCCGCCGCGCAGCCTCCATCTTGTAGGACATCACGCGCGTGATGCCCGCACCTGCGACGGCTGCTTCGACCGCTGCCTCCGAATCGCTCAGCGTCAATCTCGACCGTATCGGCACCGTGACTTCGCTGCCGCCCTTGACGAACTTCCAGCTCTTCGGCGCCGCATGGCTGTCGACGCCGATGCAATCGTGCGAGGCGAGATCGGCGGGCTCAGTCGGACGCCCTCGCTTCGCGAGGTATCCGGGACTGGCACACAGCACGAACCGGACCGAGCCAACCCGTGTCGCGATCAAGTTGCTGTCCGGCAGACTGCCGATTCGAATCGACACATCGATATTCTCTTCGACGGTGTTGACGATGCGATCGGTAAGGACGAGCCGCAGCGCGATGTCGGGATAGGCCTCCATGAACTCGAGCGCGATCGGCAAAAGGTGCATGTGGCCCAGTCCCCAGGGCGAAGTGACCGCAAGGTCGCCCCTCGGATTTCTGTACTCGCCGGAGACCTCCCTCTCGGCCTCGTCCACCTGCTCGATGATCCGCTTGCAGGCCTCGATATAGGATCGTCCCGCATCGGTCAGCGTCATCTGGCGCGACGACCTCTGAAACAGCTGGGCGTTCAGCCGCGCCTCCAGCTCGGCAACCGTTCGGCTGATTGTTGCGACCGGCATACGAAGGCGCCGGGAGGCCGCCGAGAAGCTTCCTGTATCATTGACGGCGATGATCACCGACATCGCCTCCAGCCGGTCCATCAGACGCGTCTTTCCGTAACTTGAGAAGAAGCTTCTCGATCATATGGACTGATCCCACCAGTCGCAATCGGTTACCCGAAGCTTGCCGCGGACTTTGGAATGCGACGGCTAGAACCTTGCCTGGAAAATGATCATGACCACCGAGAGCATCACACCTCCATCAGCCGGCCTCGATCGCCGACACCTCTTCCTTGGCTTGTCCGGGGTAGCCGTTGCCGCTGCTACGCCGGCTGCCGCGGCGAAGCCGCAACGCGATCGCTCCGGCACCGGCAACGGCTATCCGGTCACGTACCATCGGACCAAGACGATCGACGGAATCAACATCTTCTACCGCGAAGCCGGGCCGAAGGATGCGCCCGTGGTCCTGCTGCTGCACGGCTTTCCGACCTCCTCCCACATGTTTCGCAACCTGATCCCGGCCCTGGCGGATCGGTATCATGTGATCGCTCCCGATTATCCCGGCTACGGCCAGAGCGACATGCCGCCGCGCACGTCATTCAAGTACACGTTCGATCGCTTCGGCGAACTCGTCGACGGCCTGCTGGACCAGCTCGGCGTCAAGCGTTACGCGATGTACGTCATGGACTACGGTGCCCCCGTGGGCTGGCGCCTGGCGCTGAAGCATCCCGAGCGCGTCAGCGGCCTCATCATTCAGAATGGCAACGCCTACGACGAAGGACTGAAGGAGTTCTGGAATCCGATCAAGCAATACTGGGCCGACGGATCCGCGACGAGCCGTCAGGCGCTGATGAAACTGCTGACGTTGGAGACGACCAAATTCCAGTACACCGACGGCATGTCAGACGTGAGCCGGATCTCGCCCGACAACTGGATCCATGACCAGGCGCTGCTCGACCGGCCGGGCAACAACGACGTCCAGCTCGACATGTTCTACGACTACCGCACCAATCTGCCGCTGTATCCGGCGGTGCAGGCCTACTTCCGCAAGCACAAGCCGCCGACGCTGATCGTCTGGGGCAAGAACGATTTCATCTTTCCTGCCGATGGTGCCCATCCCTACAAGCGCGACCTGCCCCAGGTAGAATTTCATCTGATCAACTCCGGTCATTTCCTGCTCGAGGACAGGTTCGACGAGGTCACGCCCCTGATCCGCGATTTCCTCGCGCGCAAGATTGCCTGACCCTGCCGGATTCCGCGAGGGTCGTCGCGCACGCGGCCCCTCGTCGGATTGGACGAGGCGTTGGAGAGCGCTGCGGCCTTTGGCCCGGCTTCACAATACTGCAACATGCGATCCGCATAAGCGTTGCGTCCGCCAACAGGAGACGCACATGCGCGCGACCTTTCTTTGCACCGTCGCCACGATCATCCTCACCGCGAGCACAGCCCTCGCGCAGAGCGAGGGCGAATTTCCCGCTAAGCTCGCCGGCCACGCGGTGATGCCGGCCGAAACCTTCATCGAGGCGCCGGCTGATGCCCCCGCCGATCTCAAAGCGGCGGGCAAATATACCACCGGCAAGCGGGTCGACGCGCTCGGCACCGTCATGGGCAAGTCCTTCGAGCGTCCGACCGGCGTGTCGCTGCCGTTCAAGGGCCAGCCGCTGCAGGGCCATTCCGGCATCAAGACCCTGCCCGACGGCACGTTCTGGGTTCTCACCGACAACGGCATGGGCGCGCGCGCCAACTCGCCGGATTCGATGCTGTACCTCAACCGCTGCAAGATGGACTGGGCCAGCGGCAAGATGGAGCGGCTGGAGACCATCTTCCTGCACGACCCCGACAAACGCGTCCCCTTCCGCATCGTGCATGAGGACACCCAGAAGCGCTATCTCACCGGCTCCGATTTCGACACCGAAGGTTTCCAGATCGTCGGCGACACCTTCTGGATCGGCGACGAGTTCGGCCCCTATGTCCTGAAGGCGGACAAGTCAGGCAAAATCCTCGGCGTGTTCGATACGGTGGCCGACGGCAAGCCGGTGCGCTCGCCCGACAATTGGGCGGTGGGGACGCCGGCCGCGCCGGGCGCGACCTACACCAATGTCAATCTCCGCCGCTCCAAGGGCTATGAGGGCTTCGCCGCGTCCAAGGACGGCAAATTCCTCTACGGCCTGCTCGAGGGACCGCTGTGGGATGCGGAGAAGAAGGACTGGGAGAAGGTCGACGGCAAGGAAGCCTCGCGCATCCTCGAATTCGACGTCACTGCTGAGAAATTCACCGGCCGCTACTGGCACTATGTGTTCGAGCAGAACGGCAACGCCATCGGCGACTTCAACATGATCGACCAGACCTCCGGCCTCGTCATCGAGCGCGACAATGGCGAGGGCGCCGCCGACAAGGCCTGCCCGCAAGGCCAGCGCGGCGAGAACTGCTTCCCCGACCTCGCCAAGTTCAAGCGCATCTACAAGATCGAGCTGACCGACGCCAATGTCGGCAAGCCCGTGCGCAAGATCGGCTATATCGACCTGATGAAGATCAGGGATCCCGACAAGAAGGCGCGGAAGCCGCTCAACGACGGCGTCTACACCTTCCCGTTCTTCACCATCGAGAACGTCGATCGCGTCGACGACACCCACATCATCGTCGGCAACGACAACAACCTGCCGTTCTCCTCCAGCCGCGATCCCAACAAGGCCGACGACAACGAATTCGTGCTGCTCGAGGTTGCGGATTTCCTGAAGGCGAAGTGAGGCGAGGCTCGCTCTCTCTCCCTCCTTCCGCTCTTGCGGGAGGAGGCCTGGAACGAGGGCGGTCGCCACTCTCCGTCATTGCGAGCGCAGCGAAGCAATCCAGAATCCTTCCGCTGCGGCAGTCTGGATTGCTCGCAACGAAGGGGATAGACTCCATTACTGCGCTCACGATGCGTTCGCAGAGATGGCCCCTCGCTCCTCCTCCGTAAGAATGGGTTCAGCGCGTGTGAGACAGTATCAGCGCACCGTAAAGTCCACGGGAACAGTGAAGTCCATCGAGCTGTTCTTGATCTCCGGCGGAATCGGCGGAAACGGCGCGGCCTGCCGTAGCATCGACAGAGCCTTGGCATCGAACGCAGCAACGCCGGACGAGCTGATGCGACTGGAAATGATCTGGCCGTTGCGTCCGATCGTAAAACCCACCCGGACCAGCCCTTTCTGATCGTTACCGCCCGACGGATAAGAATGAAAACGCATCAGGTGCGCTCGAACGCGATTATTATAGCTCGCAACCAGAGACGCGAGAGCACCCGCACTCATGGCGGAAGCCATCGGGGCCTCGCGCTCGGCCCGCGCCGGTGCGCTGGTGCGCGGCGCCGGGGTGGCGTCTGACGGCTTCTTCGCCTCGCGGCGGACCACTTTCGGCTTCTCCTGCGCGGGCTTTTCCACCGGCACGATCTTCGCCGGTTCGGGCTTGGCCGGCGCCGGCTGCAGCTTCTGCTCCGGCGGCGCGACCACCTCCGGCTTTTCGTGCGGCGGCGTCGGCGCGATGGTCTCCTCGACGGCCTGATGCTGCACCGGCTCCGGCGGCGAGGCATCCGCCTCCTGCATAAAGGTCCCCGGTGCGACGTCGTCCAGCGCCGGCTGCGGCGCCGACGTCACCGGCGTCATGTCGATCATGATCGCAGGCAGGCTGACGCCCTGTTCCGGCTGCGATCTGAGCCAGTTCATCGCCAGTAACGCGGCGCCGAGATGCAACGCCACGATCATCGCCGCCGAGGCGCCCCAGCGCGCGCCCTCCCGCTCGTCAAGCGGCTGGTGCAAGGCAAAGGCGTTCGCGGCCATCAGCTGCGTCCGTCGAGCCCGACGAGGGCGACCTTGAGATAGCCGGCGTTGCGCAGGGTGTTCATCACCTCCATCAGGTCGCCATAGGGGACGGCCTTGTCGGCGCGCAGATAGATGCGCTCGTCCTTGCGGCCCTTGGTTGCGGCATCGAGGGAGGTGCTGAGCCCGTCGCGAGCGACGATGTCCTCGCCCACGGCGATCGAAAGGTCCGGCTTGACGGTGACGAAGACCGGCTTGTCGGGCCGTGGCGCAGGCTCGGCCGCCGTCGTCGGCAGATCGACGCCGATGTCGACGGTGGCAAGCGGCGCCGCCACCATGAAGATGATCAGGAGCACCAGCATGACGTCGATGAACGGGGTGACGTTGATCTCGTGGGTGACCTCGAGTTCGCTCGCGTCGCCGCGCGAGCCGAGCTTCGATGTCCCGAGCTTGGCGGCCATGGCCTACTCCGCTGCCCGCGCCAGACGGAAATGGCCTTGGTCGCGCTGGCGGCTCACCAGCAGCATCAGCTGCGCCGAGGCGTCGCCGAGCAAAGCGCGGTAATTGGCGATGCCGCGGACGAGATGATTGTAGATCACGACCGCCGGGATAGCGGCGACGAGACCGAGCGCGGTGGCGAGCAACGCTTCCGCAATGCCGGGTGCGACCACCGCAAGACTGGTGGTGTGGCTCTCGGAGATGCCGATGAAGGAATTCATGATGCCCCAGACGGTGCCGAACAGGCCGACGAACGGCGCGATGGCGCCGATGGTCGCGAGCACGCCGGTACCGCGCGCGATCTGCCTGGACATCGCCGCCTCGACCCGCTCCAGCCGCAACGCGACGCGCTCCTGCAGGCCGTCGTCGAGAATGCCGCCGGAGAGCTCGGCCTCCCTGGCGCAGGACTGGATCAGCTGCGCGACGGCATCGCGCGCGTCGCCGGTCCGCGCGGATGCTTCGGCCAGCGTCATGTTGCCCTCGAGGGTGCGCGTCCGCTGCAAGGCGAGCGAGCCCTTGCGGCGCAGCTCGATGCTCTTGGCGAGCCACACCGTCCATGTCACCAGCGAGGCAACGGCAAGCCCGACCATCACGACCTTCACGACGATGTCGGCACCGAGGAACATGCCCCAGGGCGACAGATTGCGCGGCAACAGCGCCGCGTCGATCGCAAAGGCCGGCGCCGGCACGAGCGCCAGCGCGATTGTGAGGATCACGTGCCCTAGCTTGGAATTGCTCTGCATCCTGATCTCCCGACAAATGGAGGTTACGCCGAAGGCTTCGCCGCGATCCGATCCGCAAGCCGCCGGAACCGCGCCAGCTGATCCGCCCGCAGCGCCCTCGTCTCGTCGCGGCCGACGAAGACCTTGAACATGATGCCGCCGTCGGCGTTCACGAAGGCGACGAAGGCCGAGGACTTGCCCATGAAGGGCCGCTCGACGAAGGCAATTCCCGCGCAGCGCTCGTGGCGGAGATGGCCGTGCAGGCCCTTTGGCTGCATCAGGTTGAAATAGCCGCGGCCGATCTCGCCCGCGGGAATGGTCCCGGTGAACTCGAAGATCGCATCATCGGTGTGGACGATCAGCGTGACCTCGCCCCATTCCGCGATGTCCTGCATGGCGGCGGCAAAATGTTCGCCGCTCTCGATGCGCACCATTGACGGCGGCAACGCCTCGATCACCGCGCGCGGCGTGACGCTGCGCTCGCGCGCGACGTCCTCGATCACGGCACCCGGATTGTCCGCCATATGCGCCTTGAGGTCGGCGAGATCGGTGCTCAGCATATCTGGCTCCTCAACCCCGGCGCCTCAAGCGGCCGCGCTCGCCTTGCGCTCGGTCATGATGACCTCGAAACCTTCGAACTTGGGGTGACCGAGATAGAGGCTCTCGCCGGTCTTGTTGTCGGCGCGCGCATGAGCGCGGCGGAATTCCTCCGAGCGCGTCCAGGCCTCGAAAGCCGCCTTGTCGACCCACACGGTATGCGAGGAATACAGCGTGTGGTCCTCGGCGACCGGCCCCTTGAGCAGATGGAATTCGACGAAGCCCGCCATGCTGCCGAGATAGGACTCACGGGTTCGCCAGACGGTTTCGAACGTGGCTTCCGAGCCGGGCTTCACCTGGAAGCGATTCATGGCGATGAACATTCGACTTTTCTCCTGTGACTTGTAGATCGGCAATTGCCGACCGGATATTTCAGAACGGGTCGAAAGCCACGCTGACGCATCAGCGTGGCTTTCGAGATCAGCAAGGCATAACCTGCGGTGTCTTCCTCAGGTGCCGCCAAAGTGGTATTTGAGACCTCCCTTGATCACGAGCCCAGCACCGGCGCTCGCCCACTTCACGTCGTTTTGCGTTTCGCCCGTGCTACCGACCGGAATGGCGTACGGACGATAGTAGCGGTTGAAGAGGTTCTCGACGGAGAAGTTGAGCGTGAGATCGGGCGTCGGGTGATACTGCGCGTAGAGATTGACGAGATCATACGACGTCGCCGGCGTGTAGGTCCTGGGGATGTCGTAGTTGGCGATTGCCGACGTCCACATCATCGAAAGGATGAGGGTGCGGTCGAGCAGACGCACGCCGGCCGTCGTCGTGATCTTCTGCGGCGGAATGCTGTAGAGGCCGAAGCCGGTCTGCAGATTCTTTCCGCTCTGATAGGTCCCGGAGAGGCCGAAGAACCACAGGTTCGCGTCATACATCGCCTCGGCCTCGACGCCTTGAATAAGCGCGGACGCCACGTTCTGATACTGCAGGAACGGGAGCACCGTGATCGACGGCGCCGGAGGCGGCCCGGTCGGGACCAAGAGCGGGTTTCCGTAAGCGACCTGGTCGATGAAGTCGCTGATGTCGTTGCGGAACACGTTGATCTTGCCGCGCAGCGTGTCGCCCGCCGTGAACAGATCGTTCTTCTTGATGTTGAAACCGATCTCCTTGTTCTTGCCGACCTCGGGGCGCAGGTTTGGATTGGGCACGAAGCAGAAGGTCGAATCCGCGCCCGGTCCCGGCGTGCCCGACGGACAGCGGAAGAACGAGTCGTTGACCGTCGCGCCGGCATGTGGCCCGCTTACCAGCGTCTCCGTGATCGAGGGCGCCCGATAGCCTTCCGCGTAGCTGGCATAGGGGGTCACGACCGCGGTCGGAACGAGAGCAATGGTGATCTTCGGCGAGAGGCGATCGCCGCCCGACGACGAGGACGCCGACGAAAGCTGATAATTGTCGTAACGGAGCGCACCGATCACCTCGAGCATCGAGGTGTAGTTCGCCCTCCACTGCACGAAGCCGCCAGACACCGTGCGCTGGCCGCCCGGCGTCGTCACTTCGCCGGTACCGGTCCTATCCTGGGTAGATACTTTGTCCTGGAACGCATCCAGACCGTAAGTCACCGCGTGGCGCCAGCTTCCCGTTTCGAAGCGTGTCGTGTTGTGCACGTCGATACCGATCGTATCGAGCAGGTATCCGCGGTTGCTCCCGATGCACCCCGAAACGGCATTGCCCGGCACGCCACCGCAATAAACTGACGGCGTCGTGGTGGTGTGCCTGGTCTTAGTCTGGTCGTTCTCGGTGCGATTCCAGTAGATCTTCGCATCCCAGTCGAACCACTGATCATCCGGTTGCGAGTATTTCCAGCCGAGCGTCGTGGTGTAATTCTTCACGTTGGAGGCGTAGATCGACGTGCCGTTCAGATTGTTCGTGCCGTTCGCATTGGTCGAATTGGGATCGCCCGCGCGTCGCGGCGGCTGGCCCAGGCTGTAGATGTCTTCCTGGAAGATGGCGCCGAGCTTGACCTCGTGGCCGTCCGCCGGCCGCACCGTCAGCTTGGCGATGCCGCTGCTGAGCCGATTGCCGGTATTGGCGACCTCGAAGCCGGTGCCGTCCTTGTAGCTCTCCTGCGTCGAATAGGTGCCGCCTGCGAACACGTCGACGTTGGGGTTGACGTGAACACCGCCAAAGGCGGATCCGAGTGCACGTCCGTAGTTGCTGCCGAGGATGGTTTTCACGTCGACGCCCCAGCGCTCTCCCGCGCGGACAACGTCCTCGATGTCCTTGGTGCGGAACGAGGCCACGCCGCCGATCGCACCGGAGCCGTAGATGTTCGCGGTCGGGCCGCGCACGATGTCGATGCCGCTGATCAGCTCGGGGTTGAGGAAGAAGGAGCCGTTGGCGAAGTGACCCGTGCGCTGATAGTTCTGCCGCGCGCCATCGGCGACCACGGCGACGCGGCCGAAATCCTGCAGGCCGCGAATGTTGATCGAGGTCGACGGCTCGTCGCCCCGATTCTGAACCCATACGCCTGGCACATTGTAGATGAGGTCACCAACCGTGCTGGCCTGACGTCCCTCGATCTGCGCCGAGGTCACGACGCTGACCGGTGCCAGCGCATCCACGGCACGCTCCTCGGTCTTCGTGGCGGCAGCCGTGATGGTATCGAGCGCCTGGACGCCGACGACCACCTGCGCGTGCGCATCACGCACGCCGGCGCTGGTCTGCTGCTGCGCAACTTGCGACGCCTGCTTGCGCTTGGCCTGCTTCGGCCTTTCCGACGACGCGTTTTCACTCTGCGGCGATGCGGTCTGCGCGAGACTGCCCTCCGCCGTCATTGCCGCAATTGAAACCACCGACGCGCCCAAAATCAGGGCGCGCGAATACCTAGCCCCGTCAGCCATATCAGCCCCAGCCTGCACTTCACTTTAGTTTTTGATGTCGTCTGGCTGGCGCGCGCTCGCAACGCGAGCGACTGGCTGGCTGATTGTCTAAAGAGGCGGGCGAGTTCCCCGCTGTGAGAAATGGTTACGTGGCAACACTCTGACGGTCAATGACATCGGGTTACAGTTTATATCGATTGTAAACTGCGATGGTTGGAATGCGCTTGGCGCCACCTGTACAAACGGGCGGTACTCCAGCTTTCGAAAGCGCATCACACCGACAATGTCAGCAACATCAGGAGACAGCAGCGGCAGCGCGGCAGGACGGGCACAAAGCCCTTCTGCAGCAACGCGAACTCTCACCATGCGCGGCAGCCGGATCGACAGCCGCGAGCTGTTTGCCGCCGAGCGCGAGATCATCATTGCGCATGGCGAGGACAGCTATCGTCTCCGCCTGACCTCGCAGAACAAGCTGATCCTGACGAAGTAACTGCAATGACATGTTGCCGCACCCTCGCCCGTCTCCTGCTCTCCGGCGGACTCGCGTTCGCGTCTGCTGCGCACGCCGCGGGCATCACCGTGCATGACGCGCGCAATCGCGATGTCACTGTTACCGATTTTGCCCGCACGGTGTCGATCGGCGGCGCCATCACCGAGATCCTCTATGCGCTGGGATTGGAAAGCCGGCTGGTCGGCGTCGACACAACGAGCCTCTATCCGGCGGCGGCACTGCAAGACAAGCCGAATGTCGGCTATGTGCGCCAGATCTCGGCCGAAGGCGTGCTCAGTCTCAACCCGACGCTGATCCTGGCGATCCAGGGCTCGGGCCCACGCGAGACCATGGACATCCTGGAGACGGCGAAGGTGCCGCTGGTGCTGGTGCCCGAGACCTTTTCCGAGGAAGGCCTGATCGAGAAGATCAAGCTGGTCGGCCACGCCATGGGCGTCCATGCGCGTGCCGAATGTCTCAGCGCCGCGGTCGGCGCCGATCTTGCACAGCTCCGTGCCCTGCGCGCCAAGGTGACGAAGCCGGTGCGGGTGATGTTCGTGATGTCGCTCCAGAACGGGCGGGCGATGGCGGCGGGCCACAAGACCGCGGCGGATGAGATCATCCAGCTCGCGGGCGCGGCCAACGCGGTCGAGGATTACGACGGCTACAAGGTCATCAGCGACGAGGCGATCGTGGCCGCAAAGCCCGATGTCGTGCTGTCGATCGAGCGCGGCAAGGATTCGCTGCAGGCCGATGCAGTCTACACGCACCCCGGCTTTGCGCTGACGCCGGTCGCGGCCAACAAGAGCTTCATCACCATGGATGGGCTCTATCTGCTCGGTTTCGGGCCGCGCACCGCGGCAGCGGCGCGCGATCTCTCGGTCAAACTCTATCCGGCCTTGGCCGAGGGCGGCGCGTTCGCGTCGGCGCTGTCGACGGCGAATTGCCGGCAATGAGCGTGGCCGCCGGGATCGAAGCACGGAGCCCGCGACACAGCGCGGGACAGCGGGCAGCATCGTTCGCGATTCCCCTCCTGCTCGTGGTGCTCCTGGTCACCGCGATCGCCGCTCTGACCGTCGGCGCCGCCGGCATCCCGCTCTCCCGGCTGCCAGCCGCGCTGGGCTTGGCCGGCGAAAGCACGTCCATGACGGCCCGCGACCAGCTCGTGCTGTGGTCGATCCGCATTCCCCGGATCGCGGCGGCCGTGATGATCGGCGGCCTGCTTGCCGCGGCCGGCGCGATCATGCAGGGGCTGTTTCGCAACCCGCTCGCCGATCCCGCCCTGGTCGGCGTCTCCAGTGGCGGCGCGCTCGCAGCCGCGAGCGCGATCGTCTTCACCGATTCCCGCTTCGGCGAGGCGCTGCGCTTTCTCCAGACCGAGCTGTTGCCCCTCGCGGCCTTCGCGGGTTCGCTGGCGACCACCACAATCCTCTACGGCATCTCCAGCCGCTCGGGACGCACCTCGATCGCGATCTTCCTGCTCGCCGGCGTCGCCATCACCGCGATCGCCAATGCGGGCATCGGCCTTCTGGTATTCATCGCCGATGACCGTCAGTTGCGCGACATCACGTTCTGGATGCTGGGCTCGATGAGCGGCGCGACCTGGACCAAGGCCGCCGTGCTCGCGCCGGTGCTCATTGCCGGACTCGCAGGCTGCGCCTTCATCGCGCGCGGCCTCGACCTGCTGGTGCTCGGCGAGGCCGACGCCTTTCACGGCGGCGTCGACGTCGAGCGCCTGAAGCGGATCTCGATCGTGATCGTCTCGGCCATGACCGGCGTCGCGGTGTCGATCAGCGGCGTGATCGGCTTCGTCGGCATCGTCGTGCCGCATCTGCTCCGTCTCGTGATCGGCCCGGCGCATCGCCTGCTGCTGCCGGCCTCGGTGCTGTCAGGCGCGATCCTGATGGTCGGGGCCGACACGCTGGCGCGCACCATCGTCGCGCCCGCGGAGATGCCGATCGGCATCCTGACGGCTGCCGTCGGCGCACCCGTCTTTCTCTTCATCCTGCTGCGGCAGCGCGGGCTCGCCGCGCTATGACCGCGGTGCTCGAAGCACGACAATTGGGCAAGCGCGCCGGCCGCGCGACGTTGCTTGACGGCGTCGGCCTGACGGTTGCGGCCGGCGAGGTGGTCGCCATCATCGGCCCGAACGGCGCCGGCAAGTCGACGCTGCTGCGGCTGCTCTCCGGCGATCTCCGCCCGAGCGCCGGCGAGGTGCGGCTCAAGCAGCGCGACATCGGCAGCTTCGCGCCGCGCGAGCTCGCCGCGCGCCGTGCAATGCTGTCCCAGCACATCAACGTCACCTTCCCCTTCACCGTCGAGGAGATCGTGCTGATGGGCGCGGGCGAGCGCAGCTTGCGCGAGGCCGGCCCGCTCGTCGACGCCGCGATGGACGAGGTCGGACTGTCGCATTTCCGCGAGCGGCAATTGCCGACGCTGTCGGGCGGCGAGCAGCAGCGCGCTCATTTCGCCCGCGTGCTGGTGCAGCTCGCCTGCGGCGAGGCCGAGCACGGCCCCGGGCTCTTGCTGCTGGACGAGCCGACATCGAGCCTCGATCTGCGCCACCAGATCGACCTCGTCGAGGCGGCGCGCCGCCGCGCGGCAGCCGGCACCGCCGTGATCGCGATCCTGCACGATCTCAACCTCGCGATCCGCTTTGCCGACCGGCTGGTCGTGCTGGCCGGCGGCAGGCTCGCCGCGGACGGTCCGCGCGCCGATGTCGTCACGCGCGAGAGGATCCGGGATATTTTCGAGATCGACGCGGTCGTGCATCAGGTTGACGGCGTGCCGTATGTGCTGCCGCAGTCGATGCGGGCTGCGGGGCAAGCTGAACTGCCGCCACGGTGAAGGTGCGCTCCCTCGCCCCGTTCTTACGGGGAGAGGGTTGGGGTGAGGGGCCTCTCTCCACACGCGAGATGGTCGAGAGACCTGTACCCCCTCACCCGGATTGCATCTTCGATGCAATCCGACCTCTCCCCGCAAGCGGGGCGAGGTGAAGCTGCGCCACCTGTGCAGGAAATCAGCCCGCCGGGACGATCACCATGCTCTTGTCCTTCGGCCAGCGGATGCGCCAGGCGAAGTTGATGTCGCGGGCCTCGCCGGGCTTGGCGTCGAACGACCATTCCAGCACGCCGCGCTTGTCGCGGATGTTGTTGGCGGTCGGCTGGGTGCTCGAGGGCAGCATCTCGACGACGATGTCCTCGTTCTCGCTGACCGGAAGCTGATCCTCGATCGCGACGCGAATCGGGAAATCATGCCCGTTGCGGATCGTGGTCTTGAACGAACGCTCGTCGGTCTTCGACGTCGTGACCAAGAGGCCTGCCGAGCCTTCGTTGCGCTTGAGCACGGCGCGTTCGATCTTGACCTTGTCGTCGGCGCCGAACCCGAGCCGCACGATGTCGTCCTTGGCGGACGCCGTGATCTTGCTGCGGCCGACGAAGGTGCCGTCGCGATAGATCGCGACCTTGCCCGGCAGCAGGGTCGTGTCGTCGGTCTGCTTGAAGCTGGCTTCCAGGAATGCGGTCGGATCCAGCACCGGCGCGGCGCGCACCGCGAGATCGGCGGGCACATTCACCGAAGCGATACGTAGGCTCTTGGCACCGTCGGCGGCGCCGAGGCTGACGCGGCCGGGAATCCTGAAGGTGGCCTGGAAGTCGCCGATCTCGGCGACGGCCTGTTGCTCGTCGGCGCGCTCGCGCAACTCGGTCGCTTCGGCAGCCTTGGACATGGGCTCGTACGAGCGCTGGCGAACAGTTGGCGCAGGCCGCGCTAGATCCGAGGCCGTGCCAAGGGCCATGGGCTTCGGCACTTGTGGATATTGCGCGATCAGCGAATGCAGCTCCGGAGCACTGCCGCCGCGGCTGATGCGCACGGTGGAGACGCCGAGCGTCACGTTCGACCAGTCCTCGCCGGTGGCCTGCGTCACCTCGGCGCGACGAACCAGTTCGAGCTGCGGCTTGCGATCCTTGGCGCCGGTATCGAGCCGCGCATCGTAGAGCGGCACCCAGCGCGCGTTGCGCACGGCATAGGTCACGCGCAGCGTCGCCTTGGTCGCGGCGGCCGAGGCGACGTCGATCCGCACTTCCAGCTTGCTCGGCGGCTTAGCCGAGCGCTCGGCTTCCAGTTGCGCGATCTGGCGGTCGAACTCGCGCTGTTTTCGCGTGGCATCGCGAATTGCGCTGTCGGCGGTCGCGATCTCCTCGGCGACCGCGGCAAAGGCCGCGCGCCATTCAGCAATCGGGCGCGCCTCGCCCTTCTCGCCGAGGCCGGCCGGCGACGCCTCGGCAAAATGCTGCGCGAACTTGCGCCGGGCATTGGCCGAGTCGATCGCACCCTGCAGGTCGGCCCGTTGATCCCTCAGCGCTTCGATGCGCTTGTCGAGCTCGGGCAGGTTGACCGGCGGCGCGGCCTTCGGTGGGCGTGCATCGATCGTGCCGATGGTGAGCTTGGCGCCCGCCTCGCCTTCGACGCGGAGGGAAGATGGATCGAGCGAGAGCGGAAAATCCTTGGCCACCAATGTCGAATCGCCGGAGGCGAGATCTAGCGAAATGACGCGGGTGACGGTGGCACCGTCGGGATAGACGGTGACCGTGTCGATCGTCGAATTGGCGTCCACATTGGCCGCCCATAACGGCGATGCGAGCGCCGTGGTCACCAGGACCAGGCCCGTGGTTGCCAAATATCTTGCGGTGATGCGCATAAAGTCCCTCCTGCCGGTATCGCCGCGCCGCCAGCCGGACGCGCGCGATGAGATGCCTCGCCATCGTGGTTGGACGCGGCAGGGAAGGAACCGGTTCGATTGAGACTTCGTGGGGCGCCGCCGCGGCGGCACCATGTCTGTGGAACGCTCGGTGGTCCGGGCGGCTTCAGGCCTGGGTCGGCGAGCCCTGGCCGAAAATGCGCCGGAGCAGATCGGTCACGTTCTTGGCGCCGGCCTTCTTCAGGACGCTGGCGCGGTAACCTTCGACCGTCCGCGCGCTCAGATGCATCCGCCGGGCGATCCCCTTGTTGGTGAGGCCGGCGGCAAGATGCTCGAGCACGTCGGCTTCGCGCGCGGTCAGAGGCTCACAGCCCGGCAGCCAGCGTTGCCGGATCGCCCCGGGTTGCGCGAATTGATCGATGGCGGCATCGATCCGGTTGACGATGTCGTGGGTGCGGAACGGCTTTTCGATGAAGTCGGTCGCGCCGCTCTTGATGGCGTCAACCGCCATGGCGATGCTGCCATTCGCCGACGTCACCAGCACCGGCGCCATGCAATTCTCCTCGCGCAGCCGCCTGAGCACCTCGAGAGCGGAGCGATCCGGCGGCATCTCCAGCAGCACACAGGCCGGCATCCGCGTCTTGGCTTCCGAGAGCAGAGAGGCACCATCTGCAAAGCAGATCACGTCATAGGCGCTCTGTTCGAGCGCGGCGGAAAGTTGTTCGCGGGAGGCGGCGTCAGTGTCGATGACGAATACCTCGCCCTTGGAATGCATGTTCCCCGGCATAGTCCCGATCCAGCAATGTCTTGGTCAAATGGCCCGAGACGGCCGGGCCCCGTCGCGCCCGCCGTCAATGCGCACGGCATTCACGCCAGTGCATCGGTCTTTCCTTATGTATGCGCCACCGGGTTCCCCGATTTGACGTATTGAGACAGAAACTTTACAATTCGGGACATCTGCGGGTATGGCTGGCAGGAACGGTTTGCATGACCGACCTCATTCGCAGCGCAGGCTTGAGCTGTTACCCCGACGTCGCGCGGTCGGTCGGGCTGGACCCCAGCCAGATGATGCGCAAGGTCAGGCTCCCGCTGGCCTGCCTCGACCAGCCCGACATCCCCATCGCCGTCACCGGCCTGCGCCGCCTGCTCGAACTATCGGCAAAGGCGTCCGGTGCAGAGGATTTCGGCCTGCGTCTCGCCGAGCGCGGCGGCCTCACCAATTTCGGCGCGGTCGGCCTGATCGTGCGCGAACAGGCGACCGTCGGCGAAGCGATCGAGGCGTTTTCGCGCTTCATCCATATCCATCACGACGGCATGCGGCTCGAGGTCACGCGTGACGAGCGGACCGTGACCATCACGCTGCGCCTGCGCGGCCGGCAGCCGCGCGCGCCGCGGCAGTCGATCGACATGGCGCTCGGCAGCGTCCACCGCATCATCCAGTCGCTGTTCGGAGGCGATTGGCGGCCGCTGGAAGTGCATCTGCACTACCTGCCGCCGCTCGACCGCAAGCGCTACCGCGACTTCTTCGGCTGCCGGGTGAGCTTCAACGCGGACGACGATGCGATCCTGTTGTCGGCGCACGACCTGGAGCGCCGGATCCCGAGCGCGCATCCCTTGATCGCGAATTACCTGCGCAAGCGGATCGAGGCGATCGAGAGCAGGCCGGCAAGCTGGGAGGCGAAGGTCGACGAGGTGGTGCGGAGCCTGCTCGCCAGCGGCGATTGTACGGTCGAGCGCGTCGCCGAGCATCTGGCCTGCACCCGCCGCACCATCCACCGCCGCCTCGCCGCATCGGGCACCAGCTTCTCGGCCATCCTGGACGCGCAACGCGCCGATCTCGTGGTCCAGCTGATCGAGGATCACGCCCGGCCGCTGGCCGACATCGCGGTGCAGCTCGGCTTCTCCGCGCAGAGCGCCATGGCGCGCTGGTTTCGCGGCCGTTTCGGCTGCACCATCACCCAGTGGCGCAAGGGCGCGCGGCCTTCCTCGGCGCCGCCCTCGGCGAGTGCAGCCTGACTTCAGCGCGCGGGAGCGGGCACGCCCATCGTGGCGAGCGCCCGCCGCCCGCTGCCGGCGAGCAGCGGGCCGAACGCGACGGCAAATCCGAGGAAGGCGAGGATCCAGCCGCAGGCAGCGACGTACAGCAGCACGTCGCCATACGCGGGCAACACGACGGCACCGATTCGGGCCAGAGCCGCGATGACGATTGCAGCATAGATCGCCTGGACCGCCGGCGAAGCCGTCAGCGCCTGTCCGGTATGGCCGAGGCTGGCGCGGGTCATCACCGCGAGCGTCATCGTTCCCGCAGCACCCGCCATCCAGGCATGGATGCCGGCGCTCGGCGGCAGCTCGCCGAAGGCGGCCACAGCGTTCAGGATGAAGCCGAGCGGCACGAAGACATAACCGACATGAAGGATCAGCAGCAGCCGCTCGCGCGTGGTGCGATCGCCGGCCCAGCGTGCAAGCCGAACCAGATGCAGCACGCCCACCGCCGCCATCGCGACGCCGGTGATCATGTTCAGCGGCGCCGCGATCCATGCGATCAGCGCCAGCGCGCTCAGGCCGATCACCGCGCCGTCAAATCGCCCGAACGGCACCGGCAGACGGCCGGGATTGAACTTGACGAGCCAGTTGCGGGTGAAGCTCGGAATGATGCGGCCGCCGATCAGGCCGATCAGCAGAATGACCACGCCGATGCCGACGCGGATGCTGATTTCGGCCGCGCCTGCGTAGTGCGTCTCGACATGGAAGGCCACGTTGCCGGCGAGCAGAACCAGCACCAGCCCGACCACTGGCAGGTTGCGCCAATTGCCGCCTGCGATGATCTCGCGCGTCGCGGCAGCAACGACCAAGGCCAGGAACGCGGCATCGACGACCAGCGCAAACGCCCAGCCGGTATTCGCCGACAGCGTCACCACGACGCGCCCGGCGAGCCAGACCGTCAGCAAGGCCGCGAGCGGCCCGCCCTGGATCGGCAGGCGTCCCGTCCAGTTCGGGATGGCGGTGAACAGGAAGCCGGTGATGACAGCCGGCAGGAAGCCATAGAGCATCTCGTGGACGTGCCAGTCGCGCGGCGCGAACGCGGAGCTCACCGACAATTCGCCGTAGAACATCGGCAGCCAGGCCAGGATCGACAGCGCCGCCTGGATTGCGGCGAGCAGGAAAAAGGGGCGAAAGCTGTTCGCAAACAGCGGCCAGCCCGCAAAGTTGCGGGATCGGGCGCCAGCCATGGGTCAACTCCAATCAATTCAGACCGTTGCTTGGAAAAATACTGCCGCCGGGCGGCCTCGTTTTGCGCTAACGCAAACTACCTGACGATTGCAGGTGCCATCACACTCCCTGATGCCAGGGAGGCAGAATGGCCAAGGTCGACACATCGCTGGTTGCACATCTGCCGCTGTTTGCGGGGATGACGCCGGAAGCTCTCGACGAGATCCTGCGCGAGGCCCGCTCGGCGCGCTATCCCAAGAACAGTGCGATCTTCGAGCAGGGGGCGGACGCGCAGTCCTTCTTCCTGCTGCTGCACGGCCATGTCCGCGCGGCCAAGACCACGCCTGCCGGCGAGCAGATCGTGGTGCGCTATGTCGCGCCCGGCGAGACGTTCGGGCTCGCGATGGCGATCGGAGCCGCGCGGTATCCGGCGACGGCCATGGCGGTCGACGACAGCGTCGTGCTGATCTGGCCGACCTCGGCCTGGCCGCGGCTGGTCGAGCGGTTTCCGGCGCTCGCCGCCAACACGCTCCAGACCGTCGGTACGCGGCTGCAGGAAAGTCACACCCGCATCCTGGAAATGTCGACCCAGCAGGTCGAGCAACGCATCGCGCACGCGCTGCTGCGCCTCGCCAAGCAGTCCGGCAAGAAGCTCGACCACGGCATCGAGATCGACTTCCCGATCAGCCGCCAGGACATTGCGCAGATGACGGGCACCACGCTGCACACCGTCAGCCGCATCCTGAGCGGCTGGGAGAGCCAGGGCTTGGTCGAGAGCGGCCGCCAGCGCATCATCCTGCGCGAGCCGCACAGAATTGTGGTGCTGGCGGAGCGGAGCGCCGACAGCGGCGCGGCGTGAGAGACACCTCTCTGCTCAAGCTAGGGATGAGGCGCGCTTGCGCTTACGACGCAAGCGCGCCTCATCCGGGAATCCGCGCACATCTGCGCGCTTCCTGACCGTTTCACGCCGGCACGCACACGTTCAATGCGGCGAGGAACTTGTCGCGGTCGATGCCATGCTCGCGGCAGGCGTCGTCGACCGTGTGGAAGGTCGCGATCGGACAGCCGACACAAGCCATCCTGAAGGCGAGAAACACGCGGATCGTGTGCGGCGCCGAATGCATGATGTCATCGACCAGATCGTCGGATCGGAAGGACATGGACAACTCCATTCCGATCGACGATAGCGACGTGGGACCGAGTTTCTTTGTTGGAGCGCAAGCTGGCTCGTCATTGCGGGGCGCGCGTAGCGCGAACCCGGAATCCATCGAGCAGCAACCAGTGCAGTGAAATGGATTCCCGGTTCGCGCCAAGAGGCGCGCCCCGGAATGACGGGGGGCTACACCGCCCGACTGTGCAACTGCTTGCCCGGATCCAGATGCGCGTCGAACGCGGCGGCGACGCTGCGGACCAGGAAGCGCGAATCCCCGGCGACGGCGAGCCGTTCGCCGTCCAGCCTCACGACGCCGTCGGAGATCAGCGGCTTCAGACGAGACGCCGATTTCAGCATGGCGCCGGCCTCCGCGCCGTGGCGCGCGCAGATGTCGCCGAGATCGGCACCGAACTCGCACATGATGCGTTCGATGATGTCGGCGCGCAGCCGGTCGTCATCGGTGAGGCCATAGCCCCTCGCGGTGGCGAGTCGGCCGGCAGCGATGCTCTGCGCATAGGCGCCGATCTGCACCTCGTTCTGGACATAGCCCTGCGGCAGGTGCCCGATCGCGCTGGCGCCGAAGCCGAGCAGGACCTCGCTCCGGTCGGTGGTGTAGCCCTGGAAGTTGCGCCGCAGCGTGCCCTGCTCGAACGCGACGGCCATGGCATCGTCGGGCCGCGCGAAATGGTCGAGCCCGATCTGCACGTAGCCGGCCTCTTTCAAGGCATTGGCGATGGCGCAGGCCTGGTCGTGGCGCGCAAGGCCGTCGGGCAACACGCCTTCATTGATCATGCGCTGGTGCTTCTTGAAGGCTGGCACGTGAGCATAGCCGAACACCGAGAAGCGGCTGGGTGAAAGCGCGAGGCTGCGTCGCACCGTCTCCAGGCACGAAGCCACTGTCTGGTGCGGCAGTCCGTAGATCAGGTCGAAGTTGACACCCTCGATCCCGGCGCCGCGGAGCATCTCGACCACGGAGGCCGTCTGCGCGAAGCTCTGCACACGGTTGATCGCCCGCTGCACCACCGGGTCGAAGCTCTGCACGCCGAGGCTCGCGCGGTTGACGCCGGAGAGCCGCATCGCCTCGATCATGTCCGCGCTCAATGTACGGGGATCGATCTCGACCGCGATTTCCGCCGAGGGCAGCACGAAGAATTCCTGGCGCATCGTCGCCATCAGCTCGGCAAAGGCGTCCGGCGCCATGATCGTCGGCGTACCGCCGCCGAAATGAATGTGCTCGACCTTGATGCGGTGGCCGATGGTTTCGGCCGTCAGCGCGATCTCTCTGCGTAGCGTCCGCTGGTAGCCGGCGATCAGTTCGTCGCGGCGGACGATCTGGGTATGGCAGCCGCAGTACCAGCACATCTCGCGGCAGAACGGCACGTGCAGATAGAGCGAGGCGCTGGCGGCCACGGGCAGCTCCGCCAGCCAGCGGGCATAGGCGTCCGGACCGATCGCCGGCGTGAAATGCGGTGCGGTCGGATAGCTGGTATAGCGTGGCAGGCGTTCCTCGCCGTAGATCGCCGCAAGATCAGCTCTCATAAGTTACCCATTCGTAAATGCCCGCCGCGCGCGAGACATCGCGGCAAATCATGGAATGATTCAAATAACCCGGATCGGCGGACTCGGCTTTGCGCTCGCGCAAAGCGCGGATACCGTTTCCCGGCCATGGTGAGAAAAAATCGCGGCCATCCGGAGCGTTCGCCATGAGGCTTTTCGCACTCGAACTCATTCTCTCCCTGCTCGACGTCCGCGGTCATATCCCGCGTTTCGATGACTTCCGGCCGGCCCCGGCCGCGCCGGCCCCCGCAGGCGCGGTGCGCGCCCTGGCGGCCGCGATCGCCGTCTTCGTCGCGCTGTCACTGGCGATCTGGGGATTGGTCTGGCTCGCCGTGAACCTGCTCTGAACGGACGCGCCTTCGCCAAGGCCTGTCGTGCGATCTCGTCCACGCGCATGAGCGGGGCAACCGAGATCGTCATCCAGCTTGAGCATGCAAACGAGTTGCCGCTGAGTTGACGCTCGGCCTCGATCGGCATCGCGCCTGCGGACGCGGTGAGTTGCCATCGCCGATCCCGCTCCTTCGAGAAATCTAGGTCATGTTGCCGAACGCGAATCCGGCGGAAGCTTGTCGCAGCACAAACACGCTTGCCGCAATCGGCGCACACTGCACTCCGTCATCAAAACCATTTCAGATGAAGGATGCTTCCGATGTTCACCCGCAGAGCCGCATTGATCAGCGCCGCCGCGACCGCCCTGATGTTGGCGAGCCCGGCTTTCGCCGCCGGCGATCTCAAGCTGCCGCGTCAGAAGGTAGAGCTGGTCGCTCCGCCCTTCGTGCACGCGCACGAGCAGGCCACGACACAGGGCCCCAAGATCGTCGAGTTCAGGATGACGATCGAGGAGAAGAAAGTCGCCATCGACGACAAGGGCACCACCTTCCAGGCGATGACGTTCAACGGCTCGATGCCGGGCCCGCTCATGGTCGTGCACGAGGGTGACTATGTCGAGCTGACGCTAGTCAATCCCGCGACGAACACCATGCCGCACAACATCGACTTCCATTCCGCGACCGGCGCGCTCGGCGGCGGCGAGCTCACGCTCATCAATCCCGGCGAGCAGGTCGTGCTGCGCTGGAAGGCGACCAAGACCGGGGTGTTCGTGTATCACTGCGCACCGGGCGGCCCGATGACCCCCTGGCACGTCGTCTCGGGCATGAACGGTGCCGTGATGGTGCTGCCGCGTGAGGGGCTGAACGACGGCAAGGGCCGCGCGCTGAAATACGACAAGGTCTACTATATCGGCGAGCAGGACATGTACGTGCCGCGCGACGAGAAGGGCAACTTCAAGTCCTACGAATCGCCGGGCGAAGCCTTCACCGAGACCGAAGAGGTGATGAAGAAGCTGACCCCGACCCATGTCGTGTTCAACGGCAAGGTTGGCGCGCTCACCGGCAAGAACGCGCTCACCGCGAAGGTCGGCGAGAACGTGCTGATCGTGCACTCGCAGGCCAATCGCGACAGCCGTCCGCATCTGATCGGTGGCCACGGCGACTATGTCTGGGAGACCGGCAAGTTCGGCAACGCGCCCGAGGTCGGGCTCGAGACCTGGTTCATCCGCGGCGGCTCGGCGGGAGCTGCGCTGTACAAGTTCCAGCAGCCCGGCATCTACGCCTATGTCACGCATAACCTGATCGAGGCGGCCAGTCTCGGCGCCACCGCGCACTTCAAGGTCGAAGGCAAGTGGAACGACGATCTGATGATGCAAGTGAAGGCGCCTGCCGAAATACCTCCTGCCAGCACCAACTAGACGCGACGAAGGGGCCGGTCATCGCCGGCCCCTTTTTTCCTTCTGCGGAGGAATGATTGTGCTGATCGCATTCAAGCTCAAGCTGGCACTTGCCTGCGCGGCCGGGCTTGCGGGGCCGCTGGCCGTTGCGCCTCTGGTCTCGGAGCTGATGATGCGCCATGCCGTCGGCGAGCCGGCCTTGGTCGAGGTCGCCCCGGGCAGCTTTGCTTATCGCGAGGCCGGCGATTTCACCCGCGGCGGACAGCAGGCGGAAGCGCCGATGCGCACCATCCGCATCAACCGGCCGCTGCGCATCATGCGGAATCAGGTCGCTTCATCCGACTATCAGCATTGCGTGCAGGATGGCGCCTGCCGCGCACTCGATCGCGACGTGGCAATCGCCCCCGATCGTCCCGCAGTGCAGGTTAGCTGGCACGATGCCGAGGCCTACGCAGGCTGGCTATCGCGCAAGACCGGCCATCAATACCGCCTGCCCAACGACGAGGAATGGGCCTTTGCCGCCGGCTCCCGATTCAAGGACGACGGCGCACCGATCGACGCAAGCGACCCTTCGAAGCGCTGGATCAGCCGTTATGAGCGTGAATCCGAACGCGACCCCTCCGACACCACGGCTCATCGCTTCGGCAAGTTCGGCCCGAACGAGCATGGCGTCGAAGACCTCGCCGGCAATGTCTGGGAATGGACCGCGACCTGCTTCGTGCGCTCGCGTGTCGACGACGCCGGCAATCCCGGCCGCCCGACTGTGAATTGCGGCGTGCGCGTCGCCGAGGGTGCGCACCGCGCCTATGTCACCGACTTCATCCGCGACGCCCGTGCCGGCGGCTGCGCCCAGGGCGTGCCGCCCGCCAATCTCGGCTTCCGCCTGGTGCGCGAGGAGACGTCGTGGCTGGCCAGCGTCTCGCAGCGCTTGAGCAAGGCGCGGCCGGCAGGATCATAGGGCGCCAATCATTTCCCATGACCGTCGCTTCAGTATTAGAATGAGTCTAAAAGATACTTTGGAATTGCTCTAAGCTCATGCCCTCGCGACATCGCGTCGCTAACGTTGTCTCACCGCCTGCGCTACTCAATCGGCGTTCAATCTCGCGCCTGGGAGCAGCCCTTATGATCTATCTTCGCGTCCTCGCCGCGTCTGCGGCGGTGTTGAGCCTGACCACGTCTTTCGTGTCGGAGGCAGCCGCCAATGGCGAGGTCAACGTCTATACCTACCGCGAGACCAAGCTGATCCAGCCGCTGTTCGATGCGTTCACCAAGGACACGGGCATCAAGGTCAACGTCGTCTCCGCAAGCTCCGGTCTGGAGCAGCGCATGAAGGCGGAAGGGGCCAACAGTCCGGCCGACGTGCTGCTGACGGTGGACATCGGCCGCATCGACGAGGCCGTGCAGGCCGGCGTCACCCAGCCGATCAAGTCGGAGGCGGTCGACAAGGTCGTGCCGGCGCAATATCGCGATCCGGACGGACACTGGGCCGGCATCTCCATGCGCGCGCGCGTGATCTATGCCTCGAAGGATCGCGTCAAGCAGGACAAGATCACCTATGAGGAGCTCGCCGATCCCAAGTGGAAGGGCAAGATCTGCATTCGCTCGGGCCAGCACATCTATAACAACGCGCTGTTCGCGGCCTACGCGGCCAAGTACGGCGAGGCCAAGGCCGAGGAATGGCTGCGCGGCCTGAAGGCCAATCTCGCGCAGAAGCCGTCGGGCGGCGATCGCGAAGCCGCGCGTGACGTCGCCGCCGGCAAATGCGATATCGGCATTGGCAACACCTATTACTGGGCGCTGATGATGAACAACGATCCCGAGAAGAAGCCGTGGGCGGAGGCGACCCGCGTCATCCTGCCGACCTTCGAGGGCGGCGGCACCCACGTCAACCTCTCCGGCGTGCTGCTCGCCAAGAACGCGCCCAACAAGGCCAACGGTACCAAGCTGATCGAGTGGCTCGTCAGCGAGCAGGCGCAGCAGATGTATGCCGACCAGAACTACGAATATCCGGTTCGGAGCGGTGTCGCCGTCAATGCGACCATCGCCGGCTACGGCAAGCTCGTCCCGGATCCGTTGCCGATCGCAAAGATCGCCGCCAACCGCAAGGCTGCGGCCTCGCTGGTGGACAAGGTCGGCTTTGACAACTGATCTCTGGCGGCCCACGTCTATCGAACTGCTGGAAGCTACGAGCACACGGCCTCGATCGAGGGGCCGTGTGCACGCCGGTCGCGCCGCAACCGCCATCGCGATCGCAACCGCGGTCCTGGTCGCGGCGCCCGTGATCTCGATCGTTTCGCTGGCTTTGCAGCCTGCATCCGATGTGTGGCACGACCTGATCAACTACGTGCTGCCGGCCGCCCTTCTCGACACTGCCCTTCTGCTCGTCGGGGTCGGCGCGGTCACACTTTTGATCGGCGCCGGCACTGCATGGGTGATGTCGCGCCACGATTTTGCCGGCCGGGGCATGCTGCTGTGGCTGATGCCGCTGCCGCTGGCGATTCCGACCTATCTTGCGGCGTACGTCTATGCCGATCTGTTCGAACCGCTGGGCCTGGTGCATCGCACCCTGGCGACCTGGCTGCCGTTGGGCGATGCCCTCGGCCTTCTGCCCAACCTCCGCTCGCTGCCGGGCGCCATCTTCGTGATCGGGCTCGTGCTCTACCCTTACGTCTATCTCTCGGCGCGTGCGACGTTCCAGGTTCAGTCAGCCGAATTCGCGGAAGCGGCCACGACGCTGGGCGCCGGCCGATGGACCATCCTGTGGCGCGTCTCACTGCCGATGGCGCGGCCGGCGCTGGCGGTCGGCGTGGCGCTGGTCGCGCTGGAAACGCTCAACGATATCGGAGCCAGCGAATATCTCGGCATCCGCACGCTGACGGTCTCGATCTTCACCACCTGGCTCAACCGCGGCAGCCTTGCCGGTGCAGCGCAGCTCGCATGCCTGATGCTTGCGATCGTCGCCGGCCTGATCGCGATGGAGCGTTACGGCCGTCGCAACGCCAGCATCGAATTCTCGGCCGAAAGCCCGCATGTGAGGCGGCGAACCCCGCTGTCGGGCGCAAGAGCGTCGATCGCGTTCGCGGTCTGCGTGCTGCCGGTGCTGATCGGCTTCGTGGTCCCGCTGCTCTATCTGGCGCATCAGGCTCTCGGCCGCGGCCTGCTTGCAAATTTCGACCCGCTGCTGTGGCGCCACACCTTCCATTCGTTTGCCTTTGCGGGGCTCGCAACGCTCATGGCCTTGATGCTTGCGCTCGCCACGACGATCGCGCATCGCTTGCGGCCGGATCCTCTGCGATATGTCGCGCTGAGCATCGCGCAGGCCGGATACGCGCTGCCGGGTCTCGTCATCGCTCTCGGCCTGCTCACCCCGGTGCTGGCGGTCGACAATGCGCTGAGCGCGGTCGCGACCTGGACCGGACGTTCCCTTCCCGGGCTGGTCCTGGTCGGCTCCGGGATGGCCGTCGTGATCGCCTACACGATTCGTTTTCTGGCTGTGCCGGTCGGCATGATCAAGGCCGGGTTCGACAGCATTCCGAGCGACTATGACGAGAGCGCGCGCGCGGTCGGCGCCGGCCAGGGGGTCATGTTGAGGCAGATCTATCTGCCGTTGCTCCGGCCCGCGATGCTTGGTGCCGTCATCATCATGTTCGTCGACTGCCTGAAGGAGCTGCCGGCAACGCTGCTCCTGCGGCCCCTCAACGTCGAAACACTGTCCACGTCGATCTACCAGTACGCAAGCCGCGGCAATTTCGAGGACGGCGCGCTCGCGGCCCTCCTGATCATCGCCGCGAGCATCGGCCCGGTTGCCTGGCTGACCCGGTTCTCCGAGGTGCCCAGCGGCCCCGCTTGAAGGGCCACACCGTCCGCACATTCATGGCGCTTCGACCAATTGATAGCAAACGCTTGGTTGTCGCCGGCGCCTGCAACCTGCTCAAATCTTCCGCGCGAACATGCGAAAACCGGGCGCGCCGATGATTGCCTCGAAATTCGGGTCGCGCTTCTCTTCCGCGAAGACAAAACCCGCCTTCGCGTAGGCGCGCTCGGCCGGCTCGTTGCCGATCAGGAACGATATCGTCGCCCGGGCAAACCCATCTGCCCGCCCTTTGTCCAGCGCATGCGCGATCAACGCCTGCATCAAGCCACGACCACGATAGGCAAGGTCGGTCGCGACATGCTCGATCATCCAGTCGCCCTCGCCGCCCTGGACCCAGCAAGCTCGCGAATAGGCACCGCGCTGGCGGATGGCGTCGAGCTCTGACGCCGTCAGCCCAATTGAGAGACCGACCTCTTCGACCGCGCGCCATGCCGCCGGTCCGGTGCCGGCTGCCGGCACGGCGCAAAGTGCAGCAGCGGGCTTGCCATCAATCTCGGCGACCAGGAACTGCGAAAAATGCCACATCGACACCGCCCGTGCGACGGCGACGCGCGCGACGAAAGCGAGGCACTCCGCTTCCGGCCAGCCGAGCGCCACGTCGAACCAGCCGCGCGGCCGGTGACCGCGCATCGAAATCAGGATGGTTTGTGCGATGAATTCGGCATCTTCGGGACGCGCGGACCGTATCGTCATGCGCGCCCTTTACGGCGACCTTACGTGTTCTTCAGCGCGACGCGGAATTCGGCTTCGGTCTTGGACTTGATCTCGTCGAGCGTGACGCCGTCGGCGAGCTCGATCAGCGCCATGCCGCCATCGCCGTGCTTGTCGATGGTGAAGACGGCAAGATCAGTGACGACCATGTCGACGACGCGCTCGCCGGTCAGCGGCAGATTGCACCTCTTCAAGAGCTTCGGGCCGTCCTTGGCCGAATGCTCCATCACCACGACGACGCGCTTGACGCCTGCGACGAGATCCATCGCGCCGCCCATGCCCTTGACCATCTTGCCGGGGATCATCCAGTTGGCGAGATCGCCGTTCTGGGCCACCTGCATGGCGCCGAGGATCGAGAGATCCATGTGGCCGCCGCGGATCATGCCGAAGGAATCCGCGCTCGAGAAATACGAGGTCGACGGCAGCTCGCTCACGGTCTGCTTGCCGGCGTTGATGAGATCGGCGTCTTCCTCGCCCTCATAGGGGAACGGCCCCATGCCGAGCATGCCGTTCTCGCTCTGCAAGGAGACGTCCATGCCATCGGGGATGTAGTTCGAGACCAGCGTCGGGATGCCGATGCCGAGATTGACGTAATAGCCGTCGCGCAATTCCTTCGCGGCGCGCGCGGCCATCTGTTCACGGGTCCAGGCCATGTGAGTCCCCTGTTGCGCTTAAGCGGCGGTACGCGGGCGGGTGTTGCGGAATTCGATGCGCTTCTTGGCCGTGCCGACCTCGACGATGCGCTTCACGAAGATGCCGGGCGTGTGGATGTGGTCGGGATTGAGTTCACCGGCGGGAACCAGATGCTCGACCTCGGCCACCGTGATCTTCGCGGCGGTCGCCATCATCGGGTTAAAGTTGCGCGCGGTCTTGCGGTAGATCAGGTTGCCGGCGGTGTCGCCCTTCCAGGCGTGCACGATGGCGAGGTCGGCGAACAGGCCGCGCTCCATCAGGTACTTCTCGCCGTCGAATTCCTTCACTTCCTTGCCTTCGGCGATCAGCGTGCCGACGCCGGTCTTGGTGTAGAAGGCCGGGATGCCGGCGCCGCCGGCACGGATGCGCTCGGCCAGCGTGCCCTGCGGATTGAACTCGAGTTCCAGTTCGCCGGCGAGGTATTGCTGGGCGAACAGCTTGTTCTCACCGACATAGGACGAGATCATCTTCTTGATCTGGCGGGTTTCGAGCAGGCGGCTGAGGCCGATGCCGTCGACGCCGGCATTGTTGGAGACCACGGTCAGGCCCTTGACGCCGGAATCCCGGATCGCGTCCGACAGCTCCTCGGCAATGCCGCAGAGGCCGAAGCCGCCCGACATGATCATCATATTGTCTTTTAGAATGCCTGACAGCGCCGACTTGGCGTCGGGATAGACCTTGTTCATGCAAAAAACCTCGACTGAACCTTGGGCTGGCGGGCGTCGCGCCTCATTGGCGGCGATTATTAGGCGAAATCGTCCGAAGCCGTCAATGATACGGGTTCTCCGCTCCGCCCCCGGGTGATAGAAGCTGCCCATGCCGTGGGCATAACCGCGCAGCGGCCTTGAAAGCGTCAAGAAAACCCATCAAGTTGCGGTACTTAACACCATAGGATCTGGGCGTTCGGCACACACGTTTCGCAGCCCGCCCTTCTGGCTCCAACGACCAACCCGATCAGGACATGCCATTGACCATGGCCCAAGGAATGAAGCGCCTCGGGACGCCGATCGCGGCGCTGCTCGGCCTCGCGCTGATCGCCCTGATCGCGACCTCCTGGCTCATCAACCGCGACGCGCTGCGCAAGGCGGTCGAAGCGCAGATCCGCGACGTCACCGGGCTCGAGCTCAATGTCGCAGGCAGCATCGAGATCTCGGTGCTTCCGGCGAGCTACATCTCCTTCCGCGACGTGGGCCTCAAGGGCGGCGGCACCAGCGCTCCCGCGCTCCAGGTCGACGTGCTCACCGCGAATTTGCGGCTGCTGCCGCTCCTGCTGCAGCGTTTCGAGATCGCCGACCTGACGCTGCTGCGGCCGCGCATCCACGTCAGCCTGAAGCCGGACGGCGAGAGCAACTGGACGCCCTTCATCCAGACCATCGCACGAACCATGAAGCCCGGGGCCGAGAACCAGGTCTCGTTCTCCGAAATCCGCATCCAGGACGGCGTGCTCGATTACGAGGACGTTGCCACGCATGCCACCGAGAAGCTCGAGGACATCGACCTGTCGCTGGCCTGGCCTTCGATCTCGCGCTCCTTTGCCGCGACCGGACAGTTCGACTGGCGCGGCGAGCGCGTCGACGGCTCGATCAGCTTTTCCGATTTCGTGGCCGCCCTCTCCGGCGACCGCTCCGGCCTGAAGGCGCGCATCGCCAGCGCGCCGCTCAAGCTCGCCTTCGACGGCAGCGTCGCCAACCGCACCAGCGCGATGATGGAGGGCACGCTCACTGTGGACAGCCCGTCCTTGCGCAACGCGCTGCGCTGGACCGGACAGCCGCAGCCCGGCAGCGGCGGCTTCGGCCGCTTCGTGCTGAAGGCGCGCGCCAACGTCGTCGGCGCCTCGATCGCGCTCACCAATGTCAACGTCGAGCTCGACGGCAATGCCGCCGAAGGCGTCATGACCTACGCCAATAACGGCCGGCAGACGCTGCAGGCCACGCTCGCTGCCGACGCGCTCGACTTCACTCCATATATCTCGACGTTCCGCCTGCTCGCGAGCGGCGCTCGCGATTGGAACAGGCAGCTGTTCGACCTCCAGGGATTGTCGACCACCGACCTCGACATGCGCCTGTCGGCGGCCAAGCTGACGGTGGGGCCCACCAGGCTCGGCCGCACCGCGATCGGTGCCAATTTACGCAACGGCACGCTGGCGCTCTCGGTCGGTGAGGCGCAGGTCTATGGCGGTATCGCAAAGGGCTCGTTCGGCATCGCGCGGTCCGATACGGTCGCCGACATCAAGGCGCAATTCCAGTTCACCGACGTCGATCTGCAGGCCTGCGCCACCGAGCTGTTCGGCCTCAACAAGCTGTCCGGCCGCGGCAATATCAACGTCTCGCTCTTCGCCTCGGGCTCGAGCCCGTTCGGCCTCGTGCAGTCGCTCGACGGCAGCGCCACCGTGACCGGGCATAACGGCGCGATCGCGGGCTTCAATGCCGAGCAGCTGCTGAAGCGGCTGGAGCGGCGGCCGCTGTCGGGCGGCGGCAATTTCCGCAGCGGCTCGACGCCATACGACAAGCTCACGATCTCGGTGAAATTCTCCGACGGCATCGCCACCGCCGAAGACATCCGCATCGAGGGCCCGGCGGCCAAGATCACGCTGACCGGCACCGCCTCGGTGCCGACCCGCGAATACGACATGAAGGGCGTGGCGAGCCTCAACACGGCGTCCGGCTTTCAATTGCCCTTCATGGTGCAGGGCCCCTGGGACGATCCCCTGATCTTTCCCGATCCCGAAAGCCTGATCCGGCAGTCGCCGGCGGCGTCTCCCTTCCTCGATCTCCTCAAGCAGCGCATCACGGGGGGCGGAAAACGTCCCGAGGGATCGCCGACGGCGGAGAATGCCAAGGAAAACGCCAAAGACAACGCCAAGTCCAACTAAGGCAAGATCCGGCGCAGCCGTCACGCGGCCGATGGACGACGCGATGCAATTCCTGATCGTGCTGGTCAGCGTCTGCGCCTTCCGACGTGAAGCGATGGTGCTGGATCAGCGAAACGGCCACGAGCCAGGCCAGCGATGCGAGCACGGTCCGCAGCTGGAACAGCGCCTTGGATTTCACCAGCGTGCGGCGACCTCGCGCCGATGCTGCAGAACACGAGCGGCGCCATCGTCGTCTTGACCAGCTTGATCAAGCCGTCGGCGAACGGGCTTCAGCGCGGGTGTCGCGGACCATCGGCATCGTACTGAGGCGCGGGACACCGCGAGGCGAATTGATTGGCATGTATCGATGCGGCCTTTGGATCGATGCGCGCATTCGCATCTCCAGAGCCTCGCTCCAATCGCGACATAGGTCTGACAAGAAGCCGCTAGATCGGATGACGGCCATGCGCTAGTGTTTTATACGACCGGTTAAAACACCGGCCGTTTGAGGGAGAAAAACGTGAAATCCAAGGTTATTGGCGCAGTTTCATTGGCGGTCGCTGCGGTTGGGCTGTTTGCCGCCACTGCGCCCGCATTTGCGCAACAGAAGACGATCACGGTCTGGTGGGTCAAAGGCTTTTACAAGTCCGAGGACGAAGCGCTCGCCGAGACGATCAAGAAGTTTGAAGCCAAGACCGGCATCAAGGTCGAATTGTCGCAATACGCGATCCAGGACATGATTCCGAAGACCGTCGCAGCGCTCGATGCGGGCACCGTGCCCGACGTCGCCTATTCCGACAGCTACGACGTGCAGGTACAGGGCAAGTGGGCCTATGAGGGCAAGCTCGAGGACCTCACCGACGTCATGGACCCGATCAAGGACCGGTTCGTGCAGAACACGCTGGACGCCTCGATCCTCTACAACGACGTCGCCAAGAAGAAGGCCTATTACGGCTTCCCGCTGAAGCAGCAGAGCATGCACGTCCAGATCTGGAACGACATGCTGGAGAAAGCCGGCTTCAAGCAGAGTGACATCCCGAACGACTGGACCGGCTACTGGAGCTTCTGGTGCGACAAGGTGCAGCCGGCGATCCGTAAGGCCACAGGCCAGCGCATCTATGCCGTCGGCCAGCCGATGGGCGTGGAATCCACCGACTCGTTCCAATCGTTCTACACCTTCATGGACGCCTACCACGTCAAGCTCGTCGACGACGACGGCAAGCTGCTGGTCGACGACCCCAAGGTCCGCGACGGCCTGATCAAAGCGCTGAAGGACTACACCGACACCTACAGCAAAGGCTGCGCCCCGCCCTCCGCGACCACCTGGAAGGACCCGGACAACAATGTCGCCTTCCACAACAAGACGATCGTGATGACCCACAACTTCACGATCTCGATCGCGGCAAAATGGTACGAGGAGTCACAGAACCAGAACCTCACGCCGGAACAGCGCGAGGCCGGCAAAAAGGCTTATGAGCAGGACATCGTCACGGCGTCCTTCCCCAAGGCTCCCGATGGCTCGACCATCAAGTATCGCTCCGACGTCAAGACGGGTCTGATCTTCACCGCGGCCAAGAACAAGGCCGAGGGCAAGCAGTTCCTCAACTTCCTGCTGCAGGAAGAGAACATCCGTCCCTACATCGAGGGCGCGCTCGGCCGCTGGTTCCCGGTGACGAAAGAAAGCCAGGAAAGCCCGTTCTGGCAGGCCGACAAGCACCGCAAGGCCGTCTACACCCAGTTCAAGGGCGGCACCTCTCAGTTCGACTTTACCAGGAACTGGAAGTTCACGATCTTGAACAACGAGAACGTGTGGGCGAAGGCGATGAACCGCGTCGTCAGCGAGAAGGTTCCGGTCGACAAGGCCGTCGACGAACTCATCGCCCGCATCAAGCAGGTCGCGGGCTAAGTCGTCCGCCCCATCTCTCCGCGTTGCGGAGGAGAGTGCAACAACAACACCGGCCGCGTCTCGCGGCCGGCTTCTCTTTGAAGAGTCCGAAAGAATGGCGATCACGCTCTCTGGCGATCAGGCAATACCCGGCCCGCCCCTGTCGTCGCGGCTGACCCCGGCGCAGGTCTGGGGCATCCTCCTGCTAACACCTTATCTGCTCGTCTTCCTTGCCTTTGTCGTCTATCCCGTCTGCTACGGGCTCTGGCTGGCACGCGATCCGGCGAACTATGTGGCGCTGTATCACGACCCGATCTTCGCGCGCGCTGCAATCAACACGCTGATCTTCCTGGTCGTCGGCATCAACATCAAGATGATGATTGCGCTGTTCCTGTCCGGCTTCTTCGCGCAGCAGCGCACCTGGATCAGATGGCTGTCGGTGATCTTCATCCTGCCCTGGGCGGTGCCGTCGATCCCGACCATCCTGTCGGTGCGCTTCATGCTCAATCCCGAATGGGGCATGGTCAACCACTTCATCTTCTCCCTGACCGGCGATGACGGCCCGAACTGGCTGAACGACCCGACCGTCGCGCTGTGCATGGCGATCGCCGTGCACATCTGGAAGTCGCTGCCGTTCTGGACGCTGATCCTGATCACCGGGCGCCTTGCGATCTCGCACGATCTGTTCGAGGCCGCCGAGGTCGACGGCGCCAGCTGGTGGCAGAAATTCCGCTACATCACCTGGCCGTCGATGCAGACGCTCTACGTCACCTGCACGCTGCTCTCGATGATCTGGACGCTGGGCGATTTCAACAGCGTCTACCTGCTCACCGGCGGCGGACCTGCCGACCTCACGCACGTGCTGGCGACGCTCGGCATCCGCTATCTTCGGCTCGACCAGCTCTCGCTCGCGATGGCATCCATCGTCTGCGCGATGCCGTTCGTGCTGCCGCTCGTTTACTTCATGATGAAACGGTTGTCGCGATGAAGCTTCCCTCCCTCCGTGACGTCGCGACGGAAGCGCGGCTGCTGCTGATCGGCATTCCCGTCTTCCTGTGGACGATGATCCCGATCTACCACATGTTCCTGTTCGCGATCTCTCCGAAGGAGGACGCGTTCTCGGGCAAACTGTGGCCGGACCATCCGACGCTGCACAACTTCGAAATCGTGTTCAAGCAGCAGCACTACTTCCTGCGCGACTTCTACGCCCAGTTCTGGAATTCGACGCTGATCGCAGTCTCCGTGGGCGTGCTGACGCTGTTCATCGCGACCGCCGCGGCGTTCGCGATTTCGCGATTGAAGGTGCCGGGCGGCCGCGCCGTGCTGAACCTCGCGCTCTTCACCTATTTCATTCCTGCCGCGTTTCTCGCCGTGCCGATGTATCGCACCATGGGCAATTACGGCCTGCTCAACAAACACTGGTCGCTGATCCTTGCCATGGTGACGATCGCCTCGCCTTACGCGATCTGGGTGCTGAAGCAGGCCTCCGACAAGCTGCCGGTGGAGCTCGATGAAGCCGCAGTGATGGACGGCGCCACCACGCTGCAGATCTTCCGCCTGGTCTATTTGCCGCTGATGATGCCCTCGCTGGTCGCGATCGGCACCTATGCGGTGCTGCTGGCCTGGAACGAATATCTCTACGCGTTCCTGCTGCTGTCGAACGACCGCGACATCACCCTCCCCGTCGCGCTCGGCAACTTCCTCGCCGCCGACGACTCGCCGTGGGAGCTGCTGATGACCACCGGCTTCATCTACGCGCTGCCGCCGGCCGCGGTCTATTACGCCTTCCGCCGCTACATGGTGGGCGGGCTCACGGCGGGTGCCGTGAAGTCGTAAGCTCTTCTTTGGTCATTGCGAGCCACCGGGTCCGCGCGGAGCGCGGCCCGATGACAGGCTCCGCGAAGCAATCCAGACTACCTCTGCAGAGACAGACTGGATTGCTTCGTCGCAAGAACTCCACGCAATGACAGCAGAGCCTCACAGCGGCGCCGCGCTCTCGCCCTGCGAGCTCGACAGCTTGGAGGCGAGCGAAGCGATCACGATCACCACCGCGATCAGGGCGATCACAAGCGTACAGATCGCGTTGATCTCGGGCTTCACGCCGAGCCGCACCTCCGAATAGATGCGGATCGGCAGCGTCGCCGAGCCTGGGCCGGTGGTGAAGCTCGCGATCACGAGATCGTCGAGCGACAGCGTGAACGCCAGCATCCAGCCGGCGACGATCGCCGGCGCGATCAGCGGCAGCGTCACGGCAACGAACGCACCGACGGGATTGCAGCCGAGATCCATCGCCGCCTCCTCCAGCGAGCGATCGAGCGAGCCGAGGCGCGACTGCACGACCACCGTGACGAAGCACATGGTGAGCGTGGTATGGGCGATCGTCACCGTCCAGAAACCGCGCTCGGCGTTCAGCGCAACGAACAGCAAGAGCAGCGACAATCCGGTGATCACCTCGGGCATCACCAGCGGTGCGTAGAGCATGCCTGAGAACAGGGTGCGACCACGAAAGCGTTCACCGCGCGACAGCGCCACCGCTGCGAGCGTGCCGAGCAGCGTCGCGATCGTCGCGGAGGCGACCGCGACCCGCAGGCTCATCCAGGCCGCCTCGATCATGGCGCGATCGTTAAACAACTCATGATACCAGCGCAGCGACCAGCCGCCCCACACCGTCACCAGGCGCGAAGCGTTGAAGGAATAGAGAACGAGGATCAGGATCGGCAAATAGAGGAACGCCAGCCCCAGCGCGAGCGAGGCGATGTTGAAGCGGGACAGGCGGGAGACCTTGCGCATCGCGCTATCTTCCCTGTTCCAGCTGCCGCTTCTGCAGCCGCTCGTACAGCAAGAGCGGCACCAGCAGCACGACCAGCAGCACGATCGCGGCAGCCGAGGCAACCGGCCAGTCCTTGTTGGTGAAGAATTCGAGCCACAGGGTCTGGCCGATCATCAGCGCGTTGGAGCCGGCCAGAAGGTCGGGAATGACGAACTCGCCGACGATCGGGATGAAGCACAAGAGCACGCCGGCGCCGACGCCGGGCAGCGACAGCGGGAAGGTGACGAGCCAGAACACCCGCCAGGGCGGCGCGCCGAGATCGGCGGCCGCTTCCTCCAGCACCGGCTCCATCTTGGCGAGCGTCGCGTAGAGCGGCAGGATCATGAACGGCAGATAGGAATAGACGATGCCGATATACATCGCGGTGTCGGTGGAGAGCCACACCACGGGCTGGCTGACCAGATGCAGCGCCAGCAGGACCTGGTTCAACAGACCGTCGTGCTGGAGGATGTTGATCCAGGCGTAGATGCGGATCAGGAATGAGGTCCAGAACGGCACGATCACCAGCACCATCGCCACCGCCTGCCAGCGCTGCGGCAGCCGCGCCATGCCGTAGGCGATGGGATAGCCGATCAGGAGCAGCAGCGCGGTGGCCGTGAGGGCGACGGTGAGGCTGCGCACATAGGCGAAGACGTAGATGTCGTCGGAGACGAGCAGCTTGAAATTGTCGACCGAGAGCGCAGCGAACGCCGCCTTCAGCGCGTCCCATCCCGCCGTCAGGTCGAACACCGGCTCGTAAGGCGGCTGCGCGATCGCGGTCTGCGACAAGCTGATCTTGAGCACGAAGCCGAACGGCACCAGGAAGAACAGCACCATCCAGACATAGGGCGCGATGGCCGCGAAGCGCGCCGGCTTTGCGAAGATGCGGCGCGAGCTCATGATTGCAGCACCACGCAATCGTCGGGCGTGAACCAGGCGACGACCTGCTGGTTCAGGCTGTAGGCGTCGACGTCGAGCCGCGCGCTGTTAGCGACCGATGCCTGCAGCATCCCGCCGGTGTCGAGCTTCACCTTGTAGGTGGTGGTGCCGCCGAGATAGCAGATGTCCGCGATCACGCCGTCGAGGGCGTTGATCGCGGTCTCACGACCGGCCTCGCTGACCGGGCCGCGCCGCGACAGCTTGACCTTCTCGGGGCGGATCGCGACCGCCAGTTTTCCGGTGCCGACGGCCTCGCGCGGCTCGGCCACCACCAGCGCCCCAGCATCAGGCGTGCCGATGACCAGACGACGACCGTCGCGCAATTTTGACTCGCCGTCGAACAGGTTGACGTCGCCGACAAACTCGGCGATCCAGCGCGAGCGCGGCGCTTCGTAGAGCTCGCGGGGGCTCGCGACCTGGGCGAGCCTGCCTGATTTCATCACGCCGATCCGGCTCGCCATCGTCATCGCCTCCTCCTGGTCGTGGGTGACGATGATGAAGGTCATGCCGAGCCGCCGCTGCAGCTCCATCAGCTCGGCTTGCGTGTTTTCGCGAAGCTTCTTGTCGAGCGCTGCGAGCGGCTCGTCGAGCAGCAGGAGCTGCGGGCGGCGCGCCAATGCGCGGGCGAGCGCCACGCGCTGGCGCTGACCGCCGGACAACTGGTCCGGCTTGCGCTTCTCCAATCCCTCGAGCTTGACCAGCGCCACCATCTCCGCGACGCGCGTGGCGATGTCGGCACGCGGCATGCCGGCGCGCTTCAGGCCGAAGGCAATGTTGTCGCGTACCGACAGATGCGGGAACAGCGCATAGTTCTGGAACATCATGTTGATCGGGCGCTCGTGCGGCAGCGCCTGCGCGATATCCTTGCCGCCGAGCAGGATACGCCCCTCGTCCGGCGCCTCGAGGCCCGCGAGCATGCGCAAGAGCGTGGTCTTGCCGCAGCCGCTCGGGCCGAGCAGCGCGAAGAACTCGCCGGCCTTGATATCGAGCGACACGCCGTCGACGGCGCGGAACGTGCCAAAGGTCTTGGCGACGCCCTCGATGCGCAGCAGCGGCCGGCCGGCCGCGGGACATGCGTCCCCGCCAGCCGTTTCAGCCGCAACGTTCGTTCCGGGCAATTCTTCCGCCATGGTCCCTGCCAACCCCGATTCCGCCGCACGCTAGCGGCCGATCGTGTTTAGCTCAACCGGTTCGAGGAAAACTTACATCGCGCCGCCGTAGCCCGGATGGAGCGAAGCGGAATCCGGGGCTGTTCGCCGGCGCAGAGACTCTCCCGGATTTCGCTTCGCTCCATCCGGGCTACACCAGTGACCGGCTCAGATCCGCCATGAACGCCGCCAGCGCCTCACGGTCCGCCGCAGGCATTGTCAGGCCCAGCTTGGAACGGCGCCACAGAATGTCATCCGGAAATCGCGCCCATTCGTGGGTCATGAGATAGCGCACCTCGGCGCCGGTCAGTTCGGGGCCGAAGGCAGGGCCAAGCTCTTCGCGTGTCGTTGCTTCACCGAGCACGGCCGCCAATCGCGAGCCGTAGGCCGCGACCAGGCGCTGGGCTTCCGGCTCGGACAGAAAGCGCCAGCGCTCGCGTGCGAGGTCGACCTCAGTGTCGAAACGATCCCAGGCGAAATCTCCACCGGGCAGCGCTGCGCCGGCGGTCCAGGGCGGCGACATCGGATAGAACGGCGTCAGCCTCGTCGCCGCCCGCTCGGCGCGCCGGCGCGCGGTGGTGAGGTCGCCGCCGAACATCGTGATCAGCGGTGCCTTGCGCCGGCGCGCGTGGAACAGGGTCGTGTCCTCGCGTTGCCGCGCGGACACCGGCCTCAGATTGACGCCGCAGACCGCCCGTACCACGTCGGTCGGGGCGACGCGCTCGCGGAAGTAGCGGCTCGCCGCTTCGCAGAGATAACCGACATCGGCCCCTCGCACCGCCACGATGGCGGGGTCGCCGGTGAAATCGTGCGTGACCGTGCCGATCAGCGTGAACGCGCGCTCGAACGGGCTTGCGAAGATCAGTCGGCCGTCGCTGTTCTGGAACACGTAGACATTGTCTGAATCGAACAGCCTGGGCACGATAATCTGGCTCATCTGCATGGCCGTCGCGGCGGGCTGCGGCTGGCGCAGGACCGTCTCCGCGACGATCGAGGTCCAGCCGCCACTCGTATTGGCCAGCGCCCTTGCTGTAACGGAGCGGCGGTGGCCGCGATCGACCACGGCGAGCCGCCAGATGTCGGTTCGGTCGGCACGCACGCAGCGCGCCCCGGTCCGGATCGTCGCACCACGCTCGGCGGCGTCCAGCGCCGTGAGCACGACAAGGCGGGAATCGTCGGCGATACAGTCCGAATATTCGAACGCCGTGCCGAACGGGCGTTTCAGCGCGTTGCCGACCGGGTGATGGGTGATGTCGAGGGTCGTCGATCCGGGCAGGCCGCTCCGGCCGGCGAGGACGTCATAAAGAAACAGGCCGGCCCGCAGCAGCCACGGCGGACGCTCGTCCACATGTGCGGGGATCACGAAACGCATCGGCCGCACCAGATGCGGCGCGATGGCGAGCCAGGTCCGGCGCTCGGCCAGTGCCCGGCGCACCCGCCAAAAGCCGCGGCGCTCCAGCACCGAGAGATCGCCGTGGATCAGCCGCGGTGTGGCCGACGACGCCGCGCCGCCGAGATCGCCCTGCTCGAACAGGATCACCCGCAGGCCGCGGCCCGCCGCATCGCGGGCGAGGCTGACGCCGTTCAGGCCGCCGCCGATGATCGCGAGGTCGTAATCCGCCATGAGGCCGTCGAATGGGAGCGAACACTCCCATCACTAGAGCGATTTCCGTTCCGATGAAATCGGAACGGTGGCTCTAGATTCATATTCTGACGCGTTTTCTTGACGCGAGCCGGTATCCACTTCGCTCGAAAACGCTCTAACCGGTCTTCAGCGCAAGCTCCATGGCTTCGGCGCGGCCGACGAACCCGGCATATTTGCCGATCGGCAACGGCTTGCCGAGCAGATAGCCCTGCACCCCGTCACAGCCTTCCTTGGCGAGGAAGGCGAGCTGGTCGAGCGTCTCGACGCCCTCGGCGATGATCGACATTTCGAGGCCGTGGCCGAGGTCGATGACGGCGCGCACGATCGCCGCCGATTGCGGGTTGCGGCCGAGATTGATGATGAAGGCGCGGTCGATCTTGATCTTGTCGAACGGGAACGCCTGGAGATAGCTCAGCGAAGAATAGCCGCTGCCGAAATCGTCCATGGAGATGCGCACGCCGAGCGCCTTCAGGCGGCGCAGCAGCGCAAGGCCGCGATCGAAATCCTCGATCAGAACACCTTCGGTGATCTCGAGCTCGAGCCGGCCGGGTGCAAGGCCCGTCTCGATCAGGATCGAATGGACGAGGCCGACCACGTCGCCGTGCATGAACTGCGCCGGCGACAGATTGACCGCGACCTGCAGCGGCTTCGGCCAGGACGCCGCCTCGCGGCAGGCCTCGCGCAGGATCCACTCGCCCATCTCGACGATGAGGCCGCTCTCCTCGGCGATGGGAATGAATTCGGCCGGCGAAACCTGGCCGCGCACGGGATGCTGCCAGCGCGCCAGCGCCTCGAAGCCGATGATCTCGCTCTCGGCGACGCTGTGGCCCGCGGCCCCCTGCGGCTGGAAGGCGAGCGAGAGCTCGCCGTTCTTGACCGCCATGGAGAGGTCCTGGTGCAGCACGCGGCGGTCGCGGATCTGCTGGTCCATCTCGGGCTGGTAGAGGCTGATCGTGCCGCGCGACTTCTGCTTGGCGCGGAACAGCGCCGCGCCGGCATTGGCGAGCAGCGAGGCGCCATCGGTGCCATTGTGGGGAAAGACCGACATGCCCGTGGTGATGCCGGCGCGGACCGGCCGGCCGTCGATCTGAAAATCCTTCGCGACGGCTTCGCCGATCTGCTGCGCCAGCGCGAGGCCGGCCTCGGGCTGCTTGCCGTCGATGATCAGGCCGAACTCGTCCCCGGACAGGCGCGCGACCACGCCGCCGCGTGCGGAATCCTGGAGCCGATGGGCGACCTCGATCAGGAGCTTGTCGCCGAGCGCATGGCCGAAGACGTCGTTGACCTCCTTGAGGCCGTCGAGGTCGACGCAGAGCACGGCGAACTCCTCGCCGGTGCCCTCGCAAGCCTCGATCATCTGGGTCAGAGCCTGCAGGAAGGCGGCGCGATTCGGCAGATCGGTGAGGCCGTCGTGATAGGCCATGTGCGCCATGCGCGACTCGGTCTGCCGGCGGTCGGTGACGTCCTCGTGGGTCTTGATCAGATATTGCGGCTCGCCGGCATCATTGACCACGGTGGCGCGGCGGGTCAGGAACAGCCGCAGGCCGCCCTTGGTGGAGATCGGGTGCTCCTCGGTGATCATCCCGCGCTTCTTGATCGCGGCCTCGTCGCGCGCGACGATCAGCTTGGCTTCCTTGGCGTTGAAGATGTCGGACGCGGTCAGGCCGGTGGCTTCCTCGCGCCTGCGGTTGAGGATCGTCTCCGCGCTGCGGTTGGCGAGCAGATAGCGGCCGTCCTTGACCTGCTCCACGATCAGCGCAACCGGGATGTTGTCGACCACGAGTTCGAGGAACTTCTTGGTGCTCTCCAGCTCCTGCGACAGCGAGCGGCGGTCGGTGATGTCCTCGAACACGATGAGCAGAAATTCGGGCTTGTTGCTCTCGTTGCGGACCACGATCCGGATCGAGGCAACCATGCGCCGCGCACCGGCACGATCCACCTCGAACTCATTGCGGTACTGGCCATCCGGTGAATTGAGCGCCGCCTGGTCGGCCGCCTCGATGCTGGCCGCCGAGGCCGATGCAAACAGCTCCCGTGCATTCCTGCCGACGGCAAAGTCCCGCGACAATCCCCAGAACTTCTCATAGGCGCTGTTGGCGAAAATGTAGCAGCCGTCCTCGATGTTCTTGGCCGCCACGCAGGCCGGCACATGATCGAGCACCGATTCCAGGAACTGCTTGGTGGAGGCGAGCTGCCGCGACAGGTTGCGCTGCTCGGTGACGTCGAGGTGGGTCGCCACCGAGCCGCCCTTCGGCAACACGAAATATTTCACCAGGATGGCCCGTCCGTCCGGCAGTTCCGTGGTCAGGCCATTGGCGCTCGATGCCTTCTGGTAGAATTCGTCATCGGTGACGCCGAGCACTCCGCGCTCGCGGCGCAGCCTCAGGATGTCGTGGCCGGTCATGTTGGGCCGGAGGTCGGATCGCGTCAGGCCATAGATCTCGAGATAGCGGTCATTGCAGAAGATGACGCGGCGCTGCGCATCCGTCATCACCACGCCCTGGTTGAGGTTGTTCATGGCGGAGGAGATGAAGGCGTTGCGACGCAGCTGCAAACGCCTGGACCGGCGCAGCGAGGAATGGATCCACAGCCCGATCGCGGCAAGGAACGAGCAGACCACGATGCCCGCGATGAGGGCTTCCCAGATCACGCCGGGATCAAGCCTGGTGAGTTCGCCCGGAACGGCAAGGCTGTCCGATGCCGCAAAGGCGCGCGCAGGCGCGCCCGTAACGGCCAGGCATAGGAGGGCGTGCACAGCAATCGAAAGCGTGCTGCCCACGTGCCAGTTCTTCTCAGCCATCAGCCACCCGCGATTTCAACGTCGGATTGTCTGGCCTCGCGGGTTTGGATCGGGTAAACGCCTGTGGGCACAACAGAATAATGTGACGTGAAATACGGCAATTGCCCTGACATGATAAACGACTTCTTAACGGAAGCCCCGCCTGCGCCGCCGCATCCGGACCATGCGCCACCGCTGCTTCCAACTGGTATCCTGCACAACCATGGATAGGGTCGATTGCGTCGTCATCGGAGCCGGCGTGGTCGGGCTCGCGGTGGCCCGGAAGCTCGCCCAGGCCGGGCGCGAGGTGATCGTGCTCGAGGAAGCCGAGGCGATCGGCACCGTCACCTCCTCGCGCAACAGCGAGGTGATCCATGCCGGCATCTACTACCGGGCCGGGAGCTGGATGGCGCGCATGTGCGTGGCAGGCAAGCACGCGCTGTACCGCTACTGCGCCGAGCGCGGCATCCCGCACAAAAATTGCGGCAAGCTGATCGTCGCGACCAGCCCGAAGGAGACCGAGAAGCTGCAATCGATCAAGGCGCATGCCGAGGCCAACGGCGTGCTCGACATGCAGCTGCTCTCGGGCGAGGCCGCACGCGCGCTGGAGCCGGCACTCGCCTGCGACGCCGCGCTGCTGTCACCGTCGACGGGCATCATCGACAGCCACGCCTACATGCTCTCACTGCGCGGCGAAGCCGAGGACGCCGGCGCAGCTTTCGCGTTTCACACCCCGCTGATCCGTGCCAAGGCGGCGGCCGGCCTCATCGAGATCGATGCCGGCGGCGAGGCACCGATGACGCTGCAATGCAGCCTCCTCGTCAACGCCGCGGGGCTGTCGGCAACACATGTGGCGCGCAGCATCGACGGCATGCCGCTGGACCGGATTCCGCCGGCCTATCTCGCCAAGGGAAACTACTTCAGCTGCAACGCCAGGGCGCCGTTCTCGCGCCTGATCTATCCGGTGCCCGAGCCCGGCGGCCTGGGCGTGCACCTGACGCTGGACATGGCAGGACAGGCGCGCTTCGGGCCTGACGTCGAATGGATCGAGACGATCGACTACGAGGTCGATCCGTCACGCGCCGAGCGCTTCTATCCCGCGATCCGCAAATACTGGCCGACGCTGCCTGACGGCGCGCTGATGCCGAGCTATTCGGGCATCCGCCCGAAGATCGTGCCGCCGGCCGTGGCCACACAGGATTTCTTGATGCAGGGCCCGCGCGATCACGGCGTTGCAGGCCTGATCAATCTGTTCGGCATCGAATCGCCGGGACTGACGTCCTCGCTCGCGATCGCCGATCACGTCGCCGAGCTCGCAGACATCGAGAGCGTTTCGAGAAGCGGATGAGTGTGCGCGTCGAGAACCCCGGGTCCAAGCAAGAGTGAGCGCCGCACAACCGTGTTGCACGGTGCACACCTTGCAGCAGGGATGAGCACGGATGCTCTCATCCCTGCGTGAAGGATGTGATCAACTCTACACTGTCACGGGGGTTACTAGTGGAGCGTGTCGCCAGATTGCTTCAGACGCTCGATCTGGTCCTTGACCATCAACTTCCGGCGCTTCAACTCAACAATTTGCAGGTCGTCTGTTGAAAGGTGCACGAGAGCTTCGTGCAATTCGTTTTCGAGAAGTTTGTGCTTCCGTTCCAATTCAACGAGATGTGCCTGAATTGTCATTCGAAACCTCCTCGGTAGGGTTGAACCTTTAGGATTCGATCCGGACGACCCAAGTCTACATCACCGATTCGTCCTGTCGATGGGTATCCGTCGTCGCAGCGTCATTTTTGAAAGTTCATATGTAACGAAGCGTGACTAAGGGAACCACGCCGGAAAAATCCATGATATCAATACGCCGGCGCACCGCCGCAGCTCCTTGCAGAAATATGTTGCGGGAGATCGGTGACGGGGGATCGCAGATCGCTTGCGATCACGCGGCGCAAGGACGATAATTTCCACAGGGCATCCACAGCCCAGATCTCACGCCTATCGGTTTTCGGCCACCGCAGACATGACCAATGAAGATGAGCGTGAGCTCGAAGCCGAGCTCACCCGGTTGCAGCAGGAACACCGAGATCTCGATGCGGCGATCGATGCGTTGCATCAATCGCCCGCCCCCGACCTGTTGCGGTTACAGCGGCTGAAGAAGCGCAAGCTGTTGTTGCGCGACCGCATCGCGTTCATCGAAGACCAGATCACCCCCGACATCATCGCCTGAGCGTGCGGCGGTCTTGCGCGGCGCCCCGCCGCTTCCGAATCCACTTGACTCAATAAGAACAAAATAGGAACATTCGCGGGCGCCCCAACACCTCAAAGAACGCTCAAGGACAACGCAGATGTCGGCAACCGCCCTTTTCGACAACAGCCATTACGAACAGGCCTGCGATCAGGCGATCGCGATGTGCGACGGCAATCTGCGCAGCACCATCAAAGCGCTGATCATGGCCAACGAATATCTGGAAGCCGAGCTGGAGGAATTGCAGGCGGCGATTTCCGCCGGCTGCATTCCGGAGATCTCGCGCAGCAAGATGCGGAGCAAGAGCAGCGCCGCATAATCTTCAACATTGGAGCAACGCCATGTCGGATGTGACCTATTACGTTGCAATGCCCTTCTTGATCGATGACGACGGATCACCCGTCGCAGGCGCGGCAGAGGAGTGTCAGTCCTCGACGGCGGCGCTGCGACGCGCCGAGATGCTGGCGCGCGGCGCCGGCCATATCGGCGCAATCGCGTTCAGCCGCAGCGGCGATCCCATGACGGGCGAATTCGGCGACGCGACGCTGCTGCGCAAGTTCGGCAACGTGCCGGAAGATCTTGCCACCCTGTAGACTAGCGCTCGCCGCCGACCAGCCTGATCCGCGGCTCGTGCCGGCGGCTCGCCTTGCGCACATACATCGCGGCATCCGCCTCCTCCAGGGCGCGGCCTGCAGCGGATTGCGGACCGAGCAGCGCGACGCCGGCCGAGGCGCCCGCGGTCACGTGCTGGCCGCGAAAAACGAATGACAATTCGTCGATCGCCTGCTCCAAGGCCGCGGCCTTCGCCTTGGCATCGGTCTCGCTGAGATTCCAGAGCAGCAGCGCGAACTCGTCGCCCCCGAGCCGGCCGACCACGTCGGAGGCGCGGACCTGTCGCGTCAGCGCGGCGACGATCTCCCTGAGCACCTCATCGCCGGCGGCATGACCGAAGGAATCGTTGATCGGCTTCAACCGATCGACGTCGAGCACGATCAGCGCCCCGCTGGCGCGGTAGCGCTTCATATAGGCGATGGCGCGCGCGAGCTCGCGCTCGAAACCGCGCCGGTTGGGAATCCCGAGCAGGAAATCGGTATCGGCGGCCGCCTCGAGCTCCGAGATCCGCAGCAGGGCCGCCCTGAGCTTGCTCCTGAGGCCGCGGATGATCGCCTTGCCGTCATCGGCAGCCGGCGCTCTGCGCAAGGCCGGTTTGGCCGCGCGGCTCGAAGCGGCTTTGGAGCGGGCGGGGCTGATGTTCCGGCCCTTGCTGGCCTTCGCAGGGCTCGCCCTTTTCGGTTTCTTCATGGGCATCCTGCTCAATGAAGGCTTGCGGGGATTCACCAAGACAGGATAGTGGATTCCCTTCTCCTTGCCACCGCCTTGCGAGCCGCCGGCCGGAATCATTAATCTGGCCTATCTCTCTGTTTTTCTGGGCACAATTGACGTCATGACCGCGCCGATCGCCATCATCATGGGAAGCCAGTCGGACTGGGACACGATGCGGCACGCCGCCGACACGCTTGACGCGCTCGGCATTGCTGCCGACAGCCGCATCGTCTCGGCCCACCGCACGCCCGACCGGCTGTTCGCATTCGCCAAGGGTGCCAAGGCCGCAGGTTACAAGATTATCATCGCCGGCGCCGGTGGCGCGGCCCATCTGCCGGGCATGGCGGCGGCGCTGACGGAACTCCCGGTGTTTGGCGTTCCCGTCGAATCCAAGACGCTCAAGGGCGTCGATTCGCTCTATTCGATCGTCCAGATGCCCGCGGGCATTCCGGTCGGCACCCTCGCCATCGGCAAGGCCGGCGCGATCAATGCCGCGCTGCTGGCAGCCGCCGTGCTGGCATTGTCCGACCCGGCCCTATCGGATCGCCTCGCCGCCTGGCGCAAGGCCCAGACCGAGGCGGTCGCCGAGCGGCCGGAGGACAAGGCGTGACGGACACCAGGCACGTGAAGCTGAAGCCCGGTGACACCATCGGAATCCTCGGCGGCGGACAATTGGGCCGGATGCTTGCCATGGCCGCGGCGCGACTCGGCCTGCGTTGCCAGGTGTTCTCGCCCGATCCGGATTCACCGGCCTTCGACGTCGTGCTGAACGCGACCTGCGCCGAATATGCCGACGTCGAGGCGCTCGAATTGTTCGCCCATGATGTCGACGTCATCACCTACGAATTCGAGAACGTGCCGGCGGCAGCCGCGCTGGTATTGGACGCGCGCCGCCCGGTGCTGCCCAACCGCAAGATCCTCGAGACGACGCAGGACCGGCTCGCCGAGAAGGATTTCGTGACGAAGCTCGGGATCGGCACTGCCGGCTACGCCGACGTCACCTCGGTCTCCTCGCTGCGCGAGGCGATCGCCAGGATCGGCCTTCCAGCGGTGTTGAAAACCCGCCGCTTCGGTTATGACGGCAAGGGCCAGGCCATCATCCGCGAGGGCGACGACATCGCGAAGGTGTGGACCAGCCTCGCCACCAAATCGGCGATCCTGGAGGCCTTCGTGCCCTACGAGCGCGAGATCTCCGTGATCGCCGCGCGCGCGGCCACGGGCGAGGTCGAGTGCTTCGACGTCACCGAGAACGAGCACCGCGACCACATCCTGAAGATATCGCGTGCGCCCGCGCCGATCCCTGACGCGCTCGCCGAGGAGGCGCGCAGCATCGCGAGCAAAATCGCAAGCGCGCTCGACTATGTCGGCGTGCTCGCGGTCGAGATGTTCGTGCTGGCGGGCGGCACCGGACCGAAGGTGCTGGTCAACGAGATCGCGCCACGCGTGCACAATTCCGGGCACTGGACGCTCGACGGCGCCTCCGTCTCGCAGTTCGAGCAGCACATCCGTGCCATCGCCGGCTGGCCGCTCGGCAAGCCGGTGCGCCACGGCGAGGTCGTCACTATGACCAATTTGATCGGCGACGAGATCAACGATTACGAAAAGTGGCTGAGCGTGCCGGGCGCGACCGTGCACATCTACGGCAAGGGCGCGCCGCGCCCCGGGCGCAAGATGGGCCACGTGACCGAAGTCAGGCCGCCGCGGGACAAGTGACGGGATCGCAGCAAGAGCTGCAATCCCGCCGGGTGATTGTGATTACTTACGCCGTCTTCACACCCGCAACGATGCCGGTGGGCTCCTCGCTGAGCCAGCGATAGATCACCCCGCCGAGCGCGCCGCCGATCAGCGGCGCGACCCAGAACAGCCACAGCTGCGACAGCGCCCAGCCGCCGACGAACAACGCCGGGCCGGTGCTGCGCGCCGGGTTCACCGAGGTGTTGGTGACGGGAATGCTGACGAGGTGGATCATCACCAACGCGAGCCCGATCGCCAACGGTGCGAATCCCGCCGGCGCGCGCCCATGGGTCGCCCCCATGATGATGAACAGGAACATCATGGTCATCACCACCTCGGTGAGGAAGCACACGATCATGCTGTACTGGCCGGGCGAATGCGCGCCATAGCCGTTGGAGGCAAAGCCCTTGCCGACGTCGAAGCCGGGCGCTCCGCTCGCAATGACATAGAGCAGCCAGGCGGCAATGATCGCGCCCGCCACCTGAGCGACGATGTAAGGCAGAACCTGCCCCGCCGGAAAACGGCCACCGGCGGCAAGACCGACCGTGACGGCCGGGTTGAGATGGCAGCCGGAGATATGGCCGATCGCGTAGGCCATGGTGACGACGCTCAATCCAAAGGCCAGGGACACGCCGACCAGCCCGATCCCGACCTGCGGGAAGCCGGCGGCGATCACCGCGCTTCCGCAGCCCGCGAATGTGAGCCAGAAGGTGCCGATGGCTTCGGCAGCGTATTTTTTGATGTCCATTGTGGTCCCCTCATTGCAAAGATTCCGGAACAAGCTCCGGCGCGGCCCCGTCCTCGGCGCCAAATCGCCCAAATCGGGGCCGCATGGAGGTATTTTCGCCGCATTTAATGGCCGAACTTGGCCCGAAAACCCGTTTGGCCGGTGGACATCTGCGGTTTTGTCTGATACATCCGCGCGCTCAAGGTTAAGGGCTTGCGCGTTTCGCCATCCCCTTTGACTTACCAGAATTCAAATCCGATCCACCTGAAGAGGATGCCGCGTGCAGGTTCTCGTTCGCGATAACAATGTTGATCAAGCCCTCAAGGCGCTGAAGAAGAAGATGCAGCGCGAGGGAATTTTCCGCGAGATGAAGCTCCGCGGTCATTACGAGAAGCCCTCCGAGAAGAAGGCCCGCGAAAAGGCCGAAGCCGTGCGCCGCGCGCGCAAGCTGGCCCGCAAGAAGCTGCAGCGCGAAGGCCTGCTGCCGATGAAGCCGAAGCCGGTGTTCGGCGCCGGCCCGGGCGGTGATCGCGGCGGTCGTGGCGGCCCCGGCGCAGGTCCGCGCGGACCGCGCTGAGCCGATTCAGCAAGACTCTAGTTTTCGATGACGCGGGCCCCAGGCCCGCGTTATTGCTTTGAGGACTTGTCGGATCAAGCTCTAGCGCGAGCCAACCGTAGATGACCTCCCCTTTCTCCCAGCGCGGCCTTCCGCGACGGCGCCGGATCTGGCAGCCGCCGCTCGCGGCGGCCCTGACGGGGATCGTGCTGGGCGGCTGCTCGTTCGATCTGGGATCGCTGATGCCGGAGAAGGACAAGCCGCAGGAGGCCCCCAAGGCCGCCGCGCCGGCCGAGAGCGCGGTGAGCGCCGGCAACGTCACCGAAGCCCAGGCCCATACCGCGAAGGCTCAGTCCCTGGCGAAGTCAGGCGAGGCCGCGGCAGCGCTCGACGAGTTCAATCGCGCGATCGGCCTCGATCCCTACAATGCGCAGGCGCTCTATGGCCGCGCCCTGATCTACCAGGGCAACAACCAGCACGACTTCGCGATCGCCGATTTCAGCGCCGCCAGCGGACTCAACCCGCAAAAGGCCGAGCCGCTGCTGGGCCGCGCCAACAGCTATCTCGCGCTCGGCAAGGTCAAGGAGGCCGCAGCCGATCTCGACGAAGCCTCCGAGGCCGATCCGAACAATGCCCAGGTCTGGACCGCGCGCGGTCAGGTCTATGAGCGCCTGGGCGACAAAGCCAAAGCGGTGGCGTCCTACACCAAGGCGGTTGCGCTTCGTCCACGCGACGAACCCGCCCGCAGCGGTCTCGCCCGCGTCGGCGGCTGACGCTTTGGCGCAGGCTGAGCGGAGTTCTAGTCGGGCGTGGCGCTCTTGGGCAGAACGGCGTTGAACATCGACTTCATGCCCGACAGCATCTCGTCGGCGACATTGGTCTTCTTCGGCCGCGGCAGGGCGGCGCCCGCATCGGCACGCAGGTCGAGCGGCGGTGCGATGACCGGCACGGGAATGTCGGCCGGCGGCGTCACCCGATTCGGATCATCGTTGCCGATCGAGGCCGTGTAGGGCGGATTGGAGCCCCCATTGCCATAGGCCTCGGGTGAGGGCGTCGAGACATTGATCGGCGGCGGCAGCGGACGGACTGGAGACGGCTCCACATTCACGACCCGCGGAGCCTCCGGCGTGCGGGCGGCGTCCCGCACCGCAGGCTCAGCCGGCTTGGTCTCCGACGCGCGAGCCTCGGCAGGCTTGGTTTCCGACGACCTGGCCTCGGCAGCCTTGCCCTCGGGCGACTTGCGCAGGCGCTCGATCGCAGCACGCGCCAGATCGTTGGCGTCGGGAGCCGCGGAAGCCGCCGTCGGGGCCGAATTGGCCTCAACCACGGGAGCAGAAGCAGCCGGTGCGGATTTTGCCGCGGCCTTGTCGCGGGCAGAGGGACGGCCGCGCGGACCGGTGTCAGCGGGAGCCACGTCTGCGGCCTTGGTCTCGGCCGCCGGCGGATGATCGGCCGGCTTCTCGACCGCCGCCTTGTCCGTCACGCTCTTCTCGGGGATGCCCTTGGCTTTGACGCCGGGAGCGGGAAGGTTGGCGGTATCGGTGGGCTTGCCGTCGCTGCCGGTCTGGGCGGGCGCGGTCACGGCGGCTGGGGTGTCGGCGGCCGGCTTGGCGTTGATGTAATGATTGACGATGTAGGCCCCGATGATCGTCGCGAGCACCGAGGGGAAAATATCCATCGAAATTTTTGCGAGGTATTTCAGCATTCCGACCACACTCCCCGCGCGACCTGATGCGGGAACTTTAGGGCATTGTGAGGGATCAACTGCGACGGATCGATGGCAAACGGGGGCGCGACCCTAGCGTTTCAGCTCAATTTCAAGGAACACGATCTCAGTTGAGGTTTCGTTAAGTACGTCATGCTGGACGCCGGCCTTGCGGAAATAGGATTTCCCGGCGGCAAGCTGCGCCTTGAACCTTTCGCCATTGGGCGCGACGATGGTCATCTCGCCGGCGGCGACCGGAACGATCACATAGTCCATGCCATGGGTGTGATGGCCGGTGGCGCTGCCGGGGGCAAGCCGCCATTCGGTCACCCGGACCTCTTCGTTGTCGACCTGAACCTCGGACTTGGCGGCAAGCACTGGGAGCTCCTTCTAGGGTACGAAAACCATGAACACGTAGACGGCAAATACCACCATATGCACCAGGCCGAACAGGACATTGGTCCTACCCGTGCCGAAGGTCAGCATGCTCAGGAAGAAGGTCAGCAGCAGGAGCACGCTGCCCTGGGCGCCAAGGCCGAGCTCGAGCTCCTTGTCGAGCGCGTAAGTGGCAACGCCGACGGCAGGAATGGTCAGGCCGATGGTCGCCAGCGAGGAGCCGAGGGCGAGATTGATGCTCTTCTGGAGGTCGTTCTGGCGGGCCGCCGAGACGGCCGCGACGCCTTCCGGCATCAGGATCAGAAGCGCGACCAGAAGCCCGGCAAAGGCCGGCGGCGCGCCGATCTTGGCCGCGACGGCGTCGACCACCAGCGAGAACTTCTTGGAGAGCAGCACGACCGCCAGCAGCGCGATCAGCAGCAGCACGACGCTGAGCACCAGCATCCTGCCCGACAGATGCACCTCGCCGCTGCCGCCGTACGCCCGCTCGTGGACGAAGTAATCCTTGTGCAGGACCGTCTGGGTGTAGAGAAACACCGCATAGAGCGCCAGCGTGACCACGTCGACGAAGCCGAGTTGGACCGCCGAATAGACAGGCCCCGGCGTGGTGGTGGTGTAGTTCGGCAGGATCAGCGTGATGGTCGCGAGCGCGAACAGGACGCTGAGATAGACGTTGGCGCCGGAGACCTGAAAACCCTGCTCGCGATAGCGCAGGCCGCCGATGAAGATGCAGAGCCCGACGAGGCCGTTGCAGACGATCATGACCACGGCGAACACGGTGTCGCGGGCCAGTGCCGGGGCGGGCTTTTCGCCCAGCATGATCGTGGTGATCAGCGCGACCTCGATGATGGTCACCGAGAGCGTCAGCACCAGCGTGCCATAGGGTTCGCCAACCCGCTCCGCGATCACCTCGGCATGATGAACCGCAGCGAACACCGTGCCGAACAGGATGACCAGAAGGACGACGGTGAAGAGAAGACCGCCAAACGACAGCGTGAAGACGTAATCCGTGGCGCTGACGACCGCGAACAACAGCAGGGCCATCGCCGGAAAGACCCAGGCCGACCGGGGCATCGGATCATGCGCGCTCATCAATCGGCTCCAACTACGAAAGCGAGCAATAGCAAATCGACCGGCAGATTCAATGCCAGTGCAGGATCGGTGCGACCGGCAGGAACGTCAGCAACAGGAACAGCGGGATCAGCACGGCGCCGGCGCGCAGGAGATAACCGAAGAAGCTCGGCATCGCGACGCCGTTCTCGCGCGCGATGCTGCTCACCATGAAGTTCGGTGCGTTGCCGATATAGGTGAGCGCTCCCATGTAGACCGCTCCCATGGAGATCGAGGCGAGCGTGCCCGAGAGCTGATGCATCAGCACCTGCGGATTGCCGCCGGCGAGCTCGAAGAACAGCAGATAGGTCGGCGCATTGTCGAGGAACGCGGACATCAGGCCGGTGAGCCAGAAATAGACGACCTCGCGTGGCGCGCCATCCGGCGCCGTCACCGCCGACAGCAGCCAGGCGAACGCGCCGTGATGGCCGGCGTTGAGCATGGCAATGACCGGGATGATGGCGACGAAGATGCCCGCGAACAGTTTTGCGACCTCGCGGATCGGCTCCCAGGTGAAGCCGTTGGCCTGCCTGTGCTCGTCGGGCGTCAGCCACACCGACAGCGCCGCGATGGCCAGCAGCGCCAGGTTGCGCGCGACGTCCTCCAGCTCCAGCTTGGTACCGAAAATGTCGAAGGCAATGTCGGGCCTCCACATCGCCGAAGCGAGTAGGCTGGCGACGATGGCTGCGATCAGCACCAGATTGACGAGGCCGCCGATGCGCAACGGCTCTCCCCGGCCTGTGTCGGCGGACGGCGCCTCACTGCGAAAGCGCCAAACGTCGACGACGGCGAAGATCGCGAGCAGCAGGACGGCGACGAGTGCGGTCTGCAACCAGATGGTCCGCGTGGTCCAGAAGAAGTCAACGCCATGCAGGAAGCCGACGAACAGCGGGGGATCGCCGAGCGGGCTCAGCGCTCCGCCGACATTGGCCACCAGGATGATGAAGAAGATGACGACATGGGTGTTGTGGCGCCGCTGCCGGTTGGCGCGGATCAAGGGGCGGATCAGGATCATCGCGGCACCCGTGGTACCGACGATGCTCGCCCCCAGCGTGCCGAGCGCAAGGATGCCGACATTCGCCGCCGGCGTGCCCTTGATGTCGCCGGTGATGAGGATGCCGCCGGCCACGACATAGAGAGCGAACAGCAGCACGATGAAGCCGAGATATTCGGCGAGCATGGCATGGACCAGCGCCGCCAAGGTCGCCGCGCCGCCGGCAAAGACGACGAGCGCGGCGAGCGCCAGCAGCGACCAGGCGGCGGTGATCTTGCCGTAGTGGTGATGCCAGATCTTCGGCAACAGCAGCGGCCCCATTGCAATCGACAGCAACAAGCCGGCAAAGGGCAGCGCATAGGGCCAGCGCATCGCCGCACCATCGAGGCCGGTCGCGGCAAGCGCATTCTGCGGCAGAAGCGTCAAGCAGGAGGCAGCGAGCGCGGGGATGTAACGTTGAGCCAAGCCGTCAGCCGCCAATGAAGCCTCTCGCCGTTTCGATCGCGCCATATTGATCGAGATCGTCGTGCCCGCCGCCCTCGATGCGAACGAACCGCTTGGGCTCGCGGGCGAGCGCGAACAGACGCTCTCCGAAGACGATCGAAATGACAAGGTCATTGGTGCCATGCATGACGAGCAGCGGCACCGTGACGCGCGACATGCGCTGGTCCGAATGGAACGGGTCGCGCATCAGAAGGCGGACCGGAACGAACCAGAACGATGACCCCGCAATGTCGGCCGTCGACGTATAGGGCGCCTCCAGGATGAGTTTTCCAACGCGATGCTCCGAGGCGAGCGCGACCGCGACGCCCGTCCCGAGCGAAAAGCCCCAGGCGACGATTCGTTCCGCCGCATAGCGCGCGGTGGTGAACGCGTAGGCGGCTGCAGCGTCGCGCAGCAGGCCCTGCTCGCTCGGCATCCCGCTCGAGCCGCCATAGCCGCGATAGGACAGCGCAACGAGGCCGGTGCCGTCGGCGGTCATCGCCTTGAAACGACCAACGCGGCCGGCGAGAAAATCGCCATTGCCGTGGAAGTAGAGGATCACGGAACGACCGGGCTTGGCCGGCACGTGCCAGACGATGACCTGCTCGCCATCAGACGTGGTCAGGACATGCTCTTGCGCCTCGGGAAGGCCCGCAGCATCGGGTGCGGTGCGGCCGGCGGGCGGGATCGGAAACAGCATCTCGCGCTGGCGGACGTACAGCACGAGGAGACCGGCGCAATAGACGGTCAGGAGCACGATGGCGATCCACTTGACGATGCTCATCATTGCGCGGCCGCTCCCTCGCTTGAGACTAGGGCTTGCGACGGCTCCGCAGCAATTTCATGACGTCGGGCCGCAGGCTCGCCGGAATGTCGCGGCAGCTGCATGCCGCCTTGTGGGCAGCGTGCCAGGCGATGCGCTGCTCGCGCGTCGCCTTGGGCGGCATGCGATGGGACGTTGCCATTCCTAATTGATGGCCACGGTCCGCGCTTGGCGCTACATCGCCTTGACGATGTTCTCGGTGACCTTCTTGGCGTCGCCGAGCAGCATCATGGTGTTGTCTCGGTAGAACAGCGGATTGTCGATGCCGGCATAGCCAGAGGCCAGCGAGCGCTTGATGAACATCACCGTGCCGGCCTTCCAGACCTGGAGCACCGGCATGCCGTAGATCGGCGAAGTCTTGTCCTCTTCGGCCGCCGGGTTGGTGACGTCGTTGGCGCCGATCACGAAGGCGATGTCGGCCTGCGCGAATTCGGAGTTGATGTCCTCGAGCTCGAACACCTCGTCATAGGGCACGTTGGCTTCGGCGAGCAGCACGTTCATGTGGCCGGGCATGCGGCCGGCGACCGGGTGAATGGCGTATTTCACCTCGACGCCTTCCTTCTTCAGGATGTCCGCCATCTCGCGCAGCGCGTGCTGGGCCTGCGCCACCGCCATGCCGTAGCCGGGCACGATGATGACCTTGGAGGCGTTCTTCATGATGAAGGCCGCATCGTCCGCCGAGCCGAGCTTGGCGGGCTTCTGCTCGCCCGTGGCGCCGCCGGCCGCCGCGGTCTCACCGCCGAAGCCGCCGAGGATGACCGAGATGAAGGACCGGTTCATCGCGTGGCACATGATGTAGGACAGGATCGCGCCGCTCGATCCGACCAGCGCGCCGGTGATGATCAGCGCGGAATTGCCGAGCGTGAAGCCGATGCCGGCGGCCGCCCAACCCGAATAGGAGTTCAGCATCGAGATCACGACCGGCATGTCGGCGCCGCCGATCGGGATGATCATGAGCACGCCGAGCGCCAGCGCGATGATGGTGATCATCCAGAAGTCGAACGCGCCGCCGGTGAGGACGAGACGGACGATAAAGAACACCAGCGCCACGGCCAGCGCGATGTTGATGATGTGGCGGAACGGCAGGATGATCGGCGCGCCGCTCATGCGCGCGGACAGCTTCAGGAAGGCGATCACCGAGCCGGTGAAGGTCAGCGCGCCGATGGCGACACCGAGCGACATTTCGACCAGACTTGATGCATGAATGGCGCCAGGCTTGCCGATGTCGAAGGCCTCCGGCGCGTAGAACGCGCCGGCAGCGACCAGCACCGCGGCCATGCCGACCAGCGAGTGGAAGGCGGCGACCAGTTCCGGCATCGAGGTCATCGGCACGCGGCGGGCGATCACCGCGCCGATGCCGCCGCCGATCGCGACCGCGAGGATCACGAGGACCCAGGCCACGCCATCCGCCGGCGGATGGCTCGCCAGCGTGGTGGCGACCGCGATCGCCATGCCGATCATGCCGAACAGATTGCCCTGGCGCGAGGTTGCCGGGCTCGACAGCCCGCGCAGCGACAGGATGAACAGCACCCCCGCCACCAGATACAAGAATGCAGAGAGATTGGCGCTCATCTCAGGTCCCCATTGATCCCTTCAGCCCGAGGTGGCCGCTTACTTCGACTTCTTCTTGTACATCGCCAGCATGCGCTGGGTGACAAGGAAGCCGCCGAAAATGTTCACGCAGGCGAAGACGAGCGCGACGAAGCCGAAGCCGCGCGCCCAGCCCGAGCCGCTCGAAACCATGCCGACGCCGACGGCGAGCAGCGCGCCGACCACGATCACCGAGGAGATCGCGTTGGTCACGCTCATCAGCGGCGTGTGCAGCGCCGGCGTCACCGACCACACCACGAAATAACCGACGAAGACGGCGAGGACGAAGATCGACAGCCGGAAGATGAAGGGGTCGACGACCTGTGCAGCGTGCTCCATGGCGGGTCTCCTTAAGCCTTCGGCTGGAAATTCGGGTGGATGACGGCACCGTCCTTCGTGAGCGCGGTAGCCTTGACGAGTTCGTCGTCCCAGTTGACGGCGAGCTTCTTCTCTTTCTTGTCGACCATGGTCTCGATGAAGGAGAACAGGTTGCGCGCGTAGAGGCTGGAGGCCGAGGCCGCAACGCGACCCGCAACGTTGGTGTAGCCGACGATCTTGATGCCATCGAGGTCGACGACCTCTCCCGGCTTCGCACCCTCGACATTGCCGCCGCGCTCGACGGCGAGGTCGACGAGCACCGAGCCGGGCTTCATCGACTTGACCATGTCGGCACTGACGAGCTTCGGCGCCGGCCGGCCCGGAATCAGCGCGGTGGTGATCACGATGTCCTGCTTCTTGATGTGCTCGGCGGTGAGCGCGGCCTGCTTGGCCTGGTATTCTTTCGACATTTCCTTGGCGTAGCCGCCGGCGGTCTGCGCGTTCTTGAACTCCTCGTCCTCGACGGCGAGGAATTTCGCGCCGAGGGATTCCACCTGCTCCTTGGTGGCGGGCCGCACGTCGGTCGCGGTCACGACGGCGCCGAGACGGCGCGCGGTCGCGATCGCCTGGAGGCCGGCGACGCCGACGCCCATCACGAACACCTTTGCGGCAGGCACGGTGCCGGCTGCGGTCATCATCATCGGAAAGGCGCGGCCGAAGGCTTCGGCGCCCTCGATCACGGCGCGGTAGCCGGCGAGGTTGGCCTGCGAGGACAGCACGTCCATCACCTGCGCTCGGGTGATGCGCGGCATCAATTCCATCGCGAAGGCGGCGATGCCGGCATCGGCCATCGTCTTCAGCGCGGCATCGTTGCCGTAGGGATCCATGATGGCGATGACGAGGGCGCCGCGCTTGTACTGCGCCAGCTCGGATGCCTCAGGGCGCTTCACCTTGATGATGATGTCGGCGTCCTTGAGCGCGTCAGCGCTGACGGTGGCGCCGGCCGCGGTGAATTCGGAATCCGGCAGGCCCGATTTGATGCCGGCACCCGGCTCGATGGCGATCTCGGCGCCCAACGCCTTGAACTTCTTCACCGTATCAGGCGAAGCGGCGACCCGCGGCTCGAGCGGATCGATTTCCTTGGCAACGGCAATCTTCATGAGGCCTCCGGCGGCGCGGGAGAGCGCGCGCGCAAACTAAAGCGTTACTTCCCGCAGCGTTCGATACCGGTTTTGATACCGGCTTGGATGCAAGTTTTCTGGGCAGCTGCTGCCGCTGGCGTGTGCAGCCGCTGGTCGATCAGGTCAGGAAGATCGCCATCAGGATCACGATGAGCGCGACCGAGACCGTGCCCCACTTCACGAGCTTGATGAATCCCTCATAGGTCTGCTCATGGGCAGCGTAGTCGTTGCCGTCGGCGGTCGTGTACGCCACTTCGTGATGGTCAGCCATGGAATGTCCCCAGTCGAAAGTCGAATTCTCGGGCTGGGATACCGCAAAGATTTAGACAGGGCAACGGCACCGAGGCGGGGTTTTCCCGCAAATCGGGTCATTTGGAATCCAGATTGTCGCGGATCCAGCGCGCGAGGCTCTCCTCGCTGACTTCGCCGGCAGCGAGGGAGAGGATGATGGTCGTCGCTTCCGCCGGATCGGGACTGAAGGCCACGCCATTCTTGTGCAGAAAGACCATCAACGCCATGAAGGCGATGCGCTTGTTTCCGTCGACGAATGCGTGATTTTTCGCAAGGCCGAATGCATATGCTGCAGCGAGTTCGTCCAACGGCGCCTGCTCATAGCGCCATTTGTTGATCGGCCGTTCCAGCGCCGACCGCAACATGCCTTCGTCACGCAATCCCGGCGCACCACCGAAGCGCCGGAGTTGGCGACCGTGAATGGCGACAGCCTGTTCGTAGGTGATCCAGAGCGGCTCCTGGGGATCGCTCATTGCATGGCCGACTATTTTGCAAGCGCCGCGAGCGTGTCGCGATACTTGTCCATCACCTCGTCGGCGATCTCCATCGTCCGCTCGAAGTCGGGATCGTAAGGCAGCAACTGAAAACCACCGCCGGGTAATTCCACGATGTGCAATTGCTGTCCGCGCTTGAGATCGAGCCGCTGCATCAATTCACGGGGCAACAGCAGTCCGTCGGAATTGCCAATCTTCTTGATCTCGATCTTCATGGGCATGGACTCCAGCGAGTATACATATGTATAACATCGCCGAAGACTTAGTTCAACAAATGTTTTACGTGCGCCCACCCCTCCAAAAGCGCCAGCGCGCCTCAGCCCATCGCCTCGAGCTCGTCGATCATCCCCGCGATGACGCTGAGCCCACCGTCCCAGAACTTCGGATCCTTTGCATCGAGCCCGAACGGGCGCAGCAGCTCGGAATAGTGCTTGGTGCCGCCGGCCGCGAGCATGTCGAGATAGCGCTCGGCGAAACCCTCGGCCGCGTTTTCGTAGACGGCGTAGAGCGAGTTCACGAGACAGTCGCCGAACGCGTAGGCGTAGACGTAAAACGGCGAGTGGATGAAGTGCGGGATGTACATCCAGTAGTTCTCGTAGCCCGCCTTGATCTCGATCGCCGGCCCCAGGCTCTCGCCCTGAACCGACAGCCAGATCTCGCCGAGCCGCGTCGCGGTGAGCTCGCCGTTCTTGCGCTCGGTGTGGACCGCACGCTCGAAGGAGTAGAACGCGATCTGCCGCACCACGGTGTTGATCATGTCCTCGACCTTGCCGGCGAGCAGCGCCTGGCGCTGCTTCGCGCTCTTGGTCTGGGCCAGCAGCCGCTTGAAGGTGAGCATTTCGCCGAACACGCTCGCGGTCTCCGCCAGCGTCAACGGCGTCGGCGCCATCAGCGCGCCGTTCTTTGCCGCGAGCACCTGATGGACGCCATGGCCGAGCTCATGCGCGAGCGTCATCACGTCGCGCGGCTTGCCCTGGTAGTTCATGAGCACGTAAGGGTGCGCCGACGGCGTGGTCGGATGCGAGAACGCACCGGGCGCCTTGCCCGGCCGCACCGGCGCGTCGATCCAGCGGTCGGTGAAGAAGCGCTCGGCGATATCGGCCATTTTGGGCGAGAAGCCGCGATAGGCCGTCAGCACCATGCTGCGCGCCTCCGGCCAGGCGATGACATCGGTCGCCGCAAAGGGCAGCGGCGCGTTGCGGTCCCAATAGGCCAGACGCTTCTTGCCGAACCATTTCGCCTTCAGCGCATAATAGCGATGCGACAGCTTCGGATAGGCTGCGCGCACCGAGGCGACCAGCGCATCGACCACCTCGCGTTCGACACGGTTGTTCAGGTGCCGGGAATCGGCGACATCCTTGAAACCGCGCCAACGGTCGGAAATGTCCTTGTCCTTGGCGAGCGTGTTGGTGATCAGCGCAAAGGTGCGCTCATTGGCCTTGAACGTCTTCGCCAGTGCCTCCGCCGCGCTCTTGCGCTTGGCGCCGTCGCGATCCTGCAGCAGATTCAGCGTCGGCTCGATCGCGAGCTCCTTGGCGCCGACCTTGAAGCGGAGGCTGGAGATGGTCTGATCGAACAGCCGGTTGAAGGCTGAATAGCCGGTCTGCGCCTTCTCCAGGAAAAGCTGCTCCAGCTTGTCATCGAGCTGGTACGGCTTCTCCTTGCGCAGATCCTCGATCCAGGGACGGTAGTGCGCGAGCTCGGCGGCCTGCATCGCGCGATTCAAAATATCGTCATCGATCCGGTTGAGCTCGAGCGCGAAGAACAACAGATGCGTGGACGCCGCCGTCAGCCGCTCGGACACGTCGCCGTAAAACTTTGAAATCGCAGGGTCCACACTGTCGCCGGCATGGACGAGTCCGGCATAGGAGCCGAGACGGCCGGCGAGATCGTCGATCGCCTCATAGCGTCGCACCGCCTCGGCGAGCCACTTTCCGCCATCTTCGTTTGCTGTCCCTGTCGCCAGCTTGCCCCTGTAGTCCGTCTCGAAGGCGACGCAGTCGGCATCCATTCTCTCGAGGTCGCGCGCCACCTCCGGCGCCGCGATCCCGGAATAGAGGTCGGCCAGGTTCCACTCCGGAAGCTTGCCGGTCTTGCTCGCAGCTTTGGAGGGTGCAGCTTTGGAGGGCCTTGCCTTGGGGGCGGATTTTTTGGTGCTTGGCTTGCGGAGAGCGGGCTTGCCGGGAGCGGACTTCTTGAGAGCGGACTTGTTCAAGGCAGATTTGTTCAAGGCGGACTTGGAGCGCGAATTCATTGTGTGGGAAACCTGTGTTCAACAATCGCGGCGGCAGGCGGGGGCATCAAGGTTTAAGCGTGCGTTAATCGGCTTCGGCCAGAGTGCCCCGATTCGAGACAGATAGTAGTAGCGTGCGGGGAACACCATGGCTGCCAGTATTTTGATCGCCGACGACGACGCTGTAGCCCGCCGGCTGGTCGAGAACATGGTGCAGAAATGCGGCTATGAGACGGTCGTCGTGGACTCCGGCGACGCCGCAATTGCCGCCCTCACCGCCCCCGACGGAACGGCCATCGACGCCGTCATCCTCGATCTCGTGATGCCCGGCCTCGACGGAATGGGCGTATTGGCGAAGATCCGCGAAGCCGGCCTGAGCGTCCCCGTCATCGTGCAGACCGCTCATGGCGGCATCGACAACGTGATCTCCGCGATGCGCGCGGGCGCGGCCGATTTCGTCGTCAAGCCGGTCGGCGTCGAGCGGCTCCAGGTCTCGCTTCGCAACGCGCTCAACACGTCCGCGCTCAAGGGCGAATTGCAGCGCATCCGTCACAGCCGCGAAGGACGGCTCACCTTCTCCGACATCATCACCCGCTCCGAAGCGATGACGGGCGTGATGCGCGCCGCCCAGAAGGCGGCAAACTCCGCGATCCCCGTGCTGATCGAGGGCGAGTCCGGCGTCGGCAAGGAGATGTTCGCGCGCGCCATCCATGGCAGCGGCGAGCGCAAGGCCAAGCCGTTCGTTGCGGTCAATTGCGGCGCAATTCCCGACAACCTCGTCGAGTCCATCCTGTTCGGCCATGAGAAGGGCGCCTTCACCGGGGCCACCGAGCGGCACACGGGCAAGTTCGTCGAGGCTCATGGCGGCACGCTGTTTCTGGACGAGGTCAGCGAGCTGCCGCTGACGGCGCAGGTAAAGCTGCTGCGTGCGCTCCAGGAGGGCGCCGTGGAATCGGTCGGCGGCCGCAAGCCGCTCAAGGTCGACGTCCGCATCATCTCGGCCACCAATCGCAAGCTGCTGGAGCGGGTGAAGCAGGGACAATTCCGGGAAGACCTGTTCTACCGGCTGCACGTGCTGCCGCTGACGATCCCCTCGCTGCGCGCGCGGCGTGAGGATATCCCGCACCTGCTCAGGCATTTCATCGCGCGCTTTGCCGCCGAGGAGAACCGCCCGATCACCGGGATCAGCGGCGAGGCGGTGGCTCATCTTGCCCAGCTCGACTGGCCCGGCAACATCCGCCAGCTCGAGAACGCGGTCTATCGCGCCGTGGTGATGAGCGACGGGGACCAGCTTGGTCTCGGCGACTTCCCTCTGCTCGCCTCGCAGGCGCATCCCGTCACGGATATTCCGACCGCTCCGTTGCTGCTCGAGCCGGCGGCGACGCCCTCCGTAGTGTCGGGTAATGAAATACCAATCGCCCCGCTCCCCGCAGTGGGAACGCTGTCTATGCTCACTGCGACCGGGGATGTCCGCCCCCTGGAGGACATGGAGAACGAGATCATCCGTTTCGCGATCTCGCATTATCGCGGCCAGATGTCCGAAGTGGCTCGCCGACTCAAAATCGGCCGCTCGACGCTCTACCGCAAACTCGACGAGGCCGGGGTTCCCGGGCATGGCGGCAAAAGCGGGGAGGAGACGCATTGAGCCCAGTGCGAACGAAGCTTCGCGCGGCGGTGCGAGAACGCTCTAAGCCGTTCGCATGACGACGGAATTCGACTGCAATTTGAACCGTGACCTGGAAGTGACAGACAGAGGGAAAAGCGCGTGGCAGAAGCGTACAATCCGTTGCCAAGAGGCTCCCTTGAAGTCAGTTTGTCGTGAGTTGTCCCGGGTAGCGCTGGCTGCAAAATCGGGGCCTGTATATCGTCTGCGTCAGAATCGTTGCGTGCAGGCGTGCAACTTTCGAGAGGCCGGCGCGGTTTAGCCGAAACATCAATAAGCGATAACGAAGCTGTTCCATGAAGGAACAGTTCACCCGAGGGGTGCGACACAATGCGTGACTGTTTGAACCACCGTGTGGGCTTTGACCGTGTCTTGATGACGGTCGCGGCGGCCTTCCTCACGGTGTCGGCCAGCTCGGCCCTGGCGCAGGATCAGGCGCGCAGCAGCGCCGCCGAACTCGCGATCGAAGCCGCGATCCCGCGCCCCGAACCGGCAAACGTCCCGCCCCCGACTGCAGCCGACATCAAGCTCGACACCACCGCCACGGTGCAGGATTCCACGAAGGACGTCGCAAGGGATTCCGCCAGGGTGAACGTCGCGCCCACGGCGGACAAGGTGGAGACGAAGCCCTCCGACGTTGCCACCACACCCGCGCCGGAAGCGCCGAAGAGCGAGACTGCGAAAACCGAGCCGGCCAAGGCCGACACCGCAACGGCCACGCCGGCGGCTCCCGCAGCACCGGCCGCCGAACCGGTGAAGGCCGCAAGCAACGTGCCCACCGCCGACCAACCGGTCGCCGACAAGCTCAAGGACATCATCGGCGCCAAGACCTCGCGCCATTTCGACCGCAAGAACGAGCGTGCAGCGATTGAGAAGTTCTACGGCGCGCGCGACTTCGCGCCGGTCTGGACGCAAGGCGGCAACCTGACTGCTGCGGCCAAGGGCGTGATCGCACGGCTCAAGGACGCGGCGTCCGACGGTCTCAATCCCGCCGACTATCCGGTGCCGGATTTCGCCGCCACGACCCCCGATGCGCTGGCGGATGCCGAGCTCAAGCTCACCGCCAGCATGTTCGACTATGCCCGCCACGCCCAGAGCGGCCGCATGCATTGGTCACAGGCCGGCGGCGACATCCTCTATCCCGAGCATCCGGTCGACCCCGGCGAGGTGCTCGCCAAGGTCACGACGGCGGCGGACGCCTCCGCGGCGCTCGACAGCTATAACCCGCCGCACAAGCTCTACAAGGAGCTGAAGGCCAAGCTCGCCGAGCTGCGTGGCCAGGGCAGCGGTCCGGTGATCGAGATCGCCGACGGCCCGGCGCTGAAATACACCCCGGCCGGCAAGAAGCAGGCTGAGATCGTCGTGGATGATCCGCGCGTGCCGCACCTGCGCGCCAAGCTCGGCCTCGCCGAGAATGCCAGCGACACCCGCTACGACGCTGCAGTCGCCGAAGCCGTGCGCAAGTTCCAGAGCAGCGCCGAGATGAAGCCGACCGGCATTCTCGACGACAAGACCGTCAAGGCGCTCAATACGCCCAAGCGCGACAAACAGATCGACGTGGTGCTGGTGAACATGGAGCGCTGGCGCTGGCTGCCCCGCGACCTCGGCGCGCCGGCGCTGGGTGATGCCTATGTCATCCTCAACATTCCGGACTTCACGCTGAAGGTGATGCAGCGCGGCCAGCAGGTCTGGACCACGCGCGTCGTCACCGGCAAGCCGGGCAAGCATGCCACCCCGCTCCTCACCGAGACGATGAAGTACATCACGGTCAATCCGACCTGGAACGTGCCGCCGTCGATCGTCTACAACGAGTACCTGCCGGCCTTGCAGCAGGACCCGACCGTGCTCCAGCGCATGGGCCTGAGGCTCGAGCAAAACCGCGACGGCTCGGTGCACATTTCGCAGCCGCCGGGCGAAGCCAACGCGCTCGGCCGCGTCCGCTTCAACTTCCCGAACAAGTTCCTGGTCTATCAGCACGACACGCCGGACAAACACTTGTTCGCCAAGGAAGAGCGTGCTTTCAGCCATGGCTGCATGCGGGTGCAGAATCCGGATCAGTACGCCTCCGTTCTGCTCAACATCGTCATGCCGAACGAGAAGTACACGCCGGAGCGCATCCGCAGCATGTACGGCAAGAGCGAGATCGACCTGAAATTCCCGACGCCGATTCCGGTCAACATCACCTACCAGACCGCGTTCGTGGATGAGGCCGGCAAGCTGCAATTCCGCAAGGACGTCTATGGTCGCGACGCGGTCATGATCAACGTCCTGAAGAACAATCGCGGCAAGGACCTCGAGGCCGTCGTGGCGCATTCCCAGCCGAGCTATTCGCGTCCGGCAACGACGCTGCCCTCCGGAGTGGCCGTGGCCAACAACGGCGGCGGCTTCGGCTCGTCCGGGCCGAACTTCTTCGAGCGGCTGTTCGGGGCGCCGACCCCGGCCGCGCCGCCGGCACCGGTCGGCCGTCGGCCGCAACAGCAGCAGCGGGTGTTTACCCGCTGACGCCCGCCCGGCACCCCATTTTCCTGAAATTCTACAACGAAATCAGCGACCCCATCCCCCGATGGGGTCGTCTGACGTTAACCATGTCCCACTGTCCACCCGGGCAGTGGGCGTTTTTTTGCCACAGTCAACCGGTTAGGATCGTATTCTGACTTGGTTTGGGGGCGGGAAGGTCAACCTCAAATTAACCTTCTCGCTTTAAGAAAGCGTTCATCCTCTTTCGCGCTGCTAACGGGGTTGGCGGGAGAGTCCATTTGAACGCTCGTCGACTGGGTGGGCTCATACGTGCTGACTGGTCTCGCACGCCAATTTGCTGTGCTGTCGTTGTCCCATGCGGGCGTGAAGGCCGGATCCCGGATCGGCCTTGCGGCTGCATTGCTGCTCGCGGCCGCCGGTTCGGTTCATGACGCCGCCGCGCTGAACGAGACCAAGACGCTCTCGTTCCATCACACCCATTCCGGCGAAGACCTCACCGTCACCTTCAAGCGCGACGGGCGCTATGACGAAGCGGCGCTGAAGCAGCTCAACCATTTCCTGCGCGACTGGCGCAGCCAGGAGCAGACGGTCATGGACCGTCGCCTGTTCGACATCCTCTGGGAAGTCTATCGGGACGTCGACGGCAAGCAGCCGATCCAGATCATCTCCTCCTATCGCTCCCCCGCCACCAACGCCATGCTCCGCCGCCGCTCCTCCGGCGTGGCGCGCGCCAGCCAGCACATGCTGGGACATGCGATAGACTTCTACATCCCCGGCGTGCCGCTGGAGCAGATCCGCTTCGCCGGCCTGCGCCTGCAGCGCGGCGGCGTCGGCTTCTATCCCACCTCCGGCTCGCCTTTCGTGCACCTCGACACCGGCAGCGTCCGGCACTGGCCGCGCATGACGCATGACCAGCTCGCCCGCGTGTTCCCGGACGGCAAGACGGTGCATCTGCCGACCGATGGGGTGCCGCTGAAGAACTATGAGCTCGCCAAGGCCGAGATCGAGCGGCGCGGCAGCGGCGATGATGCCGGCAGCAAGCCGAATTTCTTCGCAGCCTTGTTCAGGAGCAAGCCGGCAGCTCCGGCCGCCAGCGACGAGGATGACGAGGGCGCGCCCGCCCCGGCCGCGAAGCCGGCGGCACCGACCGTCGTCGCAGCCACCGCCAAACCCGCCGAGCCGGTGCCGACGCCGCGCGCCAAGCCGCAGATCGCCGCAACCCTCCAGCTCGCCTCGGCCGATGCGCAGATCGTCGCGCCGCCCAAGCCGAAGCCCGCGCCCGTGGCTGACAAGCCCGCTTCCGGCAAGCCTGTTGACGGAAAGCCGGAGACCCCGGCCGACATCATCAATGCGCGCGGCTTCTGGGATGACGTTCCGGCCACGCCGCAGCAAGCGACGCCGGCGCAGGTCGCCGCGCTGAAGGCGCGCCAGGCGCTGGCCGCGGCCACCGATCCGCAACCAACCGCGAGCGTGTCCAACGCGGCCCTCCAAGCCCTGGCTTTCGCGCCGGCGGCCTCCACGGTCGACCGCGCCAACGTCGTCGCCGCCTCCGCGCCGATCCCGCGCACCGCCCGCCCCCGCAGCCTGGCTCAGGCAACGGAGATCAACACGGTGGTCGGCAAGAGCGTCGACGGCAGGGTCGCAACCGCGACCCGCCTGTCTGCGGCCAAGGGCGAGAGCATCTGGCTCAAGATCGTGATGCTGTCGCCGAGCGCCAGCCACGCGATGTCGGTGACGCTGATGGGCGAGCTCGATACCGCGGCGCTGCGCGGCTATTTCGTCAAGCCGCGCTCCGTGATCGCGATGGGCTTCTCCGACGACCCGATGCAGGGCCTGTCCTGCGACAATTTCTCGGGCAGCGCGACCGCAAAGCTCGAGACGATGTCGTTCGTCGTGCGCACCGCCGCACTGCGCTGAGTCCTCTGTACCAGCAAAGCTCTCTCTGTTCGTCCTTGCCCGGGGTCGATCAAGCCGGCAAGCCGGCCGCGATGAGGCCGGCCTCGTGGCGCTGCCGGTCGGGCTCGCGCTTGTAGTGCAGCGTCGCAAGATAAGCTGCCACCGAGAATCCCGGTTCGCGCTTCAAGACCTCGGCGGCGTGAGCGCCGGCCGCGATCGCGTTCTTCATCTGCGCGAATGTCGCCGCCAGGAACGCATGATGGGTATAGTCGGGGCGCGTGATCCTTGAAAACGCCTCGGCCGCCTCGGCGTATTTCTCCGCGCAATAATAGGCGCGGCCCAGATGGCTCCAGAAGCGCTCGGGATGATAGGGGTTGAGACGCATCGCTTTCCTGATCCAGTCGATGCCTTCCTCCGGCAGGCCCAGCCAGGTCAGAAGCTCTCCCTGTTGCACGACGACGAGGTCGTAGTTCGGATTGAGGGCGAGTGCACGCTCCTGGTGATAGGTAGCCTTTTCGTAGTCGTGTCGCGTCAGATTGAGCGCGGCGAGAATTCGGTGCACGTCCGCGTCGTTGTCGTCGAGCGCCAACGCAATTTCCAGCTCCGAAGCAACCTGCTCGAAGGTCGCCTCGCGGTCGGCGCACCAGCCATAGATCCAGCACTGACCGAGCACGCATGCCTTCCAGGCATGAGCGTGGGCATAGTTCGGATCCATCGCCAGCGCACGGTTGAGCAGCGTCTGCGCCTGAGCGTTGTCGTCGCGGGTTGATCGATGATGCAGGAGCTTTGCAGCCAGCACGCATTCGTAAGCGGGCATGTTGTCGGTCGGCTTGCGCTTGGTGCGGTCGTGCGTTGCGGCTTCTACCCGACCCGGCAACGTCGCCACGATCGCGCGGGTCATCTCGTCCTGGATGGCGAAGATATCCCGGAGCTCGCGGTCGTAGCGTTCGGCCCAGATATGGCGATCGGTCTCTGCATCGATCAGCTGCACGGTGACGCGGACGCGCTCCCCGGACTTGCGAACGCTGCCCTCGATGACATAGTCGACTCCGAACTCACGGCCGATGTCCTGGACCTTTACGGCCTTTCCCTTGTAGACGAACGTCGAGTTGCGGGAGATGACGAGCAGGTCGTGGAAGCGCGAAAGCTCGGTGATGATGTCCTCGGTGAGACCGTCAGCGAAGAACTCCTGCTCCGGATCGCCGCTCATATTGGCGAACGGCAGCACGGCGATGGACGGCTTTTTCGAAACACCCGGCGGCGTCAGCGCACGATTGGACCCGTCAGGCAGGCTTGCGGGCCCCTCCGCCAGCCGAATGCGGAAGATGCGGATTGGACGGGCGATGTTCTTGACGCTCTGTTCACCGAGATCGTCGAACTGAACGCCGTCGAGCCGGTCGCCGACCTGATCGCGCACCGCGCCGGAGACGCAGATTCCTCCGGGCTCGGCCAGCGTCTCCAGCCGCGCCGCGACGTTGACGCCATCGCCGAATATGTCGTTCTGATCGACGATGACGTCGCCGAGATTGATGCCGATGCGGAATTGGATCCACCGCGGCGGGGGGACGTCGGCATTGCGCCGCGCCATGCGGCGCTGAACCTCGGCCGCACATAGCACGGCATCAACGACGCTGTGGAATTCCGCGAGCATGCCGTCGCCGGTCGTCTTGATGATACGGCCGCGATTCTTGGCAATGGCAGGATCGATGAGCTCGACACGATGGGTCTTGAGGCGCGCAAGAGTGCCGGCCTCGTCGACCTCCATCAGCCGGCTGAAGCCGACCATATCGGCAGCGAGAACCGCGGCAAGCCTGCGCTCTGGTCCCGGCACATCCATCGCTCGGTCCCTTCACCGAGCAACCTAGCAGATGCCGAGATTTTGCCCAAGCTTGGTGCGCTGCAACGCCGACCGGGCGGGGCGCCTCAGAGCATCCCCAGCGCCTGCATGTAGGTCTCGAGGATGGTCTCTGCCTCGGCGCGCTCGTTGGGGTCCTGCTTGCGCAGGCGCACGATGGTGCGCAGCGCCTTGACGTCGTAGCCGTTGCCCTTGCTTTCGGCATAGACGTCGCGGATGTCGTCGGAGATCGCCTTCTTCTCTTCCTCCAGCCGCTCGATGCGCTCGATGATGGATTTGAGCTGGTCCTTGGCGAATTTCGTCGCGGGCTCGTCGTCGCGGACGGCGGCGGAGGTGGCCATCTTGGTACTCCCAATGGAACTGGCAAAACGAGGTGACGCCGGCATCCCTCACCGCGCGTGCTGGGTAGACCCTTAGGGTCGGTGCTCCCAGCGTTCAAGCAAGCATCACGCTCGTCCACAGCGCGCCCACACCTTCCTGCGCCGACGCACAGAAAGCTGTTGTGTGGTGCGACTCAGGGCTCGGCGATGGGCCGTTCAATGCCCGTGGGGATGGACCTTCTTCATCGCCTCGAGCTGCTCGGGCGTGGCCGTGCCCTGGTGCTTCGCCTTCCAAGTCTCATAGGGCATGCCGTAGACGGCCTCCCGGCTCTCGTCCTTGCTCAAGGCGACGCCCTGGGCGTCCGCGGCGTCCTTGAGCCAGTTGGACAGGCAATTGCGGCAGAAGCCGGCCAGATTCATCAGGTCGATGTTCTGGACGTCGGTGCGGCTCCGCAGATGCTCGACCAGGCGCCGAAAAGCGGCCGCCTCGAGCTCCGTTCTGGTTTTGTCGTCGATTGCCATGGCTGTCTTTCCTCAAGGTCCGTTCCGGGGCAGGGTTACGGGATCAGGTGGGTCTTGTCACAGATTTTGCCATATCGCGGCGCAAAGGGGCCACTGCCCGGCTGCCCCCGGCCTAACGCCAAATCGTCAATGATCTGGTATAGCTTCCGCGACAATGACTGCCGAATCTCCCCGCTCCCCGCTTTACCTGCTCGCCCGGTTGGTCCCGGTGCTGGTGGTCGCCCTGGCGTGCCTCTACGCCGGCCCGGCCTCCGCCGATTTCCGCCTCTGCAACAACACGTCGAGCCGGGTCGGGATCGCGCTCGGCTACAAGGACGCCGAGGGCTGGACCACCGAGGGCTGGTGGAACATCTCGTCCCGTTCCTGCGAGACGCTGCTGCGCGGCACGCTGGTCGCCCGGTACTACTACATCTACGCCATCGACTACGACCGCGGCGGCGAATGGTCGGGCCAGGCCTTCATGTGCTCCCGCGACAAGGAGTTCACCATCCGCGGCACCGAGGATTGCCTGGCGCGCGGCTATGACCGCACCGGCTATTTCGAGGTCGACACCGGCGAGCAGCGCGCTTGGACGGTGCAGCTGACCGACGCCAACGAACAGCCGGCGCAGCAGCGCGTGCCTGGCCTGCCCGGCCCGGTGGGCCCGGGCGGCGTTCCGGGTTTGCCCAATAGCCCGCCCGGTGCTACGCCCCCGGGCTCGCCCGGCCTGCCACCCCCGTCTGGAAATAAGCCATGAGGCGCCTTCGCCGTATCAAGATTCTCGCGACCCTGGGACCAGCCTCTTCAGACCTCGCGATGATCCGCCGCCTGTTCGAGGCCGGCGCCGACCTGTTCCGCATCAACATGAGCCACACCCCGCATGACAAGATGCGCGAGCTGGTGGCGACGATCCGCAACGTCGAGAGCAGCTACGGCCGGCCGATCGGCATCCTGGTCGACCTGCAGGGCCCGAAGCTGAGACTGGGCTCCTTTGCCGAAGGGGCGATCCAGCTCCAGAACGGCCAGACCTTCACGCTGGATTCCGACAAGACGCCGGGCGATGCCACGCGCGTCCATCTCCCGCATCCGGAGATCCTGGCGGCGCTCAGGCCCGGCCATGCGCTGCTGCTCGACGACGGCAAGGTGCGGCTGATCGCGGAGGAGACCTCGAAGGAGCATGCGGTGACGCGTGTCGTGGTCGGCGGCAAGATGAGCGACCGCAAGGGCGTCAGCCTGCCCGATACCGATTTGCCGGTCTCGGCGATGACGCCCAAGGACCGCGCCGACCTCGAGGCCGCCCTCGTCACCGGCGTCGACTGGATCGCGCTGTCCTTCGTGCAGCGCGCCGACGACGTGATCGAGGCCAAGAAGATGATCCGCGGCCGTGCCGCCGTGATGGCCAAGATCGAGAAGCCGCAGGCGATCGACCGCCTCGCCGACATCATCGAGGCTTCCGATGCGCTGATGGTGGCGCGCGGCGACCTTGGCGTCGAGCTGCCGCTGGAGCGGGTGCCGAGCCTGCAGAAGCAGATGACGCGGATGGCGCGCCGCGCCGGCAAGCCGGTGGTGATCGCGACCCAGATGCTGGAATCGATGATCCAGTCGCCGGTGCCGACCCGCGCCGAGGTCTCCGACGTCGCCACCGCGGTCTATGAGGGCGCCGACGCCATCATGCTGTCGGCGGAATCGGCGGCCGGCAAATTCCCGGTCGAGGCGGTCTCGACCATGAACCGCATCGGCGAGGAGGTCGAGCGCGATCCGACCTACCGCTCGGTGATCATGGCCCAGCGTCCGGCGCCGGAATCCACCGCGGGCGATGCCATCGCCGACGCCGCGCGGCAGATCGCCGAGACGCTCGACCTGCCGGCCTTGATCTGCTGGACCTCATCGGGCTCGACCGCCGTGCGCGTGGCGCGCGAGCGGCCGAAGCCGCCGATCGTGGCGATCACGCCGAACATCACCGCCGGCCGACGGCTCGCGGTCGCCTGGGGCGTGCATTGCGTGGTGGCGGAGGACGCGCGCGACCAGGACGACATGGTGCGCCGCGCCGGCCAGATCGCGTTCCGCGACGGTTTCGTCCGCGCCGGTCAGCGCGTCATCATCGTCGCCGGCGTGCCGCTCGGCATTCCCGGCACCACCAACATGGTGCGCATCGCCTCGGTCGGGCCCGAGGGCGACGCGAACATATGAGGGCCCGCCAGGGCGGCCAAACAAAAAGTCAAAAAACAACCCCATGCACAGTAGCCGGCCGCTCTGGCCGGATTTGCCGGGATTTTGCGAAAAGGCACGCTCGGGCAATGGCATGAGCGCGATCAGGCCGCCTCTTGGCTCCCGGCGCGATTTCTCCAGGTCCCGACCAGCGCCGTGTTCGCAGGCAGCAGCGTCTGCTGCACCAGACCGCTATCGCTAGGGACCGGTTATATGGCCACCACCGTAGAATCCGAAGCCCGCGCCCGCCCGACGCTGGGCATCGTGCTCATGGCGGCCGCGATGCTTTCGATCCCGCTGGTCGATGGGATCGCCAAATATCTGAGCGCCGACTATTCGCCGCTCTTCATCGCCTGGGCGCGCTACGCCGTGGCAAGCGCCGTCGTCCTTCCGGTGGCCGCGATCAGGTACAAAGGAGAGATCTTTCCCGCCGAACGGCGCGCCTCCCATATGCTGCGGACGGTGTTCCTCGTCACCGGGATGACGCTTTACTTCCTGTCCATCGCGACCGTTCCGCTGGCTACAGCCGTCAGCGCCTATTTCGTGGGGCCGGTCATCGCGGTCGCGCTCGCCGCCATGGTCCTGAAGGAGCGTTTGACGCAACGAAAGATCGCGAGCCTGGCGCTGGGTTTCACCGGCGCCATCGTCATTCTGCGCCCGGACGGAGACATCGAACCCGGCACTCTGCTGGCGCTCGGCGCCGGGCTATTGTTCGCGCTCTATCTGATCGCAACGCGGCAGGCTTCTCTGGTCAGCGATCCCGTCAAGACGCTCGCCTTCCAATCTGTCGTCGGCATGGTGCTCCTGACGCCACAAGCCATCTTGACCTGGGCCACACCGGCCTGGGACGCGGTCATGTTCTTTCTGGCTTTGGGTGCGCTCTCTGCTTTCAGTCATGTCCTGTCCATCGCGGCATTCCGCTTCGCCGAAGCGTCCACCCTTTCGCCGCTTGTCTATCTCGAGCTGCTCGGTTCCACAGCCATCGGCTATCTTGTCTTCAAGGATATCCCGCAAGGCTCCACGATCGCCGGAGCGGTCCTCATTGTGACCGCCGGGCTCATTCTTCTGAAGCGTCCCACCGGCGTTGATCAGTCCGGCCGGGAAAATGCTGATGTAGCAGGATAACGTGGGGCCCAGGCGAGATCCCGGTGGCGGTCGGCTCAGGCGCCGACCAGCGCCTTGGTCGTCGGCAACAGCGTCTGCTGGACCACGAGGCCGCGGGCGCGGGCGTCCATGACGCCGACGGCGCGCAGCGCCAGCAGCGTTACGGTCTGCACCGCATCGCGCATCTTGACGGGATCATCGAGATTGTCGGGTGCGAGCGGGCCGACGAGCGCCTCATGCAGCGCGCCGAGCAAGGCGGTGGCTGCAAGCGCGGTGTCTTGCGCCGGCAGATGGCCGGCACGCACGGCGGCGTCGATCCGGCCAGCGATCTCGCCGGCGATCTCGCGCCGGCTGGCCAGACGGGAGGCGCTGACATCGACATCGACAGGCTCGGCCAGGATGCCCCAGGCCAGCCGGCGCTGCGACAGCGTATGCACCGCCACGGTGGTGACGGCGGCCGCCAGCGCCGAGGACGGCCCCGGCGCGGCATCGGCCGCCCTTCGGATCGCCGCAAGCTCGTCGCGGGAGACCTCGGCAATGAGCTCGGAGATCAGGTCGGCCTTGGAGGGGAAATAACGGTAGACCGTGCCCGCCGCGACATTGGCCCGGACCGCGACCGGTGCGATCTGCACCGCCGCCATCCCCCCTTCCGCCGCCGCCTCCCGCGCCGCCGCCAGTATGGCGCTGCGCCGCGCCGCAAGGCGCTTCACCACTTGATGCGTCCGCCGATAAACCATGGCGCGCTTCCTGTCCCACCACGCCCGCCGCACGCCCTGCGGCCGAACGCTTCTCACGCAATAGATGCAAATCGCCCCACAAGGACTGAACAACTATTCAGGGTGAATGACAAGGTGCAAATGCGTGAAGCGCCATGGTGGGCGGACGGCGGCGCCAAACGAACCGGTCGAGAGACTGAACGAGTATTCTTGGAGGGCTTGGATCGCCGGTTCACAATGTGAATTCAGTGGTCGGTGTTTCGCCTCTGAGTGTTCCGGCTGGATTGCGCTACGATCATATACTTATAAGTTCATTTATCCTGTTCGCAGCCAGACGTTGACGCGTGCCTGGTGCAGTGTGCTGATGGCATCGATCTTCACTGCCAGGCAGTTTTCGAAGCCTCGAAAGACTCGGCGCTCTCTCAAGCTGCGGTGGACAGTCTCATGGACGAACGGAGCGTGCGTCATGAAGCGGCTCTTGGGCCTCGCGCTCATTCTCTTTCTGATGCCGACGCCAGACCGCGCGGCAGCCGGTGAATTATTTTCGGTACGGTGTGAAGGCGGCATTCCCGCCCGCCTCTACTTCGCGACGTTCGACGTCGATGCCAAAGCTGTCGTGTTTGAGACGCCGCCGATAGACCTCGAAACAAATTTCGGCATCACTACACGTTCTGGAGAAATCATTTCCAAAAACGATGGAAAGATCGAATTCATGCTGCGCGTCCAGGTCGGATCGGCCTGATCTTTGATAGCAACAAGAAGACGATGACTTGGCCGGGACTCGACGACCCCACCTTTCGGCCGACATTAACCCATCTGTGCACTGTCACGCCCCCGAGAAGCATTTTGAGCTTCGGGGTTCGCGATCCCATTCTGAATCCGATCTCTGTACGCTGTGAACACACAGGCGCTGTGTACTTCACGATGGATGCAGCTTCGAAACAAGCACTCTTCGAGCGTGGCAAGGAGGGAAGAGGTTTCGCGGTGAAGTCACCGATGCCGGCCAGGATGACGTCACGCTCTCGATGAATTTCGAGGTCCCCCGCCGGGTCGTATGGAGCAGAAGCCGCCAGACCATCACGATTGAAGGCATCGATGGCGATGCAGCGCGACCTCGCACCGTCGTGCAATGTCAAGAAGTCCCGCCTCGAACAATGATGGAATTCCATAGAGAGTCGCAGCGGTAAGAGACGCCTCTCCACGGCAGCAACAATCAAAGAAAACGAAAGACTGGGCGACCGTGCCGACGACATGAACGTTGATGGAGCGTCGTCATGAGACGCAAACTCGCTGCACGCGGAGCAAGCTGCGCCATTCTCGTTCTGGCGTTGCCCACAGCCACCTTTTCGGCCGAGCAGCCGACCAAGGACCAAACCCTCCAAGTCCGATTCGCGGCACATTTGGTCCCGGCAAGCTCATCTTGGAGAGGAGAACGAAAGATGCTGCTCACAGCCGGATCCGAGCTGCCCGTTATGTACTTTCTCGATAAGCCTCCGGGCGATATTCGCACGTCAACATTACCCACGACGGCCAAGGAAGTACTGCTGGCGAAAGTGCGGCTACTGGGGACTGCGGCCGGCCTGGGTGGGCGGATTCCACCGGGAGGCCGTGGGAACGATCCTCTCAGGGAGCGTCTCGCGGTCAGCCTCAGGGTTCTCGAAGTCCTGAGCGGAAATGCATCGGTCGGCTCGGTCTTCGACGCGACGTTCGGAGTAACTGATCAAACCCATTCCCTGATTCCGGTGCCGCGTACCAAGTCCGAGCTGGAGAGGGATTATTTTGTCGTCGTGTACGCGGACGATGGCGGTCATTGGCATTTGGCCGGATTTCCGATGAGCGAGGCAGAGTATCGGAGTTGGGAAGAGAAACTCTGGAACGATGAGCGCGATCGCATGGGCATCAGGCCCTAAACGCTGCAGGTCGACCCGAAGGACCGATTCGAGCCCTCGACTACTCGCGACTTTGACGTGCAATCACGCAAAGTTTCCGCATCGATTCATGCAACCTTAACTGGCTGCCCGTAGTCATACGGTTGTAAATTGGAATTCGGCAATGCGTTTCACGAGCGGGCTTTCTGCGGTTCAGCGACCCGGCTCTGCTCCTGATGTTCCCGGCGCACATGGCGCCTTGATGCTGGAACGCGCGGCGATTTCTTCCGACCTGCGAGAGGTGATGTCCATGCCCGCGGCCGGGAGGCTGCGGCCATCATGGACGGCGAAGTTGCGCGGCAATGCGCTTGCAGCGATCGCCATTGTCGTCTGCTCGATGCTGGCGGGCGCGCTCTACACCCTGGCGATGGGCGAAGACGTCAACTGGGATTGGCAGAACTACCACGAATACAATGTCTGGGCCGTGCTCAACGGCCGCTATGGCGTCGATGTGGTCCCGCCGGGCTTTCAGACCTACTTCAATCCGCTCGTCTATTTTCCGGTCTACTATCTCCGCCATGTGCTGCCGGCACCCTACGGGCTGATGATCATCGGCGCCGTTCACGGCCTCAATCTCGCGCTGATCTGCCTGTTCGCCCGTCTGGTGCTGCGTCAGGCCGCGACCATCGCGCCGGTCGCGGCAGCTGTCGTCATCGCTGCCTCGGGTCCGATGACGCTCTCGGAAGTCGGCACGAGTTTTTCCGACGTGCTGCTGGCCCTGCCCGTGATCGGCGGCTGCCTTCTGATCCTGGTGGCGGATCGCCGACCCGCGATCTGTGTCCTGCTCGCGGGATTGCTGATCGGTGCCGCCGTCGGGCTTAAGCTGACCAACGTCGTCTACGCGATCGGCGCGGCCGCAGCGCTGCTCGTCTCCGCGCGTCCGCTGCAGGCGATCATGCTTCTTGGCATCGGCGGGATTGTCGGCGCGGCGCTCACCGGCGGCGGATGGTGCCTGATCACGTGGCGCGACACCGGCAATCCGATCTTCCCGCTGTTCAATGCACTGTTCCAGTCCAGCGAGGTGGCCGGCGTCAACCTGATGGATGCGCAGTTCATGCCTCATGGCGTGCTCGACGCACTGGCCTACCCCTTCTACTGGCTGATCGGCGACCACCGAGGCGCGGAGCATCCGTTCCGCGACGCGCGCTTCGCGGTGGTGATGGTCCTGCTCGTGCTCGGCCTGTGGGTCCGCGCGAGGCGCAAGAGCGCGATCCTCACCCGGGGTGACGTGCAGCTGGTGGTGCTGTTTGCGGCCTCTTACCTCGCATGGCTCGGCTTGTTCTCGATCCAGCGCTATGCGGTGGTTCTGGAGCTCCTGTGCGGTCCGCTGATCGTTCTGTTGCTCGCGCGCCTCGCCGCGAGCGTGGGGCCGACGTGGCTGACGGCGTCCCCTCGACCGCTCGCTGCGCTGACGTTGACGGTCGCAGCCGCGATCGCAGCGTGGTCGCAGCCGGCGGATTGGTGGCACCGCCCCTGGTCCGACGTCTACCGGCCGAAGATCGCCCACGAGCTCGATCAGCCCGCGACCTACTTCATCCTCGGCAAGCCGCTCGCCTATATCGCGCCGCAGCTTCCCTCCGAGTCGCGCTTCTACCTGCTCGCCGATATCGCCGTGCCGATCGTCCCCGGCGGCATCTTCGACCAGCGCATTCGCGCCGGGCTGAAGGCGCCGCTGCCCGGCGGCGTCCGCGAATTGCACATGCGCGGCGATCCGGACCGCAGCGCGCTTTTGGATCACTACGAGCTCACCATCGATCGCTCCCGGCCCTGCGTCACCATTGAGGGCGCCCGCCCCGGCACGGTGATCGAAAGTTGCCCGCTGATCGCGCGGACTGCGCATTAGTCGCCGTCCGCGCGGAACTCAAACTTGAGAACCATCGCGCCTCTCGAACAGAGGCCTCACCCTTTGAGCGTACAATGAGTCATGGCAAGCTTGGCACAGGCAATCCAGCATCAGTAAGGATCTACGCGTCCCTCACCGTGGTCGCTGCGGCCATTCTGCTGGCGGTTGTCATATTTGATTTCCAACTGGCAGCAGCGCAGTCGTTCCCATCGTTCGTACTTGACCCAGGCGGCTTTCCGGTTGGTCGAGATTTTCTGAACACTTGGATAGGCGGCCGATCGGCTTTTTCCGGCGGCCCTGCGGACTGGTTTGATTCCAGCGCCTACATGGCTGCGATAGCGAAGGTGACCGGCATTCCCGATTTGGCACCTCTGTATTGGTCATATCCGCCGCATCTTCTGTTCTTCATTTGGCCCTTTGGTTTGCTCGGTTTTCTGCCGTCGTACATTGTGTGGTGCGTGACCGGGCTTGCCCTGTATGTTTGGGCGGCAACATCATGTGGTGTCGAACGAAAATACTGGGTGTTTCTGGCCGTCGCACCTGCCGTCACGGTTAACGTATTCCTCGGCCAAAATGGTTTCTTGACCGCTGCGCTCTTGATCGGCGGTCTGGCAAACCTCGAGCGGCGGCCGATACTCGCTGGAATTTTGTTTGGTATGCTGACTATCAAGCCGCAACTCGGACTCCTGCTTCCGATCGTGCTGGTGCTGGGAGGGCACTGGCGAGTCATTGGTTCAGCCGTCGTCACGACGGTGTCGCTTGTCGCCGCGACTGCAGCATGGTTTGGGCCAGAAATCTGGATAGCATATTGGCATAAAGTTTTGCCGCAACAGCACGAACTGCTCGACGTGGCAGGTATCATGGGCTGGCCGATCGTTGCCTCAGCCTTGATCAACGCCCGCCTTGCGGGTCTTCCGGCTGATTTGGCCTGGGTAGTGCAAGGAGCGGCGTCGGTATGCGCCGTCGGTGCGGTGGTTTGGACGTTCTGGCGCAAGCGCGATCCGGTCCTCTCACTAGCGCTCTTCGTTACCGCCACCTTCTTGTTTTCACCCTGGATCATGAACTACGACATGGTCGTATTCGGATGGATTGTCGCGCTTCTGCGTCAGCGCGGAAACGAAGCATTCGCCGATCAAATTCTTTCGCTTGCGTTGTGGATGTTGCCTATTCTGATGTTTCCATTCGGCTTCGCGCAAATACCGATTGCTTTACTGATCCTCCCCTTGTTCGCCGCTCGTCTGCTGTGGCGGTTGTCCAATGATAGATCAAAGCAAGCCTCGTCAGTGACGTCGCCAGCGTTAGCTTGAGTGGCGACATTTCCTGTTGCGCGACGCCATCGAGTTCGATGAAGACATCGAGTGCCCGTTCAATTGCGGGCGAGACGTCAACGGTTCGCACGGGAACCTCGCAGGCGAAAAAGGGGAGCCTTGGCTGTTGGCGCTCGCCAAACCGGCGCCTTTGACCTAAGCGAACTTTCCGCTTCGTGCTATACGCTGCATCTAAGCAGCAGGACGGAAAACCTATTGCGCGAAGATTATGAGCTAGTCGGTGGACGCGGATGTATCGAGAACTCTCCATCTGGAAACGAATTGATGCCAAAAGAGCAGTTCACTTCAGATGCTTTGAGGATGTTGCGTCGCACCTTTTCTGCGTCCAGAGCGCCGACTTCTATGCCTTGCCGGTGACGGTCGACGCCCGTCGCGAGCTCGACCGCCAATTCATCGAGCTCTTTATCGAAGTGGAGCCGAAGAAACGCAGTCGATGGTTCGCCACCGTTGAGCAGGCCGTTGCTGCACATGAGGAGGAGTTTTCCTCGATGGCTCGAATTATCGCCGAGCGGGAAAGGAAGCGATAACGCGGTGTCCGGAACGGGCCCATCGCAGCAGTTGAGGAATATCAACTGTTCCGCCGCCTAATAGATGGTGCAGCCTCCATCACTGCGCTGACGGCGAACGCCTCACGCCCCAACGTCTCACCCGGAGACCGAGCATGACTGAACTCCTCAGTTCGTTCGCGTGAGAGCGAGCTGCGCCGATGCGGCCTCGGCACTCCGCCAGGCTGCGCAGCGTCCGAGGATCAGCCCGAACACGATCAGGATCGCCGGGAAGCCGACCGGTTGCCCGAGAAACAGGAAGCTCGCAAGCAGCGCGAAGACGAGCGCAAGCGCCATCACCTCGTGGCGTGCGAAACCTTCATCGAGCCCGGCGCGGATGAGGAACGCCACCGCGATGCCCAGCACGACCAGATCGTACATGAAGAGATAGGGCGTTGTGAGCAGGGTCGCCGTGGCGAGCATCGCCGCCTTGAGAGCGTAGGGCAGCCGGCTCCGCCACACCACGACCAGCGCCACGGCCACAGAAGCGGTCAACACCCACTGGAAGATCCATGCGAGCTGCTCGGTTCCGCCGACATAGCGCACCAGCGCAAAGATGCTCTGCATCTTGAACCAGGGCGCCCTGCCTTCGGTCAGGAAGGCCTGGGAGAACATCGGAATCCAGTGGAAGAACGCCTGCCAGCTTTCGGTGCCGAAGGCGAGCCAGGACATCGCGGCCATCGCGACGGTGACGATCGCGGCGGTGAACAGCACGGTCCATTCGGCGGCGGCGAAGAGAACCAGCGGAAACAAGAGACCGTATTGCGGCTTGTAGCTGAGAAGGCCGAGACAGATGCCGGCCAGCACCGGCCGCGTCGGCAGCAGATAGAGCATGCCGCCGATCAGCGAGGCCGTGAGGAAACCGTTCTGCCCGACCAGGATGTTGAGGAAGGCTGCCGGAAATCCAACCGCAATCACAAGGCCCGCATTGCGTCCGATGATCGCGCGCATCACGGCGAGATAAGGCACCATGCTGAAGGCGGCCCAGCCGATGAAGGCGATCGCATAGGGAAATTGCGCGAGGAAGGACGCGACGAACAGGAAGGGCGGCGGATAGTGCCAGGCGAAATGGCCGACGAAATCCTGCTTGAGCAGCGCAAGCTCGACCTGCTTCTGAATGTCCCAATCCCAGGCCTGCGCGGGATGCCCCTCGAGCGCCAGTCTTCCGGCCGCCCAGACGTTGACGAAGTCCGTGGGGATGCCGCGCCCGTCGGCGTCAAAGACCCAGAGATGGCCGAGATAGGCCGTCGGAAAATACGCCAGCGTGACGATCGCCAGCACGAAGGAGATGTTGACGAGGATCGCTGGGACCGCACCGTGACGGCCGATTGCAGGCGGAACGGAGGAGGCTTCGGCCATGCGGCTTCCTTACGCGATCATGTGAGGCGGATGCGTCCAAGCCATACACCCGAGTGACTTGAAGGAGGCTTAAGCCCGATCGTCCAGCGCCCCGCGCCGAATTCCCGGGCAAAGCAAAAGAGCCCCGTCGATGACGGGGCTCCTCGCTATTCCGCTGGTCGTCCAGCCTTACTTGAGGCTGGTCGAGATCGAGCTGAACTTGGCGTTCAGCGTGGTGCCGAGGTTGTTGACGACGGTGATGATCGCCAGCGCGATGCCGGCAGCGATCAGGCCGTATTCAATGGCGGTGGCGCCGGATTCATCCTTCATGAAACGCGCAACGAGGTTCTTCATAGAGTGCTCCAAATGAGTACACGAGGCTACAACTGATCTGGTCTCTTCGGCTTCCCAGCGCCGCCCGACCATGGCAACGGAACGTAGAGGCAAAGAATTGCACCGCAGTTAATTCGGCTGCGTAAACACCGAGCGGATTGCGTGTATCGGCCCATGGTAAATCCAAGTTCGAAACAATCCGTTAAATTGTAAGCATCTGACGCCGGCCTGGCGCGGCCGGTTTACCCGAAGTTATGACCGGCGTGGTCCAATGCCGCCCGCTCGGGCCGGCAAGAACAACCAGGACGACGAGACGGCATGTCCCTTTCCTTCGCCAACAGCATCGCGGTGCAGGGCCGCGCGCGTGCCCTGGTGCCGTTGTGCGTCGGCGCCGGCGCCTATCTGTTCTTCCTTTTTCTCGGCGACACGCTGCTTCAGGATTCCGACTCGTTCTGGCAGATCAAGATCGGGCAATGGATCCTCGATCACCGCGCCATGCCCATGATCGACTTCTATTCCTTCACGCGGACGGGCGCGCCGTGGATCTCGACGTCCTGGCTGTCGCAGGTCGCGTTCGCCTTCTCGCATGCGCACTGGGGCTGGGCAGGTCCCGTCATCCTCACCGCGGCCGCCGTCGCGCTCACCGTCGCGATCCTCGTCTATCTGCTCGAAGTGCATATCGAGGCACCGCGCGCGGTGCTGTTTGCGATGCTGGCGCTGCTGCTGTCGATTCACCACGTGCTGGCGCGCCCGCATATTCTCGCGCTGCCGGTGATGGTGGCGTGGGTCGGCTTACTGATGGCGGCTGCGAGCCGCCGGAGCGCGCCGTCCTGGACCTGGCTGCCGCTGATGGCGCTGTGGGCGAACCTGCACGGCGGCTTCGTGCTCGGGCTCGCGCTGATCGGCCCGATCTCGCTCGAAGCGGTCGAGCATGCCGGGAAGGGACGGCGGCTCGCCCTGTTCATGCGCTGGGTGCTGTTCGGAATCGGGGCGCTGATCGCGAGCTGCTGCACGCCGTACGGCTGGCGAACGCTGCAGGGCGCGACCAACATCCTCAGCCTCGGCGAATTGCTGACGCTGATCGTCGAATGGATGCCGGCGAACTTCGCCACGTTCACCCCGTTCGAAGGCGCCCTGCTCGCCCTGATCGCATTCGGTTATTATCGCGGCCTGGTGCTGTCGGCACCCCGGATCTTCCTGATCCTCTTCCTGACCTGGAGCGCGCTGAGCCACGTCAGGAGCATCGACGCATTTGCATTCCTGGTGCCGCTGGTGCTGGCAAAGCCGCTCGGCGAGATGTTCCCGCAGCCGGCGCTTGAGCCCGCCGGTGCCGACAGCTGGCCGGGCCGCTATGTCACGGCGCTCGGCGCGCTGATGATCGTGGCGGCAAGCTGGACCTCGACCTCGCTCTATCTGGGGCACCACCGCTTCACCTTCACGATGACGCAGACGCCGGTCGCGGCGGTCGACCTGCTCGAGCAACGCAAGGTGCAGCGCGTCTTCAACGCCTACCAGTTCGGCGGCTATCTGATCTCGCGCGATATCCCTGTTTTCGTCGACGGCCGCGCCGAGCTCTACGGCGAGAAATTCATCATGGACTTCTTCAAGGCGACCGAGGGCAAGAAGCCCGAGCTGCTGCCACGCCTGCTCGACGAGCACAAGATCGATGCGACACTGCTGGGCGCGGATGCGCCGGGCCCGCAGATCCTCGACCAGCTCAAGGGCTGGAAGCGGATCTATGCGGACGATATCGCCGTGATCCACGTGCGCGACGCCGCAGACGGCGCGACCGCGGCGCCTTCGAAGTGACGACCCGCTCCAGCGCGCGTCTTCGGCCTCAGCGACTTCATCAGATGGTTCCTTCCAGCAAGCCGACCCTGACAGATCCGGCGCGTTCCGCCCCGGACCGAGCCGTGGCGATGATCGTGCTTGCGATGCTGGCTGTGGTCTCGTTTGTTCCGGTGCTGCTGACGCCCATTCCGGCGATGGTCGATTATCCCAATCACCTCGCCCGCATGTCTGTTCTGAGCCAGAACGGCACCGCGGGTGCAAATCCGTATTACGAGGTGAGGTGGGCCTTCTATCCCAACCTCGGAATGGACCTGCTGGTCCCGCAGCTGGCGCGGCTGATGAGCGTCGAGAACGCGACGCGGCTGTTTCTGTTGCTGAGCCAATGCCTGATCGTCACCGGTGCGCTTCTGCTCGAATGGGTCAGGAAGGGACGCATCCATCTCGCCGGTTTCGCCGCGCTCGCTTTCCTCTATTGCCTGCCGTTCAGCTGGGGTTTCGTGAACTTCGAGTTCGGGCTCGGCCTCGCGCTCTGGGGCATCGCCGTCTATCTGATGCTGGCGGAAGGCCCCTGGCCGCTGCGCTTCATGGCCAATCTGATCTTCGTCGCCGCGCTCTATGTGGCGCATTTCTTTTCGCTCGGCATCTATGGCGCAACGCTCGGCCTTTTCGAGCTGTCTCGCATCCGCCAAGGGCGGGTCGCGTATCCCGTCGCGGCCGCGCGGCTTGGCGCGCTGGCCCTACCGGCGCTTGCGCTGCTTGCGATCATGCATGTCACGGCAGGCGCGATCGGAAGCCAAGGCAACGACTGGTTCCTCGCATTCAAGCCGGTCTGGCCGCTCCGCATCATGAACGGCTACAATCTGACGGCCGCGGCGGTGACCGGGCTGACCCTCATCACCGCGTTGCTGTTCGCCGCAAGGCGCGGCTTGCTCAGGCTCGAGCCGGCCGGGATCTGGATCGCGCTCGGTCTTGCGCTCCTGTACGTGGCCATTCCTTCGAGGCTGTTCGGGACCTCGTTTGCCGACCTCCGCATGATTCCCGCTGCGGCGCTGATCCTGCCGGCCTTCTGCTCGCTGTCGCTGCCAAGCCGGACGTCGAGAATGGCTGCACTCGCTGCGATCAGCGGCATCACGCTGATCAATCTCGCCGTTGTCTTCACGGTATGGCTGCCCTACCGCGCTGACTACGCGGCCATCATCGAGTCGTTCCGCAAGGTCGAACGCGGCTCGCGCGTTCTCGTCAGCAATGCAGATGAAGCTGGCGACCCGCCCTTCGCCGATCTCACCGCGTATCCGATGTATTATGCGCCAACGCTGGCGGTGCACTATGCCAATGCGTTCGTGCCCAATCTCTTCACGGAGGCGGGCAAGCAGCCTGTTCGGGCCGTCGAGGCCGTGCGCCATCTTGCCACTCCGGATGGCGGACTGGTGTCCTCAGGCCTGCTCACCGCGATAGCAGCGGGCCGCCCGCCGGCGGACTCGCCGCGCTTTGTCCGCACCTGGTACCGGGATTTCGACTACCTCTATGTGCTGGGACCGCGGGCCGCAAACCCGCTGCCGGATCTGCTGGAACTATTGGAGACCTCGGATCGGTTCGTGCTCTACAGGATTCGCCGCAAGTCCTGAAAGGCGACCTTAACCACCTGCCCATAGACTTCCGCCCCTGCAACCCAGCTGGACTCCTTCGCATGGCGGCCAATTCCGGACCGATCCGCTACAGCCTCGTCATTCCCGTCTTCAACGAGGAAGCCGTACTGCCGATATTGTTACGCCGGCTCGACTTCCTGCTGTCCCGGCTCGACGGGCCGGCAGAGGCGATTTTCGTCGACGACGGCAGCAGCGATTCCAGCTCGATCGTGCTGCAGGCACTCGCCGCGCGCGACGCCCGCTTTCGCTATATCGGCCTGTCGCGGAATTTCGGCCATCAAGTCGCCATCACCGCCGGCATGGACGCGGCGCAGGGTGACGCGATCATCGTCATGGACGCCGATCTGCAGGATCCGCCCGAAGTGATCGAGCAATTGATCGCAAAATGGCACGAAGGCAATGACGTCGTCCACGCCCGCCGCCTGTCGCGCGAGGGCGAAAGCCGATTCAAGCGCGCGACCGCACACCTGTTCTACCGGCTGCTCGGCAAGATGTCCTCCGTCGGCATCCCTGCCGACGTCGGTGACTTCCGCCTGATCGATCGCAAGGTGCTGGACGCGCTCAGGCAGATGCCGGAGCAGGATCGCTTCGTACGCGGCATGATCGCCTGGCTCGGCTTCCGCCAGGCCGAGGTCACCTTCCATCGTCTCGAGCGCGCCGCGGGCGAGACCAAGTACCCCCTGTTCAAGATGATCCGGCTCGCGGTGAACGCCGCGCTCGGCTTTTCCGATCTGCCCTTGCGCCTGGCGATCTGGTGCGGATTGACCGTCTCGGCATTCGCACTGCTCTACGGCGGCTGGGTCGTCGTGATGTGGCTGAGCAACGACGCTCATCTCGTGACCGGCTGGTCCTCGACCATCGTCCTCCTCTCGCTGTTGTGTGGAATGAACATGCTGATGACGGGGATCGTGGGCCTTTACGTCGGCCGCATCCATGCTGAAGTAAAGCGCCGCCCACTGTACGTGGTCCAGAAGCGAGCCGGCTTCGATCGCAACGAGGCGGCGACCGCAACCGCGAAACACGCAATCAACGAGTGATCCGCCGCAATCATCTGGGACGTGAGGCCAACACCTCGTCTTCGATGCTGCTGCCGAGCTGTTGTTACTGCATCTCTCGGCGCTTGTGGACGACCGCCACATCGTCGCTGTACACGCGCTGCCAGTGCGGCAGCCGGTCAAGCATCGCTGTGGCGGGCGTATTCGGCGCGAGCAGCGTCGCGCGGATCTTGTAGTCGTCGAGCAGCTTGAGAAAATCTCCGAGGTCAATCAGCGCCAGGGCGCGATTGTAGCGGTCGATGAACGGTCCGCCGAACAGTTCCGCGCGGCCGTCGATGAAGGTTGGAATGCCGGCAAAGACCAAATAGCCGCCGAAGGAATAATCGTTGAGCAGCGGCCCCGCCTTGGCGAGGTCGGCACGGGCGACCGCCGCCTCGGGGGTGATGAGGGGAGCCGGCCGGATGTCGCGCGCCAGCGCCAATCCACTCATCGCGGCCAAGATGCCGAATGCCGCCAGGCTCAGGCCGCGCGAGGAGCGGTCGGTCTCGTTCCCGCTCGGCCCGCCGAACCTCCGGGCCAGCGGGGCCGCGAGGTAGAGCGGCGCCAGCATGGCCAGCAGATCCGCATTGCGCATCTGCGCCAGCGCGAAATGGAGCAAGCCGATCACCACCAGGGTCCGCACGACCGGCAGCGTGACGCCGCGCGAGAGCGCGAAGATGCCCCCCAGCAACAGCAGCTCGAAGCCGCCGATGCGGCTGAAATCCTGCGGCCGCCATTCCGCGATCCAGGCGAGCGCGGGACCGAGGCCGAGCGTCGTGATCGGCATCAGCAGCGGTTCCGGCCCATGCGGCGTCAGGCAGGATGCGGCAACGGCAAGCAGTGTGAATGGCACCCAGCTCAGCAGCACGCGTGGCCATTGGCTTCGCTCCTCGCGCAGCAGCGCCTCGAGCACCACGGGTCCAATCAAGCCAAGCGCCAGCACTCCGCTGCCGTGTAGATTGCCCCACACAACCAGCAGCGGCAGGGCCCAGTATGGTGGCGGCCTGCCGTGATCCATGCAACGCACCAGGGCAGCCGCCCAGATCACCATGATGGGCATCACGAGCACGTGTGGCCGCGCCAGCATGTGCGGCGCCGTCAGGATGACGGCCGCGATCACCATGACCAGCGTCTGGGTCGGCGACAGCTCGCGCAGCAGGAAGTATGTGAGCAGACCAAAGGCGAGTGCGATCGCCGCGGCCGCGACGACGACGACGCCGGGCCAGCCGGACAGGACGTAGGCTGCGGCATAGATGACTTCCGACAGCCATTCGAACGTGATCCAGGGCGCGCCATGCTTCGAAAACGAAAATGGATCACTCGTCGGCAGGGTCCCATGCGCCATGATCCAGCGCCCGAGCTCGACGTGAGAATAGCTGTCGGGGTCTCCGAGCAGCTTCGGGCCGACGGCCAGCAACACAGCGTAGACGGCGAGCCCCACAGCCCAAGGGAGCACTGCACGCGCCGAAAACGGTTGAACCGCGCTGGAGACGACCTGATCAGTCATGGCGGGCCAAGCTAGGCCTTAATTGTTAAGGTGTTCTTTAATGTTTCACCGATCGCGCGTGCGGAAGCGAGAGAACCGCCACGCGGGCGCTATCGCACGAGATCGATCAGGAGCAACGCGGCGCTTGTGAACAGTCCTGCGATCGGCACCCAAATGGGCACGAAGAACACGCCGGCGGGAGGTTTGGATTCTCTCGTCTTGATGCGAAGAAGCGCCAGGTTGACCAGGACGAAGATCCCGAGCGTCAGGCGTGAGGTCCATTCGGCCAATCCGGTCAAGGGAATGCCGAGGGCGAGGATCAGGATGGCACCCACGCCGAAGAGGGTTGCAACCACCGGCGCGCCGCTTCTGGCGTTCACCCGGGCCAGAAAGGCCGGAAGGCTGCCTTGGTCCGCAAGCCCGTACAGCACACGTCCGATCATCAGCATGTGAACGATGATCCCGTTGACCGTCGCAACGATCGCGATGACGCTCAATACCGAGAGGGGAAGACCGGTCAACCGCTGAAAGACAAGTGCAAGCGGAGCCGAGGCGTGCGCGAGCTCGGCCGGGGGCACCGCGACCACCGAAACCCAGACGACGATCATGTAGAGGAGCGCGGTCACGCCGAGGGTGATGAAGAGCGCCCAAGGCAGCGTTTGGGACGGATTCTTCATTTCCTCGGAGATGTTCACGAGGTGCTCGAACCCGATGAATGCAAACACGGCGAGCAGCGACGTCTGTGCGATCCCGGTCCACGCCGCTTTATCGTTCAGGGGAGCCAACAGCTCGGGCAGCCGGGAGACCAGGGCCTCGCCCTCAAACAGTCCGGCTCCGACAATGAGGACCAATCCTCCGATCTCCACGACCGTCATCAAGCCGGCGAAGCTGATGGACTGAACCGCGGACAGGCAGGCGACCGCTCCCATCGCGAGCACAACGCCGGCGATGATCCAGCTGGCAGGCAGCGGCAGGAACACGCTGATGTAGCCGGCGCTCCCAACGGTGATGGTCGCGCCCGAAATCGTCGCTGCAGCCACCACGAGCAACCCTGTGGCACCGCTGAGCCATTTTCGATGAAACGCGGCCTGGACATAGGCGGCCTCGCTCGCCGCGACCGGCAGTCGCGTGCCCAGTTCGGCAAAGCTCCCGGCCGTCACGCCCATCACGACCGCGGCAACGAGGAACGCCAGAGGTGCATGCATTCCGCTCCGGGCGGCGGCCGCGCCCACCAGGACGTAGATTCCGGCGCCGATCGTCACGCCGAGCCCATAGAGGACCGCGTGCGTGAGCGTCAGCGATCTGACGAGTTTCGTAGACCCGAGCGGCGCCACCTCCTGCATCACCAAGCGTCAATGCGAAAACAGGATCGGGATCGGCGGCTTGGACAGCAAGCCCCTGGTCGCGCCGCCGAGCACGAATTCCCGCCACCTCGGCGTTCCGTACGCGCCCATCACGAGGACGTCGATGCCGTGGGACAGCACGTAAGATGTGAGGACCTCGTCGATCGGCTTGCTCTCGGCATCGATCTCATCCAGCACGACCTCGATGCCGTGACGAGCCAGGTTCTTCGCCAGTTCTCGGCCGGAATGTCCGGAATCCAGGGGCTTTTCATTGGTGACAGTCACGACGCGCACACTTCTTGCGCTTTCAAGCAAAGGAAGTGCGTCGGAAACCGCTCGCGCAGCGGTGCGGCTGAAGTCCCAAGCCACGCAGATGGCGTCGAGCCGCAACGGACGCGACCGCGGGCCGGTGGGCAGGATCAACGTCGGCCTGCCGGATTCGAAGATCACCTCCTCGGCGTACCCCAGATCATGGGAGTCCGGCACCGCCATGATCGTGAGATCGCGAAGCCTTGCATAGTCAACCAGCAGCGCGGCCTCGCTGGCGGTTGCACATTGCTCGAAGATGGTCTCATGCCGGACGCCGGATTTGTCGGCGGAGGCTTCGAATGCGGCAAGCAGGGCTTTCGCATTCTCGCGGCTCTTGGCGGCCTCGCGCGCAATAAGCGCGGGTATGTCCAGGATGACATCCCCGAGCAGGCTTGCGCGCACGTCCGCATGGACCTCGCAGGAAATGGCTGCGAGGTGCGCCCCCAGGGCGGCGGCCACCGAGACGGCATCGTCGATCACTGAAACCGGCGTCGGCTCCGGGTAGCTCGCCAGGGTCAACAGAACATCCTTGAAAGGCATGTGTGCCTCCTTTGACGAGTCGGAACTTAACGCTGTCGAGATGCTCCTTCTTGACCCACCGCAACCGATTCAGCCGGATGGCTGTGGCAAAACGGCCCAGACTCAAACGATGGCGCCGGAACAGAACGCTCTGGTTCGGCGGCGCCTGCCTTGCGGGAGGGGCCAGTGCAATGCCAGCTCGCGAAGGCGCGCTCGGACAATAAAAAACGCGGCGTTACCGCCGCGTTTTTCGATTCTCAGCTGCCGCTTGGAATTACGCCTGCGGCTGCGGCTCGAGGCCGGGATCCGGATCGGGACGCGGGCGCGGCTTGCCGGCCGGGGGCACGGCGGAGGCGCGCGGGGTGGTCGGCTCGAGCACCGACTCGCGGTTCGGCTTCTTGCCCTTGAGCAGGTCGACGATCTCGTCGCCGGTCAGCGTCTCGAACTCGAGCAGGCCCTTGGCCAGCGTCTCGAGATCGGCGCGCTTCTCGGTGAGGATGCGCGTCGCCTCCTTGTAGCCTTCCTCGACCAGACGCTTGATCTCGGAATCGATCTTCTGGACGGTGGCTTCGGAGGCGTTCTGCGTGCGCGACACCGACATGCCGAGGAAGACCTCGTCCTGGTTCTCGCCATAGGAGACGGTGCCGAGCTCTTCCGACAGGCCCCAGCGCGTCACCATCATGCGGGCCAGGCGCGTGGCCTGCTCGATGTCGGACGCCGCGCCCGAGGTCACCTTCTCGCGGCCGAAGATCAGCTCTTCGGCGACGCGGCCGCCCATCATGATGGCGAGGCGCGAGGTCATCTGCTCCAGCGACATCGACAGCTTGTCGCGCTCGGGCAGCTGCATGACCATGCCGAGCGCACGGCCGCGCGGGATGATGGTCGCCTTGTGGATCGGATCGGTCGCGGGCACGTTGAGGCCGACGATGGCGTGGCCGCCCTCGTGGTAGGCCGTGAGCAACTTCTCTTCCTCGGTCATCACGAGCGACTTGCGCTCGGCGCCCATCATCACCTTGTCCTTGGCCTCCTCGAACTCGGCCTGCGTCACCATCCGCTTGTTGCGGCGGGCGGCGGTCAAAGCGGCCTCGTTGACGAGGTTCATCAGGTCGGCGCCGGAGAAGCCCGGGGTGCCGCGCGCGATGGTCTTGAGATTGATATCCGGCGCCAGCGGAACTTTACGAACATGCACCTTCAGGATCTGCTCGCGGCCGACGACGTCGGGGTTCGGCACCACGACCTGACGGTCGAAGCGGCCCGGACGCAAGAGCGCGGGATCGAGCACGTCGGGACGGTTGGTGGCGGCGATCAGGATCACGCCTTCGTTGGCCTCGAAGCCGTCCATCTCGACCAGCAGCTGGTTCAGCGTCTGCTCGCGCTCGTCATTGCCGCCGCCGAGCCCGGCGCCACGGTGACGACCGACGGCGTCGATTTCGTCGATGAAGATGATGCAGGGCGCGTTCTTCTTGGCCTGCTCGAACATGTCGCGGACGCGGCTCGCGCCGACGCCGACGAACATCTCGACGAAGTCAGAACCGGAGATGGTGAAGAACGGCACGTTGGCTTCGCCCGCGACCGCACGCGCGATCAGGGTCTTACCGGTGCCGGGAGGGCCGACCAGCAGCACGCCGCGCGGAATGCGGCCGCCGAGGCGCTGGAATTTGCCGGGGTCGCGCAGGAACTCGACGATCTCCTGCAGGTCCTGCTTGGCCTCGTCGACGCCGGCGACGTCCTCGAAGGTGACGCGGCCATGAGCCTCCGTCAGCATCTTCGCACGCGACTTGCCAAAGCCCATCGCCTTGCCGGCGCCGCCCTGCATCTGCCGCGACAAGAAGATCCAGACGCCGATCAGCGCGATGAAGGGCAGCCAAGAGACCAGCAGCGAGACGAACCACGGCACGTTGTCGCCGGGCGGCTTCGCGGTGATCTGCACCTTGCTGTCATAGAGGCGCTTCACCAGCGTCGGGTCGTTCGGCGCGTAAGTCTGGAAGCTGGAGCCGTTGGTGAAGGTGCCGTGGATGTCCGGCCCCTGGATCACGACGTCGCGCACATTGCCGCGGTCAACTTCGCTCAGCAGCTGCGAGAAGGCGATGTCCTGCGAGGAGGCCCGCTGACCCGGATTCTGGAAGAGCGTGAACAACGCCAACAGCAGCAAGACAATGATGACCCAGAGGGCGAAATTGCGCAGATTGGCGTTCATCGATCTTCCTTCGTGGTCGCGCGGATCGCGGCCGTGATCCTTGGGCAGTTGATTTGGTCAATGCGAGGAAATCCCAAGGAATCCTCATCGTTAGACGGGTACAATTTAGGTGCCGCCCCGGTCGCTGCCAAGGGAACGAGATGGGACTATTTATCCCATCTTAGCGCGATTCCCGCTGAAATCATGGCGTCCGAACCCGGGTTTTTCCTGCCTGGTTAAGGTGGCCTGACGGCACGGACGCGAATTGACCGGTGTCATGATCCGCTCTCGTCGCGCTCATCTGCCCTTGCGCCGCCGGGCCGGCGCCGGCGCGATCTGGATACGCCCGCCGGCAAGGCTGATCAAGGCTCCCGCGAGGGTCTGCTTCAGAACCGGCCGGCCATTTGCGGCTGCGACGGGGCCGGCGATCGCCCGATCAAGCACAGACATCAGGGTTTCGACCTTGCCGAGTTCCGCGGGCCCTTCATGGCCGAGCGCGTTGATGGCCCGCAGCAGGAGCCGCAGCCGCACCTCCTCCGGCAGGGCGGCAAAGGTCGCGGCCTCGAAGCTCCTGACACTCGCCTGCGGCGCATCGCCGCGATCCCGCAGGCGGAGGAAGCGCTCGGCGCCGTCGGCAAGCACCTCGACCGCCGCATTGGCCCGCGCCAGCCTTGCCGCGAGCCGGGCCAGATTTCTGGCGTCGCCGCCCTCGGCCGCGAGGAGCGGCAGCAGCGCGCGCAGCCGCGGCCGTGTGAAGGCGGTGTCGCGGTTGGTGGGATCCTCGGCAAAGCCGATCCTCGCCCGCCGCAAGGTCGCGATCAGCTGCGATTTCGAAACGTCGAGCAACGGACGCGCCAGCACGATTCCGTCGCGCTCGGTGAATGGAGCCATGGCCGAGAGCCCGGCAAGTCCGCTGCCGCGGAACAGGCGCATCAACAGGGTCTCGGCCTGGTCGTCGCGGGTGTGTGCCGTCAGGACATGGCTCGCGCCGGCGGTACGCGCGGCCTGTGCGAGCAGGCGATAGCGGGCCTCGCGCGCAGCGGCAGGCAGCCCCGTCTTCGGCTTTTCACCGCGCCAGCGCAAGGTCCGGTGCGGCAATCCGAGCGCCGCGGCGAGCCGCTTGACCTCGCGCGCCTCACGGGCGGCCTCCGGGCGCAGGCCGTGATCAATCGTGACGACTGTGATTTGCGGGCCTCGCGCGAGGCTGCGCTGCCAGCGCGCTGCAAGCCACATCAGCGCAACCGAGTCGGGCCCGCCGGAGACCGCGAGCACCAGCGCCGGGGCATCTCTCAGGCCCGCGAAGAGCCGCCTCGCCTCGCGCGCCGAGATCGGTGAATCGTCGTCGTCTGACATGACGCTGCAATCATCCGCGGATGGACCGAATGTTTAGCGCAACGCCATCCGCTTTGTCAGCGGATCAGCACTTCACCCGCTTCTGCTCGCGATCGACGGCGGCTTTGACGCCGGCGGAGGCGCGCGGATATTTGCGGCCGATCTCGCCGAAGGCGGCGCAGGCGGCCTCCTTCTCCTTCAGCGCGGCGAGCGACTGGCCGAGCCGCAGCAGCGCATCCGGCGCCTTGGCCGATTTCTCGTATTTGGTGGTGACGGCGAGGAACGCTTCGGCGGAATCGCGATATTGCTGGCGCTGGAAATAGCTCTCGCCGAGCCAGTATTGCGCGTCGCCGACCAGCGGGTCGCTCGGAAATTTCTGCGTGAAGTTCTTCATGGTCTGCTCGGCCAGCGCGTAGTCCTTGCGCTGCATGTAGCCGATGCCGAGGTCGAACTCGTCGCGGGGCGTCGCCGACGGCGGCAGAGTGGCCAAAGCAGCGCCACCGGCCGGTGCGGGATAACCCGATTGTGCCGACGGATAGCCGGGCTGCGCGGCCGGCGGCACACCTTGCTGGTAGCGCGGGCTGGTGTTGGCGAGATCGAGCGGCTCGCCCGCATTGCGGCCGCCGCCAGGCGTGACCGCCGGCATCGGCTGCTGCCCGCCGCCGAGTGCGCGCGGCGCACCGGGCGCATTCGGGTTCTGGCTGGGGTCGAAGGCATCGCCGCGGCGGCGCGTGCCGGGTGCACCGGGCGCCGGCTGCTCCTGAACGATCGGCGCGGGCGCTGCGATCTGCGGCTGCTCGTAGCTCGGCGGCGCGGCTTGGCTCGGCTGCGCGGCCTGCTGTTGCGGGGGCTGGCGATATCCGGGCGCGACCTGCCCCGGTGCAATCTGGCTCGGTGCGATCTGCGCGGGCGGCATCGCCGCGACGTTTGGTGCCTGCCCGGGCGCCCCTTGCGCGCCGCCCTCGAGCGCCCGCAGGCGCTCTTCGAGCTGGCGGTTGCGATATTGCAGCTCCTCGTTCTGGCCGGTGAGCTGGCGCAGCCGGTTCTCCAGCCGCTCGATCCGCATCTCCGGGTCGACATCATCCGACTGCCCGTAGACCGATTGCGCAAGCGCGGGCGAGCACAAAGAGAGCAGCGCGGCGGTCGCCGCGGTACCGGTAAAAGCCCTAAATCTGGATGACATCTTGCCCTGACGACGAAAGCGAAATGGCCTGCGACGGAACCCTCGACGCGCCACACATTGAAGTGGAGTACGCCAAAAATGTGACTGATACCAAGGGGTTTTCAGTCACAGAATGCTGAAACGAAACCGGCGCCCGAGAGGGCGCCGGCATCATCCAATTGCAAAGCTGAACGGGGCCTGACTGACCACCGGGGACCTGACCGAGCGTCAGGAGCTGGCGTTCAGGACAGTGACGGCGCGGCGGTTCTGCGACCAGCAGGAGATGTCGTTACAGACGGCGACCGGCCGTTCCTTGCCGTAGGAGATCGTGCGCATGCGGTTCGGGTCGATGCCGCGCGAGGCGAGGAACGAACGGACCGACTGGGCACGGCGGGCGCCGAGCGCGATGTTGTATTCGCGGGTGCCGCGCTCGTCGGCATGACCTTCGATGGTGAAGGAGTAGCGCGGATAGGTCTGCAGCCACTGCGCCTGCTTCTCCAGGGTCACGATCGCCTGCGGGGTCAGATCGGTCTGGTCGCTTTCGAAGAACACGCGGTCGCCGACGTTGACGACGAAGTCCTGCTGGCTGCCGGGCGTCGCCGCATTGGCCATCGCATCCGTCGCGGCATTCTTGTTGGCGCAGGCGCCCATCGACAGCGCGACGGCGAGCACCGCGGCCAGCTTCAATCCCTGGAGGATACGCATAGGATGTCTCATTCCGGAGCCTCCACGCTCACGTTAGTCCACTGCTGTCCGGTCTACAGGGGGTTGGTTAAGCGAACGTTCCGTCAACCTTGACGGAACCTTGCCTCAGCCGGTCAAATGCCCCCAACCAGCGAAAAGCAAACGTCATGGTTAATGGGTTGTAAATGTGGCGCGAGGGTGAAGGCAAGCCGCGTCGGCCGGCAAAAGAGCCGGCACTTGCTGGAATTTGGGCTGAAATGACCGGGGAGCGCCCGCCTAGACCGAACCGAGCGCTTGAGAGGCCACGTCCAGGGTCCGCGGCGTGGTGAGCAGAATCGGCCGCGTGGCGGCCTGGCGGGGGATGCTGCGTTCAAACAGCATGCGCCGCTCGAACGCGCTGGAGCGCATGATCGGAAAGCGCGCCAGCACCTTGTCCCGCTGCCGCCGGACGTCGGTCGCCATCAGGACCGCCTTCTTGGTGGGCCAGCCCGGAAAGCCCCGCGGCTCCGGCGAAATGGTCTCGTGCAGGAAGATGCGGCGGTAGAACGCCTGATGATCGGTCCGGATCATGGCAAGGCCGGTGTCGGCGTTGAAATGATCGCACGCGACAAAGGCGAGGCGGACGGTCAAATAGGGCAGCTCGGGAAAGCGGTGGTGCTTGTCGGGATCTGCAACGAGCCGGCACGGATCGACAAAAACCTCGCCGCGATCGAGGCGGGGATGCAGGATGTCGCCGAACACCTCGGTGGTATAGGACATCCGCCATTCCGACGTCAGCAGATGGATGCGGACGGAGCTGCAAAGCTCTCCGTCAACATAGACCCCGAAATTCCAGGTGTTGGGCGTTTCGTCGAAACGATCGCTGACGCGCAGCGAAGGTGATGGCTCGATCAGACCGGCCTGCAGATAGGCGCGGTAGCGCATCAGATACAGGTTGTCCTTGTCCTCGGGCGTTTCGATGAGCCGATAATCGATGCGGTCAAACAACGCGGCGCCTCGTGGAAGGAGCGCCGTGTTTGGTTCGGCTCCGGACTTCATCTGCAACCTCTGACTCCAAGCAACTTCCACGAGTAGCCAGACCTTAATGGTTCCTTAACGGAATTGCAAAGCTATAGAATTGTTAGGGTTAACCTTTGCGAGCCCGCAAGACTACGGTGCCGATGGGAGCCGATTGCGAGAGAGGGAAAGGGATCAGGCCTATCGCGACGACACGAGGGCGAGCTGGTCGTCGGGCACGCGACGACCATGCGAGGCGTTGAGCAATTGCCGGATTCGCACTGCCGGCACGGGCCGGCTGAACAGGTAGCCCTTCCCTTCGGTCACGGTGCCGTCGGCGCTGATCAGCTCGAGCTGCTCGTTGGTCTCGATGCCTTCGACCACTACGGCCATGCCGAGATCGGCGGACAGCCGCGCGACACCGCGCAGCAGCGTCAGCGGCCGGTCGGTATCGATGCCTTCGAGGAAAGAGCGGTCGATCTTCACCTTCTGCATCGGGAAATTGTGCAGGTAGCTGAGGCTGGAATAGCCGGTGCCGAAATCGTCGAGCGAGATGCGCACGCCGAGCGCATGCAATTGCGACAGGATGTCGTGTGTGAGCTGCGTGTTGCGCAGCAGCGAGGACTCGGTGATCTCGATCTCAAGACGATGCGCCGGCAGGCCCGACACTTCGAGCGCGTAGCGGATTTCGCTCAGGACGTCGCGCTGGTGGAATTGTTGCGGCGAGAAATTGACGGCGACGCTGACGCCTTCCGGCCACTTCATGCATTCCATGCAGGCGCGGCGCAGGATCCAGCGGCCGAGATCGACGATCAGGCCCATGTCCTCGGCGACCGGGATGATGTCGACCGGCGAGACCGTGCCGCGCACCGGATGATTCCAGCGCAGCAGCGCTTCGCAGGTGGTGATCTTGCCGGACCTCAGATTGACCAGCGGCTGGAAGAACAGCTCGAATTCCTCGTTGGCGAGCGCCTTGCGCAGGTCGAGCTCGAGGATACGGCGCGCCTCGACGGTCGCGGCCATCTCGTCGCGGAAGAAACAATAGGTGCCGCGGCCGTCGGCTTTGGCGCGGTACAGCGCCATGTCGGCGTTCTTGAGCAGCGTGTCGGCGCTGGTGCCCTCCGGCGAGGTCAGCGCGATGCCGACGCTGGCGCCGATCTCGACCAGATGATTGTCGATGCGGTACCGCTCGCTCAACCGCTCGACGATGCGGCGGGCGAGTGCCGCGGCATCCTCGGGCGCCGTGAGGTTCTGCTGGAACACGACGAACTCGTCGCCGCCGAACCGGGCGACGAAATCCTCGGGGCGCAGCATCTCGCGCAGGCGGTTGGCGACGGCGCACAGGAGCTGATCGCCGCAGGGATGGCCCAGCGTGTCATTGACCTGCTTGAACTGGTCGAGGTCGATGAACAGCAGCGCGGAGAGCTGCGCCGCATCGTGGGAGACAGCCAGCAGGTGCTCGATCTGGTCGCGGAAGTTGACCCTGTTCGGCAACGCCGTCAGGTCGTCGTATCGCGCAAGATGGGTGATCTTGGCCTCGGCGTTGCGCCGCTCGGTGATGTCCTCGAGCAGCAGCACCGCCCCTCCGTCCGCCATCGGCTGAACGGTCCAGCACAGCGACCGATTTCGCTCCAGGTTCGCCTCGGCGGTGATGATCTCCTTCTCCCGCGAACTTTCGATGCCGGCGACGATATGCTCGCCGTCCGCGCTCGAGATGGATCTTGCCTGCACGCATGCCGCGATGATGTCGCGCGCGCTGGCGCCGCTCCGAGGCAGATGGTCGGGCAGGTTCATCATCGCCGCGAAGCGGTGATTCATCACCGCGAGCTGGCCATCGCGATGGAACATGCAAAGACCGTGCGGCATGTTGTTGAGGGCGGTATCGAACTGGCCCGCAAGTGCGGCTTCGCGTTCGCGCGCCACCACGGCGCCCATGAAGATCCGGTGCAAGTTGACCGAGAGCTGCATGATCGCCAGCAGGAAGGCCGCGCTCACAACGGCCATCGCGATGTAGTAGGGCGTGCCGCGCCACGCCAATGCCAACACCGCCGGGGCGAAAATGAGCAGCGCCTGCAGATGGAAGATCGACGGTCGTCCGTACGCCCTTCCCGCTCCCCCTGCGGCGATGCCTGTCGTGACCGACAAGGCAATCATGTGCGCGACCGCGTCGTCGGTGGCGAGCAGAGTCGTGCCGCACCAGATGCCGATCGCTGCAGCTTGGATCTTCGCGCCGATCTGATACCGCGCCTGCCAGCGTTTGGCCGCCTCGGCGGTCACGCTCGACTTGCGTCCCTGATAGCGACGCAAATCGATCGCCCGCACCGTTCCGGCCAAGACGAGCAGCGCCACGCACGCCCAAATCAGGGGCTCACCTGTCTTCAGCGCAGTCAGCGCAGCACCGATCGACACGAAGATGAGACCGGCCAGCAGCGGTCCGGGCGCTTCAAAGAGCGAATCGATCTGCGCCGCCGGATTGACCGGCGGCGGCTGCCCCTGCTCTCCGCTCTGGCTTGCGAACTGCATTTTGGTTTGTACGCGCGTCCTGTTCAGCGCGTAGTCTTACCCAGCCGAGATGAAGCTTTTCTGAGGGAACATCGTTAAAGTCGGGTTGTTTTTCGGCAATAGCGAAATGATTTCCGCTGCAATATCAAGCAGGTAGGCAAGCCTTGCCGGGCGCAAGGTGAAGGAAGTGTTGCCGTTCACGGCAAACTCGGAAAAAATCGGCGCGCTTTTTCGAAAACATCGCGCGTCTGAACGCGCGATGTTTCAACTGCGCCGTTGTCAGCCCGAGGTCGAGGACAACAGCGGCGACCATGCCGGGTCCGAGGCAAAACCCGGCGTCGGCACCTTCAATTCGTTGCGGCCGGAGATGTCGACCGAGTACAGCGACGGCCCGCCATTGCCGCCAGGATCGCGGAAGAACATCAGCACGCGGCCGTTCGGCGAGAAGGTCGGGCCTTCGTTGTGAAAGCCGGAGGTGAGCAGCCGCTCGCCCGAGCCGTCGGGCTTCATGACGCCGATCGCGAACTGCCCGCCGCCCTGCCGGGTGAAGGCGATGTAGTCGCCCTTCGGCGACCACACCGGCGTCGAATAGCTGGCGTTGGTGTCGTCCTTGGAGAAGGAGATGCGCTGCGCCTGTCCGCCGCCCGCACTCATCACGTAGATCTGCGACCTGCCGCCACGATCGGACTCGAAGCAGATGCGGCTGCCGTCGGGCGAATAGGACGGCGAGGTGTCGATCGCCGGCGTGTCGGTGAGACGCGTGGTCGAGCGCGAGCGCAGATCCATCACGAACAGGTTGGAATTGCCGCCCTGCTGCAGGCTCATGATGACGCGCTGGCCGTCCGGCGAGAAGCGCGGCGCAAAGGTCATGCCCGGGAAATTGCCGACGATCTCGCGCTGGCCGGTCTCGATGTTGTAGAGATAGACCTTCGGATCGCCCTGGCCGAACTCCATGTAGGTGATCTCTTGCGAGTTCGGCGAGAAGCGCGGCGTCAGCACGAGATCGGAGCCACGGGTCAGATAGCGCACATTGGCGCCGTCCTGATCCATGATCGCGAGCCGCTTGACGCGGCGCTCCTTCGGCCCGGTCTCGTCCACGAACACGACGCGGCTGTCGAAATAGCCCTTCTCGCCGGTCAATTTCTCATAGATCTGATCGGAGATGATGTGAGCGATGCGCCGCCAATATTCCGGCGAGGTGAAATATTGCTGGCCGGTGAGCTGCTGGCCGGAGAGGACGTCCCACAGGCGGAATTCGGCCTTGAGCCGCCCGTCCGGCTGCCGCGTCATGCGGCCGGTGACAAGGGCCTGCGCGTTCAGGGTCTTCCAGCTCTCGAATTGCGGCGCGACGTCGATGTTGCTGATGCGCTCGATGAAGGCGGCCTGGTCGATCGGCGCGAACAGACCCGAGCGCTTCAGATTATTGGTGATGACCTGGGTGACGCCGCTGCCGACATCTCCGTCAGAGGGAGAACCCGGCACGAAGTTGCTGATTGCGATCGAGATGGGTTGGAATCCGCCGGGACTGACTTGAAGTCGCCCCTGCGCAGTCGCGGCGCGTCCGGCCAGCAGGGTCACTGTCGATCCCGCGGCCGCGATAAACCCACGTCGCGTCAGAAAAGGCATCTTATCCACCTGAGTCAATTCATGTCTCATCTAATGCGGATCTTTCATATCGAAAGTCAGCGCAATCGTTTTCCACGTGTCGTACTGGGACTTGGGCAGGAATGTGTAGGCCTGACACTCCTGGATCGCACGCTTGGCACTCTCCGCCATTGCATTTGCGACTGTCCGAGACGGTCCTCGCACAGCGACGATGACAGGAACTGAAGCGAGCGTGCCATCGGGACGCATCTGTATGTCTATGTCGGCCTCAAACTGATCCCTGTCCTGAGCATCGTAAGGGAATTTGAAGCAGTGCTTAACTCTCGAAACGAAAGCTCCCTGCCAGGTCGCGACGTTGTTTACGGCTGTCCCTGACGTCGAACCCAGTGATGCCGATGCATTCAGCGCCGAGCCGGTCTGCTCGTGCCGCGTCGCGGCGCGCTTGTCGAGGTCACGCTGGATCTGCGCGGGGTCGAAGGTGCGCTCCTTCGGCTTGGGCTGCTGCTGCGGCTGCACCGCCGCGACCTTCTGCTCCACGGGCTTGGGCGGAGGCTTCTTGGTCTCCATCTTCTTCTGCAGCTCGGCGATCGGATCTTCCTTGGCCGGATCAGGCTTCTTTTCCTGCGGCTTCGGCTCTTCCTTCGGCTTGGCCTCCGCCACGGGCTTCGGCGGCTCCGGCTTCTTCTCCACCGGCTTCTCGACCGGCTTCGGCGGCGGCTCCGGCTGGGAGTTGGTCTTGATCAGCTCTTTCTTCTCGGTGACCTTGCCGACGGCGTCTTCCTCGGGCTTGGGCTCCGCGATCTTCTCGACCTTCGGCTTCGGCTCCTCCTTCTTGCCGGTCTTCTGCCCCGCCATCATCTTGGCGAGCTGATCGGAGGAGATGATGTCGATCGGAAGCGATTCCTGCGTCGCGATGTAGGCCTTGCTGCTGAAGGTGACGAGCCCCCATCCCAGCACGAGGACATGCAGGGCAATCGACGCAACGAGTGTCTTGTCGACGTTCACCTTCACGGCCTCAAGACCCCTGATCCGCTTCCGTGACGAGCGCCAGCTTCTTGAATCCGGCGCCCGAGAGCTGGCCCATCACCTTGGCCACGGTGCCGTAATCCGCCTTCTTGTCGGCGCGCAGATAGATGCGTTCCTCGAGGCCGCCGCGCGCATCGGTGATCGCCTTCAGCTTCGGGATCAGCTCGTTCAGCGCAATCTCGGTGTCGTTGATGAACACCTTGCCCTTGATGTCGACCGACATCTGGATCGGCTTCTGGTCGTTGTTTTCGAGGCTCTTGGCACTGGTCTGGGGCAGGTCGAGCGGGACGCCGACCGTCAACATCGGTGCCGACACCATGAAGATGATGAGCAGCACCAGCATGACGTCGACCATCGGCGTGACGTTGATCTCGGCCACGACCGGCTTGCGCCGGCCGCGGCGCCCGCCGCCGCCGGACGAACTCGCAACGTTCATGGCCATGATCGCGTGCCCAGATTGCCCTTCACACTATACATGCCGTCCGTCAGCCCCGCTCGTCGATCTGACGAGACAGAATGGCTGAAAATTCATCAGCAAAGCCCTCGAGCCGCTGGGCCTGCCGGTTCACCTCGGAGGTGAACTTATTGTAGAAAATAGTGGCAGGAATGGCGGCGATAAGGCCGACGGCGGTCGCAAACAGCGCCTCGGCGATACCGGGGGCGACCACCGCCAGAGAGGTATTTTTCGAGGCCGCGATCGACTGGAAGCTCGACATGATGCCCCAGACCGTGCCGAACAGGCCGACGAAGGGGCCGGCGGAGCCGACGGTCGCCAGCACCAGAAGGCGCCGTTCCAGCCGCTCGACCTCGCGTGCAATCGAGACGTTCATCACCTTGTCGATGCGCATCTGAAGCCCTGCGACCGAGCGGGCATGGCTCTCGAACGAGCGCTTCCACTCGCGCATCGCCGCCACGAAGCAGGCCGCCATGGAATGCGTCGGCTTGGCCGACAGCGTGCGATAGAGCTCCTCGATCGACTCGCCGGACCAGAACGCCTGCTCGAACCGGTCCATCGAGCGGCGGGTGCGCGCGTAGAGAAAGATCTTGTCGATGGCGATCGCCCAGACCCAGACCGAGCAGGCCAGAAGCCCCAGCATCACCGCTTTCACGATCCAGTGAGCCTGCCAGAACAGCGCGATCAGCGACACGTCGGCGGAGGCAGCAACCGGAAGGGCTGACTGAGCCAATTCGGCCGGATTCATAAGCAGTATCCTCTCAAGGCGATCGTTACCTAATGTCCTTCGGCCAGCAAATCGCGGCCGGTGTTCCCCAACAGCCGCGCTGGACCCGCGCGGCGGGCAAGCCCGCTCAAAGCCTTTTCTTTCTGGGGGTGCAGGGCTCGTCCAAAGGATCTTCCAAAGCCGGCCGCCTGCATTCCCCGCCAAGATGTCAAAACTAAGGGCCTTTGGCCCCGGGCCTTGACCTCGGGCTCCGGGCACGCCTGTCCCGCCCTACCAGAGCCCGCCGATGGTTAATGCGGGGTTACCGGCGGCGCATTTGGCTGCAGGAAAGGCAGTCCGTGCAGGGGGATGGAGCCCGGATCCCATGTTCCGGACGCACCGGCCGGAGGAACCTGCTCTCGCGCCAAAAATTGTCCGGAAAATCACTCTCAGCGAGGGTCTTGCCATGTCCATCAACCCCAAGACGACCGCCGCGATCGGCGATCACCCGCTCCACCCCATGCTGATCCCGTTCCCCGTCGCGTTCCTGGCCGGCGCCCCCATCGCCGATCTCGCCTTCATCGGAACCGGCGACGGTTTTTGGGCACGCGCCGCGATGTGGCTGATCGGCGCCGGCATCGTCATGGCGCTGGTTGCCGCCGCAGCCGGCTTCACCGACTTCTTCAGCGAGCCACGCATCCGCCGCCTGAACGATGCCTGGTACCACATGGTCGGCAATCTCGCGGCGGTGGTGCTGGCCCTGGTCAATTTCTATCTCCGCTACGCCCAAGGCGCGGAGGCGGCGATCAACCCCTGGGGCGTCGTGCTGTCCCTGGTCGTGGTCGGCATCCTTCTGTTCACGGGGTGGAAGGGCTGGGAAATGGTCTATCGCCACCACGTCGCGGTGCTGGATGCGCCGGGCCAGACCAGCTCGGAGCCGGTCAACCCGCATCATGGCGGCGAAAGCCACCGCCGCGCTGCCTGAGCGACGGTCAAGCGGACGAAGCGGCCGCAAGGCAATTGGTGAGCCGCGCGGGATTGCCGATTGCGGTACAGCCGCCAGGCACGTCACCGGTCACGACAGTCCCGGCGCCGATCTTGGCGAAGTCGCCGATCTCGATGTCGCCGAGGATGGTCGCGCCGGAGCCGATGAACACGCCGCGACCGATGCGAGGCGAGCGCATCGGCAGGTCGCCCTGGCGTCCGATGCTGACATTCTGAAGGATGGTGACCTCGTCGCCGATGACGACATTGGCACCGATCACGATGCCGGTGGCATGGTCGAGATAAACCGACGAGCCGAGGCTCGCGGCCGGATGGATGCTGACCTGCAGGACGTTCGAAGCCTCGTTCTGCAACAGCAGCGCCGCATCACGATGGTCATGACGCCATAGCCAGTGCGAGACGCGCCAGGACTGCAGCGCGACATAGCCCTTGAAGTACAGCAGCGGCGGCAACAATCCGGCGATGGCGGGATCACGGAGCACGATGGCGCGCAGGTCGCGGCCAGCCGCTTCAACCAGATCCGGTTGGCCGCGAAAGGCATCGCGGGAAAACGTCGTGAAGCGCTCGCGATCGGCGGCGCTGCCGCCCAGCCGACGCCCGATCAGATCGGCCAAGGCAGCGGTAAAATCGTCATGGGCAAGGATGGCATCGGCGACAGCCTTGCCGAAGACGGGATCCGCCGTTGCGGCGCGCCGCGCCTCGCCGCGTATCTCCTGCCAGAGGATGTCGCTCGCCACGATCGCAGTCTCCGTCCGCATTGCCGCCTGCGGTGTTTTGACGCTTGCTTCTCGCTGTCGAATATAGGACGCAGGCCGCCTGCGCGCCAATTGGCGTCGGCAACACGCGCGGCCACCTGTGCGCCATGCTCCCCGTAAGGCTACGGGCTTGCTTGCCAGAGAGCTGCGGCCAGCCTTCGGCCGAAGCCCGCGGTGGCATCCGCGGGTTTTGGTACCCGCCGGACGTCAAGCTGCCGGCCAGTTCCGAATCCACGTCATCCGAGGTCACGCTCAAATATGCCGCTCAACGCCCCCGCTGACGACCAGCACGACGACATCATGTATCCATCCGCCCTGCCGTTCCTGCTGGTCCATCTCGGCTGCCTTGCGGCAATCTGGTCGGGCGTCAGCTGGCAGGCGGTCGCGATCTGCGTCTCACTCTATTGCTTGCGGATGTTCGCGATCGGAGCCGGCTACCATCGCTATTTCTCGCATCGGGCGTTTGCGACCAGCCGGGTGTTTCAGTTCATCCTAGCCTGCCTTGCGCAAAGCAGCGCCCAGAAGAGCGTGTTGTGGTGGGCGGCCAAGCATCGCCACCATCACCTGCATTCCGACACTGAAAACGACGTGCATTCACCGCGTCACCGCGGCTTCCTCTATAGCCATCTCGGCTGGATCTTTTACCGGCAGCACGACGCAACCGACCTCGTGAAGGTCGGCGATCTCGCCGCCTATCCCGAGCTGATGTGGCTGCATCGGCTGGAGCTGCTGCCGGCCTTCGTGCTGGCAGGGCTCTGCTTCCTGGTCGCAGGATGGTCGGGTCTGGTGGTCGGCTTCCTCTGGAGCACGGTGCTGGTCTATCACGCGACCTTCTGCATCAATTCGCTTGCCCATGTGCACGGGCGCAAGCGCTACGTGACCGGCGATGATTCCCGTAACAACTGGCTGCTGGCATTGGTCACGCTGGGTGAGGGCTGGCACAACAATCACCACGCCTATCAGAGCAGCGTGCGACAGGGCTTTCGCTGGTGGGAGGTCGACGTGACCTATTACATCCTGACGCTGCTGTCGTGGATCGGAATCGTCTGGAACATGAAGGCGCCGCCCGAACAGGTACTGCGCAACGAGCAGCCGCTCGGCGCGCGGGTCATCCATCGGGCGGCCCGCGAGCTCGCCGGACGGTTCGATGCGCAAACCCTGGCGCATGCGATCTCGTCGGCACGCCGCCGGGCCGATCTCGCCCAGTTGCAGCTGCCGACGCTGCACGACATCCTCAATCGCGCGCATGAAGGTGTCGACGCGCTGACGCATCTGCATCTGCCGAAGATCCCGACACGCGAGGAGTTTCTCGCGGAGGCCAAGGCGATGTTCGCGCGAACGCGATCGCTCAACGAGATCGTCGACCACGCCTACGAATACTTCCTGGCCTCGGTGCACGCGCAACTCGCCGCAGTGCGCTGAAACTTCACGCCATGCGACACCGGCCGGCAGCGGTCATGCTGCCCGGGCGCGTCCATCGCGGGCGCGGCCGGGGTCAGCCTGCTTGCGGAGGCTGAGCGCATAGAGCCAGCCGCCTGCGGCGATCAGCACCGGCAGGACGAAAAGCGCGAAATCGCGGAGCAGGATCATGGGACGATACTTCCCTTCGCGAACGACACCGCGCGGCTGAGTGCGTAAGATGCGCCCCAATATAGATTGGCGCTGAGAAACAACTGCCAGGACTCACCGAGCTGCCATTCCGGGTAGAGCTGAACTTCCGTGGGCCACCCATTGAGGAACGCAATCGCCACCGGCACCACGGGGCCGAAGCGCTCGAACAACACGGCCGCGCGCTCGAACAATGCGAGGCGCTGGCTGATTTGTTTGCGTTCAATATTGGTCATGATCGTGCCCGTCGGCGCCGCGGAGGCGCAGTCAAGGCTTGGTCGGTGCTCGCGCGGTCCGGGTTCTATCGATCCTGCACATCTGCGTGATGGGCCTCGCAAAGCCCTCGCAGGCGCTTCGCATCGCCAGGACGACCATCGAAGTGTGACATAAACCAAACCGCCCGCCTGCGGGTTGCGCAGACGGGCGGCTCGGGGCCATCAGGACTTTGGGGGCATGCGCCTGAAGGCTTTGAGAGGTGTAATTCTTCGGATCAACCCTGCTGTTGGTCGGTCGGCGGCGGGGTCGGACGCGTCTTGTGCTGCGCCATGAACTGATCGAACTCTTCCTTGTCCTTGGCGTGACGCAGGCGGTCGAGGAAGTTCTTGAACTCGACCTGCTCTTCCTCGAGCCGGCGCAGCGTCTCACTGCGATACTCGTCGAAGGCGCGGTTGCCGGAGGACGGCGGGCCGAAGCCAAAGCCGAAGCCGCGGCGCTCCATGCGGTCGCGCATGCGATCCATCTTGTACTGCATCTTTTCCATCTTGTTCTGCCAGCGATCCTGATTGCTCCAGCACGACATTCTTCTGCTCCCGAGTGTGAAAAAGAGGAGGGCAAGTCCGATCGGCCACCAGATGATGAAGCCGAGAATGGTCACGGCGATCCAGCCGGGATGCCAGGGCGTGTCCAGCATGCGGGGGCGCTCGTAATATTGCTGTTGGTTCGACGGGCCGCGCCAGCGATTGACATCAGCGGTGTAGGCCATTTCCCTTCTCCATCACGGCACCAGCGCCGTTGTGAATGTAAATAACATTTACATAGCTAGACCATCCCGCGATTTTGTCAAGCTGGCAGCAAAACACGCCCGCGTGATTATTTGCGCAATCTTATTTCGGCTTGCCCCAGGGGCTGCCGGGCGGCAGGCCCGAACCGGAGGGAGCCTCCGGCGGCACCGGCGGCGGCTCGGCGCCCCTGGCCGGAGGACGGCGGTCGATCGGGAAGCCGAGGCCGCGCAGATAGATCAGCACCTCGGCCTCCAGTAGCTCGTCCGGCGACATCGGCAGCTTGCGTCGCGCAGCATCGCCGCGGGAAAACAGCGAGGCCACGCCATGCGACATCGACCAGATGTGCAGCGCCATCATCATCGCCGGGGGGCGGGGTGTGCCGGGCGGCGTCAGTGCGGCGAGCCGCTCGGCTGCGGCTCGAATGATGTTGAAGGCGCGTTCGCTGGCCGCCTGAAGTGCGGGATTGGCATCGACCGGCACGCCCGATTCGAACATCGCGTTGTAGAAGGCCGGCTCCGCGCGGGCGAAGGCGAGATAGGCCTTGCCGACGCGCTCGAAGGCGGTGACGGTGTCGGGCCGCCCGTCGTCCCACGCCGCCGACAGGCGCGCCTCGAACTGCTCGAAACCGCGCTGGGCGATCGAGGACAGCAGCTCGTCACGGTCGCGGAAATGCCGGTAGGGCGCCGCCGCACTGACTCCGGCCATGCGCGCGGCATCGGCGAAGGTGAAGCCGGCCGCCCCCTTCTCGGCGATCAGCCCGAGGGCCGCCTGCAACAGGGCTTCCTTCAGATTGCCGTGGTGATAGCCGCGCTCGGCGCGGCGCTGCTCCTTGCGCCAGCTCATGTGAACGACCTTTACATGAGCCGGGCTTCAAGGTCACTAGCGGGAATCGCTCGTGATTAACCCGTATTCTCCGCAGTCATTCCGGGCGGCTCATAGAGCCGAACTATGGTGCGCGCTTGCGCACCTGAGAATGTCGAGTTTCCGGGTTCGGTCCTGCGGACCGCCCCGGAATGACGGCCCACTTGGCCGCCCGGATACCTATTCGCTCAGGGCTACATCTGCGGAATCGGCAGCACGGGCATGACTTCGATCGCCTCGCCCGGGAAGATCGCAAGATGCGGATGGTTCTCGAACAGCTTTGCAGCGTCATCCTGCGAGGCGGCGCGCACCACCGTGAAACCAGTCAGCGCGTTGCTGACCTCGGTGATGCCGCTCCCGTCGATCCTGCGGGTCTTGCCGAGCGGGCCGCCCAACTCGACGATCACGGATTTGTGCTTCTCGACCCAGCCGTGCCAGGCCGCCATGCCCTCCTGCTCCTTCGCTTTCCGCTCGGCCTCGGGCAGCGCACGCCACGCCGCTATTTTCGATCCGCTCGTGCTGCCGAGATAGATGGCGAGAAATTTGTGTTCGGTGCTCATGGGTTCTCTCCTCAGGTTGATTGGGAATCGCGCAGCCGCCGTCTCCTCTACGTCTTCAGGTCGCCAAACCCGGCAACGATCTCCTGCACTTCGGGCGAGTAGTCGGCCATCTCCTGCACCTGGCGGACCTCAATGATCTCGTTGGCTGAAGCGGGACATTTCTTGGCCCATGCGATCGCCTCGGCGCGCGAGGCGACCTCGATCATCCAATAGCCGCCCAGGACTTCCTTGGCTTCCGCGAAGGGCCCGTCGGTGACGATGGGCTGGCCGGTCGCAAACGAGACGCGCGCCCCGGTCGACGGCGGGTGCAGCCCATCGAGCGTGATCAGCACGCCCGCGTCCTTCAGCGCCTCGTTGTAGCGCATCATCGCGGCGACGCGCTCCGGATCGAGTTGCACCTCCGGCGGCGCGTTCTCGTAGCCGAGCGGGATCATCAGCATCATGAATCGCATGGGATTTCCTTGCTGCTCTCAGTCATTCCGATATGTCCTGCGGGCGGAAACGGCTGGCCCGCGCTCCCCTCCAAGACGAACGGCCTTCTGCCGGGCCGACAGCGGAACAGAAATTATTTAGAGGCCGGAGTGCAGCCGGGCTGGCGCATTCTGGGACCGCATCGGGCTCGATCGGCTCGGCGTGGCCTTTCATGCTGGAACGAAAGCGCAGTAAAAGGAACCGGCGCTTCGCGCGCTGCTCCCGGACACAGGACAGATCAGCCAATGCCGCAAGCCCCGCAAAAAGTCGCCCTCGTCACCGGTGCCGCCCGCGGTATCGGGCTTGCGACCGCGAAGAAATTCCTGGCCGAGGGCTGGCGCGTGGCCCTGCTCGACATCGAGCACGAACTGCTCGGCCGCGCGATCGCGGACATCGGCCAGAGCGAGGCGACGCTGGCGCTGACCTGCGATGTCGCCGACGCTGCCGCAGTCGGCACCGCAATGACGACGATCGAGCGGCGGTTCGGCCGCTTGGACGCGCTGGTCAACAATGCCGGCATCGCGGTGTTCGCGCCGCTGATGGAGACGTCGGATGCCGACTGGCGCCGCGTGCTCGAGGTCAACCTCACCGCACCGTTCCTCTGCACCAAGGCGGCGGTGCCCCTGATGCGCGACGGTGGTGGCGGCGCCATCGTCAACATCACCTCGATCTCAGCCGTGCGCGCTTCGACGCTGCGCTCGGCCTACGGCACCAGCAAAGCAGGCCTTGCACACCTTACCAAGCAGCTCGCGGTCGAGCTCGCCTCCCTCAACATCCGCGTCAACGCGGTCGCACCGGGGCCGGTCGACACCGCGATGGCGAAGCAGGTGCACACCAAGGAGATCCGCGCCGACTATCACGACGCCATTCCGCTCAACCGCTACGGCCTGGAAGAGGAACTCGCGGAAGCGATCTATTTCCTGTGCTCGGGCCGCGCGAGCTACATCACCGGCCAAATTTTGGCCGTGGACGGCGGCTTCGATGCGGCGGGCATCGGCCTGCCGACGCTGCGCGGGCAAAGGCGCAACGGATAGGCGCAGGATTTGTAGGGTGGGCAAAGGCGCAACGCGCCGTGCCCACCATCGATCCCAAATTTGCGGTGCGGATGGTGGGCACGCTACGCTTTGCCCACCCTACGAAAGCGGTTTGGTGGAGAGTTCATGCAACGCATCACCTTCCTCAAAGCTCTGATGCTTGCATCCGCGCTGCTCGCCGCCGCGCCTGCGGCGGCCGAGATCCGCATCATCCAATCCCCGGGCGGACAGGTCGGGCCGTTCCTCGATCTGTTCGAAAAGGTCCGCGACAGTGGCGAGCGCGTGGTGATCGACGGCCCCTGCCTGTCCGCCTGCACGCTGGTGCTGAGCATCGTGCCGGGCGAGCGCATCTGCGTCACCAAGCGCGCCGTGCTCGGCTTCCATGCCGCACGCTCGGTTGACCGGCGCGGCCGCTTCTATGCCGAGCCGGAAGCATCGGTCGCGGTGCTTGCCGCCTATCCCGGTCCGGTGCGCGACTGGATCAGCCGACGTGGCGGTCTGACCTCGCGGTTGCTGCTGTTGAAGGGGCGCGATCTCGCCGCGATCTATCCGCGTTGCCGCTGATACAGCCGGCAGCCGCCACCGCTTTCAAAACAGCGTCTGGATCACTGGCGCCAGCTTCGCGCTGGCGCAAATGAGCATTCCCCAAAGAGCAAAGTTGATCTGTAGCGCCGCCGCCATCGGTCGCTCCCCTTGCAAGTGACGTCCATCCCAGTTTGTAGCTTTTATGACTCACCAATAACGATTCTGACGTGCAGAGCACAGCCCAATCTTGCGCCAATTGTTGTGCGATGCAGCTCGCTTCACGAAGCGGCCTCACTGCGTCCGCAAAGTGATGCGAAAGCACGACTCATATTCGGCCATGCCGGCAAGTTTGTTTTGCCTTGAGTTCCATTGAACCGACGATGCGCGTGTCTCACGCAGATTCTGCGCGCCGCTTATGGAGGCAAAAGCCCGGCATGATTCGACACGGCTTGATCGTGCTCACTTTTTGCACAGCGCTGATCGGATGCGCAGAGGCGCCAGCGCAGGAACGCCGCGCCATTGCATGGGATGGCCTCGGCAAGGATCCGAACCGTCCGCATGTGGCCAAGCGGCGCGTCACGACCGGCGCGCCGGCTGCAAGTGATCCCAATCAGGAGCGCGAAAAAGTGCTCGGCACATTGCGCCCCTATTCCGAGGCGTGGTGGGCGGTCCAGGACGAGATACAGGCGGAGAACGACAGGAAGCTGGGCGCCAAGCTCGTGATCTGTCCTCGCTGCGTGGAATCGTCGCCGCCGCCCGAGGACGTCACCGGATCAATCCGGTGAAAGGACAAACGATCGGCGCGTGATAGAACGAAGCGTACGTCCCCTCTCCCGCAGCATTGGAGAGAGGGGATCGCAACGCGACGGATCGCGGTCGTGCCCAAAGCGCGATGCGATTAGGATGAATCGTCATCGCGCTTCAGGTTATTGTTTGAGCATGATCTTTTCGGAAAACCGCTTCACACTTTTCCGGATCATGCTCTATCACATGCCCTCGGCCGAGCAATTCACCATCCAGGGAATGCCGAACTTGTCGACGCACATGCCGAAGCCCTTGGCCCAGAACGTCTTGCTGAAGGGCATGGTGACGCTGCCGCCGTCGGCGAGCGCGTTGAACTTGCGCTCGCCATCTGCGGGGTCCTTGACCGTCAGCGAGATCGAGAAGCCCTGCGGCTTTTGAAAGTGCTCGGCCGGCGCGTCGGACGCCATCAGCACGCTGCCGTCGGGGAGCGACATGCGCGCATGCATGATCATCTTCTCGCGGCCGGGCGCGGCGGGCATCTCCGGCGGAGCATCCGATGCACGCATCATTGCGTCGATCTTGCCGCCGAGAACCTTGGCGTAATAGTTGAACGCTGCTTCGCAATTGTCCTGGTAGAACAGATAGGGATTGAGCATCGTCTCTCTCCTCTTCGTTTGCGTGAGGCCTATTGCTTCTCGGTGAGCTTCTTCAGGCCGGCGAGACCCGTCTCGAAATCCTTGCCGATCATGCTGTCCATGTTGAAGAACACCTGCATCAGCTTGGACAGGAACGGGGCCGGACCGTACATCGCCCATGTGACGAGTGTGGCATCGCCTTGCGGCACAAAGGTGAACTCGGCGGTGTTGTGGCCTTCGAACGGCCGCTCGAAATCGAGCTTGATGCGGAGCTTGGAGGGCCCGGTCGCCTCCAGGATCTCCATATGGCCGGCGCCGACCTTGTTGTTGCCGTCCCAGGCATAGGTCGCACCCTTCCCTGCCGCGGCTCCGCCGAACGTCCGCTTCATGGCGGGATCGCGGGCCTCATAGGGCGACCAGGCGGTCCAGCGATGGAAATCGGCAACCAGCGGATAGATCGCAGCGGCCGGCGCCTTGACGGCGAGCGAGCGTTCCACACGGAGGGTATCGGGCTTCGTCAGGGCAAAGACGAGGACCGCGGCAAGGCCGGCGGCGAGAACGATGGCGATGACGGCAATGGCTTTCAGCATGGATGGCTCCCCTGGTACGGGATTAAGACGAAGGGGAACGGCGGGGGCCGACAATGGGAGAGAAATTCTTTGGCGCACTTCCCACCGCTCGTCATGGCCGGGCTTGTCCCGGCCATCCACGTTCTTGGCGTAGATGGAAGGACCGTGGATGCCCGGGACAAGCCCGGGCATGACGATGTGGAGGCAGACGGGCCTACTTTGCCTTCGTACCCAACTTCACGCTGCCATCGCTGCGCTTCGGCTGGCTGTCCCGGATCAGGCGATCGAGATGCATGCGGATGTGGGCGGCTTCGGCCGAGGTGTTGGCGAGCGCGATGGCGCGGTCGAAGGCGATTCGGGCTTCGTCGTTGCGGCCGAGCTGCATCAGGAAGGCGCCGCGCACGCCGTAGAAATGGAAATAATTGGCGAGCTTCGGCGCCAGCGGCTCGATCAGCTCGAGCGCGGCCTGCGGCCCGCGCACCTTGGAGACCGCGACCGCCCGGTTGAGCGTCACCACCGGCGAGGGCTGCACCACTTCGAGCGCGCCGTAGAGCAGGTCGATCTCCGTCCAGTCGGTCTCCTCCGGCGTCGCCGCGCGCGCATGCAGGGCGGCGATCGCGGCCTGGATCTGGTAGGGCCCGCTGCGGCGGTGGCGCATCGCCTTGTCGATCAGCGCGAGGCCCTCCGCGATCATGGTGCCGTTCCACAACGAACGATCCTGATCGTCCAGCAGGATCAGCGACCCGTCCGCGGCAAAGCGCGCCGCGCTGCGCGCGTGCTGCAACAGGATCAGCGCGGTCAGGCCCATGATCTCCGGCTCGCTCGGAAACAGCCGCAGCAGCAGCCGCGCCAGCCGGATCGCCTCCTCGCACAGCGGCTTCCTGATCTCCGCGGTGTCACCGCTCGCCGAATAGCCTTCATTGAAGATCAGGTAGATCATCGCCGCGACGCCGGCGAGCCGTTCAGAGCGCTCGACCGCGCCCGGCGCCTCGAACGGCGTCCCGGCCTCGGCCACCTTTGCCTTGGCGCGCGTGATGCGCTGCTCCATCGCCGCTTCCGAGACCAGGAACGCGCGGGCGATCTGCTTCACCGTGAGGCCCGAGACGATGCGCAGCGCCAGCGCGATCTGCTGCGTCGCCGGCAGTCCTGGATGGCAGCAGATGAACATCAGCCGCAAGATGTCGTCGCGATAGTGCGAGCCGTCGAGCCGCTCGGCCAGCTCGCCTTCGGCGTCGTCGAGATCGGAGATCGCCTGGTCGTCCTCAGGCAGCGGCTGCTGCCTGCGCGCGCGTCGCACTTCGTCGATCGCGACGTTGCGGCCGACCATGATCAGCCAGGCCGCGGGATCGCGCGGCGGCCCATTCTGCGGCCAGGTCTTGAGCGCGCGCAGGCAGGCGTTCTGAAACGCCTCCTCGGCGGTGTCGAGATCGCGGAAATAGCGCAGCAGCGCGCCGACCGCCTGGGGTCGCGCCGAAGTCAGCGCAGTCTCGATCCAGGCGGTATCGGCCTCGCTCACGTCAGGTTTCCTCCGGGCCGGAACACGCCGACGGGACGCACCTCATAGGCGCCGCCGGGATTGGCGGCACCCAGCTCGCGTGCGACGTCGAGCGCGTCGTCGAGATTCTTGCAGTCGACGATGTAGAAGCCAAGCAGCTGCTCCTTGGTCTCGGCATAGGGGCCGTCGAGCACCAGCGGCGGATCCTCCTTGCGCAGCGTCGCCGCCGCGGTCGTCGGCAACAGCCGCGCCACCGGCCCGAGCCGACCCTGCCTGGTGAGCTTCTCCTGCACCACGGTGAGCTTCTTCATCACGGCCTCGTCCTGCTCCTTGCTCCAGGAGCCGACGAAATCCTCATCGTGATAGCAAAGAATGGCGTAAAGCATGGGCAGCACTTCCTCGTCTGTTCTGAAGACGCGCCAATATGGCCCGCGCCGACAGCGCTGCGGAAAAAATTTGCAAGAAAAATCCGGCAGATCGTGCCAAGGAGGGCTTTCTCGAGCGGAACCCAAAAGAGGCACTTCGAATGACTATGGGCACACTGGCCGTCCTGATCAACAGCACGCAGCAGAACTGGCTGCCGGAGCGGTGGAAGGCCCGGTTCGACGCGGTCTGCGGCAACCGCCGCGTGGTGCTGCTGCCGGACGTCGGGCTCGATCCGGCGGAGGTGCACTATGCGGCGGTATGGAAGCCGGTGCCGGGCGATCTCGGGGCGTTCCCCAATCTGCGGGCGATCTTCAACCTCGGCGCCGGCGTCGACGCGCTGATGGCCGACAAGAGCCTGCCCGAAGTGCCGCTGGTGCGCGTCGCCGTGCCCGATCTCACCAATCGCATGACCGAATATGTCGTGCTGCATGTTCTGATGCATCACCGCCAGGAGCTTTACCTGCGGCAATCGCAGCGCGAGAAGCGCTGGGAGCCCAGATATCAGTGGCCGGCGAGCGCGATCACGGTCGGCGTCATGGGGCTGGGCACGCTCGGCGCCGATGCGGCCGACGTGCTGCGGAGGCTCGGCTTCCGCGTCGCCGGCTGGAGCCGCAGCCCGCGCACGATCGAGGGCGTCGAATGCTTCCATGGCACTGCAGGCATGGACGCGTTCCTGCGCAAGACCGACATCCTGGTCTGCCTGCTGCCGCTGACGCCGGACACGCACGGCATCCTCAACCGCGACGTCTTCACGAAGCTCAACCGCAACAGCCCGCTCGGCGCGCCCGTGCTGATCAATGCCGGCCGCGGCGGCTTGCAAAACGAGGCCGATATTCTCGCCTGTCTCGACGACGGCACGCTGGGCGCCGCCTCGCTCGATGTCTTCGTGCAGGAGCCGCAGCCGAAGGAGAGCCGGTTCTGGACCCACCCCAACGTCCTGCTGACCCCGCACAACGCCGCCGATACCGATGCGGACGCGATCTCGGCCTATGTCGCCGAGCAGATCGCGCGTTTCGAGGCGGGCGGCGCGCTGGAGAACGTGGTGGATCGAACGCGGGGATATTGAAGCTTCGCTTCCAGCTTATCCTTTGGCGCCGATCATCACGTCGATCGCGCCCTTAACGATCGCCTCCAGCTCCTTGCGCGGCACGCGGGCGCGGGAGCGGATGGCGATGGTGTGGATGGTGGCCGATGCGATCTGCGCCAGCGCGAACGGATCGGCGCTCTCCGGCAGCTCGCCTTTCTCCTTGGCGCGGCGAAAGCAACTGGCAAAGGCCTTGTCGAGCTCGGTGAGGCCGTCCAGCACCATGGCGCGGATCTCGGGATCGCCGACCGCCTCGGACGCCGCGGTGACGACCGTGAAGCAACCGCGCGGCCCGGTGTCGCCGGACAGATAGATGTCCAGCGCGGCCGCGTAGATGCGCTCCAGCCGCTGGCGCAGCGGCATCTCCTCGCGGAAGATCGCGACCATCGCCGCGCCCGCTTCATCGCGATAGCGCTGGTAGCTTTTGATGTAGAGCTCGCGCTTGTCGCCGAAGGCGCCGTAGAGGCTCGGCCGGTTCATGCCGGTGGCGGCGCTGAGATCGTCGAGCGAGGTGGCCGCGAAACCCTGCTTGCGGAACAGGTCGAGCGCCTTGCCGAGCGCGATATCGGGCTCGTAGGCGCGCGGACGGCCGCGGCGCTTAGGCCCACCGCGACGCTCGGGCTCGCCGCGGCGTTCGGGCTGATTGGCAGCAGCTGGCGGCTTCGATTTTTGTACCATTCCGCAAGTTATTCCTTGACCTCACCCATATTATGCAAGATGGTACAAAAATCAATCTGGCCAGGTTGAGCGACACCCAAAGAGGAATTGCCCAAGGAGGCTACAGATGGATCTCTATTTCTCGCCGCTTGCCTGCTCGATGGCGACACGCGTCGCGCTGTATGAAGCCGGCGCCGAGGCGAACTACCTCGAAGTCGATCCGCCGACCAAGAAGGTCTTGAGCGACGGCTCCGACTTCCGCACCGTGAATCCGATCGGCCTCGTGCCGACGCTGCGCACCGACGACGGCATGGTGCTGACCGAGAACGCTGCGATCCTGCAATATGTCGCGGACCGTTTCCCGCAAGCCGGCCTCGGCGCGAGCGCCGGCATCGAGCGCACGCGGCTGCATCAATGGCTCTGCTTCATCGGCACCGAGCTGCACAAGGGTCTCTTCATCCCCATGCTCGACCGCAAGGCGCCGCAGGAAGTCAAGGCCTATGCCCTGGAGAAGAACCTGTCGCGGCTCGACTATCTCGACAATTACCTGAAAGGACGCGAGTTCCTGCTCGACCATTTCAGCGTGGCCGATGCCTATCTCGTCACGGTCATCAACTGGACCATGGCGACGCCGCCGATCGAGCTTGCGAAATGGCCGAACCTGAAGGCGTATCACGAACGGCTGCGTCAGCGACCTTCGATTGCCAAGGCGATCGCGGAGGAGTTCGAGCTGTACAAGGCCGAGCTCGCGCGGAAGAAGGCCGCGGCCTGAGGCCGCACGCGAGCTCCGTATTGGCGCGGCAGCGCGCTATCTCGGCGCCTGCAGCGCGATGCCGTAGCGGCGGTAGATCCGGTCGATCGTGCCGTCGCTGCGCAGCCGCTCCACGGCTGCGTCGATGGCTTCGCGCAACGCATCGTCCGGCCGGACCATGCCGACGCCGACGTTCCAGTTCAGATCGGCCGTGCTCTCGTCGCGATCGAGGATCCGGAGCGGTTTGTCCGGGTGGGTCAGATTGAAATAGCTGGCGGCGGTGGGCGTGACCGCGGCGGCGTCGATCTCGCGGTTCGACACGGCCTCCAGGCTGTCGCTCTCGAAGCCGAAGGTCGATATCGGCACGCGCCGCCGGCCGATGATCATGGCTGCGATCGATCCAACTTGCACGCCCACCTTGGTCGATTCGTTGAGGCTGGCGAAGGACGTGAGCGTGCTGGATGACGGCACGGCGAGCGCGACGCCTGTGCGATAATACGGTTTGGAGATTCTCAGGCGGGTTTCGCCTTGCGCTTCGCGATCGGCGATGACGTCCAGGAGAATGTCGCAGCCGGCGCTGCGCATCTGGTACTGCGTGATGATCCAGTCGAGCCGCAGCGAGACACCGAGCTCGCGTGCCAGCACCCGACCGAGTTCGACCTGGAAGCCGGGCGGATCGCCGGTCTTGTGCGCGAAGGGAAGCGAATTGGGATGTGCGCAGAGCCCGATCACGCCGCTGGAGCGGATCGCCTCCAGGGGGCGCGCCGCCGCCTGCCCCGACAGGACGATGGCGGCAGCGACGATGACCGGGACAAATGTCTTCATTCCACACTCTATGCTAGTTAGCCGTCGCGCGGTTTCAGGGCGCGGATGTACTTGACCATCTGGTCGATCTGGGCGTCGGTGAAGGCGCCGTCAAAGGCCGGCATCGCTCCTTGCTTGCCGTGCTTGATGCGACTGCGGATATAGTCGTCGTCGCGCGGCGAATTCATCAGTTGCGGCCCCTTCCCAGCGGCCCGGCCACCGTCGGAGTGACAGAAGCCGCAAGTCCCCGCAAACACCTGCTCGACCTCGAACGCCGCGTTCTCCGGCACGGGTGTGGCGGATTGGGCCTGGGCCATCGCAGCCCACAGCAACGAGGCGCTCAGCCCCGCCAAAATCGTCTTGCAAGACAGTCTCAACAGGTACGCTCCATTCCTGAGCCACGCGGCCGCGACATCGATCGAGGAGCGGGCTTGCGCCCGCTCCATGATCAGAACATCTGCGGCAGACTATTTCAGGCTGAAGACGACCAGGGCGCCGTCGTCACGCGGCATGCTCTTGTAGACGCCGCCGAAGTTCGGCGCATATTCGTCCGCCAGCATCCCGCCGAAGCCCGCCGTCACCGCGATATATTGCTTGCCGCCGACGGAGTAGCTGACGATGCCGCCCTGGTGACCGGTGCCGTTGTTGTGCTTCCACAGCTCGGCGCCGGTCTCGGCATCATAGGCGTGCAGCACACCGCGGGAATCAGGCACGAAGACGAGGTTGCCCGCGGTCGACAGCACGCTTCCGAGCGGAGGCTCGGGATAGCGAACCTCCCATTTCTTCGCGCCCGTGATGGGATCGCGCGCGTCGAGATGTCCGTAGATCTCGCCACCCGGAGGAGGCACCATCTTGAAATCGGCACCGATGTTGAGCTGGACCTGCGGCGTGGTGACCGGCGTCGTCTTCTGGATATCCAGCGTCATGCACCATTCCTGTCCGATCTTGTAATAGAGACCGGTCTTGGGGCTGTAGGAGCCGGCGTTCCAGCTGATGCCGCCGCCGATGAACGGACACAGCGGTGGTTCGGTGACCTTGCCGACCGGGAAATCGCGACGGCCGATCAGCGCGCCGGTCTTGGGATCGATATCCTTGACGAAGTTGATGTTCTCGACCAGCCGCCAGACGTTCTTCACTTTGAGATTGCGGTCGTAGACAAAGACGAAGCCGCCCTTGTTCGGATGGACGACGTATTTCTGGCCGTCTCGCTCGAGCATCACGAATTCGCCGACCGAGCTGTCGAAATCCCAGGCATCGTGCGGCAGTTCCTGATGGTAGAATTTCAGCTTACCGGTATCGATGTCGAGCCCGATCACCGAGCTCGTGTAGAGGTTGTCGCCGGGGCGCGCGCCCTGCGTCTTGTAGTCCGGACCCGACCAATCGTAGAGCGGCGCCGGGTTCGCAGTGCCCCACAGGATGGTGTTGGTCTCGGAATCGTAGGTGCCCGGCATCCAGCCGCCACCACCGCCGGTGCGCCAGGACTCGTTGCCCCAGGTCTTCATGGCCTCTTCGGTGCCTGCGACCGTTAGGAACTCCCACTTCTTCTTTCCGGTCGCGGCATCCAGCGCGAAGATCGGGCCGCGGCCCGGCCATTCGCCGCCTTGCGCGCCGATGATCACGCTGCCCTTCGCATAGAGCGGCGCGCCGGTGAAGCCGACCGTCAGCTTCTGCGAGTCGATCAGCCTGGTCTCCCAGAGGACCTTTCCGGTCTTGGCGTCCAGCCCGAAGACACGGCCATCCATGGTGCCGACGAAGACCTTGCCTTCGCCGAGAGCGACGCCGCGGTTGTAGGGAGAGTGGGTCTGCCGGCTGATCAGCGCCTCATCCAGCTCAGGAAAGAACGACCAGATGACCTCGCCGCTGGCGCCGTTCAGCGCGAAGACGCGGCTGTAAGAGCCCGAATAGTACAGCACGCCGTCGGCGACGAGCGGCATCGACTGCAGGCCGCGCGTCGATCGCCCGGGAATGTGCATCCACGCCACGCCCAGATTGCCGACATTGCTCGTATTGATCTGCGCCAGCGGGCTGTAGTGATGGGATTTGTACGAACCGTGATAGGTGAGCCAATCGTTCTGGCCGGCGGCCTCGATACGGGACGTATCCACCGACTGAGCCAATGCCGCCGTCGCTGCAAATGTCGCAACGGCGACGACAGGCAGGACCGAGCTGAGCCACTGTTTCCTCATTTGCACTTCCTCCCGCTCTTGTGTTTGTTGATTGCGTCTCGTGAACGCGGCTTGCGAGGGTATTTGCAGTTAGTGTGCGTCGATCGTCCTCCATCGGACCGGAGCGGCAACAGACGTCCCCTCGCTCGGCGCATCGCGCCGAGGAGCCACGTTCACCGGAGTGGTTGCTGTTGTACTTCTGCTTACCGTCACACTGTACGACGGATCACAGGGCGTGCAAATATGGAATGCGCACCGAAGTCGCTTCGATGCAGGGCGACTTGAAACGGCAGCGGCGCTGACCGTTTTTGCTTTCGATCCGCCGATCCCGGAACAAGTCGTCTTATCCGTAAAGCACCTTCGGCAGAATCGTGACGATCCCGGGCCACAGCGTCAGCAGCAACACGAAGCCGATCATGATCATCAGATACGGCATCGTGACGCGGGCGATGTAGCCGAGACCGTCGTCGGTCAGCCCCTGGATCACGAACAGGTTGAAGCCGACGGGCGGCGTGATCTGCGCCATCTCCACGGCGAGCACAAGGAAGACGCCGAACCAGACCTCGTCGAAGCCGGCGCCCTTCACGATCGGCAGCACGATCGGCAGCGTCATCACGATCATCGAGAAGCCGTCGAGAAAACAGCCGAGCACGAGATAGAAGACGATCAGCGCCACGATCAGCATGAAGGGCGACAGGCCGAGGCCCTTGACGAACGCGGCCACCGCCTGCGGGATGCCGAGGAAGGCCGCGGCATTGCCGAGGATCGAGGCTCCCAGCACGATCAGCGCGATCATCGAACAGGTGACGACCGAGCCGATCAAGACGTCGCGGATCACCTGTTGCGACATTGCGCCCTGCGCCCAGGCAACCAGAGCCGCGCCGAGCACGCCGACGGCGGCAGCTTCCGAGGGCGTTGCGAGCCCGCCATACATCGAGCCGAGCACGCAGGCGATCAGGAACAGCGCCGGCGCGAGGTCTTTCAGCGCTGCAAAGCGCTCGCTCCACGGCACCTGCGAGAGCTTGGCTTCGGTCTCGGGCACCATCGCGGGCTTGAGGCTCGTATGCAGCATCACCCAGGCCATGAAGGTCGCGGCCAGCAAGAAGCCCGGCAGCACCCCGGCGGTGAACAGCTTCAGGATCGAGACGTCGCCGAGCACGCCGTAGATGATCATGATGTTGGACGGTGGGATCAGGAAGCCGAGCGTGCCGGCGCCGGCAAGCGAGCCGATCGCGATGTCGCGGGAGTAGCCGCGGCGTAGGAGCTCGTTGAGCGACATGCGGCCGATCACCTGCGTCGTCGCCGCTGACGAGCCCGAGATCGCCGCAAAGATGGTGCAGCCGATCACGTTGACATGCAGCAGGCGGCCGGGCAGCAGCCCGGCCCACGGCGCCAATCCCTGAAACAGCGAGCGCGACAGGCGGGTGCGGAAAAGCAACTCGCCCATCAGAATGAACAGCGGCAGCGCAAGCAGCTCCTGCGTGGTCAGGATGTTCCAGGCGTATTGCGGCAACAGCTTGTCGAGCGGGATCGAGCGGAACATCGCGAGCAGCAGCGTCGCGGTGAGCGCAAGCGTGAGGCCGATCCAGACGCCGCAGGCCAGCAGCACAAACAGAATCGCGAACAGGGCGACGACTTCGATGGTCATGCGATCTCGGGTCCGGATGCGGGCAAGGCGATCATTCGACGGGCGAGGCCTTCATGCGATGGTCCTCCAGCGGCAGGCCGAGCGCGGCCTGGATCGCACGCGCCAGGAACTGCAGCGTCAGCAGCAACATGCCGAAGGTGACGATCGCCTGCGGAAACCACAGCGGCGTGTCGCTCGAGGTCGAGACCTGGCCGCGCAGGAAGGCGCTCCAGGCGAATTTCGCCATGGCTGAGGTCAGGAACGCCATGAAGGCAAAGCCGGCCGCCGCCGAGAGGATCTCGAGCGCGCGCTGCACCGGCACGGGTGCGTTCTTCAGGAGCAGCACGACGCGGATGTGGCCGCCGACGCGCAGCGTCATGGCGGCGCCGAAAGTGAAGGCCGCCGCCATCAGATAGGAGGAGTATTCCCACGCGATCGAGATGCTCGGCGGGAAGAACGGCAGGAAGTTCGAGAGGAAGCGGGTTGCGACCTCGCACAGCATCAGCAGCGTCAGCATGAGCAGACAGAAGCCACCGATCCAGCCGTCGAGCCGGCCGAGGCGATCGATGCCGTCGAGGACGATGCGCAGCGGCGCGGGCGCCGCTGCGTTGAGGCTTTGCGATGCTTCGGGCGAAAGGCTCACCACGCCTCGCCCTCAGCCGCGCTTGATTTCGGCGAGATAGGCCCGCACCGGCTTGTCCGCCGCCGGCACGCGCTTGAGGAAGGCGTCCAACTGCGGCGCGGTCTTGGCCCGGATGTCCTTCATCATGGCGTCCGAGACCGGCACCACCTCCATGCCGCCCTCCTTGAGGCGGTTGAGGCTGTCAACATCGGCCTTGAGCGAATTGGCCCAGAAGCCGGGCTCCATCTTCGCCGCGATGTCAGCGACCAGCTTCTGTTGATCGGCGCCGAGCGCCTTCCAGGCATCGAGATTGACGGTGAGCATCTGCGACGACCAGACATGGTTGGTCGGGTAGACGTATTTCAGGAACTCCCAGAACTTGCCGTCGACGCCGGACACAGACGAGGTGGAGACCCCGGCCACCGCGCCGGAGGCGAGTGCGGGGATCGTTTCGCCCCAGGGGATCATCACCGCCGCCATACCGATGGCATTGAGCATCTCGACCGCGTTCTTGTCGGGCACGCGGATCTTGATGTTCTTGAGGCCCTCGACGTCGGCGACCTTGGTCTTGAGATGCAGATATTGCGTCGGCCAAGGCACGATGTAGAGGATCTTCTGATTGTTACGCGCGGCGATCTTCTCATATTCGGGCCGCACATATTTGTGCAGCACCTTGAGCTCGTCCACGGAGCCGCAGAGGAATGGGATGCTCTCGACGCCCATGAAGGGCTCGTCGCCGACCTGCTGGATGTTGAGGACGTCGGCGAGCGGCACCAGGCCGTCGCGCACGGCCCGCAGGTGCTCGGGCCCCTTGAAGCCGAGCTGGCCGCCGGCCTTCACGGTGATGGCGACCGCACCATTGCTTTGCTTCTTCACTTCCTCCGCGAAGGACATCGCGTTCTGGGTGTGGAAATTGCCGTCGGGCCAGACCGTCGACATATCCCAGCTCGTTGCCGCCCGTGCGCGAGTCGAGATGTGGCCGGCGGCGAGCAGCGTTGCTGCGCCCACAGTGAAGTTCCGTCGCGTAATCATTGCTCCCCTCCGTTTACCAAGCGCGCCGATGCATCAACGCGCGTACCCATAGACGTTGACTGCGTTCTCCGAAGACACGAGACCGCTTGCGACGTCGTCGTTGACGGCCGCGCGATCGCGCTCCCTGGGATCGCCGATGCCGGCACCGCCGGGCGTCAGCACGACCAGCCGATCGTCCGGCGGCACCTGCTGAAAGCCCTTGCCGCGCAGCTTCTTGCCGGATTTGAGACCGACATAGCCGGCCTCGCCGTTCTGGCCGCCGTCCCGCCCGCGCGGCGGATGATCGATGCGGTCGAACGCGGCGAGGATGTCGAACGGCGCATCGACGCCGCTGCCGACTTCGATGATCTGGCCGAGGCCGCCGCGGGTGCGCCCTGCCCCACCGGAATCCGGACGCAGCTCCTTGCGCCAGAAGATCAGCGGCGTCTGGGTCTCCGCGATCTCGACCGGCGTGCCGCGCACGCCGCTTGGGTAAGCGGTCGCCGACAGCCCGTCCTTGCCGAAGCGCGCACCGGTACCGCCGTTGGAAGTCACCGCCATCGAGAATCCGTAATTGCCGCCGGCGCCGGAGCGGGTCTGGCCGCGTACGTTGAGATTCCACAGGCAGGAGGTGCCTTCCGCAGGCACGCGCTCGGGAATGATCTGGCGCAGGCAGCCGAACACGACGTCAGGCAGCATCTGGCCGATGACGTGGCGCGACGCCACGGGCGCCGGTTTCGGCGCATTTAGGATCGCACCCGCCGGCGCGGACACCGTCAGCGGCGAGAGCGAGCCGGCATTATTCGGGATCTGCGAGGCGACGACGCAGCCGAGGCCGAACACGGTGTAGGCGGTGGTGTAGGACAGCGGCACGTTGATGCCGAACTTCGAGGCCGCCGAGGTGCCGTCGAAATCGACGTGGATGCCGGTATCCGAGATCGTCAGCGTCGCCGCCAGCGTCACCGGCGCATCATAGCCGTCGACCACCATGGTGTTGCGCCAGCTGCCCTTCGGCAGCTTGGCGATTTCGGCCAGCACCGCCTCGCGCGAGCGGTCGCAGATGTAGTCGCCGAGCTCGTCGAGCGTCTCGATGCCGAACTCGCTCATCATCTCGACCAGGCGCTCGCAGCCAACGTCGTTGCAGCCGGCGAGCGAATAGGTGTCGCCCTCGGTGTCGATCGGAAGCCGCGTGTTGGTGCGGATCATCGCCATCAGCGTCTCGTTGACGACGCCCTGATCGATCAGCTTCAGCATGGGGATGTAGAGCCCCTCCATGAACACGTCGGTGGCGTCGGGCCCGAAGCCGATGCCGCCGATGTCCATGAGATGGCTGGTGCAGGAGAACAGCGCGACGACCTTGCCGTCCTTGAAGCAGGGCGTGGTGACGACGAAATCGTTGAGATGACCGGTGCCCATCCAGGGATCGTTGGTGATGTAGGCATCGCCCTCCTTCATCGTCTCGATCGGGAAGTGCGCGATGAAGTGCTTGACCGATTCCGCCATCGAGTTGACGTGGCCGGGCGTGCCGGTCACCGCCTGCGCCAGCATCCGGCCCTTGAGGTCGAACACGCCGGCCGAGAGGTCGCCGCATTCGCGCACGATCGGGCTGAACGCGGTGCGAAGCAGCACCTGCGCCTGCTCCTCGACCACGGCGATCAGCCGGTGCCACATGATCTGGAGGTCGATCAGGCTCGCGCCATTTGCCTTGCTCATGATCAGGCCGCCTTTCGTTCCATGACGATGCTGCCGGCACCGTCGATATGGGCGTCGAAACTGGTGGAGACGAAGGTCGAGGTTTCGTCTTCCGCGATCACGGCGGGGCCCGCGATGGTCGCCCCCGGCGCCATGTCCTCGCGCCGATAGAGCGGGATCTCGATCACTTCGCCGGCCCGGCCGTCGAAGAATCTTCGGCTGCCGGACGCCTTGGCCGCGGGCTGGCGCGCCACGGAAGCGACGGCGGGCGGATTGCGCGCCTCGGTGGTCGCGAGCACCGACCAGCTCAGAACCTCGATCGCCGCGCCCGGGATCGGTCGCTCGAACATCGCCGAATAGTCGGCCTCGAACTTTTGCCGCAGACCGGCGAGATCGGCCGTCGTCAGCGGACGGTTCGGCAGCTCGACGGTGATCTCGTGGCCCTGGCCGACATAGCGCATGAAAGCCGCGCGGCGCTCGCGCACCGGCGCGCCGGCCGCGCCCGGCTCGACCAGCGCGCGCGCTTCGGTCACCATGTCCTGAAGCAAGTCAGAGACCGCCTCGGTATCGAAATCATCGAGCCGGACGTGACGGCTGCGCACCAATTCATACGCGATGGGAGCCGCCAGAAATCCGACCGCCGAGCCGACGCCGGCGTTCGAGGGCACGATCACGCGGGAGACGCCGATCTTCTCGGCAACGCGCGCCGCATGCAGCGGCGCGGCGCCGCCGAAGGCGATCAGCGTGTGCTGGCCGACCACCGCGCCGCGCTCGACAGCATGCACGCGCGCGGCGCTCGCCATGTTCTCGCAGACCACCTCGTGCACGGCATAAGCCGCTGTTTCCGCCGACAGGCCGAGCGGCGCACCGACATCGCGCAGCAGCGCCTGTTTCGACAGCTCCGGATCGAGTTTGATCGTGCCGGCCGCAAAGGCGTCAGGATCGATCATGCCGAGCGCAACGTCGGCATCCGTCACCGCGGGGCGCTGACCGCCGCGGCCATAGCAGGCCGGCCCCGGCTCCGACGAGGCGCTCTCCGGGCCGACGGTGACGCGCTTCATCGCATCGACATGGGCGATCGAGCCGCCGCCGGCGCCGATCTCGACCATCTCGATCACGGGGATGCGCACCGGCAGGCCGGAGCCCTTGAGGAAGCGCGCGGCGCGATCGACCTCGAACACGCGCGAGGTCTCGGGCTGGAATTTCTCGATCAGGCAGATTTTCGCGGTGGTGCCGCCCATGTCAAAAGAGAGCACCTTGCTCTCGCCAAGGCGCGCCGCGATCTGCGCCGCGAAGATCGCGCCGCCGGCCGGACCGGATTCGACGAGACGCACTGGAAAGCGCCGCGCGGTCTCGATCGAGGTGACGCCGCCGCCTGACGTGACGAGGTAGATCGCGCCGCGGAACTGCTCGACCTGCAGGGCGTCGGCCATGCGGGCGAGATAACCGTCGATCAGGGGTTGCACATAGGCGTTCGCGACCGCAGTCGATGTGCGCTCATACTCGCGAATTTCGGGACAGACGGCGGAAGACACCGTCACGGAGATGCCGGGCATCTCCTCGGCCATGATCGCCGCTGCGCGTCGCTCGTGCTCGGGATTGGCGTAGGAGTGCAGGAAGGCGACCGCGACGCTCTCGACGCCGAGTTCACGCAATTTCGGCGCGAGCGCGCGCACGGCCGTCTCGTCGAGCGGGAGGCGGACGGCGCCGTGGGCGTCGATGCGCTCGGGCACGGTGAAGCGGAGGCCGCGCGGCGCCAGCGGCTTCGGCTTGTCGATGCTGAGATCGTACTGGTCGTAGCGGCTCTCGGTGCCGATATCGAGCACGTCGCGGAAGCCCTCGGTCGCGATCAGCGCGGTCTTGGCGCCGCGCCGCTCGATGATGGCGTTGGTTGCAAGCGTCGTGCCGTGGATGAAGACGTCGATATCGCTGATATGCGCGCGTGCATCGGCAAGAATGAGCCGCATGCCGTCCAGCACCGCCTGCTCGGGGCGCTGCGGCGTCGTCAGCACCTTGCGGGTTTTGCGGTCTTGTCCCACGTCCAGCACGATGTCGGTGAACGTGCCACCGATATCAACGGCAAGCCGCACCTCGGCTCCCTCGAGCATTCCAATTTCTCCGTGCTGATCGTCAAGTTCGGGTCCAAAAGCGCAGCAATTCCCGTGCCATGAGGCATGCGTACAACGCTGTGCCCGGCTATTTTGCGCGGCACCTATGCAATAGGCAAGGCGTGTTCGCGCCTGAGCGATCAGAGCAGGAATGCAAGCGCCGCTTCACAGCGCTCCTCAACCTTCAGCGTCAGGAGATCGTCGGCGCGGGTGCGGCCGAGATTGACCGCGGCGATGGGGATATTGCGCCGCGCGGCGGCTTGGACGAAGCGGAAGCCGGAATAGACCATCAGTGACGAGCCGACGATCAGCATGGCATCCGCCTCTGCCAGATGATCTTGCGCCGTGGCCACCACCTCGCGCGGCACGTTCTCACCGAAGAACACCACGTCGGGCTTGAGGATGCCGCCGCAGGCTTCGCAAGGCGGCACCTCGAAGGAGGAAAAATCCTCGTGCTCCAGATCGGCGTCGCCGTCGGGTGCATCGGCGGCATCGAGCGTCAGCCATGCCGCATTGGCGCGGCCGAGCGCATGCTGAAACTCCTCGCGCGGCGTCTTCGCCCCGCAGCCCATGCAGCGGACCAGATCGAGCCGGCCGTGCAGGTCGATCACTTGCCGATGGCCGGCCGACTGATGCAGCCGGTCGACGTTCTGGGTCAGCAGCATCCCGCACCGGCCGTTCGCCTCGAGCCGGGCCAGCGCGCGATGCGCATCGTTGGGCCTCGCCCGGCCGAACCGCCGCCAGCCGATCAGGCTGCGTGCCCAATAGCGGCGGCGGGTTGGCTCGTCCGACATGAAGGCCTGGAAGTTGACGGGCTGGGTCCGCTTCCAATTGCCCTGGCTGTCGCGATAGTCGGGAATCCCGGAATTGGTGCTGCAGCCGGCGCCCGTCAGCACGAACAGGCGTTCGTGCCGGCCGATGAAATCCTGGAGCGGAGGTTTTGCCGGAGGGGCATTCGTCATGGCGCATGATGTAGTTCGCGCCGGCCCGTTTTGCCAGATGACGACAATCCCGGCGCATGGCGGCCGCATAGCCGCTATCGGGGCGACCGCCGTCCCGTGAGATCGAGCGGACGAGCTTTCTCTTGTCCCGCGATCCGCGCGGCCTGCTGCAGCGTCAGCCTGAACTCGTCCCGCTTCTCGTGCACCGAGGCGATCGCATGCCCGACCGCAACGCCGAGGCCGACCAGTGCGGCTTCGGAGAGCTGCAGGCTCGCCTCGATGGTTTCCGGCACCGCATCGGTTGCGCCGATCGCGTAGAGATGCCGGGCATGATCTGCGTCCCGCGCACGCGAGACGATCAGCACGTCCGGCCGCACCGCCCGGATCCGCTCGACGACGGCATCGATCGCCGGCCGCGACTGGATGGTGATGATCACGCCGGTCGTCTGCATCAAGCCACAGGCTTCGAGGAAACCCGGCTCTGTCGCATCGCCAAAATAGACCTTGTGACCGTCGCGGCGATCACGCGCCACGTCGACGGCCGCGTGATCGACCGCGATGTAGTTCAGGCCATGGCTGGTCAGCAGGGAGCAGACCACCTTTCCAACACGGCCATAGCCGACCACGATGGCTTGCGCGCGGTCGCCGGGCGGCCGAACCGCGAGCTCGGGATCGGGCGTGCGTTCGCTGCTCAGCTTCGCGGCCAATTTTCGTCCAAGAATGCTCAGAAGCGGCGTCAGGGCCATCGTCACGGCGGTGACGGCGACGGCAAAGCTCGACACGCGGGGCTCGATCATGCCTCCGGCCGCCGCCATTCCGATGCTGACGAAGGCGAATTCGCCGACGGGGCCCAGCAGGAAGCCGATCTCGATCGCCGCCGGCCATGACAGCCTGAAGAGGCGCCCCAGGATGATGAGCACGATCGCCTTGCCGACGAGAATGCCGACGACGGCGGCCAGCAGCCAGCCGGGCTCGCGCAGGAACACGCGGACGTCGATCGCCATCCCGACGGTGAAGAAGAAGATGCCCAGCAGCAGGCCCTTGAACGGCTCGACGGTGGCCTCGATGGCCTTGCCATATTCGGTTTCCGCCAGCATCAATCCTGCAACGAAGGCTCCGAGCGCCATCGACAGGCCGGCCTGGTGGGCGGCAAGCCCTGCGCCGACGATGACGAACAAGGTCGCGGCAACGAACAACTCCGTCGAATGGGTGCCTGCAACCATCTGGAAGAGCGGACGCATCAGCAGCCGTCCGACCAGAGTGAGGAAGGTTACCGCCAGCACAGCCTTCAGGACCGCACTGGAGATGTGCGCCACGACCGAGCCACCGCTTCCCGCGCCGAGCACCGAGACGAAAACCAGAATGGGGACGACTGCGAGGTCTTGAGCCAGCAGCACCGAGAAGCTGGCGCGCCCGACCGAGGTGGAAAGCCGCCTCTCGGCGGACAGGAGCTCGAGCACGATCGCCGTCGAGGACAGCGCAAGGCTCGCGCCGAGGATCACGGCCGTATCGGAGCTCTGCCCGAAGAGAAGCGCCACGCCGAAAATCATGGCCGACGTCGCGAGGACTTGCAGGCCGCCGAGCCCGAACACCAGACGCCGCATCGTCATGAGCCGTCTGAAAGACAGCTCGAGCCCGATCAGGAATAGCAGGAACACGATGCCGAGATTGGCGATACCCTCGACGTTCTGGGCGTCCGCCACCGTGAACCAGTACAGGAACGGGAGGTCCTTGACGAGCGAGCCGAGCCCGAGCGGACCGAGAATGGCGCCGGCCCCGAGATAGCCCAGCACCGGATTGATGCCCCAATGCCGGACGATCGGCACCACGACGCCGGCGGTGCCGAGGACCACCAGTGCGTCACTATAGGCATTGATGTTGATGGTTGTGGTCACGGGCCCTTCACGTGTCGGCGCTCGCCAATAGCGGCAGCGCCATCCACGGTCGATAGCACACGGCGCCGCAGACCCCCAACCGGTCACGCCCCTCTATCCCACGCGAGGCGCGCGCAACCCCAAGCCGGTTTTCAGCTTGCCCAGTTCTCCCGAAACTCTGGAAACAGCGTCAGGCCCCCGCAGGCATAGATGGTCTGGCCGGTGATGTAGCTGGCGTCGTCCGAGGCGAGGAAGGCGAACACCGCGGCGATCTCTTCCGGCGTGCCGACGCGCCCCATCGGAATATGGGAGGTGACGACGCCGCGCTTCTCCGGATCGCCGGTCCAGGCCGCATTAATCGGCGTGTCGATCGCGCCGGGACCAACCGCATTGACGCGGATGCGCTGGCCGGCGAATTCCAGCGCCAGCGTGCGCGTCAGATTGGCCATGCCGCCCTTGCTGATCGAGTAAGCGAGATAGCCGGGTTTGGGAATGATCTGGTGCACGCTGGAGCAGTTGATGATGGAGCCGCCTCCTCCGCGCGCGACGAAATGCGCCAGCGCCTTCTGCGCACACAGCACGGCGCCGTTCAGGTTGACGTCGATGATGCGGCGATAGGTTTCGACGTCGAGCGCCTCGCTCGGCGATTCCCGCTGGAAGCCGGCATTGTTGACGAGACAGTCGAGGCGCTTGAAACGCGCCAGGACCGTTTCGAACATCGCGGCGATGTCCTGCTCGCCGCCGACGTCGGCCTTGACCGCGAAATGGTCGAGCCTGCCATGACCGCGGTCGGCGGATGCGGTTCGTGCGAGCGCGAGCGTCTCGTCCGCCCCCTCGGGACTGCCGAAATAATTGATGGCGACGGTCGCGCCTTCCTGGGCGAGCCGGATGGCGACGGCACGGCCGATGCCTTGCGAGGCGCCGGTCACCAGCGCGTACTGGCCGACGAGGCGCGAGGGAAACGGGGTCGAGCGTTCGGTTTGCGGCATGTGTTTCTCCGGGATGCATCATCATGGAGGGAACCGGCGTTTTGTTCCATCCCTCGCAGATGCCGGGATCTAGTCGGCCCGCTGCGCGCGCGGCGAGGTCAGGATCTGATAGAGGATGATCGCGCCGAAGGTCGCGGTGCCGATGCCGCCGATCGTGAATGCACCGAATTTGAGCGTGAGATCGCCGGCCCCTGCGATCAGCGCCACCGCGACCGTGATGAGGTTCGCAGGATTAGCGAAGTCGACCTTGTTCTCGACCCAGATTCGTCCGGCCATCGCCGCGATCAATCCGAACAGCACGATCGAAAGTCCCCCGATGACGGGACCCGGGATCGACAGGATGAGCGCGCCGAATTTCGGCGAGAAGCCGAGCAGGATCGACACCAAGGCCGCGAACGCAAACAGCAGGGTCGAATAGACCTTGGTCGCCGCCATCACGCCGATGTTCTCGGCATAGGTGGTGACGCCGGTGCCACCGCCGCACGCCGCCAAGATGGTAGCTAAGCTGTCCGCGAACAGGGCGCGGCCGAGATAGGCATCGAGGCTTCGGCCGGTCATGGCGCCAACGGCCTTGATGTGCCCGAGATTCTCGGCAACGAGAATGACGGCAATCGGCGCGATGAGGAAGATCGCATCGGCATGGAAGCTCGGCGCAGTGAAGTTCGGCAGCCCGAGCCACGGCGCGGCCGACAATTGCGTGAAGTCGATCGGCTTGCCAAAGCCGAGGCCGTTCGCGAACAGTAGGTACAAGAAATAGCCGCCGACCGCCCCAAGGATGATCGGCAGGCGGCGCCACAGGCCTGGTGCTGCAACGGCGACCACGCCGATAATCAAGACGGTGGCGAGGCCGATCCAGGTGTCGAATGCATTGGCGCTCACTGCCTTGACCGCCACCGGCGCGAGATTGAGGCCGATCGCAGCGACGACGGCGCCGGTAACGGCCGGCGGCAGCAGCCGCTCGATCCAGCCGACACCGGACCACATCACGACCAGCGAAATCAGGCCATACAGCACTCCGGCGCCGACGATGCCGCCGAGCGCAACCGACAGGTTCGGGTTCGGCCCCTGCCCAGCATAGCCGGTGGCGGCGATGACGACGGCGATGAAGGCGAAGCTCGAGCCGAGATAACTCGGCACGCGCCCGGCGACGATGACGAAGAAGATCAGCGTGCCGACGCCGGAGAACAGAACTGCAACGTTGGGATCGAACCCCATCAACAGCGGCGCAATGATCGTCGCACCGGACATCGCGACGCAATGTTGAAGACCCGAGACGATGGTCTGGCCCCAGGACAGTCGCTCCTCCGGCATGATCACGCCCGAGGTCTTGAGCTTCCAACGTGGAAAATAGCTCTGCTCGTCCAAGCCTGTTGCGATCGGCATGTTCCCACCCAAGTTCGGCGCAACGACCGATGGTCGTGCCAACAGACAAAAATGTGATTGTCGCTTCTGCGGCGCCCATCACATGATGCAAATCATGCACGATCAATCCGTTCCCGAGCCTACATTATGACACAGATTGCGATCCCGTCAGCCATCCAGCGCCGGCACCAGCCCTGGTACAAGATCCTCTACGTCCAGGTGCTGATCGCGATCGCACTCGGCGTGCTCATCGGCTATGTCTATCCCGATCTCGGCAAGGCCTTGAAGCCGCTCGGCGACGGCTTCATCGCGCTGATCAAGATGATGATCGCGCCCGTGATCTTCTGCACCGTGGTGCACGGCATCTCCTCGATGGGCGATCTGAAGCGGGTCGGCCGGGTCGGGCTGAAGTCGCTGATCTATTTCGAGACGGTCTCGACCGTAGCCCTCGCGGTCGGCCTTCTGGTCGGCGAGATTCTCCAGCCCGGGCGCGGCTTCAACATCGATCCGGCCACGATCGACCCGAAATCGGTGGCGACCTACGTCACCAAGGCCCACGAAGAGGGCATCGTCGCCCATCTGATGGCGATCATTCCCGACAGCTATCTCGGGGCGATCGCGCGCGGCGACCTCTTGCAGGTGCTGCTGATCTCGATTCTCTCCGGCTTCGCCATCGCCTTTCTCGGCAAGGCCGGCGAGCCCATTGCGGACGCGATCGACAAGGCGGCGAAGATGTTCTTCGGCATCATCCGCATCATCGTGCGCGTCGCGCCGATCGGCGCCTTCGGCGCCATGGCGTTCACCGTCGGCGCCTACGGCCTCGGCTCGCTGCTCAATCTCGCCGCGCTGATCGGCACGTTCTATCTGACCAGTATCCTTTTCGTGCTGATCGTGCTGGGTTCGATCGCCCGGCTCGCCGGCTTCTCGATCCTGCGCTTCATCGCCTATATCAAGGACGAGCTCTTGATCGTGCTCGGCACCTCGTCCTCCGAGACCGTGCTGCCGCAGATGATCCAGAAGATGGAGCATCTCGGCGCCTCACGCTCCGTGGTCGGCCTCGTCATCCCGACCGGCTACAGCTTCAACCTCGATGGGACCAACATCTACATGACGCTCGCGACGCTGTTTCTGGCGCAGGCGACCAACACCCATCTGACCATCTGGCAGGAGCTCGGCATTTTGGGCATCGCTATGATCACCTCCAAGGGGGCCTCTGGCGTGACCGGCGCCGGCTTCATCACGCTCGCTGCGACGCTGTCGATCGTGCCTGATATCCCGATCCAGTCGATCGCGATCCTGGTCGGCATCGACAAGTTCATGAGCGAGTGCCGCGCACTGACCAACCTGATCGGCAATGGCGTTGCCTGCGTGGTCATCAGCATCTCCGAAGGCGAGCTCGACCGCGACGCGCTGCACGAGACCATGGCGCATCCGCTGGAGATCGGCGAGGCGCTGGAGCCGGGTGGAGGCGCGGCATCCTAGGCCGCGCAATCGGCGGGCAGACGGCGCCTGGTTCCGATGCGGTAGTTTCCCGGAGTAGAAAATCGATGCGGCCCGCGTCACAACAACGGCGTTGGGATCACGGATTTATACTCATTTTTTCCGCCCGACGCGCTGGGGGCAGGGCGTCGGGCTTTTGAAAATCACAGCCAGATCCAGAGCGCCAGGCAGGATCAGACGATCCCGCCATCGATGCGCGGCAAATTGGCGGCAAGTTCGATCCGCCGCGTGATCCCGATCGCCTGCAGGAACGCCTCGTCATGGCTGACGACCAGCAGTGCGCCGTCATAGGCCCGCAAGCCGGCCTCGACGGCTTCGATGGACTCGAAGTCGAGATGATTGGTCGGCTCGTCCAGGATCAGCAGCGACGGCGGCGGCTGCCCGCCCAGCACGCAAGCGAGGCCCGCGCGGAACATTTGCCCGCCGCTCAGGCTCCCGGCGATTTGCAAGGCGGCATCGGCGCGAAACATGAACCGGGCCAGCGCGGCATGGCACTCGTTCGCACCGGCCTTCGGATTGAGACGCCGAAAATTGTCCAGGATGGAGCGCGCCGGGTCGAGCAGGCTGACCTTCTGGTCGAACAACGCGAAATCCGGCCTGACCCGCACGATGCCCGCAAGCGGACGCAGCTCGCCCACGATGAGCTTCAGCAGCGTCGTCTTGCCGGAGCCATTGGGCCCGACCAGCGCGACGCGCTCCGGCCCGACCACCGCAAATGAGAGGTCGCGCAGGACAGGCTGCTCCGGCCAAAAGCCAGCGCTGACACCGTCAAGCCAAAGCACCTCCCTCCCCGCCGGCAGGTCGGTTGCGGGCAATTTGACCGAGAGCGGCTGAAGAACTTCGATGCGCCGGCGCGCCGTGTCGATGGCTTGAAGCGCTTCCGCGCGCTGCCGCTCGGCGATTTGCGCATTCTTGCCGCCGGTGTCCTCGCTGCGATCCTTGCGGGCGCCGGCCAGGATGCGCGGCATGTCGCCCTTGGCGCGCTTCTTTCTGCCGCCGCTGTCCTTGCGTGCTTTCTTCTCCGCGGCCTCCTGCGCCCTCCCGTCGATCTCGGACAGGCGGTTCTCGGCAAGCGCTAGATCGTGCCTCACAGCCGCGAGCTCGATGGCCTTCTGCGTTCGAAAGCTGCTCCAATTGCCACCATATCGCGTCGCGCCGAGCGACGTCAGCTCGACGATCGCATCCATGGTGTCGATCAGTGTCCGGTCGTGGCTGACGATAATCGCGCCGCCGCGCCAGGCAGCCAGCAGATCGGTGACGGCCTTGCGTCCGTCCTGGTCGAGATTGTTGGTGGGCTCGTCCAGCAGCAGGAAGTCAGGCGCAGCGAACACCAGCGCGGCGAGACGAACCCGCGTGATCTGGCCACCGGACAGGCACGACAGCGCCGTATCGGGAGACGGATCGAACCCGAGGCGCGCCAGCGCGGCCTCAAGCCGCGTCTCGAGCGTCCAGTCGACCGCAGCGACCTCGTCGGCGGAGGCGTCGCCCCGCTCGGCACGGCGCAGCAACTCGAGCGCCGGCCGCACGCCGAACAGATCCGCCACGGTCCCGCCGGCAAGAACCTGCACGTCCTGGCGTAACAAGCCGATAGTGCCGTTGATCAGAACGCGTCCCGACTGAGGAATATGTTCGCCGAGCATCGACGCAAGCAGCGTCGTCTTGCCAACGCCGTTACGGCCGACGAGACCAGTTCGCTCGGCGCCGAATGTCAGATCGAGGTTTGAGAAGAGAGAGCGCCCGTCAGGCGTGGACAGCGACAGGTTCGACAGGATGATTGAAGCAGGCATGGAATTCCCCGTGAGCAAGGCGGATGGGCGTTGCGGTCGGGGTGAAATCCATGGCTGCGAAGATCCTGATTGAGGAACTCTCTAACTAGTCCCATCAAAGGGCGAGATCAAGGCGCGGCACGAGGAGACAACAGCGTGATGGGGCGCTGTCGTCCTTCCTCGCCGTGCGCCATCAGCCCTTGAGCGCGGTCACCACCACCTCAATTAGCGCACCGCCGCCGAGATCGGCGACCCCAACGGTGGCGCGGGTCGGCAGGTTGTCGCCGAAGAATTCGGTCCAGGCCGCGTCCATCTCTTTCTTCTTGGAGAGATCGGTGACGAAGATCGAGGCGCTGACCACGCGGCTCTTGTCGGTTCCCGCCTCTTTCAGATAGCCGGCGATCTTGCCGAGGATGTTGCGGGTCTGCTCGCCCATCGAGACCGAGGTGTCGTCGGCGATCGTGCCGCCGAGGAAGACGAAGCCATTGGCTTCGACGGCGCGGTGCATGATGGGCGTGCGGATGCTGCGGGTGATGCTCATGATGTCCTCTTGTTTAGAGCGTGGAAGGGTGGAAGCGGTCGATGCCGAGTTCGCCGACTCGAGTCTGGGTGCCGCCGTTGACGATCAGTTCCGCCATCACGGCGCCGGCGCCAGGGCCGAGCTGGAAACCGTGCAGCGAGAAGCCGAACTGGTGATAGAGGCCCTTGTGACGCGAGCTCGGCCCGAACACGGGAATGTCGTCCTTCATCTTGGCTTCGATGCCGGCCCAGGCACGGACGATGTTGGCGCTGCGCATCACCGGGAACAGCTCGAACACGGTCTGCGCGCTGGTCGCAAGGCTCTTCCAGTCCAGCACCGTCTCGTTGCGATCCTGATAGGGCGTCGCCAGATGGCCGCCGCCGATCAGCACGGTGCCGTTCTTGAACTGCTTGAAGGACAGCTTTCGACCACGCAGGATCACGACGGGGTCGATGAAGTGCGGCACACGCGAGGTGATCATCAGCATCGGCGCCACGGTCTCGACCGGGACGGGCTCGCCGAGATCAGCCGCGATCCTGCCGGCCCAGGCGCCGGCAGCATTCACCAGCACCGGCGCGGCAAAGCTCTCCGAACCGACATCGACATGCCAGAGGCCGTCGTTGTAGCGGATGTTGCCGGCCGCTACGCCTTCGCGCACGGTCGCACCTAACTGCTCAGCCTTGCGGCGGAACGCCGTCGTCGTCTGCGCCGGATTGGCCGCGCCATCACGGCGCGAGACCACGCCGCCGGGACAGGTCTCGGCAACCGCCGGCACCAGTCGGCGCAATTCGGTCGCGTCGATCAGTTCTTCATGGGTGAAGCCGAGCGCATTGAGCTCGGCGACGCGGGCGCGGCAAAGGGCGAGCTCGTCCTCGTTCTCGGCAACCAGCACCTGACCGTAGCTCTCGAAGCTGCAATCGTCGTCGACGAGATCCGTGATCTTCTCCCAGATGCCCATCGAGCGGATCGACAGCGGAATCTCGGGGATGTGCCGTGCGAGCTGCCGGACGCCGCCGGCATTGACGCCGGAGGCGTGACGGCCGGCATAGTCCTTTTCGATCAGCACCGGCTTCAGGCCGGCGAGACACAGATGCAGCGTGGTCGAGCACCCGTGGATGCCGCCGCCAATGACGATCGCATCCACGTTCTTGCTCATCCGCGCACCACGGCCTTGACGTCGGCCTCGCTCTTCGGAACGGCGGCGAGCTCGGCCAGCGTGATCGGCTTCACCGGCGCGCGCAGCCGGTAGTAACCGATCTCCTGCGGGGTCTTGCCGCGCGCCTGCGCCATCAGCTCGGTGACGGTGAGGCCGCAGAGCCGGCCCTGGCACGGGCCCATGCCGGTGCGACGATAGGCCTTGAGCTGGTTCGGTCCGGTCGCGCCGATCGCGACGGAATCGAGAACGTCCTTCGCTGTGACCTCCTCGCAACGGCAGACGATGGTATCGCCCGAGGGAATGCGGAACTGCGGCGCGGGACGGAACAGTGTATCGAGGAACAGGCGGCCACGCTCGGCCTTGGCGAGATCGGCGCGGAGCGCTGCCATTGCGGGAAGCTTTGCAGCTGCCGCGGGCGCCAGCGCTTCCACCGCCGCGCGAGCCGCAATGCGACCGCGAACCACGGCGGCATTCGCTCCGCCAATCCCTGCCCCGTCGCCGGCGATCGCGGTGCCGGCGACCGACGAATTGCCGCTCGCATCCAGCACCGGCGACCAGCACAATTGCAGATCATCCCAGCGATGCTCGATGCCCGCTGCCATTGCCAGATTGACGTTGGGCACGACGCCCTGATGCAGCAGCAACAGGTCCGCAGCGATCGTCTCGCGCTTGCCGCCGGCGACATAGCTCACGCTGGCAAGCTGGCCGTCACCGGCTGCCGATAGCTCGGTGACGCCAGAGACGACCTGCACCTTCGCCTTCACCTCCCGCATCATCGACAGTCCCTTGGCGAAATAGGGCGAGGTCAGGAAGGCGAAAGCGTGCGGGAGCGCGGCGAAATAATTACCGCGCTCGGTGGTGTCGAGGATGCGATCGATGCGGCCGCCAAGCCGCAGGATCTGGGCGGCGAGCAGCCAGAGCAGCGGCCCCTGCCCTGCGATCACCGTGCGTCCGTCGGGCACCAGGGCCGAGGACTTCAGCATGGTCTGCGCCGCGCCCGCGGTCATCACGCCCGGCAGCGTCCAGCCGGGAATTGGGAACGGCCGCTCCAGCGCACCGGTCGCGAGAATCACGCGTTTCGCCTTGACGAAGGCCGAGGCGCCGCCGATCGAGACGGCGATATCGAGATTGCGGTCGAGGCTCCAGACGGTGGCGCGGTGAATGACCTCCGCATTGCTCGCGCGCAGCGACTGCACGAGATCGGCCCCGACCCAATAATCGGCGCCGAGCTGATTGCGCTCGGTAACCGGCGTCGAGGCGATGGCGCGAAACACCTGGCCACCGGGGCCGATGTTCTCGTCGAGCAGCAGCGTCGAGAGGCCGGCCTTGGCGGATGTTGCGGCAGCAGCAAGGCCCGCGGGCCCGGCGCCGATCACCACGACGTCATAGTTTTCGCGCTTGGGAGCCACGCTCATTTTCCGATCTCCCGCTTGCCCTTCTGGATTTCGATCTGCATGCCCTCGGCGACGGGCACGAGGCACCCTTGCCGGTTGCCGACGCCGTCGATGGTGACGAGGCAGTCGAAGCAGACGCCCATCATGCAATAAGGCAGACGCGGCGCGCCGCTCACCGCGGTGGAACGCCGTGCGTCAACGCCGGAGGCCAGCAGTGCGGCGGAGACCGTGTCGCCCTGGCGCGCCGCGACGGCGACGCCGTCGACGAAGATCTGCACCTGTGGCCGCTTGTCCTGTTCGGATCGCTTGAACATGGGGATGCCTCTTGGCTCCTTCTCAGAATCTCTAGTAGCTGCTGCTGTTCGCAGCACCTGCGCCGCCAAAACGGCTGGCCGAGAACGCGCCGACCAGCTCCGGCTCGAGCGCGCCCTGCGCCACCATGCGCGCGATCTCGAAGGCGTGGTTGGAGGCGAGCGTCACGCCGGAATGGCAGCAGGCGACGAAGGCGCCGGGATGCGTCTCCGACTGGTCGTAGATCGGAAAGCCGTCCTGCGGCATGACGCGAATGCCGGACCAGCTCCTGACCACGTTGAGCCGCGCCAGATGCGGAAACATGCGCTGCGCGCGATCGGCCATGACGCCGCTGATCGACGGCTTCAGCGTGCGATCATCGAGCTCGTCCTCCTTGCTGTCGCCGATCATCACCGTGCCCTCGTCGGTCTGGCGGATCGTGGTCAGCGGATGCGGCAGGAACGGCATGGTGCGCTCGGTCACGACGACCTGGCCGCGCGTCGGGCCCATCGGAGCAAAGAGGCCGACCATCGGCGCCAACGTCTGGTTGGCATTGCCGGCGGCAAGCACGATCTTGCCGGCACGCAGCTCGCCCTGCGGCGTGGTCAGGCGAAATTCGCCGCCGCTCTTGCTGATCGCCGAGACCGGGCGCTCCGGAAAATAGTCGATGCCGAAGGCAATGAAGCCAGTGTGGAAGGCGCGGAACGTGCGCAGCGAATTGACATGGCCGTCGAGCGGACAATAGCTGCCGCCGGAGACCTCGGGGCCGATCAGCGGCAGCGCCTCCTTCACCTCGGACGGCCGCAGCATCTCCATCTTGTAGTCGGCCGCGCCGACCTGGTTGTGCATGCGCTTGACGAGCTCGGTGCGCTGGCCGAATTCGTCCTCGCCGAGCGTGAGATGAAAACCGCCGTTCTGCTGCAGGGCGACGTCGAGGCCGGTCTGCTGCTTCAGCTCGGAGGCCAGCCGGCCCCAGGCCTGCGAGGCCTGCACGGTCCACCGTGTATAGGCAGGCATGCCGAGCCCTTTGCTCTGCACCCACACCAATGCGAAGTTCGCGCGCGAGGCGCGCTTGGTGATGTCGCCTTCGTCGAGCACGGCGACCTTCTTGCCGAGCCGGCCGAGGCCCCAGGCAATGGCGGAGCCGAGCAGTCCGCCGCCGACGACGGCGACGTCGTAATCTCCTGACATGAGTTCTCCTATCGTCCCGTATCGCCCTTGCCAGCGAGCACACGGTCGAGCCCGTAGAAGCGGTCGAGCAAAATGAGGGCGGCCATGGTGATTGCGATCACGCAGGCCGAGACCGACGTCACGAGCGGATCGATGTTGTCCTGGATGTAAAGGAACATGCGGACCGGCAACGTCTCGGTCCCGGGCGCAGCAAGGAAGACGGTCATGGTGAGATCGTCGAAGGACTGGATGAAGGCGAGCGCCCAGCCGCTAATCACGCCGGGCAGGATCAGCGGCAAGGTCACGCGGCGGAACAGCGTCCAGCCGCCGGCGCCGAGCGAGACCGCCGCCATCTCGACCGTGCGGTCCATGCCGGTCGCCGCCGCCAGCGTCAGCCGCAGCGCGAACGGGAACACGATGATGACATGCGCGACGATCAGCGCCGCGAAGCTGCCGCCGAGACCGGCCGAAGTGAAGAAGCGCAGGAAGGCGATGCCGAGCACCACATGTGGGATCATCAGCGGCGACAGGAACAGCGCCGCCAGCACATCACGACCACGGAAGCGATAGCGCGAGATCGCCAGCGCCGCCGGCACCGCGAACAGCAGTGCCACGAGGGAGGACAACGCGCCAAGGCCGAGGCTGACCCAGAAGGCGTGAATGAATTCGGGGTAGTTCGCAATGGTCCTGAACCAGCGCAGCGAGAAGCCGTTGGTCGGCAGCGACAGGTATCCCTCAGGCGTGAAGGCGACGAGGCAGACCACCAGGATCGGCGCCACCATGACGATGACGAAGATGGTGTGAAAGATCAGCGCGAGCGGACCGTTCCGGCTCATCGGAACACCTCCGCATAGCGGCGTTCGATCAGTGCGTTGCTGCCGACGACGATCAGCACCAATGCGGCCAGCAGCAGCGTTGCGACCGCAGCGCCCAGCGGCCAGTTCAGCGTGTTGAGGAATTCGTCATAGGCGAGCGTTGCCGCGACCTTGAGCCGGCGGCCGCCGATGATCGCCGGCGTTGCGAAGGCGCTGGCCGAGAGCGAGAACACGATGATGGCGCCCGACAGCACGCCCGGCATGATCTGGGGCATGATGATGCGGCGGATGATGGTCGCAGGGCCCGCGCCGAGCGACATCGCAGCATTCTCGATCTGCGGATCGAGCCGCTGGAGGGCAGCCCATACCGACAGCACCATGAACGGCATCATCACATGCGCGAGCGCGATCACCACGCCTGTTTCGGTGAACATGAAGGGAATCGGGGAGCCGATCAGCCCGAGCGACATCAGCAGCTTGTTGACGAGGCCGTTGTTGCCACCGAACAGCAGGGCCCAGCCCAGCGTTCGCGCCACCACTGAGATCAAGAGCGGCCCGAGAATGACCAGTAGGAAAAAACTCTTCCAGCGGCCGCTCATGCGGTTGAGGATATAGGCTTCGGGCGCGCCGAGCAGCGCGGTGAGCAGCGTGGTCAGAATCGCGATGCGAAAGGTCCGCCAGAACATCTCGGCGTAATAGGGATCGGTCGCGATCTCGTGCCAGTTCTTGAAGATGAAGACCGGCTCGATGCCCTTGTACTGGCCCCAATCGTGGAATGACAGCATTACCGTCATCGCCAGCGGAATCAGCAGCACGCCGACGAACAGCATCAAGGCGGGTGCGGTCAGCACCCACGGCGCGCGCAGGCTGCGCTCCTCGGCCGCCATGCTCATGCGCCGGCCCTCACGCGAACGCTCATGTCTTGGGGCCGCCAGGTGAGGCGAACCGCGTCCCCTTCGGCCGGCTGCGCTTTGCCGTCGTTCTGGCGGATCACGATCGCCGGGCCGCATTCACTGTCGCACTGGAACAGCCAGTGATTGCCCTGGAAGATGCGCGTGATGATCTTTGCGCTGAGCCCGGTATCACCAAAGCCGATTCTCTCGGGCCGAACGCTGACGGTGACGGGACCGCCGAGCCCAGCCGGCGCCGGTGCGCGCCAGGAGCCGGCCACCAACTGCGTCGGCGCGACGGTCCGGTCGATCGTTCCGGCAAAGTCGTTGGTCTTGCCGAGGAATTGCGAGACGAAGGCCGAGGCCGGCTTCTCATAGGTTTCCTGCGGCGTGCCGATCTGCTCGATCTTGCCCTGGCTCATGACCACGATGCGATCCGACAGCGACATCGCCTCGTTCTGGTCGTGCGTGACCAGGATCGTGGTGGTGCCGACGGTGCGCTGGATCTGGCGCAGCTCGATCTGCATCTCCTCGCGCAGCTTGGCGTCGAGGTTGGACAAGGGCTCGTCGAGCAGCAGCACGCTGGGCTTGATCACCAGCGCACGCGCTAGTGCCACGCGCTGCTGCTGGCCGCCGGACATGCGGCGCGGATGGCGATCCTCGTATCCGGCGAGGCCGACCATCGCGAGCGCGGCGCGGACGCGTTCGGACCTTTCAGCGCGCGGCACGCCACGCATCTCCAGGCCGAAGGCGACGTTCTCCGCCGCGGTCATGTGCGGAAACAGCGCGTAGCTCTGGAACACGATGCCGAGGCCGCGCTTTGCCGGATGGATCGCGGTCAGGTCCTTGCCCTCAAGGCGGATCGCGCCGCGCGTCGGATCGAGGAAGCCCGCGATCATCTGCAGCGTCGTGGTCTTGCCGCAGCCGGACGGGCCGAGGAAGGAGATGAACTCCCCCTTCCCCACCGACAGGCTGAAGTCATCGACCACAGTCTGCGTGCCGAACTGCTTTGCGACCCGATCGAGCTCGAGATAGGCCATGGCGCTGTCTCCGCGGCGACCGATCAGCGTTCGACCTCGCGATTCCAGCGCTTGGTCCACTCCTCGCGCTTCTCGTTGATCACGGTCCAGTCCGGATTATAGAGCTTGGCCGCGCGCTCGCCGATCGGCGCCATCTTGCCGAGCTCGGGCGGGATCACCAGCGATTTCAGCACCGGGCCGTAGCCGTAATCCTTCAGCATCACGAGCTGGGTTTTCGGATCGAGCAGCATCTTGACGAAGCTCGCAGCCAGCGGCGAAGCATTGGGCTTATTGATCGGGCACGCCGTGGTCAGCAGCGTCGCTGCGCCTTCCTTCGGGTAGACGAAGTCGACGGGGAAGCCGGTATTGGCGAAGCTCTGCACGCGGCCGGTGCCCCATACCGCGATCACGGCCTGGCCGGACTGGAACAGCTCGGTCATCTTGCCCGGCGACGGCTCATAGGCCAGCACGTTCGGATTGATCTGCTCCTTGAAGATCTTGAAGCCGGACTCGACGTTGGTCTCGCCGCCGCCGTTCATCTTCGACAGCATCACCAGCGCTTCGAGACCGTAGGTGTTGTTGATCGGTGGAATCACGAGCTGTTTTGCGTATTTCGGGTCCTTCAGGTCGTTCCACGAGGTCGGCGGCGCCCAGCCTTTTTCCTTGAACACCTTGGTGTTGTACATCAGCCCGGTGGCGACGATGCCGATCGCGACGGCGCGATCGTCCTTAAAGCGCGCAGTGTCGTAGAGGTCGGCGGGCAGGCCGTCGAGCTTGCCGCAGAAGCCGAGCTGGATGGCCTGGTACATCGGGCCATCATCGACGATGGCGACGTCGATCTGCTGGTTGCCTTTCTGCGCCTGGAGCTTGGCCAGCGTGTCGGTGGAATTGCCGGCGACGTATTCGACCTTGACGCCGTTCTCCTTCTCGAAGGCCGGGATCACCTCGTCGCGGATGGTCTTCTCGAACGAGCCGCCATAGCCGGCGACATAGAGCGTTTTCTGCTGGGCCGAGGCGACCGAGGGGGCGGCAATGAGCGCTGCGATGCTGACCGCGGTCAGAAGGCGAAAAGTCTTCATGTGGACCGATCTCCAATACCGGAATGAGGTGACGTGCCGACGAGTCTCGCTGGCTGAAGCGCGTTGCCGCATTTCCTTCCGCGCCAAACCGCTTCCGATCAGGGCTCCGGCCCCCATTCGGCGGGTTTTGGCGCGATCTGGAGGGTTGAACACCTCCAATCTGCCGAAAAAGCGGGCTGTCTCCAGTCCTGATGAAAAAGATCGCAGACCTATACTTCCATCGTCCAATGAATAATGGCACCCTCTGCATGCCGAAATGTTATGATTGGATGGTGGAATGGCGCGGATCAATTCGCGGCAGGTGGAGGCCTTCCGCGCGACGATGCTGACGGGCAGCGTGACGGAGGCGGCGGCGCTGATGAAGGTGACGCAGCCGGCCGTCAGCCGGTTGCTGCGCGACCTCCAGGCCCTGCTCAAAATGGAGCTGTTCGAACGGCGCGGCACCGGCCTGGTACCCACCGCCGCGGCGATGGCGCTCTACACCGAGGTCGAGCGCTCCTTCGTCGGCCTCGAGCGCATCACTGCGGCGGCGGAAGAAATCCGCGGCCGGCGCACGGGCTCGCTGCGCATCGCAGCACTGCCAGCGCTGTCGAACGGCTATCTGCCGCGGCTCACTGGTCACTTCCTGAAGGAGCGGCCAAACCTCAACCTGGCCTTCTTCGGTGTCATCTCGCCGATCGTGGTCGACTGGGTGCTGAACAATCAATGTGACGTCGGCTTTGCCGAGGTGCCGATCGCGCATTCCGGTCTTCCGAGCCAGAGACTGCCGGCGCCGGCGCGCGTCGCAGTGCTGCCGACCGGTCATCGCCTCGCGGAGAAGGAAGTGCTGGAGCCGCGCGATTTCGAGGGCGAGACCTTCATCTCGCTGTCGGCGGGATCGTCGAGTCGGCATCTCGTCGACCAGGTCTTCCACCGCCACGATGTCCGCCGCGTGCTGCGCGTTGAGACCACGCTGTCGGAAATCATGTGCGGCATGGTGTCGTCAGGCCTCGGCGTCGCGATCTGCGATCCCTTCACGGCGCAGGAATTTGCAACGCGCGGCGTCGTCGTGCGCCGCTTCCTGCCGCGCATCGATTTCGAATTCTCCGCGGTGTTTCCGGCGCAGCGCAGCCCGTCCCCGGTGGCGCTGGACCTGGTCGAGACCATGCGCAAGGCGCTGGTGGAGTTCGAGGACGACGAAGCCGGGGTCAGCCGTTGAACGCGGCCTGCGCCTCCGGCAGATCCCAGATCTTGCCGATCGCGGCGGTGCCGGCCGCCGTAATCGCGGCTTCATCCGCGCCGAGATAGCGTCCCTCATCGACCAGGACCCGGCCATCGACCATGACCTGATCGATATTGGCGCGGTTGGCGAGTGCGATCAGCGCGCGGCGCGGGTCGAACAGCGGCTGCAGATGCGGATGGGTGAGATCGACCACCGTGAGATCGGCGGTCGCGCCCGGCTCGATGCGGCCGAGATCGGGCCGCTTGATCACGTCGGCGGCGACCGTCGTGTTCGCCTCGATCAGCTCGGGTGAGTTCGCGACGTCAGGGCGCGCCGAAATGATCTTGGAGATCAGCGACGCCGCATTGAGCTCGCCGAGCAGGTCCATGTTGTAGCCGTCGGTGCCGACCACGGTGCGCACGCCGTGCTCGGCGAAGCGGCTGAACGCCGCGGTGATGCCGGCACGCGCGAACACGCGCGGGCAGTTCAAGGCGGTCATGCCGCGCGCGGCCATCAGCTTGAGATCGTCATCGCTGCTGAACATGCAGTGCGCCGCCATCAGATCCGGCGCGAGCAGGCCGAGCCAGTCCAGATATTCTGCCGGCGTGCGGCCGCCATAGCGCTTGCCGATGGTCTCGACCTCGGCGCGGCTCTGCGCCATGTGCGTGGTGATGGGAACGCCGAGCTCGCGCGCCCGCGTGGCGCAGGCCTTCAGCAGATCGGGGCCGCAGGTGTCGGTGGCATGCGGGCTCATGGCGAGGCTGATGCGGCCGTCGCCGCGATTATTCCAGCGCTGATAGAGCGCATTCCATGCCGCCATGTCCGCAGCGCCGTCATCGCCGGAATATTGGACCACACCGTCAGGCCCGGCCTTGGCGTCGGAGGTCGAGAACAGATAGGGCGCACCATAGAAGCGGATGCCCATCTCTTCCGCCGCGTCGAACATCTCGGGGATCGAGTTGCGAAACGGCTCCATCACCGTGGTGGCGCCGCCCTTGAGCAGCTGGAGGATGCCGAGCCGCGCCACCGCAAGGCGCTCTTCCGCCGACAGGATGTCGGCGCCGCGCTTGGTCAGCGGCAGCAGCACCGTGTAGACGATGCTCTGGTTGTTCTTGCGGCCGTTGCCGTCCTCGGTGTGGCTGCGCGCCACCGCTTCCGAGAAGCAATGATTGTGCAGGTTGAGCAGGCCCGGCAGGACGAAGCGGCCCGGACGATCATAGACCCGATCGGCGCGCGGCTTGTCGCGTGTGATCGCTGCAATCTTCTTGCCTTCGACCAGAACCCAGTGGTCGCGCAAGACATCCTGCGCGCCGTCTTTGCGTGACAGCACATAGCTGCCGAAGATTGCTGTGGTGCTCATGCGGGGCGCACGTTCCAGAACACGGCGGTGCCGTCGAGAATGCCGGTGATGGCCTTGCGATAGGCCGTCGGCTGCTTGTAGAGGCCGATCGGAATATAGGGGATTTCCTCGAACGCCACCCTCTGGACTTCGCGGCAGATGCGCTGCTGTTCGGCGAGTTCGGAGGCCGCCAGCCACTGGCTGCGCAACTCGCCCATCTTCGTGCTCGCGTACCAGCCGGCGACCTTGCCTTCGCCGCGAATGTTGGTGTTGCCGGCCGGGTTGAGCCAGTCGATGCCCTGCCAGTTGCCGACCGCGGCGCTCCAGCCGCCCTGCGGAAGCGGATCCTTCTTCAGCTGGCGCTGCAGCACCACGGCGAAATCGAGGCCGGCATATTCGACGTTCATGCCGGCCTTGCGCAACGAGTCCACCGCGATCTCGCCAAGCGGCTTTTGCGCCAGCGAGTTGGTCGGAACGAGCAGCACGATCTTCTCGCCGTTATAGCCCGCGGCTTTCAGGTCGGCCTTCACCTTGGCGTAGTCGCGCGGGCCGCGGAACACGTCGAGGCCGACCTCATTTGCCATCGGGGTGCCGGGTGCGAAATAGCCGACCGGTGAGACCTGGAACGCCGGATCGGTGCCGGCGACGGCGGTCATGAATGCGGACTGGTCGATCGCACCCAGGAGCGCGCGGCGGATGGCGGGATTGTCGAACGGCGGCTGCAGGTGGTTGAGGCGCAGCATGCAGGCGTAGCCTCGGGGATCGAGGATGCGCGTCTCGATATCGCCGGCCGCCTTGATCACCGGAAGCAGATCGTGCGGCGTAGTCTCCTGCCAATCCTGCTCGCCGGTCTGGAGCGCGGCGACGCCGGTGCCGGCATCGGGCGTCGTGGTCCAGACCACGCGATCGTAGTGCACGATCTTCGGCCCCGCAGTCCAATCCGGCTTGCCGTCGGTGCGCGGCTGATAGCGCTCGAACTTGGCATAGGCATTGCGCGCGCCCTGCACGCGCTCGTCGGCGAGATAGCGGAACGGACCGCTGCCGATCACCTCGGTGAGCGGCTTGAACGGATCCTGGCTCGCCAGCCGCTCCGGCATCATGAAGCAGGCATTGATCGCTGCCTTGCCGAGCGCCTGCGGCAGCAGCGGAAAAGGACGCTTCAGACGGAAGCGGATGGTGCGGTCGTCGGCAGCCGAGAGCTCGGCGGTCGCCTCCATCAGCTCGCCGCCAAAGCCGTCGCGCGCGGCCCAGCGACGGATGCTGGCGACGCAATCGCGCGCCAGCACGCGTTCGCCATCGTGCCAGAACAGGCCGTCGCGAAGCGTGAGGTCCCACTGCAGCTGGTCGGCGGAGATGGCGTGGCCCGACAGCATCTGCGGCGAGACCTGGAGCGAGGAGCTCATGCCGTAGAGCGTATCGTAAACCATGAAGCCGTGGTTTCGCGACACCTGCGCGGTCGAATAGATGGGATCGACGAAGGCGAGATCGATGACGGGGATGAAGCGCAGCGTGGACTGGGATTCAGCGCGGACGATGCCCGGCAGGGACAGCGCCGGCAGCGCTGCGCCAGCCTTGAGGAGCGAGCGGCGGGAGATCGACATTATCGGTGACCCGCTTCGTGACGCAGGAAGTTTTTCGCGATGTTCTCGCCGGTGGTGATCCAGACATCCGGGCACGATTTTGCGTAGGTCAGGAATTCGCGCAGCAGCCGCAGCCGCATCGGGCGGCCGCTGCATTGGGGGTGCAGCACCGTCGTCACCATCGCGCCCCAGTCGCGGACCTCATCCAGCTCGTCCTTCCACATCGAGAGGACGTGCTCCCTAGGGAAGATCGAGCGCGGGCTGAAACGCGCGGACAGGCCATGCATCCAATCGTCATAGCTGGCGGTGACCGGCAGCTCGATCGTGCCGGGCTTGCCGTCCGCGAGGCGATGTCGATAGGGCCTGACGTCGTCGCGGAACGAAGACGTGTAGACGATGCCGTGACGCACCAGCGCGACGCGCAGTTCCTCCGTGAACTCGCCATAGGGCGCGCGATAGCCGGTCGGCTTGAGGCCGAGCCGGCGCTTCAGCGCCTCGAAGCCGCGCTCCAGCTCCTCCTCGATCCAGGGATCGCCGGGGTCGGGCAGCAGATGGTGATAGCCGTGATGGCCGATCTCGTGACCGGCCTTCAAGATGGATTCCGCCATCGCCGGATGCGCGTCGACCGACCACCCCGTGACGAAGAACGTCGCCTTGAGATCGAGCTGGTCGAGCAGCTCCAGGAGCTTCGGCGTGCCGACGCGCGCTTCATAGCCGCCATAGCTCATGGTGATGAGCCGCTGCGCATGCAACGCGTCCTTGCTGGTCCAGGCACTCTCGGCGTCCACGTCGAACGACAGAAACATCGCGGAATTGTACGGCTTCGGCCACGGATATTCGGGCGCGGGATCCGCGGTGTTGGCCGGAACGAGCGGAATGCTCTGGAGTGCCTTACTGTCCAGCATTGATGGTCGCCTTCTCGATTGCGTTGTCGCTCAATTTCCACTTTGCCAGCAGCGTCTTGTAGGTGCCGTCCGCGATTAGCGCATCGACGGCTTCCAGCATTGCCTGCTGCAATGCCTTCTCCTTCACCGGCAGAGCAATGCCGGTGAATTGCTGTGCGATGGGCGCGCCCACGGTCGCATAGGTGTTGGGCTCGAGGTCCATGATGTAGGGCAGCGTCTCGTTGCCCTGGGCGGCGGCATCGATGCGGCCCTGCCGCAGCTGGGTGCGAGCATCGGCCGAGCCGTCGGTGCCGACGAACTGGATCGGAGAGCTGCCGCAATTCTTCTCGCTCCACGCCGCAATCTGGGCCGGGAACATGGTGCGTCGGCTGGCGCCGACCTTCTTGCCGCACAGCGACGTCGCATCCTTGAATTCCGCCTTGCGCGACGCCTGCACGAAGAACTGCGGGCCGCTGCGCAAATAATCGACGAAGGTCGCGACCTCGTGCCGGCTCGCATAGTCGGTGAAGCCGGACAGGATGGCATCCACCCGCCCGGTCGAGATCGAGGGCATGAACTCGGCAAAGCTGGTCTCGGTCCATTCGATCTTGAGGCCGAGCTTGCGGCCGATCGCCTCGCCGAGATCGACGTCGAAGCCGGAGAGCGCGTTGGTGGCGGGATCGCGGAACTCCATGGGCGGATAGTTCGGCACCACCGCGACCTTGATGCTGCCGCGCTTTACGATCTCAGGCGGCAATTCGGCCGCCATTGCCGACGCGCTCATGGCGCCCAGGAACGCCGTCGCAAGCAAGAATCTCTTCATCACCATACCCCCAATGTCAGATCACTGCCGAAAGAAATGCCTTGGTGCGCTCCTCGCGCGGCGCGCCCAACACGTCGGAGGCGCGGCCCTGCTCGACGATCGCGCCCTGATCCATGTAGACGACGCGGTCGGCGACCTCGCGGGCGAAGCCGAGCTCGTGCGTCACCACCATCATGGTCATGCCGCTTCGCGCCAGCTCCTTCATGACCGCGAGCACCTCGCCGACGAGCTCGGGATCGAGCGCGCTGGTGGGCTCGTCGAACAACATCAGCATCGGTTTCATGGCGAGCGCCCGCGCGATCGCGACGCGCTGCTGCTGGCCGCCGGAGAGCTGCGCCGGATACCAGTCAGCCTTGGCCGACAATCCGACGCGGCGCAATAGCTCGAGCGCCTCGGCGCGCACCTCGTCCGGCTTGCGCCCCTGCACCTGGGTCGGACCTTCCGTGATGTTCTCCAGCGCGGTCTTGTGCGGGAACAGGTTGAAGCGCTGGAACACCATGCCGGTCTTGAGCCGCTGCCGCCCGATCTCGCGCTCGCTGAGGCGATGGAGCTTCCCGCCTTGCTCGCGCACCCCGAGCAGCTCGCCGTCGAGCCAGATGCCGCCGGCATCGATCGTGGCGAGCTGATTGATGCAGCGGAGCAGCGTGGTCTTGCCGGAGCCGGAGGCGCCGATCAGACACATCACCTCGCCGGGCCACACGTCGAGCGAGACGTTGTTGAGAGCCTGAAACTCTCCAAAGTTCTTGGCTACGGAGCGGATCGCGACGAGCGGTTTTGTCATCGCGCCAGCCGCAATGTACCGCGCGCAAAGCGGCGTTCGAGCAACATCTGGAGCGGGGTCAGGATCGAGACCGCGAGCAGGTACCAGAGCCCGGCGACGATCAGGAGCTCGATCACGCGCGAATTGGCGTAGTAGATGTTCTCGGCATTGTGCAGCAGCTCCGGATATTGGATCACGCTGGCGAGCGAGGTCGCCTTCACCATGCCGATGAACTCGTTGCCGAGCGGCGGGATTACCACGCGCATCGCCTGCGGCAGCACGATCCGGCGCAGCGCCCGCAGCCGTCCCATGCCGATCGCCTGCGCCGCCTCATATTGTCCGATATCGACCGACAGCATGCCGGCGCGCATGACTTCGGAGGTGTAGGCGCCCTGGTTGATGCCGAGCCCGAGCAGCGCGGCAAGGAACGGCGTCATGACATCGACGGCGCGTGCAGACCACAGGCCGGGGATACCGATGGTCGGAAACACCAGCGCGAGGTTGAACCACAGCAGCAGCTGCAGGATCAGTGGCGTGCCGCGAAACAGCCATGTGTAGCCGGCGGCGACCGACTTCAGCACCGGATTGGGCGACAGCCGCATGATCGCGACGACGATGCCAAGGAAGATGCCGAGCATCATCGCCAGCACCGCCATCACCATGGTGTTGACGATGCCTTCGAGGATGACCTTTGCGGTCAGGAAGCGGCTGACATAGGACCATTCGATCTGGCCGTTCGCAAAGGCGCGCGCGATCGCCGCCAGCACGAGGACGATCAGGGCCGCGCTGATCCAGCGAAACCAGTGCGGCTCGCGCGCGATCCGCATGCCCGACAGATCGGGAAATCCTTGCGCGAGTGCCGGCGCCTGCTTCATTGCGGCGCCGCGTTCAGCATGGGCTGGGCGACTGCATTGGTCCCCAAGCCCCATTTGTCGAGAATGGCCTTGTACGAGCCGTCAGCGATCATCGCCGCGAGTTTCTCGGTCACGACTTCGCGCAAGGCGGCATCGTCCTTGCGGAACATGATGCCTTGATAGCCCTTGGCAAAGGGCTCGCCGACGATGCGGTACTTGCCGGGCTCCTGTTGCTGCGCATAAGGCAACGTCTCGCTGCCCTGCACGGCGGCGTCGATGCGGCCCTGCTTGAGCTGGTTGCGGACGTCGATGGAATTCTCGCCCGGAACGTACTGGATCGCCGGCTTGCCGGCCGGCTCGCAATTCTGCTTGCTCCACTTCTCGATCTCGACCGGGAAGCTGGTGCTGCGGGTGGTGCCGACCTTCTTGCCGCAGAGATCGGTGGCGTCCTTGACCGCGCTCTCCGCCATCACGAAGAACTGCGGGCCGGTTGCGAGGTAATCGACGAAGTCGGCGGTCTCGCGCCGCGAGGCACGATCGGAGATGCCAGAAATGATGAAGTCGGCCCGCTTGGTCGTGAGCGACGGGATCAGCTCGGCGAACGGCGTCTCGCTCCAGACGATCCTCAGCCCGCCGAGCCGCTTGGCGAGCTCCTTCGCCAGATCGATGTCGAGCCCGACCAGCTCGTTGGTTGCGGGGTCGCGATATTCCATCGGCGCGTAGGTGGAATTGACCGTGAGCTTCAGCGTGCCGGCCTGCTTGATCTCCGCCGGCAGCTCGGCGGCTCGCGCCGACGTCACCGCAGCCAGCGCTGCGCAGGCAAGCAAATACGAGAGGCGTGTCATGTCAGCTCCTTTTGCCAACGCCGCGACCGGCCGTTGGTCAATCTGCGTCGAGAACGGCCGGCTCGATGATGCCGGCACGCTCGGTGATCACCCTGTATTGCTCGGGCCGCCGGTGGGCGGCGAAGTTGAACATCTTGTCCTTGCCCTGGCGGCAGAGGTCGAGATCGATGTCGGCGACGATCACCTCGTCGGCCAGCGTTTGCGCCTGCGCGACGATGCGGCCATTGGGATCGACGATGCAGGAGCCGCCGATCAGGCCGGAGCCGTCCTCCTCGCCCGCCTTCGCCACCGAAATCGCCCAGGTCGCGTTCATGTAGGCGTTGGCCTGCGTCACCAGCGTCGAGTGGAAGGTGCGCAAGGCTCCGTCTTCGGTCGTGCCGCCGTTGGGATCGTAGGCCGCCGAATTGTAGCCGATGCAGACGAGCTCGACGCCTTGCAGACCAAGCACGCGCCAGGATTCGGGCCAGCGCCGATCGTTGCAGATCATCATGCCCATGATGGCGTGGGCCCAGGATGAGCCGGCGCGGAAGGCGGGAAAGCCGAGGTCGCCATATTCGAAGTAGCGCTTCTCGAGTTGCTGGTAGCGCGCGCCCGGACGCGGCTCAACCGAGCCCGGCAGGTGCACCTTGCGATAGCGGCCGAGAACCTCGCCGTCGCGGTCGAGCAGGATGGAGCAATTGTAGCGCCGGCCCTCCGGCGTCAGCTCGGCATAGCCGACATAAAAGCCGACGCGGAGCGCACGTGCGCGGTCGAACAGCTTTGCCACCGCGGGGTTCGGCATGCCGCGCTCGAAATACCGGTCGAGCGCCTCGCCTTCGAGCAGCCAGCGCGGGAAGAAGGTGGTGAAGGCGAGCTCCGGAAACACCACAAGGCTCGCACCCCGACCGGCCGCCTCATCGAGCATGTCGAGCATCCGCGACAACGTATGCTCGCGCGTATCGGCTTTTTGCGTCGGCCCCATCTGAGCGGCGGCGGCGCGAAGGACACGAACCAAGATTGCCTCCAATCTGTGCGCAGTGCTGCCTCAATGGGCGAACGAACCCTTTGATGCGACGTGCAAATCCGCTGCCATTACGGGCGAGCGGTGCTGCAAAATCAATTCGCGTTGCTATGATGTTTTGGCCCTGACTATAATCGGCAGTGATATGAACCTGCGTCAGCTCGAGATCCTTCGCGCCGTGATCCGCCACCGCACCACGGTGGCGGCGGCGGACGAGCTGGCGCTGTCGCAGCCGGCGGTCAGCAACGCGCTGAAGACGATGGAGGCGCAGGCGGGCTTTGCGCTGTTCGAGCGCGTCAACAACCGGCTGTTTCCAACCGCCGAAGCGATGGCGCTCTACAAGGAGAGCGAGGCGATCTTCGCGCTGCACGCCAAGCTCGAGAACCGCATGCGCGATTTGCGCGAGAACCGGTCCGGGCATCTCGCCATCGTGGCGACGCCGCCGCTCGCGTACAGCATCATTCCGTCCGCGCTGTCGGGCTTCCTGCGCCGCCGCCCGGAGACGCGGGTGTTCTTCGACGTACGGCGCTATGAGGGCATCATCGAGGGTGTGCTGAGCCGCGTCGCCGAGCTCGGCTTCGCGCTCGGCCTCACGCATCATCCAGGGATCGCACACGAGGTGGTGCACACCGGCGAGATGGTCTGCGTGCTGCCGCCACAGCATCCACTCGCCGACCGGCCGATGATCTCCGCTTCCGATCTCTCCGGCCTACCCTTCATCGGGCTCGAACGCGGCACGCGGCTCGGCGAAGCCGTGCGCGACAGCTTTGCCCGCGCCGGCGCGCCGTTCCGGCCGACGGTCGAGGTGCGCTACTGCAACACGGCCTGCGTGCTGGCCGCCGCCGGCGTCGGCGCGGCGGTGGTCGATCCTTTCTCGCCGCGGCAGAACGGCGGCAGCGGCCTCGTCGTCCGTCCGTTCACGCCGACGACGCAGGCGGTCGCCTATATGCTATGGTCTGAAGCCGAGCCGCTGTCGCGTCTGGCCAAGGCCTTTCTCAACGAGATCCGCAAGGAGAGCGCTCTGCTCGAGCGCACAGCGCCGCACCAGCAACATGGGGCAGAAAGCGGCTGAGCTTCGCAACCTTTTGACCGGGAGGCCCATGGCACGCATCACCATCATCGAGACCGGAGAGGTGCCGCAAAAATACCGCGAGCGCCACGGTTCGTTTCCGGACATGTTCGCGCGCATGATCCGCGCCGAGGAGCCGGCCGCGACGATCGAGGTCGTCAGCATTCCCAACGGCGATGCGCTGCCCGATCCGAGCAAGCTCGAGGCCGTCCTCATTACCGGCGCGGCGGCCGGGGTCTATGACGGGCTCGACTGGATCGCGCCGCTGGAAGATTTCGTGCGGACGGCCTACGCCCACAAGACACCGATGGTCGGTGTCTGCTTTGGCCACCAGCTGATCGCGCAGGCGCTCGGCGGCACCGTGCGCAAATCAGAACAGGGCTGGGGCATCGGCCGGCATGTCTATCAGGTGCTGCCGGAGAACGGCGTCATCGACGGTGAAGCGGTCGCGGTCGCCGCCTCGCATCAGGACCAGGTGATCGAGCCGCCAAGCGATGCGCTGACGATCCTCTCCTCCGAATTCACCCCGCATGCCGGCCTGCTCTATGCCAATGGCGCGACGCTGACAGTGCAGCCGCATCCGGAATTCGATGTCGGGTTCGCGCAAGTGTGCTGCGATCTGCGCGATGGCAAGGCACCTGAGGATGTCGTTGCCACGGCGAGGGCGTCGCTGGCGGAGCCGATGGATAATGCGAAGCTCGGCGGGGCGATTACGCGGTTTCTGGCTAAGCGCACCTGACTACGAAGCTCGAGACGCACTCGTCTTCCCTTCTCCCCTTGCGGGAGAAGGTGGCGCGAAGCGCCGGATGAGGGGTTCTATCCATTCGCCGGACTGCTCGTGAGGAGAGAGACCCCTCACCCGTCTCGCCGCTATGCGGCGAGCCACCCTCTCCCGCAAGGGGAGAGGGTGAAGCAGCGGTCGCTTTGTTAATTTCAGAACGGCTCGCTTCCCAGCCCCGGCACATCGGCCGGCCGCGGGCCCGGCGCCGCCCAGTGAAACCGGCGATCCTTCTCCGCAATGGCGATGTCGTTGATCGAGGCCTCGCGCCGCTTCATCAGGCCGTGCTCGTCGAACTCCCATTGCTCGTTGCCGTAGGAGCGGTACCACTGGCCGCTTGCATCGTGCCATTCGTACTGGAAGCGCACCGCGATGCGGCTGCCGTCGAAGGCCCAGAGGTCCTTGATCAGGCGGTAATCCTGCTCCTTCTCCCATTTGCGGGTGAGGAAGGCGACGATGGCCTCGCGGCCCTGAAACACTTCCGAACGGTTGCGCCAGCGGCTGTCCTCGGTATAGGCGAGCGAGACCCGCACCGGATCGCGTGAATTCCAGGCGTCCTCGGCCATCCGGGCCTTTTGCGCGGCGGTCTCGCGGGTGAAGGGTGGAAGCGGCGGGCGCGACATGGTGGCCTCATCGGTTGATCGGGACCGCGAATGTATCGTCGCAATTGGCAGAGTCGATAGGCGATCCGCTATCGAGCGATCACGTAACCAGATCGGCCTTCATCAGTTGGCGGATCGATTTCGGAATCGGCTGGGCACGGCCGCCACTGATGAAGGCGACGCGGACCTCGGCTTTCACCAGCACGTCGTCGCCGCGCCGCACCTCCTGCGCCAGCATGATGGATGCCCCCTTCACCGCGACCGGCCAGGTCACGACGTCGAGCACGTCGTCCATTCGCGCGGGCTTCAAGAAGTCCAGATGCATCGAGCGCACCACGAAGGCGAAGCCCGCGCCGTCCGTCTCGGACTGCTCGAACAGCACCTGCTGCTCGGCGCCCATCAGCCTGAGATGATTGGTGCGTCCGCGCTCCATGTAGCGCAGGTAATTGGCATGATAGACGATGCCGGAAAAATCCGTGTCCTCGTAATAGACCCGGACCTGCATGTGGTGGCGGCCGTCGCGGATCTCGCCGTCGAGATGAGCTGTCACGTCGCGAGCCTCTTCGCTGGTCGGTAACCGGCACGTTTTGCGCAAAAACAGCCGGACGCGCAAGCGTGTTAGGACACAACCAGACCCGATCTTCCCAGCGTCACCTCAACGATCTCGGGCGGCACGCCGAAGCGGAGCGGCATGATGCTGCAACCGAGGCCGCCGGAGACGATGAGATCGCATTTCAGGCGGAAATGGCCATAAGCGAGCCGCAGGCCGTTCTTGGGCGCGACGGCCGGCGACCAGCCGAGCAGGCGGACCTGGCCGCCATGGGTATGGCCGGACAATTGCAGCGCGACGCGCGCGGGCACGAGCGGAGCGACATTGGGCTCGTGCGCGAGCAGAATGACCGGCGCATCATCGGTGATCTTGGCCAGCGTGGCGTTGAGATCGTCGGCACCGAAGTGCGCCATGCTCCGGAAGCGCCGCGCCGGCAGGAAGGCCAGTTGATCGCCGAGGCCGGCAAGCCAGAACGGACGGCCGTCCTTGGTAAGACGCACAGCATCGTTCTCGTAGACGGGAATGCCGGCCGTCTCCAGCGCCCGATGTGCGATGGTCGTCCCGTGCCCGGCCCGCTGCACGGTTCTGTCATCCCAATAGTCGTGGTTGCCCATAACGGCATGAACGCCGAGGGGCGCCTTCAGGCGCGCCAGCACCCTTGCCCATTCGCTCGACGGAATGAAGCGCGTGACGTGGTGAAGGCCGGCGACATAGTCGCCGAGCAGCACGATGAGATCGGCCTTGAGCGCGTTGGTCCGGTCGACGATGCCCTCGATGCGCTCCAGCGACATCCAGGGATCGCAGGCATGGATGTCAGCGATGGCGGCAATCTTCAGCGGAAAATCCGCCGGCCACTGCCGCGGCATCGGATGATAGCGCGTGACGCGAAGGCGCAGCACCGGCTCGACACCGACGCCGTAGGCTGCGGTCGAGACGCCGAGGGCGGACAGACCGCCGATGGAACGGATGAGATGACGGCGCGTGATCATGGAAGCCCGATGATGATGCGGCGCCTTGATGATATCCGATTGGAGCGGAATTGGGGTGCGTTCGTGCAGATCGTCTGCACGAGGTTAACGGAAATTCATCAAGCCGGAACGGCGCGAGGTTCGGCAGATCACTCGTCGCTGTCATCCGTGCCGAACAGGCCGAACTGCGCCGCCGCATCGCGCGAGGGCTCGGCGAGACCGAGATGGCGGAAGGCGTGCGAGGTCAGCAGGCGGCCGCGCGGCGTGCGCTGCAGATAGCCGCACTGGATCAGATAGGGCTCGATGATGTCCTCGATGGCGTCGCGCGGCTCCGACAAGGCCGCAGCCATGGTCTCGACGCCGACCGGTCCGCCGCCATAGTTGAGCGCGATGGTCGAGAGATAGCGCCGATCCATCGCGTCCAGCCCTGCGGCATCGACCTCGAGCGCGCTCAGCGCATGGTCGGCAATCTTACGGTCGATCTTGTCGGCATCGGCCGCCGAGGCGAAATCGCGCACGCGGCGGAGCAGGCGGCCGGCGATGCGCGGCGTGCCGCGGGCGCGGCGCGCGATCTCGTTGGCGCCATCGGCGCTCATGCCGACGTTGAGCACGCGCGCGCCGCGGCTGACGATGCTCTCCAACTCCTCGATCGTGTAGAAGTTGAGCCGGACCGGAATGCCAAAGCGGTCGCGCAAGGGATTGGTGAGAAGGCCGGCGCGCGTGGTGGCGCCGACCAGCGTGAATTTCGACAGCTCGATCTTGACCGAGCGCGCCGCCGGGCCCTCGCCGATGATGAGGTCGAGCTGAAAGTCCTCCATCGCGGGATAGAGCACCTCTTCCACCGCGGGGCTGAGGCGATGGATCTCGTCGATGAAGAGCACGTCGCGCTCTTCGAGATTGGTCAAGAGGGCCGCAAGATCGCCGGCCTTGGCGATCACGGGACCCGAGGTGGCGCGGAAGCCGACGCCGAGCTCCTTGGCGACGATCTGCGCCAGTGTGGTCTTGCCGAGCCCCGGGGGACCTACGAACAGCACGTGGTCCAGCGCCTCGCCGCGCTTGCGCGCCGCTTCGATGAAGATCGAGAGATTCTTGCGCGCCTGCTGCTGGCCGACGAAGTCGGACAGCGATTGCGGCCGCAGCGCGGTGTCGCCGACATCATCGCTGCGGCGCTCGGGCGAGACCATGCGGCTGGCCTTCGGATCGCTCACTCAGCGAACTCCATCGGATCGTAGGGTGGGCAAAGGCGCACTTCGCGCCGTGCCCACCATGTCGCTGCTCGCTTTGTAGATGGTGGGCACGCTTCGCTTTGCCCACCCTACGAGACTGACCATTGACGCACTCACTTCGCGAGTTCCTTCAGCCCGAGCCGGATCAGCTGTGCCGTCTCGGCGCCCTCACCCGCGCTACGCGAGGCCGATGCAATCGCCGCGGCGGCCTGCGGCTGGCCGTAGCCGAGATTGACCAGCGCGGAGATCGCATCAGCGACGGGCCGCGGCGCGCGCTGGTCGTCGACGGCGCCGGCAAGATGCACAACAGCGGGATCGACATTGGCGAAGGCCGGCGCCTTGTCCTTCAATTCGGTGACGATGCGCTCGGCGACCTTGGGGCCGACACCGGGCGTGCGCGCCACCGCGGCCTTGTCGCGCAGCGCGATGGCATTGGCAAGATCGGCCGGCGACAGCGTGCCGAGCACGGCCAGCGCGACCTTGGCGCCGACGCCCTGCACGGTCTGGAGCAGGCGAAACCATTCGCGCTCCTGATCGGTGCGGAAGCCGAACAGCTTGATCTGGTCCTCGCGGACATAGGTCTCGATCGACAGCACAGCGGCCTCACCCGGCGAGGGCAGATGCTGCAAGGTGCGCGAGGAGCAATGTACCTGATAGCCGACGCCGCCGACGTCGAGGATGACGAAATCCTCGCCGTAGGAATCGATCAAGCCCTTAAGCTTGCCGATCATATCCCCACCACCTTCAGCCTGAGAGCGGTGCTCTGGCGGTGATGGGCGTGGGTGATGGCGATGGCGAGCGCGTCGGCTGCGTCCGCGGACGGCGGCTCGGCCTTCGGCAGCAGAATTTTCAGCATCATCGCGATCTGTTGCTTGTCGGCGTGGCCGGCGCCGACCACCGTCTTCTTGACCTGGTTCGGCGCGTATTCTGCGACAGAGATGCCGAACATTGCGGGCGCCAGCATGGCGACGCCGCGGGCCTGGCCAAGCTTCAGCGTTGCAACGCCGTCCTTGTTGACGAAGGTCTGCTCCACCGCGGCTTCCAGCGGCTGGTGATTGGACAAGACGGAAGCGAGCCCTTCATGGATCGCGAGCAGCCGGCTCGCCAGCGGTAGATCGTCCGGCGGTTCCACAGAGCCGCAGGCCACGTAGATCAGGCGGTTGCCCTCGGCCTCGATCACGCCCCAGCCGGTGCGGCGCAGGCCGGGGTCGATGCCGATGATGCGAACGGGGCCACGAATCGGGAGCGCAGTCATGGGCCAGTGATAGCGGCTGGCCGCGGGATGCGAAACAGAAACAGAACGGAAGTAACAGGGGAATGGGTCCCGGCCCAGCGCCGCAGCGTTTCACGCTGCAGCGCGTCCGGGACACGAGAGCGGCCTATCCGCCCATCTTCGCAACAAGCGCGTCCGACACCTCGAAATTGGCGTAGACCTGCTGGACGTCATCGTGCTCGTTGAGCAGGTCCATCAGCTTGAGCAGCTTCTCGCCGGTCTCGTCGTCGACCGTCACCGTGTTTTGCGGCTTCCAGATCAGCGCGGCCTTGCGCGGCTCGCCGAACTTGGCTTCCAGCGCCTTGGCGACGTCGCGATAGCTTTCGGTCGAGGCGTAGATCTCGTGGCCGCTCTCGCCCGACACCACGTCGTCGGCGCCGGCCTCGATCGCCGCATCCAGCACGGCGTCATCGGAGGCGACGCTGCGGTCGTATTCGATGATGCCGGTGCGGTCGAACATGAAGGAAACCGAGCCGGTTTCGCCGAGATTGCCGCCGGACTTGGTGAAGAAGGAACGGATGTCGGACGCGGCGCGGTTGCGGTTGTCCGTCAGCGCCTCGACGATGACGGCGACGCCGCCGGGGCCGTAGCCCTCGTAGCGGATCTCGTCATAATTCTCGCCGTCGCTTCCGAGCGCCTTCTTGATGGCGCGCTCGATATTGTCCTTCGGCATGTTCTCCTGCCGCGCGGCGATCACGGCGGCGCGCAGGCGCGGGTTCATGGCGGGGTCGGGGGTGCCCAGCTTGGCGGCGACGGTGATTTCCCGCGCCAGCTTGCCGAACAGTTTCGACTTCTGGGCATCCTGCCGCCCCTTGCGGTGCATGATGTTCTTGAATTGGGAATGTCCGGCCATGCGTGGTCTCTTGAGAAATCGTCAGCCAAAGATGAGCGTGGGAAGCGCGGCCTTATAGGCCGCCAACCCACCGGAATGAAAGGGGGCTCCCCCGATCCGGAGGTAGCGACGTAGTGCCCTGCCTCAATGTCGGGCACCGTTAACCCTGATTTCATTCCGGTTTGCGAAAATAGCAACCGACCGTCCCCCGACAAGAGAGAGCTGATGGCGTTCGGATTATTTCGGAAGCGTCTGCCGGACACGGCCGCGCCTGCGGCAGCCCCGGAGGCTGCGCAGCCGGCGGCCCCTGCCGCACCCGCCCCGGCCGCCGAAAGTGATTCGGCCCGGGAAATCCTGGAATTGCTGGAACTCGAGCTCGGCGCCATGATCCGCCAGCTCGAGCGCGCCGCCAATTCGGTGGCCGGCGGCGCCGAGGCGACCGCGGCGACCCTCGCCGCCATTCGCGACCGCACCGACGCCCTGACCGGCCGGACCAACGCGGCGCAATCCACCGCCTCCACCTTCGCCCATGCCGCCGACAAGTTCACCCAGTCCGCGCAAGGGATCGGCGCGCAGGTCCGGGAAGCCGGCAAGCTCGCCGACGAGGCCAGCGCCGCCGCGCAGGAAGCCCGCGCCAATGTCGACCGCCTGCGCGAATCCTCCGCCGCCATCGGCAACGTCGTCAATTTGATCGCGCAGATCGCGCGGCAGACCACGCTGCTCGCGCTCAACTCGACGATCGAGGCCGCGCGCGCGGGCGCAGCCGGAAAAGGCTTTGCCGTCGTCGCCACCGAGGTCAAGGCGCTCGCGGTGCAGACCCAGAGTGCGACCGAGGAGATCACGAAGAAGATCGACGCATTGCAGCGCGACGCCGCCGGCTCGGCGGACGCCGTGCACCGCATCTCGCAGGCGATCGAGGCGATCCGTCCGGTGTTCGACACCGTCAACGGCGCGGTCGCCGAGCAGAATGCCACGACCAGCGAAGTCTCCGGCAATGCCGCCAGCGCCTCGGAGTTCATCATCTCGGTCGGCGAGAGCGCGGCCGAGATCGACGCGGCGACCAAGGCGGCCGAGACCCATGGCGAGAGCGTCGCCAGCGCCGGCAAGGCCGTCACCACCTTCGCCCAGAAGCTGAAATCGCGCTGCGCGGTGCTGCTGCGCCAGAGCGAGCACGACGACCGCCGCAAGACCGAGCGGCTGCCCTGCCACCTCAAATTCGAGACCGCACGCGGCGTGATGCCGGTTTATGAAATTGCGATGGAGGGCGTGCTGATCGGCGGCGCGGACGCAAGCCGGCTCGCAACGCAAGCGACGATCGAAGGCAGCTTAGAGGACATCGGCGCCTGCCGCCTGCGCGTGGTCGAGCAATCCAAGGCCGGCGCCCGCGCGCAATTCGTCGGCTCCACCGCCGCTCTCAACGAGAAGATCGAGGACAAGCTCTGGTCGATCCATGAGGAGAACACCGAGTTCGTCACCCGCGCCATGGAGGCGGGCAATGCGCTGACGCAGATATTCGAGCAGGCGGTTGCGCGCGGCGAGGTCAAGCTCGACGACCTCTTCGACACGGACTACTTGGAAATCGCCGGCACCAATCCGCAGCAATACCGCACCAAATATCTCGACTGGGCCGATCGCGCCCTGCCGCCGTTCCAGGAAGCCTTTCTGGCGCGGGAGTCGCGGATGGCGTTCTGCGCCATGGTCGACCGCAACGGCTTTTTGCCGGTGCACAACAAGATCTATTCGCATCCGCAGCGGCCGGCAGACGTCGCCTGGAACACGGCCAACAGCCGCAACCGGCGCATCTTCAACGATCCGGCGGGGTTAGCTGCCGCGCGCAACCTGCGATCGTACCTGGTCCAGAGCTATGCGCGCGACATGGGTAACGGGAACACGGTGATGATGCGGGAGATCGACGTCCCGATCCGCGTGCAGGGCCGGCACTGGGGCGGCTTCCGCACCGCCTACAAGCTGTAGCGCCCCCACGCGTGCACGCACCTGCACGCACCTGCACTCCTGGGCAAGACGCCCGGCGCGAATCATCCTCTAAGGTCGGACCTGGAATCGGAATGCCGCCAAGGAGCCGATCAACGGCTACGACTGGAGAGAGCCCGTACATGTCCTCTGCACAACTTGCCGTATTGGACACTGCCTCCAACCGGACGCTCGCCGAACGCCTGATCGACCAGCTCGCCGACCGCATCGGCGGTCTCGGCGTCGAGCTCGCCGACATCGCCGGCAACGTCCAGGACGTCGCCAACCGCGTCGCGAGCCAATCGGAACGATTCCACCACCTCCAGAAGACGGCCGAGACGATGGTCTCGGCCAATCACGACATCGCCAACGCTTCGCAGGCCGTGCAGACGACCACGTCCGCCGCGGTCGGCGAGATCGCGCAGTCGCGTAGCGCCGTCGATACCGCGGTCAGCCATATCTCCGAGCTCGTCGCCGCCGTGGAGCGGATCGAGGCGCGCCTGTCCGCCGTGGGCTCGGCGCTGGCGCAGGTCGCCAAAGTGTCCGGCTCGATCGAGGCGATCGCCAAGCAGACCAATCTGCTCGCGCTGAACGCCACCATCGAAGCCGCGCGCGCCGGCAATGCCGGCCGCGGCTTCGCGGTGGTCGCGAGCGAAGTGAAGAACCTCGCGGAGGCCACGCGCCAGGCCACGCATGAGATCTCCGACACGGTGCGCGATCTCGACGGCCAGATCGAAGGCCTGATCGGCGAGAGCAGCGACGCCTCGCAGCGCGCCAAGACCGCCGGCGAAGGCGCGCAAGCGATCTCCGGCATCATCTCGCGGGTCCAGCAGGGCTTCGCCTCGGTCGAAGCCGAGATCGACGGCGTCGCGCGCGCGGCGACCTCCAACCTCGGCCACTGCGACACCGTGATCAGCGAGCTCAACGAGCTCGCCAAGGGCGTCGACCTCTCCTCGCGCGACCTCCGAAGCGCCGACGAGCGGGTGGCAAAGCTGCTCGACGCCTCCGAAGGCCTGATCGCGCTGATCGCCGACAGCGGCGTGGAGACGTCGGACGCGCCGCTGATCCGTATCGTCGTCGACACCGCGAAGCGGATCTCGGCCGAGTTCGAAGCTGCGATCGACCGCGGCGAGATCACGCTCGACCAGCTCATGGACGAGACCTACCGCGAGATATCAGGCACCGATCCGAAGCAGTACCTGACCAACTACGTCGAGTTCACCGACCGCGTGCTGCCCGCGATCCAGGACCCGATCCAGAACTCCGATCCGCGCATCGTGTTCTGCGTCGCCTGGGCGCGGGGCGGCTACCTTCCGACCCACAATCCGAACTACCGCCTGCCGCAGGGTAAGGACCCGGTCTGGAACAACGCCAATTGCCGCAACCGCCGCCTGTTCACCGACCGCGCGGTGAAGAAGGTCGCGGCCAACACAAAACCCTTCCTGCTGCAAACCTATCGCCGCGACATGGGCGGCGGGCAGTTCGTGCTGATGAAGGACCTGTCCTCGCCGATCATGATCCGCGGCAAGCACTGGGGCGCCTTCCGGATGGGCTTTCGCCAGGGCTGACGGGGCGCTCCGGCATCTTCAAAACAAAAGCTCGAAAACAACCCCATGCACAGTAGCCGGGGCGTGTGGAATCAATGGCTTGCGCCGGCAGGCCGTGGCGCGCGTTGACTCGTCGGGCAAAACAGGGGTAGAATGCTATTATTCCGAAATTGTGGGCGGTTCTCACCGCCGCCTGCCGAGCACCAAAAGCCGCCTGCACTGGTGCGGCGGCCGACGTTGCCGTAGACATGCCGCCGCGCATTCGGGGCGCGAACCCGAACACAACAAGCTGGTTTTTCGATGGCCTGTCCACCCGCCCAAATCGGCGCGCCGTTTTCCGAGATCGATACACCGGCGCTGATCATCGACCTCGACGCCTTCGAGCGCAATCTCGACACGATGGCGGCGGCGGCGAGCAAGCTCGGCGTTCGCTTGCGGCCGCATGCGAAGACCCACAAGTCGCCGATCATCGCGGCCAAGCAGATCGCGCGCGGCGCGGTCGGCATGTGCTGCCAGAAGGTCGCCGAGGCCGAGGTCCTGGTCGCGGGCGGGGTGAGCGACGTGCTCGTCAGCAACGAGGTGGTGGGCCCGCGGAAGCTGGAACGGCTCGCAGGCCTCGCGCGCCACGCACGCATCAGCGTTTGCGTGGACGATGCGATCATGGTCGAGCAACTGTCGCACGCCGCGGAGCGGGCAGGATCGCAAATCGAAGTCCTGGTCGAAATCGACGTCGGCGCCGGTCGTTGCGGCGTCAGGCCTGGGCCGGCGGCGGCCACCCTGGCGCGGCAGGTGACGGCGTCGCGCTTCCTGTCGTTCGGCGGCCTGCAGGCCTATCACGGCTCCGCCCAGCATCTGCGCACGCCGGAGGAGCGGCGCGCCGCCATCGCCGGTGCCGCGAACGCGACCGCAGAGACACTGCGCGTCCTCAAGGACGCGGGCTTTCAGTGCCGGACGATTGGAGGTGCGGGAACCGGCACATTCGAGCTCGAAGGCGCGAGCGGCATCTGGAACGAATTGCAGGCCGGCTCCTATATTTTCATGGACGCCGACTACGCCAAGAACCTCGCCGACGGGGCACGCAACGCCAGCCCGTTCGAGCATGCGCTGTTCGTGCTCGCGACCGTGATGAGCACCGCCTCCGGCGAACGCGCGGTCATTGATGCCGGCCACAAGGCCCTCTCGAACGACAGCGGATTTCCGGTCGTGCTCGGCCGGCCCGACCTGCGCTATCATCGGCCCTCTGACGAGCATGGCTTGCTCGATTTCGACAGCGCTTCGTCGCGATTGGCGATCGGCGACAAGGTGACGCTGATCCCCGGCCATTGCGACCCGACCGTCAATCTCTACGACTGGTATGTCGGCGTGCGCGGCTTCAGCACGCCGGATGCCCGCGTGGAGGCACTTTGGCCAGTCGCGGCGCGGGGCGCGGTCACCTGAGATTGACGCGTGATTGCGCGCGACGATCTCCGCCGTCGCCACGGACAAGCGAAGCGCAGATCCGAGACCCATACGCCACAGCATCGGTTTGGCGAAGACGCGGAGCGACAAGCTTTGCGAAGCAACTACGCGCTTGGCGTTATGGGTTCTGGCCCCTGGTTCGCAATTGCGGGCCAAGGCGTACACTCATAATTCGGGACTGCCCGTTTCCAAGGGACGAGCAGACGTGGCTTGCCCGGCTGGGAACGTCTGCAAATGACCCCAACCCGGACATTATGCAGCGAATGACAAACTCGACTATCGAGGCCTGCATTGCTCGCGGAATTGCCCGGGCGTCAGGCCTGCAACCCTGCGGAATGCACGGGCAAAATGGGCGGGATCTGCGTAGCCCGAAGCAAACGCAATCTCGATGATCTTGGAATCCGTATCTCGCAAAAGTCTTCTGGCATTTTCAAACCTCACGGTATCCAACAGCCGCGAATATGTCATCCCGGCGCGAGATAGCTTGCGTTGAAGGCTGCGTGCGCTGACCCCCGCCATCTCCGCCACTTCCGCCAGCGCCGGAGGCCGCTCGTCAATGTAGGATGGAAGCATCAGCTTAAGTGCGTGGATGAAGTCAAAGTTCGAATGTTCGACAAGATCGCTCTTCGGATGTGAAGGAGCTTGATCCAATCTGTTAGGAAGGCCCAGCAATGAAACAGGTACGTCGATCCACGAAGCTTCTTGACCAGACAGGAATTGAGACATCGGCCAGAAAGACCGACATGCCGGACCCGGCGTGTACCGCGCCTCAAAGGCGATAGTTGCCGGAGCCCAGTCCGGTCCGGCGAATTGCCGGACGATGTAAATCGGGAAAACGTTCTGAAGCCATTGTGAATGCTCGAGATGCTGAAGTCCGGCAGTGCCGGCTAGCTTGCTGCAATAGCGAACATGGTCGCCGTGGCGCTCGACCCAGTTGCTCAAGTTTGAATCTTCGAGCGAAGCTAGTCTACAGGCCTGGTGCAGCGCGACGAGCAAAGTCGGAGAATGACTGATTAGATACCTGGTCTTCTCACTAAGGTGCCCGAAATTGAGCGACTTAGCAGCGTGGAATCCAAAATCTTCAATACCTTGCGACCGGCTGGCAAACTCCGCAAATTCGATAGCAGGCAAAATCGGGACGTAATGATCGGCTTTTTCCTCCAGAGAAGCGGGCAGCAGATACTTTTCCAGTAAAGAAGCGGTTGGCGCGCCGAGATTATCCAGAATGTCAGCGAAGGGACTGAGGTGCTGACAACGCGTCAAATGAATCTTTGGCATTGGTGCGTCTCGATCACTTGATTCAGCGCACGAGCGGCGTCGCAGGACGACAACTCCCTAAACAGGGAGCGCCGACGCCTGTCACACGCTTAGATTATCAGGACTGCAAGGCTCTTTGCGTGCTTTTTGTCGCCTGGCTATGCCTCCAGAGGATCGCAGTCTCAGCTCATTCCATTCGACGAACATTTTGGCGCCCAATGGCCAGATGCGCCTCTCAGCTTCCCTTATCCTATGAATCGATTTTCCGCTGTAGGAGCATAGGCTTCAGGCCTGACGTCAAACGATGAGAGCCGTCCGCTTGCCTTCATCCACGGCGGTCCGCACCGTCATCGTTGCATCGCTGCGGCACGGTGACGCAACCCTCGATAGCACAGCGCATGCGCTCAGAATTAGCGGGCGCACATTGCAGCGTCATCTCGAACGCATGGGCACAAGCCACAGCAAGATCCTCGACGAAGTCCGATTGGAGATTGCGTGCCGCCTGCTGGCCGATACGAGTAAGCGCTTGTCGGATATTGCAGAATTTCTCGGATACACGAACGCCAGCAGCTTCAGCCGCGCTTTCGTGCGTTTGATGAAAATTCAACCCATCGTTTATCGGCGGCAGCAACGCGGCCGCAAGCATGATCGGTCGCTCGTCCGCCGACGTTCTCATCCCACCAACCCGTTGAATGATTCCTGACGATTGGCGCGAAATGGCAAGACGCGCCGCGTGATTTGGCGCGAAATACAGAGATGCCGCCGCCACTAGCGACGCTCTTGTCGCTTCCGAATTTGCTCACGTGCTGTTCGAGAAAAATGACTAGCCTGCAAAGGAGAGGACCATCATGACAATCCGCGTTGCCTTGATCGCGGTCTGCGCCGCTGGCTTAGTGGCAATTCCGCACAAGCTTCTTGCTCAATCTCCGGCCGAACCCAAGCCGCACATTCCGCTCGAGAAATCGATTGGTCAGGCCAAGCCGGAAGTGGTCCCATCGCTGTTTGTCCTCAACTCGCGCGGGGTGAGCCTGAAGGAGGGTAAGCTGGTGCTGAGTGCGATTTCTCCGAATGCGATCGTGTTTGCCGACCGACCGGTTCGTGCCGCCGGGCATGATCTGACCTCCCGGATTATCGAGGACTGGGGCAATGGCAGCGACAACTTCGCTAAAGACCCGCCCAACGCCACGGTGTCAGGATTCAAGAAAGATGGATCGTCGGTGTTGGATGCCGTCGTCGTGTTGAAATCCCCCAAGCTTGAGGGTGATAAGCTGACTTTCGACGTCGATCTCCTCGAAGGTGATCTCGCCGGGGCGGACGGGCCGGCATCTGTCTTTATCGATATCATTGGCCGTCCGTTGACGCCGTTGTCTTTCGCCGGCGTCGCTCGCCGCACCGCCTGGCGCGGAGCGTTCTACCGCGGCGCTGCCGTGGCAGGAGCCGCTGCTGTGGCCGGGGCTGCGGCGTATCCCTATTACTCACCGCGCTGCGGCTACTACCCCTATCCGCCCTGCTATTGAGCCGTTCGCCCGAGTGGCTCCGTTACAAGGGCGTGAACTGCGAATCCACGTGACTGGTTTTCTATAGGAAGGAGATTAGCGATGAACATCACCCGTCGATCCCTTGCATTTGGCGGAATGGGGCTGCTCGCGGGAGCCGCCGCCACACGACCGGCTCTTGCCCAGGATTCATTTTTCGGAGTGGGACAAGGCCTGGAGGATTTCTGGCTGGCCAGCGACGCCTACATCTTTGGCTACCCGCTGGTGACGATGGAGATGACCCGGCGGATCATCACGAATGTCGCCGAGCCCGTCGGCACGCGCGGTCCGATGGGACACATCATCAAGCTGCGCCAGTATCCCGATGCCTCCTTCAGGGATGTGACGGCACCGAATGCCGACACCTTGTACACGACATCCTTCTTCGACGTCGGAAAGGAGCCGTGGATACTCAGCATTCCGGACATGAAGGGCCGCTATTTCCTGATGCCGATGCTGGACGGCTGGACCACCGTGTTTCACGTGCCGGGCAAGCGCACCACCGGCACGGGGGCGCAGGCCTACGCGATCACGGGGCCGGGTTGGAAGGGCACGCTGCCGGCGGGTGTCAAGGAGTACAAGTCTGCCACCAATATCGTGTGGCTGCTCGGGCGCATCTATTGCACCGGCACCCCGGACGATTACGCTGCGGTGCACAAGTTGCAAGACGAATGCAAGCTCGTTCCGCTCAGTGCTTATGGCAAAGCTTACACGCCCGCCCCCGGGAAGGTGGATCCAACGATCGATATGAAGACGGCGGTCCGCGAGCAGGTCAATCGCATGGACGCGGTGTCGTATTTCAAGCTGCTTTGCGAACTCATGAAGACTAATCCGCCCTACGCCGCGGACGCGCCTCAACTTGCGAAGTTTGCCCGCATCGGCATCGTCCCAGGGCAGGATTTTGATGAGAGTAAGCTGAAGGCAGACTTTCTGAGACGCCTGCCGGAGGTGTCGTTCGACCGCATCATGCTTCAGTTCAAAATCAACAAGGCCATCAAAGACGAGAATGGGTTCGCGTTCACGACCAAGACCGGCATTTACGGCACCGACTATTTGATGCGGGCTTTGGTAACCGCGATCGGGCTTGGTGCCAACCGGCCGCAGGATGCCGTCTATCCGACTTCGCAAAAAGACGCCGATGGTCACAAGTACAGCGGCGCGAACAAGTACGTGATGCGATTTCCGAAAGGTCACTTGCCTCCAGCGGAGGGATTCTGGTCGCTTACGATGTACGACAGCAACTATTTCTTCGTGAAGAACCCGCTCAACAGGTACTCCGTCAGCGCTCGAGAAGATTTGAAGGAGAATCCGGACGGATCAACTGATCTGTATATCCAGAAGGACTCTCCCGGCAAAGAGAAGGAGTCGAACTGGCTACCTGCGCCTGAAGGAGATTTCATCCTCATGTTGCGTATGTACTGGCCTCAGGAGACGGACCCCTCGATCATCAACGGCACATGGACGGTCCCGGCCGCCAGAAAAGTCGGAGCCTAGCGCTAGCAATCATGCCGGCGCGCAGGCGCCGGCATGATTGCTAGGCCGCTCACAGATGCCCCACAGCACGCTGTACTCGCTTTGAGGTTTCTGGGGCGAATGACACGGTATTCGCAATGCAGGAGGCCATGATGTCGGCACTTGATCTCGGAAAAGGAAAACAGCGCGTTGGACGGAGCGCGACAAAGCCGTCTCTCTCTTCTGCGTTCAGGAATGCAGCCATTGCCTCGGCAGTCGTGACGCTGTCGGTGCCTGCTGCCACCGCTTACGCCGACGAAGGTGGCGTTTCCTACTGGCTCCCTGGCCGCTTCAGCAGCCTTGCCGCCACCCCTCAAGCCCCCGGCTGGTCAATGGCAGCGGTCTACTACCACACCAGCGTAAGTGCATTCGGCACCGCGGCTGCCGCAAGGGAAATTCACGTCGGCAGAATTCCCGCAACAGTAAACGTTGATCTGAACTTGCAACTTAATGGGCGGGGAGATCTCGTCCTGCTCAATCCTACATACACATTCGCAACCCCCGTGCTGGGCGGGCAACTGGCCATCGGAGTGACAGGACTGTTCGGACGATCGAGAGCTGATCTCGCAGGAACGCTCACCGCAACTGTCGGCCCCCTGGCCGTGACGCGCACGGGCAGCTTCGGCGACTCGATCACGTCAGTCGGGGATCTCTACCCGCAGGCGACGCTCAAGTGGAATGCAGGCGTCCATAACTTTATGACCTACGTAACTGGAGATGTTCCCGTCGGCGCTTACAGTTCGTCCCGTCTCGCCAATCTAGGCATCGGGCATGGCGCCATCGACGGCGGCGCCGGCTACACCTACTTCAATCCGCAAACAGGCCGCGAGTTTTCGGTGGTGGCGGGCCTCACCTACAATTTCAAGAACCTGGATACGCAATACCAGAACGGCATCGACCTTCACGTTGACTGGGGAGTCTCGCAGTTTCTGTCGAAGCAAACTTTGGTCGGACTCGTGGGTTATGCCTATCAGCAGATAACTGATGACTTCGGCCAGCATCCCGCTCTAGGTGGCTTTCGGTCCCGAGTCTTCGCAGTAGGTCCGCAGATTGGCTTTCTATTTCCGGTAGGCGATATGCAGGGGTATTTGAATCTGAAGGGATATGGCGAGTTCGCTGCGGAGAATCGGCCGTCCGGCTGGAACACTTGGCTGACGTTCTCAATGTCGCCGATAGCGCCGACTAGAACTGTCGCATCAACCCGGCGGATCACAAAATAGCAGCGTGGCCGCTTAGCCGATCTCGCCGACAAACCATAGGCCCGACATCTCATGTGAACATATCGAACTGAGCTTCCGGGGACGACACCGGGTGATCTGGCTTCGCGCTTCAGCTCAACCAGAACTTCGGCGTCGCCGGCTCCAGCCTTCCGCCCATGCGCACCGGCGCGATCTTCAGCGCGAGCCCCGTCGCGTCATCCGTCTCCACCGCAACGCCGCTGAGCGTTGCGGCGCCCGCCGCCGGCTCGAACCGGCTCGATGGAATCCCCGACGTGAACCGGCGCAGCGGCTCTTCCTTCTGCATGCCGATGATGGAATCGTAATCGCCGGTCATGCCGGCGTCGGTCATGTAGGCGGTGCCGCCTGACAGGATCTGGTGATCGGCGGTCGGCACATGCGTGTGCGTGCCGACGACGAGGCTGGCGCGGCCGTCGCAGAAGAAGCCGATGCCCTGCTTCTCGCTTGAGGCCTCGCAATGGAAGTCGACGACGATGGCGTCGGCGGCGACACCGAGCGGACAGGCGCCTAGCTCGCGCTCGAGCGCGGCGAAGGGATCGTCGAACGGGGTCATGAAGACGCGGCCGAGCGCGTTGACGACGAGGGCGTGCTTGCCGTTCTTGGCTTCCACCAAGGCGGCGCCGCGGCCGGGCGTGCCGCGCGGATAGTTGGCGGGACGCACCAGGCGGTCGGCGCGCTCGATGAAGACGAGGGCCTCGCGCTGGTCCCAGGAATGATTGCCGAGCGTCACCGCATCGGCGCCGGCCTCGAGAAACTCCTGGTAGATCGCTTCCGTGATGCCGAAGCCGCCGGCTGAATTCTCGCCGTTGACGACGACGAGATCGATCGACCAGTCCTTGACCATGCCGGGCAGATATTCGGAAACGGCCTCGCGCCCGCTACGGCCGACGACGTCACCCACGAAGAGAATGCGCAACTTCAGAACTCCGGAAATCGAACACGTCCGATTCCGTTAGCACATAATCCAGCGCCACGTCGTGGGATAGTGCCGGAACCGCCTCGATCTCCTGCACGGCAAACGCAAGGCCGATGCCGACGATGTGCTTGGCTTTGCGCAAATGCGCAAAGGTGAAATCGTAATGCCCGGCGCCATAGCCGATGCGATGGCCGAGGCGGTCGAAGGCGGCGAGCGGCGTCAGCATGATGTCGGGGATCACCTCAGCGGCGGCCGGCGACGGCTCGGGAATGCCGAGCGGGCCGAGCATCAGGCGGTCGTTCGGATGGAAGAGGCGGAAGATCAGCGACTGGCCGCGCGCGGTGACGCAAGGCAGCGCGAGCCTGGCGCCCCCTTCCGCGAGCTTTGCGAGCAGCGGCATCGGATCGATCTCGCTGCGGATCGGCGAATAGCCGGAGACGATGCTGCCGGGCAGCAGCTTGAACGGCAGCCCGCGCTTGGCGAGCTTTGCGGCGGCCGCGATGCGCTTCTTCTCGCTCAGCGCATCGCGCTTGGCGAGGGCTTTGGCACGGAGCTCGGCTTTGGAGTTGGGCATGCGCTTTGGTCCCCACGTCATCACCCGCCTTGTGCGCCCTTGCGCACTGGGGCGGGTGGTCCAGTATTCCAGAGGCGGTGGTGATTCACACAAGGGCCGCGGCGTACTGGATTCCCCGCCCCGTGCGCAATTGCGCACTCGGGGGGAATGACACCTGTTGAATTGGCCGCAGTCGTTTCAACAAGCACAAACCAAGCAAACGAAAGTGCGAAGCCGCGAACGCCGTTGAAGCACTCGATCCCGGAGTTCCCTACGAAAGTAGGTGGGCACCATATGTCCGAGCCCACGGGCCCGGTCAGGGACAGTTCCCTAAAGGATCGATAAGGCCCCGGGGATATATGGCTCCTGACGCACGTCGCAGCCTCGCGGAGGCAATGTAACAACTGTACTGACGAATCGCCAGTGCGACGAGAGTGCGGCTTCCGCCGCGCGCTTTCTTTTACCTTCCCCTGGAGGGTCCCTCCAGGGAGGGTAAGCCGCGTGGCACTATCGAGCTTCAGCCGATCGCGATGCCGTTGCCGACGGTGCGGTTCAGGACCTGGGTCGACTTCTCGATGCGCTCGGCGGCGGCGTTCAGCGCGTTGACCACCGCGGTCTGCGTCATCCTGGCGCGCTCGACGGCGGCATTGCGGAAATCCCTGAGCTCGGTCAATTCCTGCTCCAGGGTGCGGACGCGGTTGGTGGTGTCGATCAGCTCATCGCAGACGGTGAGCGCAGCCATGACGGTGAGGCGCGCATCGCCGATCTCGCCGAATTTTCCGCGCAGCGACTGGATGCGCGTCTCCAGCGTCTCGGCGAGCTTGAGCAGCCGCACCTCCTGGCCCTCCTCGCAGGCCATGCGATATTGCCGGCCGTTGATGGTGACGTTGATGTGGCTCATCCGTCCTCTCCGGTATCGAGCACCGAGCGTATCGTCACGATCGCGGAATCCAGCCGGTCAGAAATCTCGCGATTGGTGCGCTCGAGCTTGCGTGCCTTCACCAGCGCGCCGTCGAGCTCGTCGGCAAGACGCGAGCGATCCGCGCCGAGCGCCTGGATGCGCGCCGCAAGCTCGTTCTCGTCGCGATCGGCATCGCGACGCCGCTCCACCGCACTTTCGAGCGCATCGAGCGCCGCCATGAGTCTGCGGGTCGCAATCTCGATCTCGACGGCGGACGACTCCGTCATGGCGGAACTGTTGGATACGCGATCGTTCATGCAGTCAGCGGCGGAACCTGGCGGCCTTTGCCCAGTGGCCTTTCCCTGGAGCTTGCCGTCCGGCAAAAGACTCGGTTCGGCAAGCGGTTAGAAGCAGAAATTTACAAAGCAAGCTAGCCAAGCGCAACGCCGCCGCAAAACTATGCACTGTTCAATCGGGACGACGTGTCGCTGCGTCGCTTCCGCCCGGCGCGATCCCGGCGGAAAACCGATGTCCACACAGGCAACTTTTGCGGCCAAACCGGCGTTCGATTGCCTTGGACTCCCGGAACCGAGGTGCTATCCCAGCGCCAACCTTCAGTGGCCGCCAGGCTTCTCCCCGCGCGGGCAACCATCGCCAAGCGCTTCATTTCAGACGGATTTCAGACATGACGCAGGTCGATCACACCCGTATGGCCAACGCGATCCGCGGCCTTTCGATGGACGCTGTCGAGAAGGCGAAATCGGGCCATCCCGGCCTGCCGATGGGCGCCGCCGACATCGCCACCGTGCTGTTCACGCAGTTCCTGAAATTCGATGCCACTGCGCCCGCCTGGCCGGACCGCGACCGCTTCGTGCTCTCGGCCGGCCACGGCTCGATGCTGCTCTATTCGCTGCTGTATTTGACCGGCAATGCCGAGATGACGCTGGACCAGATCAAGCAGTTCCGCCAGGTCGACTCGCTGACCCCCGGCCACCCCGAGAACTTCCGCACCAATGGCATCGAGACCACCACCGGCCCGCTCGGCCAGGGCATCTCGACTGCGGTCGGCATGGCGCTGGCCGAAAAGATGCTCGCCGCCGAATTCGGCAAGAAGATCGTCGACCACCACACCTATGTGCTCGCCTCCGACGGCGACCTGATGGAAGGCGTGTCGCAGGAAGCGATCGCGATGGCCGGCCACTGGAAGCTCAACAAGCTGATCGTGCTCTACGACGACAACGGCATCTCGATCGACGGCCCGACCTCGATCTCCGATTCCGTCGACCAGGTGAAGCGCTTCAAGTCGGCGGGCTGGGCCGCCGAAAAGATCGACGGCCACGATCAGGCCGCGATCGCCGACGCGATCACGCGCGCGAAGAAATCCAGCAAGCCGACGCTGATCGCCTGCCGCACCACGATCGGCTTCGGCGCGCCGCACAAGCAAGGCACCTCGAAGGTGCACGGCGAGGCGCTCGGCGCCGACGAGCTCAAGGCTGCCAAGGAAAATCTCGGCATTTCGCTCGAGCCGTTCGCGGTCGCCGACGACGTGCTGAAGGCATGGCGCGCCGCCGGCAGCCGAGGCGCCGCGGCACGCCAGGAATGGGAAACGCGGCTCGGTGAGCTCGGCAGCCGCAAGCGCGCCGAGTTCGAGCGCCGCCTGCGTCATGAGCGTCCGGCTTCGCTCGCCAAGGCCGTGCGCGCGTACAAGAAGGAGCTGCTGGAAAAGCCGATGATTGCGGCGACCCGCAAATCCTCTGAAGCCGTAATCGAAGTGATCGCCGGCGCCATGCCGATGGAATTCCTGGCAGGCTCGGCCGACCTCACCGGCTCCAACAACAACAAGGCGAAGTCGGCGACCGCCTTCTCAGCCAAGACGCCGAAGGGACGCTTCATCCATTACGGCATCCGCGAGCACGGCATGGCCGCCGCGATGAACGGCATTTTCCTGCATGGCGGTTTCGCACCGAACGGCGCGACCTTCCTCGTCTTCACCGATTATGCGCGTCCGGCGATGCGCCTTGCCGCGCTGATGGGCGCCGGCGTCGTCTACGTCATGACTCATGACTCGATTGGCCTCGGCGAAGACGGCCCGACCCATCAGCCGGTCGAGCATCTCGCAGCGCTCCGCGCCATTCCCAACATGCGCGTGTTCCGTCCCTGCGATGCCATCGAGGTCGCTGAGTGCTGGGAGCTCGCGCTCAACCGCGTCGATGGCCCGACCGTGCTGGCACTGACGCGGCAGAACCTGCCGCAGCTGCGGACCACCGCACCGAACGACAATCCCTGCGCGGCTGGTGCCTACGAGTTGGTCGCCGCCCAGGGCGAAGCCAAGGCGACGCTGTTCGCCTCGGGCTCGGAGGTCGAGATCGCGGTCGCGGCCCAGAAACAATTGGCGGAACGCGGCGTCGCTTCGCGCGTTGTCTCCGTTCCCTCGCTGGAGCTGTTGTTAGCGCAACCAGAGGCCAAGCGCGCCGCCATCATCGGCAACGCGCCGGTGAAGATCGCGATCGAGGCCGCCGTGCGCTGGGGCTGGGACGCCGTGATCGGCCAGGATGGCGAATTCATTGGCATGCATTCGTTCGGCGAAAGCGGCCCTGCCAAGGAGCTTTACAAGCATTTCGGCATTACCGCCGAGGCCGCGGTTAACGCTGTGCTGAAGCGCGTTTCCTGAGAGTTGAGCTTGCCGCAAAAAAGGACTACCTAATCTCCCATATGATCAAGCACCGCCCGGCCGAACCGGGCGCCCGCCCCTAAAAAACCTCGCAGGCGCGCTATCCGCGCGTTGTGCGGGATGACAACGGTCATTGAAGGAGACGAAACATGGCAGTCCGCGTCGGAATTAACGGTTTTGGCCGCATCGGCCGCAACATCCTGCGGGCTATCGCCGAGTCCGGCCGCAAGGACATCGAGGTCGTCGGCATCAACGACCTCGGCCCGGTCGAGACCAACGCCCATCTCCTCCGCTTCGACAGCGTCCATGGCCGCTTTCCCGGCACCGTCACCGTCGACGGCGACTCCATCAGCCTCGGCAACGGCAAGATCAAGGTGACCGCCGAGCGCGATCCCTCGAAGCTGCCCTGGAAGGATCTCGGCGTCGACATTGCGATGGAATGCACCGGCATCTTCACCTCGAAGGACAAGGCTAGCGCGCATCTGACCGCCGGCGCCAAGCGCGTGCTGGTCTCCGCGCCCGCCGACGGCGCCGACGCCACCATCGTCTACGGCGTCAACCACGACACGCTGACCAAGGATCACCTCGTCGTCTCCAACGGCAGCTGCACCACCAACTGCCTTGCGCCGGTTGCCAAGGTGCTGAACGATCTCGTCGGCATCGAGACCGGCTTCATGACCACGATCCACGCCTATACCGGCGACCAGCCGACGCTCGACACGATGCACAAGGATCTCTACCGCGGCCGCGCGGCGGCGATGTCGATGATCCCGACCTCGACGGGTGCTGCGAAGGCGATCGGCCTCGTGCTGCCCGAGCTGAAGGGCAAGCTCGACGGCGTCGCGATCCGCGTGCCGACCCCGAACGTCTCGGTCGTCGACCTCAAGATCGTCGCCAAGCGCGCCACCGACGCCAAGGAGATCAACGCGGCGATGAAGCGCGCCAGCGAGCAGCAGCTCAAGGGCATCCTCGGCTACACCAATGCGCCGAACGTCTCGATCGACTTCAACCACGACCCGCACTCCTCGACCTTCCACGAGGACCAGACCAAGGTGCAGAACGGCACGCTGGTGCGCGTGATGTCCTGGTACGACAACGAGTGGGGCTTCTCGAACCGCATGGCGGACACCGCCGCCGCGATGGCGAAGGTGATCTGAGGGAAGCCAAGGTGCTTCCTCACTGGATTGGCATCCCTGGCGTCATACTGTTGATCGCGTTGATCGCGTACGGATTTCGCCGGGGCCTCGCAGTGAAGTCTCCGAAAGACGGTGGAGGGAGCGGCGACCACGGCCATTCGCCTCCCCCCGATTCCGACACTCCGACGCACGGATGATGAACGATGCCCGCTAAATTCCGCACCCTCGACGACGTCGACGTGAAGGGCAAGCGCGTGCTGCTGCGCGTCGACCTCAACGTGCCCATGGAAAGCGGGCGCGTCACCGACGCCACCCGGCTCGAGCGCGTTGCACCGACCATCACCGAGCTCGCCGACAAGGGCGGCAAGGTCATCCTGCTCGCGCATTTCGGCCGCCCGAAGGGACGCGATGCCAAGGACTCGCTCAAGCCCGTCGCGGAGGCGCTGGCGAAGGTGGTGAAGAAGCCCGTCGCGTTTGCCGAGGATTGCATCGGCGAGCCCGCGGCCAAGGCGGTCGCCGGCCTGAAGGATGGCGACATCCTGTGCCTGGAAAACACCCGCTTCCACAAAGAGGAAGAAAAGAACGATCCCCCCTTCGTCGCGGAACTCGCGAAGCTCGGCGACATCTGGGTCAATGACGCGTTCTCGGCCGCGCACCGCGCCCACGCCTCGACCGAAGGCCTCGGCCACAAGCTGCCGGCCTATGCCGGCCGCACCATGCAGGCCGAGCTGGACGCGCTGGAGAAGGCGCTGGGCTCGCCGAGCAAGCCCGTCATCGCCATCATCGGCGGCGCCAAGGTCTCGACCAAGATCGACCTGCTGGAAAACCTCGTCACCAAGGTCGACGCGCTCGTGATCGGCGGCGGCATGGCCAACACCTTCCTGCACGCGCAGGGCGTTGCGGTCGGCAAGTCGCTGGCCGAGAAGGATCTCGCCGCCACCGCGCTGCGCATCATGGAGAAGGCGGAAGCCGCCAATTGCGCCATCATCCTCCCGGTCGATGCCACCGTTGCCTATCACTTCGCCGCCAACGCGCCGTCGCATGCCTATGGGCTCGATGCGATCCCGGCCGACGGCATGATCCTCGACGTCGGCCCGCAATCGATCGCGCGCGTCCATGCCGCGATCGACGATGCGGCGACGCTGGTCTGGAACGGCCCCCTGGGCGCATTCGAGATGCAGCCGTTCGACCGCGGCACGGTCGCGGCCGCCAAGCACGCCGCCGAGCGCACCAAGGCCAAGAAGCTGATCTCGATCGCGGGCGGCGGCGACACCGTCGCAGCGCTCAACCAGGCCCATGTGGCCGCTGACTTCACCTATGTGTCGACCGCCGGTGGCGCGTTCCTTGAATGGATGGAAGGCAAGCCCCTGCCCGGCGTTGAAGTTCTGCGTAGCAAGTAATCAAGCGGCCTTTGAGGCCCCAACGGGAGACAAAGACAGATGGCTCGGATCACGTTACGTCAATTGCTCGACCACGCGGCGGAGAACGATTACGGCGTACCGGCCTTCAACATCAACAACATGGAGCAGGCGCTGGCCATCATGGACGCGGCCAACCAGGTCGACGCGCCCGTCATCATCCAGGCCTCGCGCGGCGCGCGCTCCTACGCCAACGACGTCATGCTCAAGCACATGATGGACGCGGTGACCGAGATCTATCCGCACATTCCGGTCTGCGTTCATCTCGACCACGGCAACGAGCCGGCGACCTGCATGACCGCGATCCAGGCCGGCTTCACCTCGGTGATGATGGACGGCTCGCTCAAGGCCGACGGCAAGACCCCCGGCGACTGGGGCTACAATGTCGGGGTCACCAAGACCGTGACCGACATGGCCCATCTCGGCGGCATCTCGGTCGAGGGCGAGCTCGGCGTGCTCGGTTCGCTCGAGACCGGCATGGGCGACAAGGAAGACGGCCACGGCGCCGAAGGCAAGCTTAGCCACGACCAGCTCCTGACCAATCCGGACGAGGCCGTGAAGTTCGTACAGGAGACCAAGGTCGACGCGCTCGCGATCGCGATGGGCACCTCGCACGGCGCTTACAAGTTTACCCGCAAGCCCGACGGCAACATCCTCGCCATGAACGTGATCGAGGAGATCCACCGCAAGCTGCCGAACACGCATCTCGTCATGCACGGCTCCTCCTCGGTGCCGCAGGATTTGCAGGACATCATCAACGCCTATGGCGGCAAGATGAAGCCGACCTGGGGCGTGCCGGTGGCCGAGATCCAGCGCGGCATCAAGAACGGCGTGCGCAAGATCAACATCGACACCGACAACCGCATGGCGATGACCGGCCAGATCCGGAAAGTTCTCAAGGACAACCCGGAAGAGTTCGATCCGCGCAAGTACCTGAAGCCGGCGATGGAAGCCATGACCAAGCTGTGCAAGCAGCGCCTGCAGGAGTTCAACACCGCAGGCCAGGCCTCCAAGATCAAGAAGGTGCTGACCACCGCCGAGATGGCCAAGCGCTACGCCAAGGGCGAGCTCGATCCCCGGGTAGCCTAAGGCCTCCGTCACATCCTCCCGTCATTCCGGGACACGCGAAGCGTGGGCCCGGAATCCATAACCACAGCCTGGGGTTATGGATTCCGGGCCTGCGCCTTTCGGCGCATCCCGGAATGACAGAAAGACCCTTTACCCTGCGACGAACGATAACTCGGCAATTGCCCGAGAACGGTCTATTTTCCCGGGCAAGGGCAGAATCGTTTTGGGAGGACCTCTCGATGAATCTGACTGAGCTCAACAAGATCGCGACCGCCATGGTCGCGTCCGGCAAGGGCATCCTTGCCGCCGACGAATCCTCCGGCACCATCAAGAAGCGCTTCGACGCCATCGGCGTGGAATCGACCGAAGAGAACCGCCGCGACTATCGCGAGATGCTGTTTCGCGCCAAGGACGCCATGAGCCAGTACATCTCCGGCGTGATCCTCTATGACGAGACGATCTGGCAGAATGCCAAGGACGGCACGCCGCTGGTCAAGCTGATCGAGCAGGCCGGCGCCATTCCCGGAATCAAGGTCGACGAGGGCACGCAAAGCTTACCGATGTGCCCGGGAGAGTTGGTCACGGTCGGGCTCGACAAGCTCGCCGAGCGCCTACAGAAATATTACGAGCGCGGCGCGCGCTTTGCCAAATGGCGCGCGGTGATCGACATCGGCAGCGGCATTCCCTCGATGACGGCGATCAGCGTCAACGCCCACGCGCTGGCGCGCTATGCCGCGCTGTGCCAGGCCGCGCAGATCGTGCCGATCGTCGAGCCGGAGGTGCTGATGGACGGCGACCACGACATCGAGCGCTGCTTTGAGGTGACGCAACGCGTGCTCAACAAGACCTTCCAGGAATTGCGCGTGCAGCGCGTGGCGCTGGAAGGCATGGTGCTGAAGCCGAACATGGCAATCGCCGGCAAGAAATGCGCGAAGCAGGCCTCGGTCGAGGAGGTCGCGGAGAAGACGATACGGCTGCTCAAGGCCTGCGTGCCCGCGGCGGTGCCCGGCATCGCCTTCCTGTCCGGCGGCCAGTCGGACGAAGAGGCGACCGCGCATCTCAACGCCATGCACAAGCTCGGTCCGCTGCCCTGGGGCCTGACCTTCTCCTACGGCCGCGCGCTGCAGGCCGCGCCGCAGAAGGCTTGGTCCGGGAGGTCTGAGAACGTCGCGGCCGGCCAGCGCGCCTTCAGCCATCGCGCGCGCATGAACGGCCTCGCCTCCAAGGGCGAATGGCAAAGCAGCCTGGAACAGAAGGCAGCCTAGACCTTGTCGAACAAACCGCCTCCGCCGCGCCCGGCGCCGCGCCTCTATCTCGCGACGCCCGTCGTCGATGATCCCGCGACGCTGGTCGCCGAGCTGCCGGGGCTGATCGCGTCCGCCGACATCGCCGCCGTGCTGCTGCGGCTGAAGGAGACCGATCAGCGCGGCATGATCTCGCGCGTCAAGGCATTGGCGCCACCGGTGCAGAAGGCAGGCGCGGCACTCCTCGTCGACGGCCATGCCGACATCGTCGCGCGCGGCGGCGCCGACGGCGCGCACCTGCCCGGCATCGCCGCGCTGAAGGAGGCGCTGCCGTCGCTCAAGCCAGATCGCATCGCCGGTGTCGGCGGACTGACGACGCGGCACCATTCCATGGATGCGGGTGAGATGGGCGCGGATTACGTGCTGTTCGGCGAGCCCGATGCGAAAGGCCAGCGGCCGTCGTCGCAAGCGATCGCCGAGCGGCTCGACTGGTGGGCCGAGCTGTTCGAGCCGCCTTGCGTCGGCTTTGCCACCACGCTGGACGAGGCCTACGATTTCGCCGCCAGCGGCGCCGATTTCGTGCTGGTCGGCGACTTTATCTGGGCCGATCCGCGCGGGCCCAAGGCCGCCCTGATCGAAGTCGATGCCGCGATCAAGAAGGCTCATGCGACGGCACTGGCCGGCCAAGATCCTGCGAGCCAAGATCCTGCGGGCCAGGAGCACGGCTAGCGCCCGACATGAAGCTCCCGTGCATCACCATGCTCGCCACGCTGCTGCTGACAGTGCCCGCGGCCGCGCAGCTGCAGATCACCCCGCCGGCGACGACGCCGAGCGCACCGGCAGAGAAGCAGAAGCCAAAGCCGCCCGCACCTGCCAAGAAGAAGGAGGCAGCACCGGCGCCGAAGCCTACTGCATCTCCCAAGCCATCCGCTTCGCCCAAGCCGGCAACCGTGATCCCCGCGCCGCCGTCCGACGATCCCAACGTCGACCTCGTGTTCGGCGCCTATCAGCGCGGCCAGTACAAGACCGCTTTCGAGCTCGCCACCGTGCGCGCACAAGCCGGTGATGCCAAGGCGATGACCATGCTCGGCGAGCTCTATTCCAACGCCATGGGCATAAGGCGCGATTACGTCAAGGCGGCCGAATGGTACAAGCGCGCCGCCGATGCCGGCGATCGCGAGGCGATGTTCGCGCTCGCCATGCTGCGCATCTCCGGCCGCGGCGGACCGGTCGACAAAAGCGAGGCGGTCAGGCTGATGGCCTCCGCTGCCAAGCTCGGCGAGCCCAAGGCGGCCTACAACCTCGCTCTGCTCTACCTGGACGGCCAGACCCTGCCGCAGGACGTCCGGCGTTCGGCGGAACTGTTGCGCCAGGCCGCCGATGCAGGCCTGCCCGAAGCGCAATACGCGCTCGCGACCTTCTACAAGGAAGGCACCGGTGTGCCGAAGGACCCCGAACGCGCGGTGCGGCTGCTCCAGGCCGCCGCGATCGCCGACAATGTCGATGCCGAGGTCGAATATGCCATCGCGATGTTCAACGGCACCGGCACGCCGAAGAACCAGCCGGCCGCCGTCGCCCTGCTGCGCAAGGCCTCCCGCCAGGGCAGCGCGATCGCGCAGAACCGGCTGGCCTGGGTGCTGATCAACGGTGTCGGCACGCCCGTGGACAAGATCGAAGGCTTCAAATGGCACCTAGTGGCCAAGACCGCCGGCAAGGGCGACCCCGAGCTCGACAAGCAGCTCTCCGATCTGCCGGCCGATGACCGCGCCAAGGCCGAGGCCGCTGCCAGGAAGTGGCTCGGGTCCAAATGACTTGACGCGGGGCCCCTCACGGGGCACCCAATCCCTCAAACAGGCGCGTTTCCGCGCCCCTCTCCCCGATCAAGACCAAAAAGCATATGCTGTATTCCGCCACTATCAACGTCATGGTCAAGGCGGCGCGCCGCGCCGGCCGCAGCCTCAAGCGCGATCTCGGCGAGATCGAGCATCTCCAGGTCTCGCTGAAGGGACCGGCCAATTTCGTCTCGCTCGCCGACAAGCGCGCCGAGGAGATCCTGTACCAGGACCTCGCCAAGGCCCGCCCCGGCTACGGCTTCATCGGCGAGGAAGGGGGCAACCGCGAGGGCACCGACAAGAGCCACACCTGGATCGTCGATCCCTTGGACGGCACCACCAACTTCCTGCACGGCATCCCGCAATTCGCGATATCGATCGGGCTCGCCCGCGAGGGCACCGTGATCGCCGGCGTGATCTACAACCCCGCCAATGACGAGCTCTACATCGCCGAGCGCGGCAAGGGCGCCTTCCTCAACGACCAGCGCCTGCGCGTCGCCGGCCGCCGCCAGCTGAGCGAATGCGTGGTGGCCTGCGGCCTGCCCCATATCGGCCGCGGCGACCACGAGGAATTCCGCCGCGAGATGACCGCGATCCAGGACCGCGTCGCCGGCCTCCGCCGTTTCGGCGCCGCCTCGCTCGATCTCGCCTTCGTCGCCGCCGGCCGCCTCGACGGCTATTGGGAGCGCGATTTGCAATCCTGGGACATCGCCGCCGGTATGCTGATGGTGCGCGAAGCGGGCGGGACCGTGACCGATATCGCGACGCCGGGCGACCCGCTGGTTACCGGGCACGTCGTGTGCGGCAATGAGTACGTGCACGGGGAGCTGGTGAAGATTTTGCGGAAGCCGGCATAAGGCGGAAGCTCGCGCTCCACATTTTCCTGTCATTCCGGGGCGCGCCTCTTGGCGCGAGCCCGGAATCCATTGATCCTCGTCAATGGTGGCCCGCTGGATTCCGGGCTCGTGCTTCGCACGCCCCGGAATGACGGGGTGGGTCAGTGGCCTGTGTGCGCCCGCGCCGGTCGGCCGTGCGCTTCAGCTTCCCGCGCCGCCTTCAGCTCCCTGTCCCCGCCCAGCACGCGCTGCACCGAGACGAAGAACACCGGCACCATCAACAGCGCCAGGATCACCACCGCGATCATGCCGCCCATCACCACGCTGCCGAGCGCCTGCTGGCTGGCGCCGCCGGCGCCGTGGGCGATGGCCATCGGCAGCACGCCGCAGATGAAGGCAAGGCCGGTCATCAAGATCGGGCGGAAGCGCAAGCGGCAGGCTTCGATGGTGGCTTCGACCAGCGGCTTGCCTTCTTTCCGCAGATCCTTGGCGAACTCGATGATCAGGATCGCGTCCTTTGCGGCGAGGCCGATGATCGTGATCAGGCCGACGGTGAAATAGACGTCGTTGGGCAGGCCGCGCAGCATAGCGGCAGTGACCGCGCCGACGATGCCGAGCGGCACGGTGAGCAGCACCGCGAGCGGAATGGTCCAGCTCTCGTAGAGCGCGGCGAGGCACAGGAACACCACGAACACCGACAGGGCGAGCAGGAACGGCGCCTGCGAGCCCGACAGCTTCTCCTGCAGCGACTGTCCGGTCCATTCATAGCCGAAGCCCCGCGGCAATCGGTCGGCGAGCCGCTCCATCTCGGCGATGGCATCGCCCGAGGTGAAGCCGGGCCTGGCCTCGCCGGAGATGCGCACCGCCGGATAATAGTTGAAGCCGGCGATCTGCGTCGGGCCGCGCGCCCATTCGATCGTGGTGAAGGACGAGAACGGCACCAGTTGGCCGCGGCTGTTCTTGACGTTGTAGTTGAGGATGTCCTCGGCCCGCATGCGGTCGCGCGCGTCCGCCTGCACCACGACGCGCTGCATGCGGCCGCGGTTCGGGAAGTCGTTGATGTAGTTCGAGCCGAGATTGGTCGAAATGGTGTTGTTGATGTCCTCGAAGGTGACGCCGAACGCGCCGGCCTTCTCGCGGTCGATCATGAGATTGACCACGCCCGCCTCGGGCAGGCCTTCGATATAGACCTTCTGCAGCACTGGGCTGGCATTGGCCTCCGCGATCAGCTGGTCGGCGGCGCGCATCAATTGCTGATAGCCCTTCTGGCCGCGATCCTGGAGGCGAAACGAGAAGCCGGACGAGTTGCCGAGATTGTCGATCGGCGGCGGCTGCAGCGCCGAGATTTTTGCGTCGCGGATCGACGAGCCCAGGTCGCGGTTGACGTCGTTGACGATCGCGGCAGCGGAGTCCTTCGGCCCGCGCTCCGACCAGTCCTTCAGCGTGATGAAGGCCTGGGCGGTGTTCATGCCCTGGCCGGAGAAGCTGAAGCCGGTGAGGAAGGTGACGTTGTCGACGCCCGGCCGCGCGGCGAGATATTTTTCGACCTTCTCGATCACGGCCTCGGTGCGGGCATAGGACGAATCCGACGGCGTCTGCACGTCGGTGGTGATGAAGCCCTGGTCGTCGACGGGGAGGAAGCCGCCGGGCAGGTTGACGAAGGCCCAGGACAGGCCGACCAGCAGCGCGGCATAAACCAGCATCAAGCGGCCGGTGCGATTCAGCGAAAAGCCGACGGTGCGCGAATAGCGTTCCTTGACGCCTTCGAGCATGCGGTTGAACCAGCCGAACACGAAGTTGGTCGAATGACCGTGCCCCTTTGCCACAGGCTTCAACAGCGTCGCGCACAGCGCCGGCGTCAACGACAGCGCCAGGAAGGCGGAGAAGCCGATCGCGGCGACCATGGTGACGGAGAACTGGCGGTAGATGATGCCGACCGAGCCCGGGAAGAACGCCATCGGCACGAACACCGCCATCAGCACCAGCGTGATGCCGATGATGGCGCCGGTGATCTGCGACATGGCTTTCCGCGTCGCTTCCTTCGGCGGCAGGCCTTCCTCGGCCATGATGCGCTCGACGTTCTCGACCACGACGATGGCGTCGTCGACGAGGATGCCGACCGCCAGCACCATGCCGAACATCGAGAGCATGTTGATGGAATAGCCGGCGAGCAGCAGCGTGGAGCAGGCGCCCAGCAGCGCCACCGGGACCACGATGGTCGGAATGATGGTGTAGCGGATGTTCTGCAGGAACAAGAACATCACCACGAACACCAGCACCACGGCTTCGACCAGCGTCGTCAGCACCTTCTCGATCGAGGCCTCGACCACAGGGGTGATGTTGTAGGGGATCTCGTAGGTGATGTTGGCCGGGAAGAAGCGCGACAGCTCCTTCATCTTCGCTTCGACCGCGCTGGCGGTCGCCAGCGCATTGCCGGTCGGCGACATCAGGACCGACAGGCCCGCCGTCGGCTTGCCGTCGAGGCGCGTGTTGAACTGGTAGCTGAGGCCGCCGACCTCGATGCGCGCGACGTCGCGCAGGCGCACGGTCGAGCCGTCGGCATTGGCGCGCAGGATGATGGCGCCGAACTCGTCGGGCGAGGAGAGCTGGCCTTTGACCAGCACCAGTGCCGAGGTGCGCTGGTTCGAGGTCGACGGCTCGGCGCCGATGCTGCCGGAAGCGACCTGCGCGTTCTGCGCGGTGATGGCCTTGTTGACGTCGTCGGCGGTCAGGCCATAGCCGACCAGCTTTGCGGGATCGACCCAGACACGAAGCGAGCGCTCGGTCGAGTACAGTGTGGCGCGGCCGACGCCGGGAATGCGGCGGATCTCGCCGAGCACGTTGCGGATCATGAAGTCGCCGAGGCCGACTTCATCCAGGCTGCCGTCAGTCGAGTTCAGTGTGATGATCTGCAGCACTGCGCTCGAGGCTTCCTCGATCAGGATGCCCTGCTGCATCACCGCGCGCGGCAGGCGCGCCTCGACGCGCTTGATGCGGTTCTGGACCTCGACCGAGGCGGCACTGGTGTCGGTGCCCGGCTGGAAGTTGGCGATGATCTCGACCTGGCCAAGCGAGTCGCTGGTCGATTCGAAATTGAGGATGTTGGCGGCGCCGTTGAGCTCCTCCTCGATCAGCCGCGTGACGCTGTTGTAGAGGTTTTCCGGCGAGGCGCCGGGATAGCTGGTCGAGACCGAGATCGAGGGCGGCGCGATGATCGGATATTGCGCGATCGGCAGCAGCGGCACCGCGATCGCTCCGATCAAGCAGATGAACAGCGCGACCACCCAGGCGAAGATCGGCCTGTCGATGAAGAAACTCGGCATTGGCCGTTTTATCCTCGTTGTTCCGTTGGACCCTCATGGTGAGGAGCGCGGAACGCGCGCTCCGGACGATGCTGCGCATCGCCGCGAGAACCATCAAGGCCCGGCTCTCTCCCGCGGCCACCCTTCGAGACGCCCGCTTCCAGCAGGCTCCTCAGGTAAAGGACGACACTTGCTGCGCGGAGCGTTACCGCGTGAGCTGCTGAGCGTGCCGGTTGTCTGCGGTCGCGTCCGCCTCCGACCAGGATTGCGGCTTGACCTTGTCGCCGGCCGCGAATTTCTGGAAGCCTTCCACCACGACCTTGTCGCCGGACTTCAGGCCTTCGGTGACGAACCAGAGGCCGTCCTGCACCGAGCCGGTGCGCACCGGCTGCACGGCGATGTGATTGTCGTCCTTGACGACGAACACCTCGCTGCCGCCGCCGCCGTTGCGCTGGATCGCCTGCTGCGGCACCGCGATCGCGTCGGAATCGAGACCCTGGTCGATGCGGACCCGGACATACATGCCCGGGAGCAGCTCGCGCTTGGGATTGGGGAACTCGCCGCGCAACGTCACCTGCCCGGTGTGGGCGTCGACCTTGGCGTCGGAGAACAGCAGCTTGCCGTCGAGCGAATAGATGGTGTTGTCGTCGAGCACGAGGCGCACCTTTGCGGCATCGGCGGCGATGCGCTCGAGGTCGCCGGTCTCGAAGGCACGGCGGAGCTGGTTGAGCTCGGTCACCGACTGGGTGAAGTCGGCATAGATCGGATCGAGCTGCTGGATGGTGGCGAGATTGGTCTCGTTCTGGACGGCGAGCGCGCCCTCGCTGACGAGGGCCGCGCCGACCACGCCGTCGATCGGCGCGCGCACGGTGGCGTAGTCGAGATTGAGCCTGGCCCGCGCGAGCTCGGCCTTGCGGCCCTCGACCTCGGCATTGGCCTGGCGTTCGGCCGCAATCGCCTTCTCGTTCTCGGCTTCGGGGGCGGCGCGATCCCTGGTCAGGGTGGCGATACGATGCGCCTGCTGCTTGGCCTGCGCCAATGCCGCTTCGGCCTTGGCCAGCGCGGCCTCGTTGGCCATGACCTCGACCTCGAACGGGCGCGGATCGATGCGGTAGAGCGGATCGCCGGCCCTGACCTCGCTGCCCTGGCGGAACAGGCGCTCGACCACGATGCCGGACACGCGCGGCCGGACTTCGGAGACCCGGGTCGGGGCGATGCGGCCCGGCAGCTCGCGCACCACGGCGCGCGGCTGCGGCTTGACGATAACGATGCTGACGTCAGGGGCAGGCGGCTGGGCGGCGGACACCGCGGAACTGGATTCCTCGCAAGCACCCAGCAGCGGCGCAAGGGCCGCGAGCATCATTGCAACGCATGCCGATCGCGCTCGAATTCCAAACATGAAGTGGGATGCCCCGATTGTTGAAACTGATCATGCTCGCGCGAAGCCCGTTCTGGACCTTTTGCACGCGGCTGATGCCGCCAAAATAGAATGCATCTGCTGCGATGCAACGCATGGCGCGGGCGGCTCATTGTCACACAGCTCATCCCATTGAAATAAGAAGGCTTTTGCGGTGTAACTTGATTGTGAATCTAAGTTCCACCGGCGCGTGCTGCGGCCGAACATCGCAATCACTCGGCGGCCTTCATCCGGTAATGACTGACGCCCCATTCTGTTCCGTCGGCATAACCGAACAGGCCCGAGGTCGCGAGCAGGAACCAGCGCCAGCGACGCATCCAGAGCGCGGTCTCCTCGCCGTGGACCCGGTGCAAGGAGGCTTCGATGGCCTCGCGATGGGCATCGAAATTGGCCAGCCAGTCGTTGGCGGTGCGCTGGTAGTGCGTGCCGCTCCAGCACCATTCCTTCTCGATGGCAAAGATATCGTCGAACTGCCTGACGAGGTGATGGCTCGGCATCAGCCCGCCTGTGTAGACGTATTGCGCGATCCAGTCGTCGGGATCGGCCGGGTCAGGCAGATGCGAGCCGGACCGGTGGGTGACGACGTGCATGAAGAACCGTCCCTCCGGCGCGAGCCATGACCGCGCGCGCGTCATCAGCTTGCGCCAGTTGCTCATCTGCTCGAACATCTCAACCGAGACGATGCGGTCGAACTGGCCCTCGGGCGCGAACACGTTCATGTCGGCCGCGACCACGCGCAGATTCAGCAGCCCGCGCCGCCGCGCCTCCTCCTCGACGTAGGCGCGCTGCGCCTGCGAGGTCGCGACCGCCGTCACCGTCGCGTGCGGAAACTGCCGCGCCGTCCACAGGGACAGCGAGCCCCAGCCGCAGCCGAGCTCCAGAATGGCCTGGCCGTCGGCCAGGCCGGCATGCTCGACGGTCTGGCGCAGCGCCTCCTCCTCCGCCTCCCGCAAGGTGGTCGCACCGGTCTTGTAGAAGCAGGAGGAGAATTTACGGTTGGGGCCGAGAAAGTGGGCGAAGAAGGATGCGGGCGCCGCGTCATGCCCGATTGCCGCGCCCTCGGCGATCGGCCGCAGCATCATCCGCCCGGCGAAGGCAGCATCGTCGCCGGGGCCCAGCCCGGACAGGCGCGTCGCCATGCGGGAGCACAGGCGCTGGATCGCGGCGCGGACCACCACGTCCGGCAGCGGCACGCGCTCGGCAGTCCCGATGATCGCGGAAACGACGCTCATGCGCCCCCCCCGAATGGCGAACTTCTGCAGAGACCTGCTTATCAAAGCGCCGCTTCCGGTCCGGGTTCCCGAGCTGTCCCCGAAATCGGCGCATCCGGCGCTTTTTTTGGGCCGGCGCTGTGCCATAGTGCGCGCCGCAAGCAAGCTTTACGTAACGGATGATACCGGCATGCGGTCTGGCACTTCCCGATCCACCATGGACATCGAGTACACCAAACTGTCCTCGCCCAGCGTCTTCCTGGTGCGGATGCTGGTCTTCCTGGTGCTGTGCACGCTGGTGAGCGTGGTGCTCTACAAGCAGATCGTCCAGGCCTTCTTCGCCAATCCCGGGCTCAACGCCCTGATCGGGGGGGTGCTGTTCATCGGCATCATCCTGGCCTTCCGCCAGGTCATCCGGCTCTATCCCGAAGTCTCCTGGGTCAACAATTTCCGCGTCGCCGATCCCGGCCTGGCGCCGGCCCGCCACCCCAAGCTGCTGGCGCCGATGGCTGCGATCCTCGGCGGGGAGCGTTCGGGACGGATGACTATCACCCAGACCACGATGCGGCACCTGCTCGATTCGATCGCGACCCGCCTGGACGAGGCCCGCGACATCTCCCGCTACATGACCGGCCTCTTGGTCTTCCTCGGCCTGCTCGGCACCTTCTGGGGCCTGATCGAGACGGTGGGCTCGGTGGGCAAGGTGATCGACGGGCTCAAGGTCGGGAGCGATTCCGGGGCGCTGTTCGACACGCTGAAGGAAGGCCTCGCCGCCCCGCTCGGCGGCATGGGCATCTCCTTCTCCAGCTCGCTGTTCGGCCTTGCCGGCTCGCTGATCCTCGGCTTCCTCGATCTGCAATCGAGCCAGGCGCAGAACCGCTTCTACACCGATCTCGAAGACTGGCTCGCCACCACAGTGCGCGAGTATGGCAACGGCGAGGCGCCTGTCGCGACCGGCGGCGGCGTCGCCAGCGGCGAGCTTCAGGCCGCGGTCGAACGGCTGCGGTCCGTGCTCGAGGAAGGCAGCGCCGGCCGCGGCACCACCGCGGCGATGGCGAGCCTTGCCGAAGCCATCCAGGCGCTGGTCTCGCACATGCGCACCGAGCAGCAGATGATCCGCGAATGGGCCGACGGCCAGGGCGAGCAGAACCGCGAGATCCGCCGCCTGCTGGAGCGGATCGCGCGCCAGCCCGAGAAGAGTTGAGACGGTGTTGTGCCCCGGACGCGACGCAGCATGAAATGATGCATCGCTGAGCCGGGGCCCAGCGTCAGGGACAAGATGGGTCCCGGCTCTGCGCAGCAGCGTTGCACGCTGCACCGCGTCCGGGACACAAGAGTGGAGACGGATGACATGGCCCTTGCCCGCGCCCGCCGCAGCGAAGGCGGTCTCAACTACTGGCCCGGCTTCGTCGACGCGCTGTCGACGCTGGTGCTGTCGATCGTGTTCCTGCTGTCGGTGTTCCTCGTGGTGCAGTTCTTCCTGTCGCAGGAGGTCACCGGCAAGGACAAGGCGCTGGAGCAGCTCAACGCCAAGATCGCTCAGCTCAACGAGCTGTTGTCGCTGGAGAAGCTCGGCAAGCTCACCCTCGACGACCAGGTCTCGTCGCTGAAAGCCGGGCTCGCCTCGGCCGAGTCCGAGCGCGACCGCATCAAGGGTCTCTATGACGGCTTGGCGGCCGCCGGCAACGATGCGCAAGGCAAGACCGCCGAGCTCGGCAAGGCATTGGACTCGGAGAAGGCGGTCTCGGCGCGGGCGCTGGCGCAGATTGAGGTGCTGAACCAGCAGATCAGCGCGCTGCGCCGGCAATTGGCGGCCCTGGAGGAGGCGCTCGATGCTTCCGAGAAGCGCGACAAGGAATCGCAGAACCGCATCGCCGACCTCGGCTCCCGCCTCAACGTCGCCCTGGCGCAGCGCGTGCAGGAATTGTCGCGCTACCGCTCGGAATTCTTCGGCCGGCTGCGCGCCATCCTTGGCAACCGCCCTGACATCCGCATCGTCGGCGACCGCTTCGTGTTCCAGTCCGAAGTGTTCTTCGACACGGGACAGGCGGTGCTGCTGCCCGAGGGCCGCGCGGAGCTCGACACCTTGGCAGCGGCGCTGATCGAGCTCGACAAGAAGATCCCGAGCGACATCCCCTGGGTGCTGCGCGTCGACGGCCATACCGACGTGCGGCCGGTGAGCGGCGCGAACTTCAAGTCGAACTGGGACCTGTCCGCAGCGCGCTCGATCTCGGTGGTGCAATATCTGGTCTCGCTCGGCGTGCCCGCCCAGCGCCTCGTCGCGGCCGGCTTCGGCGAATTCCAGCCGCTCGATACCGGCAACACCGAGGAGGCCTACAAGCGCAATCGCCGCATCGAGCTGAAGCTGACGGAGCGGTAGTGAGCGCGCTCCACCTCCGCCCCTACGCGGCCTCGGACGAGGCCGTCGCGATCGATCTCTGGCATCGCACCTGGCAGCAGGCCTATCCGCAGATCGACTTCGCCGCACGGCTCGAATGGTGGCGCGAGCGCTGGCTGAGGGATCTGGTGCCGAAGGCCCAGATCGTGGTGGCGGAGCAGGACGGCGCGCTGGTCGGTTTCGTCACCGTCGACGGCGAAGGCTATCTCGACCAGCTCGTCGTCGATCCCGCGCATTGGGGCTCCGACGCGGCAAGGCTGCTGGTGGACGAGGCCAAGCGCCTGTCGCCGTCGGGCGTCACGCTGCTCGTCAACAAGGACAATGCCCGCGCGATCCGCTTCTACGAGCGCAACGGCTTCGCCCATGCGGGCGACGACGTGAACCCGACCTCGGGGCGGCCGGTGTTGAAGATGGTGTGGAAGGCGTGAGGTCCCCGGTACTTTCCGCCGTATGAGGCGTCTACGCGCCCTCGAACTGCAGCCGCGCCAGCCGCGCATAGAGCCCGTTCGCCGCGACGAGCTCGGCATGCGTGCCCTGCTCGACGATCCGGCCCTGGTCCATCACCAGGATGCGGTCGCAGGAGAGCACGGTGGCGAGGCGGTGGGCGATGACGAGCGTGGTGCGGTGGCGCATCAGCTCTTCCAGCGCTGTCTGCACCAGCGTCTCGCTTTCGGCATCCAGCGCGGAGGTGGCTTCGTCCAGCAGCAACAGCGGCGCATCGCGCAGGATGGCGCGTGCGATCGCAATGCGCTGGCGCTGGCCGCCGGACAGTGTCACGCCGCGCTCGCCGAGCGCAGTCTCGAAACCTTCGGGCAGGCGGCGGATGAATTCGGCGGCATGGGCGAGCTCGGCGGCGCGCTCGACCTCGGCATCGGTCGCATCGGGCCGGCCGAAGCGGATGTTCTCGCGGGCGCTCGCGGCGAACACCACGGAGTCCTGCGGCACCAGTGCGATGCGCGCGCGGAAATCGCCGGGGTCGGCGGACCTGACCGGCACGCCGTCGAGCGAGATCGTCCCGCTGCGCGGATCGTAGAAGCGCAGCAGCAGATGAAAGATGGTGCTCTTGCCGGCCCCGGAGGGGCCGACGATCGCGACCTTCTCACCGGGGCGCACGGTGAACGACACGGCGTCGAGCACCTTGACGTCGGACCGCGCCGGATAGGCGAAGCTGACCCGATCGAAGCCGACCTCGCCGCGCGCCGGCACCGGCAGCGCAAGCGGCGTCGCGGGCGCGGTGATCTCGGGCTTGACGTGGAGGATCTCGAACAGGCGCTCGGCCGCGCCCGACGCCGCCGAGACCTCGCCCCAGACCTCGCTGAGCTGGCCGAGGCCGGCTGCGGCGAACACGGCATACAGCACGAACTGGCCGAGCCGGCCCGGCGTGATCGCGCCGGTGAGCACGTCATGCGAGCCGATCCAGAGGATGGCGACAACGCTTGCGAACACGATGAAGATGATGATCGCCGTGAGCACGGCGCGGGCCTGGGTCGAGGTGCGCGCGGCTTCATAGGCCTGCTCGACCTCGCCGCCGAAACGCTTTTCGGCAAATTGCTCGCTGGTATAGGCCTGCACGGTGCGGATCGCGCCGACCAATTCGCCCGCATAGGCGGAGGCATCGGCGAGCGTGTCCTGCGCATTGCGCGACAGGCGCCGCACCCAGCGCCCGAACGCCACCAGCGGCAGCACGATCAAAGGGATGGCCAGCAGCACGAACCCCGACAGCTTCGGGCTCGTGATCACCATCATTGCCGTCGCGCCGAGGAACATCATCAGGTTGCGCAGCGCGATCGAGACGGAGGCGCCGACGGCCGATTTCAGCTGGGTGGTGTCGGCGGTGAGGCGCGAGATCAATTCACCGCTGCGCGCGGAATCGAAGAAGGCCGGGGAGAGCGACAGCAGATGAGCGAAGACGTCGCGCCGGAGATCGGCGACGATGCGTTCGCCGATCGTCATCACGAGGTAGTAGCGCGCGGCGCTGGCGATCGCGAGCACGGCGACCACCGCGAGCATGACCGAGAAGTAGCTGTTGATCAGCTCGATGCCCTCGGGCGTCAGGCCGAAATCGATCATCCGGCGCACCGCGACCGGCACCAGCAGCGTGGTGAGCGCTGCGATCGTGAGCGCGACGAAGGCCAGCGCCGCGCGGCCGCGATAGCGGATCACATAGGGCGCGAGCGCCAGCAGCGGCCGCAACTTGGCGCGGCCCTTGGCCGGCGCTTCGATCAGCTCGGCCTCGATCGAGGGAGTGTCCGCGGCGTTCATTGCGGGCCGTTCGACATCGTGGTCATCCAGCCGTTCCACTGCGCTCATGAGATCCGACCCGTTGCATTGATCTGCTCCCAATAGGCCGGTGCAGGAGTAGTGGCAAATCCGGGAAGTCCCTTAGGGGCAAACCCGGTCCAGCGCGCTGCATGGCTTGTTTTGCGGGGTTTCGTGAGGTATAGAGCCGCCCAAATCCGTCATTCGCGAGCCACCCAAGAAGGCGCCGGAGCGCCGAGGAATTGCCATGAAAGCCGAAATTCATCCGAACTATCATACGATTAAGGTCGTCATGACCGACGGAACCGAGTACCTGACCCGCTCGACCTGGGGCAAGGAAGGCGACACGCTGAACCTCGACATCGACCCGAAGTCGCACCCGGCCTGGACCGGCGGCTCCGCCCAGATCATGGACCGCGGCGGCCGTGTCTCGCGCTTCCAGAAGAAGTTTTCGGGCTTTCTCAAGAAGGATTGAGCCGGCCGCAAGGCTGGAGATGAAAACGCTCCCGGGAGACCGGGGGCGTTTTTTGTTTCTAGCCGTCATTCCGGGACGCGCCTTTTGGCGCGGGCCCCGAATCCATACTTCCGATCGTGGTTATAGACTCTCAGATGCGCAATTGCGCATCGTAGCTCGCGACTTCGTCGCGCCCCGGAATGACGGCTGTGATTGTCGACGGTTACCGCTCGAACGCGGCCTTCAGCGCGTTGAGGTGCGGCACCAGCGGGTTGCCGATCGTGGCCTGCTCGGCCGGCGGGGTGTGGATCGTGCTGTCGAGGCGGCGGACGCGGGTCTGCAGGCTCATCGAGCGATGGATCAGGTCCTGAAGCTGCGCGGGCAGCTTCTCGATGGTGTCGGCGGGACCGGGATCGGCGGCGGTAAGCTTGACCTTGGTCTTCTCGCGATTGGCCTGGCTTAGCGTCATCTCGCCTTCCTTGACCGCGCGGTGCAGCAGCAGCCAGGAGGCGAGCTGCATCAGACGCGTCGTGAGGCGCATGCTCTCGGTCGCATAGGTCAGGCTGACGGCGCGGTCGAGCGCCTTGGCCTCGACGCGGCCGGCGCCGTCGAGATAGGCGGCGGTCTCCTCGACGAGGTCCATGCCCTCACGGAACAAATTGCCGAACGCCGCAGAATTGGTGAATCGCTCACTGAGCTGAACGAGCGCGCCGTCGGCCTGCAAACGTTCCATGGTTAACGCCTCTTACGCAACTGTTTGACTGCCCGGCTTTGCCGCCGGCTTATGATGAACAAATCATTGCGCGGGCGGGACGCGGAGTCCAGTGACAAGCGCGGATATGGTTTCCGCGGGTCAATCCTTTCGAATGCAACCGGGATGAGAGTTGCAAACCGGGCAGTGAACGCAAAAAAAGAGCCGCCGGAGACCGGCGGCTTTGAAAGTTGATAACAGGGAGGCGTCAAACAGAGTGGACAGGAGCCACTCGGTGTCCAAACGAGGACAGTTCCAGTCATAAACCCGAAAGCTTAATCTGAAGTAAACGAGCTAATTTTTTGGGATTTCGTTAGCCATGTCAGCCAGTGGCCGAGTGGGGTGCGGAACAAAACTCTGGGCGTCATTCCGGGGCGCGATGAAGTCGCGAGCTCGGATTCGCATTGCGCATCCGAGAATCCATGACCACAGGCGGATGGAGCAGCCGGCCACTATCAGCGTGCCCGTCTCAGCGACCTGTGACCATGGATTCCGGGCTCGGCGCTGACGCGCCGCCCCGGAATGACGAGACGGAGAAAGTTCGGCCCACGCGTCCGGGACGACAGTCGTTGTGCGGCGACCACTACGACTTGAAAATACTGTTCGCCGCATCGCGCGAGGCGCGCTTTTGGGCGGCGGCTTCTTCCAGTCTTTCGATCTCGGTCTTGAGCAGCGCGACGCGCTCGGTCAGTTCCTCCACTGACAAAAGTGAGAGGTCCTGCCCAATTTCATGACTGATCTTCTTGCGCGGGCGGTCGTCGTCTTCGATCGGCATCGTCGTTCCTCCTCTCCGTCCGCGGGTCGGACCACATGGCCTAAGGCGGTTGCCAGCCTGCACCGCGCTGGCTAAGCAAGGGCCTCGTTTCCTCCCGCACTTTTGCTCAAGGACACATCATGGACAAGCTGCCCGCGCAAATGACCGTGGTCGCCATCTCCAAGCCCGGCGGGCCGGAGGTGCTGGTGCCGGAGCAACGCAGTGTTCCGCAGCCCGGTCCCGACGAGATCCTGGTCAAGGTGATGGCTGCCGGCGTCAACCGGCCCGACGTGGCGCAGCGCTCCGGCGCCTATCCGCCGCCGCCCGGCGCCAGCGACCTGCCCGGCCTCGAGATATCAGGCGAAGTCGTCGCGGTCGGCAGCAACGCCAAGCGGCACAAGGTCGGCGACAAGGTGATGTCGCTGGTCGCCGGTGGCGGCTATGCTCAGTACTGCATCGCCCAGGACGCCCAGGCGATGAGTGTGCCGCCGGCGCTGTCGATGAAGGAAGCCGGCGCGCTGCCGGAAACCCTGATGACGGTCTGGCACAACGTATTCGAGCGCGGCGGCCTCAAGGCCGGCGAGACGCTGCTGATCCACGGCGGCTCCTCGGGCATCGGCACCATGGCGATTCAGCTCGCCAAAGCCTTCGGCGCAAAAGTGTTCGTGACCGTGGGATCGCAGGACAAGATCGACGCCTGCCTCAAGCTGGGGGCCGACCGCGCCATCAACTACAAGACCGAAGACTTCGTCGCCGTGATCAAGGAAGAGACCAACAACGTTGGTGTCAACCTGATCCTCGACATGGTCGCCGGCGACTATGTCGACCGCAACTATGATGCCGCCGCGGTCGACGGCCGCATCGTCCAGATCGCGACGCTCAATGGCCCCAAGATCAGCGTCAACATCGCCAAGGTGATGGTCAAGCGCCTGACCCATACCGGCTCGACCTTGCGTCCCCGTAGTAATGCGGACAAGGCGGCGATGGTGGCCGCGATCGAGCAGAAAGTGATGCCGCTTTTGCGCGAAGGCCGCGTCAAGCCGGTGATGGACAGCACTTTCCCGCTGGAAAAGGCGGCAGACGCCCACCGGCGCATGGAAACGAGCGCACATATTGGCAAAATTGTGTTGGAGGCCTAGGCCGCTGGCCCACAGGGCAAGCCGGAAACCCTTTGATTTTCCTCGCTTTCGTGGCATCTATCGCGACGCACCGAACCGCATCGGTCCGGTCTGAAATCGCCTTCTAGATTTGCCTTGCACTGACGAGTTTGCGTCGAACGCGGAGAACTGACCTTGCGTCTGATCAGGTGCCTCGCGCCCATCGCGCTGGGCCTCATGATTCTTGTCGCCGCGTATCCCGCGCGCGCGCTCGACGCCGTCAGCGTCCGTAGCGACGCGCCCGCGATCGACCTCACCGGCGTGCTCGAGCATCAGCGCAGCGATGCCGATCGTATCCAGGTCTCCACCGCACCCGGCACCGACGGCATCGTCCGCCGCATCGAGGTGCGCGCCCGCGAGGGCGGACAGAACTGGGTGGTGTTCGCGCTCGCCAACAACACCGACGACCAGCTCGACCGCCTGATCGTCGCTCCGCATTACCGCATCGTCTCCTCGGGATTGCTGTGGCCCGACCTCGGCCTGTCGCGCATCGCGACCATCACGCCCTCGATCGGCGACCGCCCGGAACGGCAGGAAAGCGCCACCGCGGACGTGTTCCGCATCACGCTCGACCCCGGCGCCGTCGTCACCTTCGTCGCGGAACTGCGCACCGACAAGCTGCCGCAGCTCTATCTGTGGGAGCCGGAAGCCTACAAGGACAAGGTCAACTCCTTCACGCTGTACCAGGGCATCGTGATCGGCATCTCCGGGTTGCTCGCGCTGGTGCTGACCATCCTGTTCGTGGTCAAGGGCAGCATCATGTTCCCGGCCGCGGCGGCGCTGGCCTGGGCGGTGCTGGTCTATATCGGCGTCGATTTCGGCTTCTGGGGCAAGGTGCTCGACATGTCGAACAACGCCGAGCGCATCTGGCGCGCGGCGGGCGAAGCGATCCTGGCGGCGACACTCCTGGTGTTCCTGTTCGCCTATCTCAATCTCAGCCGCTGGCACGTGCGCTATTCGCACATCACGGTCGGCTGGCTCGCGTTCCTCGGCTCGCTGGTGGCGCTCGCGCTGTTCGACCCGGCGGTGGCTTCCGGCATCGCACGCATCTCGCTGGTGCTGATCGCCTTCGCCGGTTTCGCGCTGATCGTCTATCTCTCCACTCACGGCTTCGACCGCGCCGTGCTCTTGATCCCGACCTGGTTCCTCCTCGTGGTCTGGGTGGTCGCGGCTGGCATGACGGTGGCGGGCTCGGTCACCAACGACATCGTCGGCCCGGCCCTGCTCGGCGGCCTCGTGCTGATCGTGATGCTGATCGGGTTTACGGTGATGCAGCACGCCTTTGCCGGCGGCGGTGCCAGCACGGGCGTCGTCTCCGATATCGAGCGGCGCGCTTTGGCGCTGGCCGGCTCCGGCGACCTGATCTGGGACTGGGACGTCTCCGCCGACAAGGTGTTCACCAGCCCGGAGACCGAAGCCCTGCTCGGGCTGAAGCGCGGCACGCTGGAAGGCCCGGCGGCGTCCTGGCTAGAGGTGCTGCATCCGCTCGACCAGGACCGTTTCCGCGCCGCGCTCGACAGCGTGCTCGACCAGCGCCGCGGCCGCCTGGTGCAGGATTTCCGTCTGCGCACGCCGGACGGTCATTTCATGTGGTTCGCGCTCAAGGCGCGGCCGGTGGTCGGCTCGGACGGCGAGGTCTCGCGCGTGGTCGGCACGCTCACCGACGTCACGGAGCTGCGTAACGCGGAAGAACGCCTGCTGCACGATTCCGTGCATGACAATCTCACCGGCCTGCCCAACCGAAAACTGTTCATGGACCGGCTGGGCGCGGTCGCGCATTTCGCCAAGACCATGCCGACGCTGCGGCCGACGCTGATGGTGATCGACCTCGACCGCTTCAAGCAGGTCAACGATTCCGTCGGGATCGCGGTCGGCGATTCCATCCTGCTCACGCTGGCGCGCCGTCTCACCCGCATCCTGAAGCCGCAGGACACGCTGGCGCGGATGGCCGGCGACCAATTCGGCCTGATCCTGCTGTCGGAGCAGGACCCGGCCCGCATCACCGCTTTCGCCGAGACCATCCGCAAGACCATCCGCGCGCCGATCGCCTTCAACGATCGCGAGATCTTCCTCACGGCGTCGATCGGTCTCGCGCTGTCCGATCCGCAAACCCAGCTCACGGACGAGATCATCAAGGACGCCGAGCTGGCGATGTATCACTCCAAGCGCATCGGCGGCGACCGCATCGACGTCTACAAGCCGGCGATGCGGGCGCGCAAGACCGACCGCCTGACGCTGGAGAGCGAATTGCGCCGCGCCATCGAGCGCCAGGAGATCACGATCCTGTACCAGCCGATCGTGCGGCTGGAGGATCGCTCGATCGCCGGCTTCGAGGCCCTGGCGCGCTGGGACCATCCGAAGCTCGGGCGCATGGCGCCGTCGGAGTTCATCACCATCGCCGAAGAGACCGGGTTGATCGTCGACCTCGGCATGTTCGTGCTCGACCAGACCGCCAAGCAGCTTTCGGTGTGGCAGCGGGCGATGCGCTCGCGCGAGCCGATCTTCGCTTCCGTCAACGTCTCCTCGCGGCAGCTGCTGCGCCACGATTTAATCCACGATGTCCGCACCGTGCTGTCGCGCTCCTCGGTGGCGCGCGGCACGCTCAAGCTCGAGCTGACGGAATCGCTGGTGATGGAGAATCCGGAGCACGCGGCCCAGATGCTGACCCGGATCCGCGAACTCGGCACCGGGCTGTCGCTCGACGATTTCGGCACCGGCCACTCCTCGCTGGCCTATCTGCAGCGCTTCCCGTTCGACACCATCAAGATCGATCAGTCGTTCGTGCGCACCACCAGCCGCGGCACCCGCCCCGTGATCCTGAAGTCGATCATCGCGCTCGCGCACGACCTCGGCATGGACGTCGTCGCCGAAGGCGCGGAAACCGATTCCGACGCGGTCGAGCTCTACCAGATGGGCTGCGAATTCGCGCAAGGTTTTGCCTTCGGCGAGCCGATGGACGCGGACGCGGCGATGCGGCTGCTCACGGAAGTGCGGCTGGAAGCTGCGAGCTAAGTTCTCTTCTTCCCCTCCCCCTTGTGGGAGAAGGTGGCATAGGCGGCCTTCGGCCGCCGTTCTCAGGAACGCCGAAGCGGAGCTTCGGCTATGGCGCCGGATGAGGGGTTCGTTCCGCAGGTTCAGATGCGAGAGACTGGCGCGCGGAGAGAACACCTCACCCTTCTCGCTGCTTCGCGGCGAGCCACCCTCTCCCACAAGGGGAGAGGGAAAGAAGCGCGCCTCGTCGACATCATCGCCGCCGCTCACCCTTCTTCTTCCTGAACCGCACGCTCTGGCCGTCCGGCATGCGCGTTGCCACGAAGCCGGCGGCGAGGCAGGCTTCGCGTTGCGGCATCTGGATGTCGGGGCTGCGAAGGCTGTCCCACCATGAGGCACGCTGGGCCGCGCGCGGCAGCGCCGCGCCGATGATCTCCTCGATCTGCTCAAAGCTCAGCACGAGCTCCTCCTGCTTCTGCCGCAGCAGATAATCGCGCAACGCGTCGTAGTCGTTCACACTCGTCCTCTCGTCAGGGGCGAAGTCAGGCTGCTCAAAACCGTCAGCCGCATAAACCGATTCTTAACTCATTGCGGCAGCGCCGTCGCGGCTTAAACACTACGCAAGCTTTCGGGCGCATCCACTATGGACAGGAGCGAACAATGTTCTCTGGATGGCGCGACGTTGCGGCCCGCCGGCCGTGGCGGATTTCAGCGAAGCTGCTGATCATCTCGTCCGTGGTGACGGTGATCGGCTTTTCCGCCATTTGCGTCAACGTCATGCTCGACATGCGCCGCGGCGAGGAGGCACTCGCCCGCCAGACGCTGGAGAACCTCGCGACCACGATCGAGTCCGACGTCAGCCGCAACGTCGAGATCTACGATTTGTCGCTGAAGGCGGTCGCCAGCAACATGCTGCTGCCCGAGCTGGCGACGGTCTCAAAGACGATCCGTCACCTGATCCTGTTTGACCACGCGACCACCGCCAAGCATTTCGGCGCCATCCAGGTGTTCGACGCCGAGGGCCGGCTGACCATCGATGCCTCCACGCTCGATCCCCTGCCCGAGGACCGCAGCGAGGAGGACTACTTCAAGGTCCACCGGGATAATCCCGGCACGGCGCTGTTCATCAGCCGTCCCATGCTGTTTCGCGGCGCCTACTCGATCGTGCTGAGCCGGCGCATCAGTGACGCTGACGGCGGCTTCATGGGCGTCGTCGCCGGCTCGATCCGCTTCAGCTATTTCCACGAGCTGTTCGATCGCCTCAACCTCGACCCTGAGGACACCATCACTGTGCTCAAGCGCGACCGCACCATCATCATGCGGCGGCCGTTCGATCTCGACATCATCGGCACGAACCTGAACGACCGTCAGAACTGGAAGGCCGACAATCTCAGGGTCGGCGCCGCCTATTCGGGACAGGGCCCGGTCGATGCGACGCCGCGGCTCTATGTCCGCAGCAGGAACAATGGTCCGCTGTTCGTGGTCGCCGGCAAGCCTTTGGCCGCGGTGTTCGCACTCTGGCAAAGGGAGGCGCTCCGCATCGGCACCGTGGTGCTGGCGCTCATCCTGTTCGTGCTGGGATCGACCCTCGTGCTCGCGCGCGAGATCGGCCGGCGCGCCGAGGCCGAGCGCAAGCTCGAGGAGTTGGCGACGACCGACGCGCTCACGGGCCTGAAAAACCGCCGCAAATTCGATTCCGTCATTGACGTCGAATGGCGGCGCGCCATGCGCCAGAAGGCGCCGATCGCGCTGCTCATGATCGATACCGATCACTTCAAGGCCTACAACGACACGTTCGGCCATCAGGCCGGCGATCAGGTGCTGGTCGGCATCGCCATCTGCATTTCCGATTCGGTGAGCCGCGCCGGCGATTGCGCGGCGCGCTATGGCGGCGAGGAATTCGCCGTGCTGCTGCCGAACACCTCCGCCGCCGACGCCTTCAAGGTGGCGGAGACGATCCGCCGCAAGGTGCAGGGCTGGTCCGACGAGCAGGCGATGTCGACGGTGTCCTGCGGCATCGCCAGCCTGGTCCCGGATGCCGGCATGGATTGGCCGATGCTGGTTGCCGCCGCCGACAAGGCGCTCTACGCCGCCAAGGCCGGCGGGCGCAACCAGTCGGTGGTGGCGAGCCTGCCGCAGCTGTCGCTGGTGGCGTGAGGGCTCTCCGTGTGAGGGCGCGACACTTGCCAAACCATCGGTGTCGTCCCGGACAAGCGCAGCGAAGCGGAGCGCAGATCCGGGACCCATAACCACAGGAAGTAGTTTGATAAAGATTCGTCGTCCGGTACTGCTACCGAACGCGACCGATAGATTCCGCGGTATGGGTCCCCGCCTTCGCGGGGACGACAGCGGAATATGCGGCGGCTACTGCCCCAGATACTTCTTCATCTCCGCGACCAGGCCGTCGCGCAATTCCGGGCGCTTCAAGCCATAGGCGATGTTGGCGCGCAGGAAGCCGGGCTTGGAGCCGCAATCATGGCGCTCGCCTTCGAATTCGACGCCGTAGAATTTCTGCGTCTTGGCAAGGCCGATCATGGCGTCGGTGAGCTGGATCTCGCCGCCGGCGCCGCGCTCCTGTGTCTCCAGGATCTTGAAGATCTCGGGCTGCAGGATGTAGCGGCCGGTGATCGAAAGGTTGGAGGGCGCGGTGCCCTTGGCCGGCTTCTCGACCATGCCATCGACTTCGAACATCTTGCCGTTGCGCTTGCCGACGCCGCAGATGCCGTATTGATGGGTCAGGTGATCGGGCACCGCCTCGACCGCGATCAGATTGGATTTCTCGCCGAGCGAGGACGCCATCTCGATCATCTGCTTCAGGCAGCCGGGCGTGTTGAGCACGAGCTCATCCGGCAGCACCACCGCGAACGGCTCGTTGCCGATGATGTCGCGCGCGCACCAGACCGCGTGGCCGAGGCCGAGCGGCGCCTGCTGGCGGGTGAAGCTGACCGCGCCGGCTTCAGGCTGGTTCTGCGCCAGGATGTCCTGCTCGGCTTTCTTGCCGCGCGCGGCCAGCGTCGCGTCGAGCTCGAACATCCGGTCGAAATGATCCTCGATGACAGCCTTGTTGCGGCCGGTGACGAAGACGAAGTGCTCGATGCCGGCTTCCCTCGCCTCGTCATAGACGTATTGGATCAGCGGCTTGTCGACGATGGTCAGCATTTCCTTCGGCATCGCCTTGGTGGCGGGCAGAACGCGGGTGCCGAGGCCGGCGACGGGGAATACGGCTTTGCGAATCTTCATGGGATCGATCGAATACCTTGGGGCACATGGGACGGGAGCAATGGCATCCTTGCTAGCCTGTTTGCAGCCGCCAACAAAGGCGGATGTGGGGCCTCGCCCCGACGGAGTTAAGAAAAAGGCCGCCACCAAAATTTCACCTTTGTTAAGCTATTGGCAACGCTAACCAGGCCTCCTGTGGCGGGTTTTTCAGGCCGACGGGTGGAACATGATGCAATCGATGGCAGGACTGGCGACACGGGCTGGCGGCGCGGTCGTTGCGGCCGCTTTGCTGCTGCCGCCCGGCGCGCACGCCCAGGCGCAGAACGGCCTGTCGAACCTGTTCGGCGGCATCTTCTCCGGATCGAACCCGGCACCGGCGCAGCCCTCGCCGGGCCCGAGCGGCGCGCCGACGGGTCCATTGCCGTGGAGCGGCGAGGACGGCGCCTCCGGCCATCCCTTGATGACGGCCGCCGCGATCCGCGAGGCTGCCGGCAATTTCAACAATTGCGTCGCTGCGATGTGGCCCGATGCCGCACGGCGCGGTGTCACGCAGGAGAACTTTCAGCGCTTCACCGCCGGACTCTCGCCCGACCTGCGCATCATGGACCTCATGGATTCGCAGCCGGAATTCACCAAGTCGATCTGGACCTATCTCGACATTCTGGTGAACGACAACCGCCTCGCCAAGGGCCGCGAGGTCCTCGCCAAATACAAGGCGCAGTTCGACGCTACTGAGAAAGCCACCGGCGTCGACCGCTTCATCATCGCCTCGATCTGGGGCATCGAGTCCAATTACTCGACGCAGATCGGCGATCGCAGCGTGCTGCAGTCGACCGCGACGCTCGCCTGCATCGGCCGCCGCCAAGCCTATTTCAAGGACGAATTCCTCTCCGCGCTGGAGATCCTCAACCGCGGCGATTTGCGTCCGGAGCAACTGCGCGGCTCCTGGGCCGGCGCCTTCGGCCCGACCCAGTTCATGCCGACCGCGTTCAAGCGCTTCGCGGTGGACGGCGACGGCGACGGCCGGCGCGACGTCGTCGACAATCCGACCGACCTGATCGCGTCGACCGCCAACAATCTGAAGAAGGACGGCTGGCAGCCCGGCCAGACCTGGGGCTACGAGGTCGTGGTGCCGCAAGGCTTCAACTACATGCTGGCCGACCGCGCCAAGGCGATGCCGATCGCGCAATGGGAGAAGCTCGGGCTCAAGCGTCCGAACAACCAGGCCTTTCCGCATCCTGCGGACAAGGCCTACCTGCTGGCACCCGCCGGCGCGCAGGGACCGGGCTTTTTGATGCTGCAGAATTACCGCGTCATCATGAAGTACAACCCGGCCGAAGCCTATGCGCTGGCGATCGGCCATTTCGCCGACCGCCTGCGCGGGGGACAGCCTTTCGTGCAGCCCTGGCCGCGGCAGGAGCGCGAGCTGTCCCGCACCGAACGGCTGGAGCTGCAGCAGCTGCTGGCTCAGCGCGGCTACTACAAGGGCACCCCGGACGGCCAATTCGGCGGCATGACCAGGGAGGCCCTGCGCAACTTCCAGGCCTCGATCGGGGTCCCCGCCGATGGCTTTGCCTCCTCCGACGTGCTGGACCGGCTGCGCGGGCGGTAAAATCGCGCCTGAAGTAACCTTGAAGGGGGATTTTGGCCGATAGCCTTGACCGGGACTGGTGTTCCCCGGTCTATGGACAAGAATCTGCGATGGAATTTGCCCGTTTGGCGCCTGATTCCGTTATTATATTGAGCTAACTTCGATCCCCCATTGCACGTGCCCGAGATCGCATGTCGAAGAAGTCCCTGTTCAAGGCGCTGACCGAGACCGGCCCGTTGATCGCGCTGGGGACGGCGCTTGCGATCCTGGTGTCGGTGGCGGCACCCGCTTCGGCGCAGTTCTTCAACTTCCCCGGCTTCGGCGGTCCGCCGCAGCGTTCGGCCCCACCACCGCCACCACGGGGCGGCGGAGGTGGCGGATGGTTCGGCGGCGACTTCTTCGCACCCTTCCAGCCGCCGCCGCAGGCGCCGCGCCAGGATTTTTCGCGTGCGCCGGCACCGGCCAAGCGCGACACGATTCCTGAGAAGAACGTGCTGGTGATCGGCGATGCCATGGCCGACTGGCTCGCCTATGGCCTCGAAGACGCCTACGCCGAGCAGCCCGACATGGGCGTGATCCGCAAGCACAAGACCACGTCCGGCCTGATCAGGTACCAGCCAAAGGGCGAGCCCGCGGACTGGGCCGCGGCGGCCAAGGGCATTCTCGAGACCGAAAAGCCCGACGTGATCGTCGTCATGCTCGGCCTCAACGACCGCGTCGCGATCCGCGAGCCGGCCGCCGACAAACCCGACAAGCCGGCCGCGGAGAAGGACAAAGATAAGAAGAACGACAAGGGTGCGCGCGCAAAGCCGCAAGGCAAGCCCGGCGACGCCAAGCCCGGCGACAGCGCCGCCAAGCCGGACGATAAGCCTGCCGACGCCGACCTGCCGCAGGACGACGCCGACAATGCCGACACGCCGGCAGCCGCGCCGGAAAAGACCGCGCGCAATCCGAACGGCCTCTACGAATTCCGTGACGAGCGCTGGGTCGAGCTCTACGGCAAGAAGATCGAGGAGCTCGCGGCCGTCCTCAAAACCAAGGGCGTGCCGGTGCTCTGGGTCGGCCTGCCCGCGGTCCGCGGACCGAAGGGCACCGCGGACACGCTGTTCCTGGACTCGCTGTACCGTGAGGGCGCGGCCAAGGCCGGCATCACCTATGTCGACGTATGGGACGGCTTCGTCGACGAAGCCGGCCGCTTCCTGCAGAAGGGCCCGGACTTCGAAGGCCAGATCCGCCAGCTCCGCAGCTCCGACGGCATCTATTTCACCAAGGCCGGCGCGCGCAAGCTCGCGCATTATGTCGAGCGCGAGATCACGCGCCTGCTTGCCGGACGCTCCGGCCCGATCGCGCTGCCGAGCGAGCCCGCGACGCCCGACACCAGCGCCGAGCCGGGCAAGCCCGCGCCGCGTCCGCTAGCCGGGCCGATCGTGCCGCTGGTTGCAGCCTCGATCTCGACCGATCAATTGCTGGGCGGACCGGGCACGCGTCCCGCCGCCGTCGATGCGCTCGCCGCCAAGACCATGGTGAAGGGTGAACCGCTGGCAGCCCCGGCCGGCCGCGCCGACGATTATGCCTGGCCGCGCCGGGAAGTCGGCCGCGAGCAGGCCAAGGGCGATACGCCGATGGCGGCAACGACGCCGGAGGGCGGGGCAGCTCAAGGCGTATCGGGCGCGGCCGCCGCGATCGCACCGCCAAAGCTCGCGCCGAAGAAGCCGCAGGTCGCCCCGCAACTGCCGGCCCAGGCAACGCCCACATTCCGTGATTTCTTCGGCTTCGGCTCGCCGCAGCCCCCGCCGCCGCGCCAAATGGCGCCGCCGCCCGGGCCGCGCAATCCGAATCCCAATCCTGGGATCCCGCGTCCGCCGGCTAACGTCGGCCGTTCCGCCGAGATGTTCCGGTAAGGTAAGATCTCGTGTCCCGGACGCGACGCAGCACCTTCTGGTGATACGGCGCAGAGCCGAGACCCAATTCGTGCGGCATTCAGAAAAGATGGCCCCGGCTCAGCGATGCAGCGTCTCACGCTGCATCGCTGAGCCGGGGCACGCGTGACAGGCGTTCGGCAACTAGCCGTAATAGCGCCAGCGTGACGGCGGGCGGCGGGCGGGACGCGACATCAGCAGCGCCAGCGCGAAGCCGATGCCGCCGGCAACCAGCAGCGCGCCGAGCGGATTGTCCTGCACCTTCTGCGCAATGGCCTTCGAGCCGTCGCGGAAAGTCTCACCACTGTTCTCGTAGGCGTCCTTGGCATAGCCCGCGGCGGTGTCCGTGGCGTCGCGCACGGCATCCTTGGCCTGGCCGTAGAGATTCTGCACCGTGCCCGCGGCTTCCCGCGCCTTGCCCGACGCCTGCGTCTTGGCATCGCCTGCCATGTCTCCGATCGCGCCTTCCGCGCGTCCGGCATATTCCTTCGCCGATCCAACAATCCGATCCGTGTCCATGATGATCCTCCTCGGGGGTCAGCCGAAGTAACCGATCAGACGCAGCGCGGTTCCTTAGGCTCTCCTATAGAATCAGGCCGCCATCGACGACCAGCGTCTGGCCGATGATGTAGGACGACAGCGGCGAGGCCAGGAACAGCGCCGCGCCCGCCATGTCGGCCGGCGTGCCCAACCGCCGCAGCGGGATGCGGGCGAGCGCGCCTTCGAGCCGCTTCGGATTGTCGGTCGTCACCTTCGTCATCTTAGTGTCGACGAGCCCTGGCGCGATGCCGTTGACGCGGATGCCGTCCTCGGCCCAAGCCTCGCCCAGCGTGCGCGTCAATCCGACCGCACCGGTCTTCGAGGCATTGTAGGCGGGATTGCCCATGGTGGAATGATAGGCCGCGGTCGAGGACACGATGATCAGCGCGCCCTTCGCGTCCCGCAACATGGAATGAAAGCGCGTCGCGCAGGCCATCAGGCTCATCAGATTGATCTCGACGACCTTGCGGAAGCCCGCCATCTCGAATTCACCGCGGCGGTAGATCACCGCGCCCTGCGCGAGCACCAGGATGTCGAGACGGTCGAACGACGGCTTGAATGCTTCGATCGCACCGGAATTGCCGACATCGAGCTGCGCGTAAGCAAGACCTTCGAGATCGGAGCCTTCGTCGGCTGAATATTCCGTTGCGCGAGCACGCGTGCCGCAGACGGCAACAGCTGCGCCCTTGGCGCGAAAGGCGTGCGCGATGCCGTTGCCGATGCCGCTGGAACCGCCGACCACCAGCACCTGCTTGCCTGAGAAATCGAGCTCGTTTGCCATTGTCGGCCTCCCCTTTTGTTTTCTGCTTGTTTGACCTGTCTGCGGATCGATGCCAGCCTTGTCAATCACAACAAGAACCAGCTCGGCGCGAGGGAACAGCATGTCCGACGTCAGGGAGCTCAGCCGGTCCGTGAAGGGGCTCACCGTGCTCGTCACTGGCGCAGCCAGCGGCATGGGGCGCGCCACTGCGCGCGTATTCGGAAACGAAGGTGCGAACGTCGCCGTCACGGATTTCGACGAGCAAGGCGCGCAGGACGTCGCCAGAGAGATTGCGGCGAGCGGTGGCGCGGCAAGGGCGTGGAAGCTCGACGTCGCCGACGGCGGCGAGATCAAGCGCGTCGTCGGCGACGTCGCCGCGCATTTCGGCGGCCTCGACATCGTGGTCAACAATGCCGGCATCTCCGTGCGCGTCGCGATCGACGACGAGACCTATGAGGACGCCTGGGCGAAGGGCATCGCCGTGATGCTGACGGCGCATCCGCGCATCATCCGCGCCGCGCTGCCGCATTTGCGCAAGTCGAAGAGCCCCCGCATCGTCAACATCGCCTCGACCGAGGCGCTCGGAGCCACCGCATTGCACAGCCCCTATTCGGCCGCGAAGGGCGGCGTTGCCAGCCTCACCCGCTCGCTGGCGGTGGAGCTCGGCCGCGAAGGCATCACCGTCAACTGCATCTGCCCAGGGCCGATCCGCACGGGAATAACCGATCGCATCCCGGAGGAGCACAAGACCATCTACGCCAAGCGCCGCACCGCGCTCGGCCGTTACGGCGACCCCGAAGAGGTCGCGCACATGACGCTGAGCCTGTGCCTGCCGGCGGCGTCGTTCCTCACCGGCGCGGTGATCCCGGTCGATGGCGGGCTGATGGCGCGGAACGCGTGAGAGCCATGCGCGCGGCGCGTTGACATCGCGGGATACGGGAGTCATTTTTTCCCAAACAGAGCGGGCAAACCGCTCGTCGATGCGGGAGGAACGCCATGACCATCGCCATCCGGCAGCTTCAGAAACATTTCGTCGGCGAGGTGTCCGGCCTCGACTTGCGCAAGCCGCTCACGCCGGATCAGGCGCGCGAGATCGAGGCCGCCATGGACAAGTACGCCGTGCTCGTCTTCCACGATCAGGACATCACCGACGAGCAGCAGATGGCATTCGCGCTGAACTTCGGTCAGCGCGAGGAGGCGCGCGGCGGCAACATCACCAAGGCGGATGAACACCGCCTCACCTCAGGCCTGAACGACGTCTCCAACCTCGGCAAGGATGGCAAGCCGCTGCCCAAGGACAGCCGCGCCAATCTGTTCAACCTCGGCAATTGCCTGTGGCACTCGGACAGCTCGTTCCGTCCGATCCCCGCAAAATTCTCGCTGCTATCGGCGCGCGTGGTGAACCCGAAGGGCGGCAACACCGAGTTCGCCGACATGCGCGCGGCCTATGACGCGCTCGACGATGAGACCAAGGCGGAGATCGAGGATCTCGTCTGCGAGCATTCGCTAATGTATTCGCGGGGATCGCTCGGCTTCACCGAATACACCGACGAAGAGAAGGAGATGTTCAAGCCGGTGCTGCAACGGCTGGTGCGCACGCACCCCGTGCATCGCCGCAAGTCGCTGTATCTGTCATCGCATGCCGGCAAGGTCGTCGGCATGAGCATGCCCGAGGGGCGGCTATTGCTGCGCGATCTGACCGAGCACGCCACGCAACCCGAGTTCGTCTACGTGCACAAATGGAAGCTGCATGACCTCGTGATGTGGGACAACCGCCAGACCATGCACCGCGTCCGCCGCTACGACCAGTCCCAGCCCCGCGACATGCGCCGCGCGACGGTGGCGGGGACGGAGCCGACGGTGCAGCAGCAGGCGGCGGAGTAGGCCGGGTCGGAGTAGCCACAAATTCGGTCGTCGTCCCGGACAAGCGGAGCGCTGGGCAACGCGTAGCGTTGTCCGGCGCGAAGCGCCGATCCGGGCCCCATAACCACAGGGAGTGGTTTGGCGAAGACTCGTGGTGACCGGCGTGCCTCAAACTCCACCCTGGGAGTATGGGTCCCGGATCTGCGCGCGCTTGAGGCGCGCTTGTCCGGGACGACAGCTGAGAGTGTTACACCACCAGCTACGCGTGCCCGGCCTCGTTCGAGAGCATGCCGGGGTCGATGCCGATCTTCTGCAAAGCACGATTGTACTTGTCGTCGACGTCGTCGCCGAAAATCAGATCCGCGTCCGCGTCGCAATGCAGCCAGCCGTTGCTCTGGATCTCCGTCTCGAGCTGGCCCGGCGCCCAGCCGGCATAGCCGAGCGCGAGGATGGCGTGCTTGGGGCCGGAGCCGTTGGCGATGGCGCGCAGAATGTCGACCGTCGCGGTCAGGCAGACGCCGTCATCGATCCGCAGCGTGGCGTTCTCGATGTAGAAGTCGCTGGAATGCAGCACGAAGCCGCGCCCGGTGTCGACCGGCCCGCCCCGCAGCACCTTCATACTTTCGGCATTCTCCGGCAGCTTGATGTGCTCGCCCTTCTTGATGATGCCGAGCTGCTGCAAGAGCTCGGGGAAGTCGATGCTGCCGGCGGGGTGGTTCACGATGATGCCCATCGCCCCCTCCGCCGAATGGGCGCAAAGATAGATCACCGAGCGCTCGAAGCGGGAATCGCCCATCACGGGCATTGCGATCAGGAGCCGGCCGTCGAGATAGCCGCCGGAACTGGGCAGCGCGGCGCCCGAGCTGCGGGTGCTTTCGCCCGTCCTCTTGCCTGTGGGAGCCATCGCTCGAGCACTCCGGTTTCAATTCCTATCCTGATGTCGGGCCGGGCGGCTGTCAAATCAAGGCTTGCGGCGAGTTGATTCGAGTGCATCCATCACAAGCAATTCAATGGTTTGGCCCTGGGTGACCCTGTAAAGACGTGCCATGTCCAGCATTGTTCCCCTGCGTGCGGCGATTGGCGTCGCGACAACCCTGCTCGCGTCGTCGTTGGCCCTCGCGGCCCGTGCCGATGACGCATCGCCTTGGCAGCGCGATGGACATTCCGCGGTGCGGCTCCTGGCGGGATCGCGCAGCGGCGCGGTGCTGCTCGGCGGTATCGCCTTCCAGCTGCAGCCCGGCTGGAAGACCTACTGGCGGTCGCCCGGCGATTCCGGCGTTCCACCCCGGTTCGACTTCTCCAAGTCCGACAATGTCGAGGCGGTGACGGTGATGTGGCCGGCGCCGCTGAAGTTCGACGACGGCGCGGGCGGCCATTCCATCGGCTATCGCGACCAAGTCGTGCTGCCCCTGCGCATCGTCGCCAAGGCTGCAGACAAGCCGGTGACCTTGAGGGCCGAGATCAACTACGCGGTGTGCGAGAAGCTCTGCATTCCCGTAGAGGCCAGCGCCGAGCTCGGCTTCAACAGCGTCGCCTCGACCGAGGACGCGAACTTGCGTGCCGCGCTCGACACCGTGCCGAAGCCCGCCAATATCGGCGACCCCAATCCGCTCACCATTCGCGACGTCAAGCGGGACGGGCCCAAGAACGTAGTGGTCGATGTGGTGGCGCCGGACAGAAGCAACGTCAATCTGTTCGTGGAAGGCCCGACGCCCGATTGGGCGCTGCCGATTCCGGCGCCGGTGCAGCCCAGCCCGCCCGGGGTCGTGCGCTTCTCGTTCGAGCTCGACGGATTGCCGCCGGGTGCCAAGCCCGAGGGCGCCGCGCTGAAGTTCACGCTGGTCGGGCCGGAGAAGGCGTACGAGTTCAACACGAATTTGAACTAGCGTCCGCCCAACCGAATCTTAACGAATGGTTGCTAATCCCTCGCCTGCCGCTAGGTCGCCCTGGGGATTGTTTGAATTGGCCGTGATGGACGCACCACCCGCAACGACCGGACCGGCCGGGCTGGTCGCGCAGCTGCGCGCCAAGCTCGCGGGCGGATCGAGCGAGGCGTCGCTGACGCGGCGGCTCGCCGGCACCATCTTCATCATCCGCGTCATCAGCGCGGGCCTTGCTTATGTCTCGCAGGTGCTGCTGGCGCGCTGGATGGGCACGTCCGATTACGGCATCTATGTCTATGTCTGGACCTGGGTGCTGCTGCTCGGCAGCATGATGGATTTCGGTATCTCCGCCTCCGCGCAAAAGATCATTCCGGAGTACCGCGCGAGCGGCGCACACGCGTTGTTGCGCGGCTTCCTCTCCGGTAGCCGCTGGCTGACCTTTGCCGTGTCCACGCTGACGTCGCTCGGCCTTGCTGGCATCGTCAAATTGCTGTCGCCCTGGATCGATCCGGCCGAGGTGCTGCCGCTCTATATCGGCTGCATGACGCTGCCCGCTTTCGTGGTCGCCAACACCCAGGACGGCATCGCGCGCTCGCACGACTGGATGCAACTCGGCCTGATGCCGCAATTCATCATCCGCCAGGCGCTGATCATCGGCATCACGGCGCTCGCCTTCCTGCTCGGCTATCACCTCGGCGCCGTCGCCGCGATGGTCGCAAGCCTTTGCGCGGTATGGATCGCGATGGCCGGGCAGATGGTGGTGCTGAACCGCAAGCTCGCCGATCACATCACACCGGGACCGAAGGCCTATGACGTCAAGGGCTGGCTTGCCGTCTCGCTGCCGATCCTGCTGGTCGAGAGCTTCTACCTGCTCCTGTCCTACACCGACGTGTTGGTGCTGCAGCAATTCCGTCCCTCGGACGAGGTCGGCGTCTATTTCGCCGTGGTGAAGACGCTGGCGCTGGTCTCGTTCATCCACTACGCGATGTCAGCTACGACGGCACACCGCTTCGCCGAATACAATGCCAGCGGCGACAAGGCGCGCCTGTCGGCCTACGTCGCGCATGCCATCACCTGGACGTTCTGGCCGTCGCTGGCCGCGACCATCGTGCTGCTCGCGCTCGGCAAGCCGCTGCTCTGGCTGTTCGGACCACAATTCGTGATCGGCTACGACATCATGTTCGTGGCCGCGATCGGCCTCGTCGTGCGCGCCGCGATCGGTCCGGTGGAGCGCCTGCTCAACATGCTCGGCCAGCAGAAGATCTGCGCGCTCGCCTATGCGCTAGCCTTCGTGATGAACCTCGTGCTCTGCATCGCGCTGGTGCCGCGCTACGGCGGCCATGGCGCGGCGGCCGCGACCTCGATCTCCCTCACCTTCGAGACGGTGCTGCTGTTCTGGATCGTGCGGCAGCGGCTCGGGCTGCACGTGCTGGCGTTCGGACGTTAGCCATCAGCTTGAGATGATTGGAAAGCTCTTCGGCACTTGATATAGTCGGGTATGGTTGCAAGCGATCTGCGAGATCTTCTAGAACGTGCCCAGACTTGGCCCGAAGAGGCCCAGAACGAGCTGGTTGCGATTGCCAGCGAAATCGAGAGCGAACTGCTCGGCGGCGAGTATGTTGCGACTCAGGAAGAGCTGCGAAGTATCGACGCTGCGTTAGCCTCCATAGATCGCGGCGAGTTCGCTACGGATGCCGAGGTCGCAGAAGTCTTCGCGAAATTCAGGCGCGGATGAAGGTCATCTGGTCCCGAGAGGCGCTTGCTGACCTCGAAGACATTGCAGCCTATTATGCCAGCAACGCAGCCCAGCGATCGCCGATGCCATCGGACGAAGATTTGCGGATGTTATCGAGCGCGTCCGGCGTGCGCCTTTCTCATCGCCACGGGTCACACAACGTTCCCAAGTCCGCGTGGTAACGGTCGTCCGCTATCCATTTCGGATATTTTACCGTGTCACCGGCGAGTTCGTTCATATCGTCCATATCCGCCACGCGTCACGGCGGCCCCTTGCCGGACTGAACGAGCCGGAAAGCCAATATGGTTCGCCTCGGACCTGAGAACGGCTGGTTCGCAGTAGGCGCGGGAAGAGGTGAGACACCCAGTGCCGCTGACGCTGGTCGCGAACAGCGGAAAAATGGTGGGCACGGCGCTGGCGCACCTTTGCCCGCCCTACAGCACTGTGCGCCTACTCCGCGGTCCAGCCGCCGTCGATTGAGAGATTGGTGCCGGTGATCTGGGCGGCGTCGTCGCTGCACAGGAACAGGGCGAGCGCGGCGACCTGCTCGGAGGTGACGAACTCCTTGGTCGGCTGCGCATCGAGCAGCACGTCGTTGATGACCTGCTCGCGCGTCAGATTGCGCGCCTTCATCGTGTCGGGGATTTGCTTCTCGACTAGCGGGGTCCAGACGTAGCCGGGGCTGATGCAGTTGCAGGTGATCTTGTGGGTCGCGACTTCCAGCGCCACGGTCTTGGTAAGGCCGGCGATGCCGTGCTTGGCCGAGACGTAGGCCGACTTGAATGGCGAGGCCACCAGCGAGTGCGCCGACGCCGTGTTGATGATGCGGCCCCAGCCCTTCTTCTTCATGCCGGGCACTGCGGCGCGGATGGCGTGGAAGGCCGAGGACAGATTGATCGCGATGATCTGGTCCCATTTCTCCGGCGGGAATTCCTCGATCGGCGAGACGAACTGGATGCCGGCATTGTTGACGAGGATGTCGACCGAGCCGAACGTCTTCTCGCCGAGCGCGATCATGCCGGCGATCTCGGCGGGCTTGGTCATGTCGGCGGGCGAGTAGATCGCCTTGACGCCGAAATCGGATTCGATCTTGGCGCGTTCCTTCTCGATGTCCTCCGGCGAGCCGAAACCGTTGATGACGACGTTGGCACCGGCGCCGGCGAAGGCGCGTGCGTAAGCGAGCCCGATGCCGCTGGTCGATCCGGTCACGACGGCGTTCTTGCCTGACAGAGTACCCATTCTATTCGCTCCTTTTTGCCGGGGGCGCGGTGACGTCCCCCGTGAGATCGTAGGTCACCATGGTCTCACCGGACTGCGGCCGCTCCAGCCAGTCCTTGTGGCGCATCGACAGATGCACGTCACGCACGCCGGCCTCCCAATGCTCGACCATGGCAATGTGCGAGAAATCGTAATCCTTGGACGAGGATTCGTAGTTCTTGCTGCGGTAGATCAGATGCACCACGGTGACGGTGCTTTCGCGCGACACCTTCGCCAGGAATTCGACGGAAGGATCGTTCTTGAGATAGTCCGGCAATTTGCCGATCAGATCGCGCACGGCCCTGCGGGCGTTGTGCAGCTGCTTGTTCTTGTCGGTGTTCATCCGCGTGCGGCTGGAATAGCGGATGTCCTTCTCGCGCTCGGCCGCCTCCAGCAGCGAGTTCGGCAGGTCGCCGCGCGCGGAAAACAAATCGACCTGAAAGATCAGCATGTCGCGTTCGACCTCGGCATCGAGCACGTAGTCGAGCGGAGTGTTGGAGGCGATGCCGCCGTCCCAATAATGCTCGCCGTCGATGACGACGGAGGGAAAGCCCGGCGGCAGCGCGCCGGAGGCCATGATGTGTTCGGGGCCGATCTTCTTGCCGAGCTTCTTGAACGCGTAATTGTCGAAATATCTGAAATTGCCCGAGGTGACGCCGACCGCGCCGACCGATAGGCGTGTCTTCAGATCGTTGATGCGGTCGAAATCGACGAGACGCTCCAGCGTCTTCTTCAGCGGCGAGGTATCGTAATAGCTTTCGGCCTCGGGATGCCCCGGCGGCCACAGCGGCGCCGGCGGAATGCGCGGCGTGAAGAAGCCGGGCACGCCGAACGTCGCAATCAGCGCGGCACTGGTGGAATTGAACAGCTCGCGGCTGCGGTCGCTCTTGCCGACCGGCTTCCACGGCACCGGGGCCGACACCATTTCCCAGAATTCCTTAAGCCGCTCGACGCGGGTGTGCCCCTCATTGCCGGCGATGATGGCGGCATTGACCGCGCCGATCGAGATGCCGGCGACCCATTCCGGATCGAAGCCGTAGCCACACAGCGCCTGGAAGGCGCCAGCCTGGTACGAGCCGAGCGCGCCGCCGCCCTGGAGGACCAGGACGCGCTGCGCATTCGTGGGGATTGTTGCGGTTTCCGGACTATGATCGGTCATGCGGGAACAATAGCAAAAGGCTGGCCACCGTGGCGACACTCCGCCGCGACGTCAATGCATCCCCGGGATCAAGTCTGGCTTATCGAGGCTCGGTGGAGGCCAGGATCATGGTCCAGAACACCTTGTATTTGGTGCCTGGAGCATAGCTCGCCGCGATGCCCAATTTTGTGACACCGCTCTTGAGCATGTTGGCGCGGTGCGGAGGCGAGTCGCGCCAGCCGGAAAACGCTTCCGCCAGCGTATGATAGCCGGCCGAGATGTTCTCGACCGCCACGGTGGCAGGATAACCGCCAGAGGCCAGACGCTTGGCGAGCGGCGCGCGGACGTCGTGGTCCATCTTGTTGGCCGCCGCCATCGCGCCCGATTGGGATTCGGCGAGCCGAGTCAAATCCGGGTCGACCACGACCGTACCGAGCCCGTTGTTCTGGCGGTATTGCGAGATCATGATCGCAGCTGCCTGGACGTCGAGCTTGGAGCCCGGCACCGCCATGTCGGCATACATCGACGGCTGCTGGACCGGTGCTTCGTTGCCGGCACAACCGGCGAGCAGCAACATGATGAGAATTGCGGCCGCAGCGCGCATGAATCGGGGCCCCCAAACGAGGGGCTGTTGTTGCATACCAACAATGGCTGAAAGGTGAATTTTGAAGAGAATTTGAGCCGTCATTCCGCGGCCGAATAGCGGCCGGGGGCTCAGCCCGCAAAAATCCGGTAGCGACGCGGATTGAGGCCGATCGTGTCGCCGGCGCGCAGTTCCTTGTCGCGGGGGGCGTCGATCTCGATGGTCTCGCCGCCGGACAGGGCTACTTCCGCCCGCTGCACCGGACCGAAATTGCGGACGTGCTGGACCGCGCCCTCGAAGGCGCCGCTGCCGGGCGGGCCGACCAGCATGTCATGTCGCCGCACGAACAGCTTCGACGCGCCAGGCGCAAGCCCATCGGCCGCCAGATCGAGCTGCCGGTCGCCGAGCCGGATCGCACCATCGCCGATCTGGATCGGCAGCACGATGGATTCGCCGATGAAGCCGTGCACGAACGCAGTCGCCGGATTGTCGTAGACATCGTCGGGCGAGCCGATCTGCTCGATCCGTCCTTTGTCCATCACCACGACGCGGTTAGCGACTTCCAGCGCCTCCTCCTGGTCGTGCGTGACGAAGATCGAGGTGACATGGATCTCGTGATGCAGCGAGCGCAGCCATTTGCGCAGCTCCTTGCGCACCTTGGCGTCGAGCGCGCCGAAGGGTTCATCGAGCAGCAGAATGCGCGGCTCGATCGCAAGCGCACGGGCGAGCGCGATGCGCTGACGCTGGCCGCCGGAGAGCTGGCTCGGATAGCGGTCGGCGAGCCAGTCGAGCTGCACCAGATCGAGCAGCTCCTTGACGCGCGAGCGGATCGCAGCCTCATCCTTTCGGACCGCGCGCGGCTGCACGCGGAGGCCAAAGGCAACGTTCTCGAACACCGTCATGTGGCGGAACAACGCATAGTGCTGGAACACGAAGCCGACGTGGCGCTCGCGGGCTCCTTGCGCCAGCGCGTCCTCACCGTTGAAGGAGACTTCGCCCGAGTCCGGCCAATCGAGGCCGGCGATGATCCGCAGCAAGGTAGTCTTGCCGGAGCCGGACGGGCCGAGCAGCGCCAGCAGCTCACCGTCATTGACCTTGAGATCGACGCCGTCGAGGGCTGCAAAACTGCCGAATTTCTTGACGAGATTCTTGACTTCAATGGTCACTGGCGTCTTGTCCTTCGTCGAGATGACGTTCGAGAATGGTTTTTGCGATCAGCGTGATCAGCGCCAGCATTGCGAGCAGCGAGGCGATCGCGAAAGCGGCGACGAACTGGTATTCGTTGTAGAGGATCTCGACCAAGAGCGGCATGGTGTTGGTCTCGCCGCGGATGTGGCCGGAGACGACGGAGACCGCACCGAACTCGCCCATCGCGCGCGCGTTGCAGAGCAGGACGCCGTAGAGCACGCCCCATTTGATGTTGGGCAGGGTGACGCGGAAGAAGGTCTGCAGGCCGGAGGCGCCGAGCGAGATCGCGGCCTCCTCCTCCTGCGTGCCCTGCTCCTGCATCAGGGGGATCAGCGCGCGCGCCACGAAGGGGAAGGTCACGAAGGTGGTGGCGAGCGCGATGCCGGGGACCGCGAACAGGATCTGGATGTCGTGCTCGCGCAGCCAGCTGCCGAAATAGCCTTGCGCGCCGAACAACAGCACGAAGACGAGGCCCGAGATCACCGGGCTGACCGAGAATGGCAGGTCGATCAGCGTGATCAGGAAGGTCTTGCCCGGAAACTCGAATTTTGCAATCGCCCAGGCGGCGACGAGGCCGAACACCAGATTGAGCCCGACCGAGATCGCCGCGACGATCAACGTCAGCTTGATCGCCGCCATCGCCTCCGGCTCGGCGAGCGCGGCGAAATAGGCGAGGATGCCGCGCGAAAATGCCTGCGCGAACACGACGACCAGCGGCAGCACGACGAAGACGGTGAGAAACAGCAACGCCAGCGTGATGATGACGATGCGGACAGCGCGCGGCTCGGTGCGCAAATTGTTCCGCGCCGCCGCCGCGTGCGCGCGTGCCTGCGAGTCGGAGGCCGAGAGCGACACGGAATCTGCGATCTGCATCGTCATGGTCCGCCCTCAGCGCGCCGGGATCCGGCTCTGCGCCCAGCGCTGGAGCCGATTGACCGCGAAGATGATGACGAAGGAGACGACCAGCATGACCACCGCAATCGCGGTCGCATCGGCGTAACGGAATTCGGACAGGCGTATCACGATCAAGAGCGGCGCGATCTCGGAGACGTTGGGCAGATTACCGGCGATGAAGATCACCGAGCCGTATTCACCGACCGCGCGGGCGAAGGCGAGCGCGAGGCCCGTGAGCAGCGCCGGCGCGAGCGAAGGCAGGATCACGCGAACGATGGTCTGCAAGCGGCTGGCCCCCAGGCTGCCCGCGGCTTCCTCGATTTCAGGGTCGAGATCCTGCAGCACCGGCTGCACGGTGCGGACAACGAAGGGAATGCCGATGAAGATCATGGCGACGAAGATGCCGACCGGCGTGAACGCCACCTTGAGGCCGAGCGCGGCGAGCGGCGCCCCCAGCCAGCCCTTCTCGGCGAACAGCGCCGTCAGCGCGACGCCGGCCACCGCCGTCGGCAGCGCAAACGGCACGTCGACGATGGCGTCGAAGATGCGGCGGCCGGGGAAGCGGTAGCGCACCAGCGCCCAGACGATGATGCTGCCCATCACCAGATTGACGCAGGCCGCCGCAAAGGCGAGGCCGAACGAGACGCGGAGCGCGTTCAGAGTGCGGCGGCTGGAGAGGATGTTCCAGAACTGCTCGGGGCTGAGCTCGAGCGATCTCAGGAACAGGCCGGCGAGTGGAATCAGGATGATCACGGACAGCCAGGAAAGCGTCAGTCCCATGGTGAGACCGAAGCCCGGCAATGTCCGGCGTCGTGCTGCGAGTGCGCTCACCAGGCCCCCTGCTAAAGCCCCCTACGACAGCGCCCGATCAGTTCTTGTAAATCTGATCGAAAACGCCGCCGTCTGCAAAATGTTCCTTCTGTGCCTTGGTCCAGCCGCCGAAGACGTCGTCGATCGTGAACAGCTCGACCTTGGCGAAGGAATTTTCATACTTTTTGGCGGTCTCGGCATCGCGCGGACGGTAGAAATTGCGCGCGGCGATCTCCTGCCCTTCCTTGGTGTACCAGTATTGAAGGTAGGCGTCAGCCGCATTGCGGGTGCCCTTTTTGTCGGCAACCTTGTCCACGATCGCGACCGGCGGCTCGGCGAGGATCGACTGCGGCGGTGCAACGATCTCGAACTTGTTCGCACCGAATTCCTTCAGGGCCAAGAATGCCTCGTTCTCCCAGGCGAGCAGCACGTCACCGACGCCGCGCTCGACGAAGGTCACGGTGGAGCCCCGGGCGCCGGTATCGAGCACCGGCACCTGCTGGAAGAGCTTTCCGATGAAGTCCTTGGCCTTGTCGGCCGAGCCGTATTTCTTCTGCGCAAAGCCCCAGGCGGCCAGATAATTCCAGCGCGCGCCGCCCGACGTCTTCGGGTTCGGCGTGATGACGGCAACGCCCGGCTTGATCAGATCGTCCCAGTCCTTGATGCCCTTGGGATTGCCCTTGCGCACCAGGAAGACGATGGTCGAGGTATAGGGTGATGAATTCTGCGGCAGCCGCTTCTGCCAATCGGCCGCGGTAAGGCCCTTGTTCGCGATGGCGTCGATGTCATAGGCGAGCGCCAGCGTCACCACATCGGCCTGCAAGCCGTCGATCACCGCGCGTGCCTGCGAGCCGCTGCCGCCGTGCGACTGCTTGATCTCGACGCTCTTGCCGGTTTCCTTCTGATAGGCGCTCGCGAACGCCTTGTTGAACTCGACATAGAGTTCGCGCGTCGGATCGTACGACACGTTCAGCAAATTGATGTCGGCGGCCAGAGCCGAGCCTGTCAAGAACCCCGTCGCGAGCAATCCTGCGGCGAGCGGAACGATACGGCGCATCATGTCCATCTCCATTCACCTCGACGACATCGGTGTCGTCGACGGCAGGCATAACTCGTGGCGAAACGCTCTTGTGTCAACGGAACCGGATTTTCTTGTTTGAAGACTCGCAGACTGACTGTGCTACGAAGTCTTCATCGTATGGATGCCGCATTCTGTCTTCGCCCGGCCGCGCCACCGGCCGGCACGTGCATCCTCGCCTTCACTCGTTCGGCTGGTGCAAGGCATACACCCAACCGACAGGAATCCTGACACAACCAGAGGGTGCCGCGGCAATTTGGCGCGGGTGAAGATCGCCTCGATCTCCTCGCGCGAGACGTTGGCGAAGGGGTTGAACTTCAGCCGCCCGCCGTCGTCCTCCACGACCGGAATGTCGGCGCGCGCATTGCCCTGGAAGCGCTTGCGGCCGTTGAGCCAGGCGTCGAACGGCTTCAGCGCACGCGCCAGCGGCTCGACCTTGCGGATGCGGCAGCAGGCGTCGGGATCGGAGAACCAGAGGTCGCGGTCGGGATCTTCGCGCAACAGCGTCTCCTCGGCCGGCTTGATCGAGCGGACGTCCTTCAGGCCCAGGGTCGCAATCAGCGTATCGCGATAGGCCAGCGTCTCCTCGAACAACCAGCCGGTATCGAGAAAGATCACGGGGATTGCGGGATCGACATCCGACATGACCTTCAACAGCGTCGCCGATTCCGTGCCGAAGGAAGACACCAGCGCGAGCTTCTCGCGCCCGACCGACTTCAGCGCCGCGGCAATGACCTCCGCAGGCGAGGCATCGCGCAAGGCGCGATCGAGCTCGTCCGCGGAAGGCAACGCAGACACGGGCGAAACCTGAGGCGCGATCGCGTTCACGTGCCGACCCCTTCGGAGTGGCGCAGCTGCATGCGCCGGTGCAGCGCTGTGATGCGGCCATCGCCGGTCGGCTGGTAGAACACCGAATAGCGCTTCGCGGTCTGCATGAAGGCCTCCGCATCGGCCTGCTTCTTGACCTCGAAGGCATCGAAGCCGGCGCGCAGCATGAACACGAACTGGTCGCGCAGCACCTGACCGGTCGCGCGCAATTCGCCGCGGTAGTTGTAACGTTCGCGCAGCAGCCGCGCCTGGCTGTAGGCCCGTCCGTCACGGAAGGTCGGGAACACCAGCGCGACGGCGGCGATCCGGCCGAGATACGGCACGAGCTCGGCGATGTCGCGATTGTTGGGCCAGATCACGCCGACCTTTCCGGCACGCTTGAGCAAGCCCTCGGCCTCGCCGAGGAAGCGCTCGGCGGGCACCAGGATGTCGCCGCCCTCGGGCAGCGGCGTGTCGACGGCGAGCTTGACGAAGCGGTCGCCCGTGATCTTTCCGCCATTAACGAGTGGCATAGACGCGCTCCTTGAAGGGTTCGACGCCCAGGCGCTTCACCGTGTCCATGAACAGCTCTTCGGGCCGCTCGCGCAGCGCCAGATAGGCTTCCACGATGTCCTCGACCACGTCGGCGACCTCGTCGAACTTGACGCCGGGGCCGATTAGGGTGCCAAGCGCGGCATTCTCGTCGGCACGGCCGCCGATCGTGATCTGGTAGACCTCCTCGCCGTTCTTCTCGACGCCGAGAATGCCGATATGGCCGACATGGTGATGGCCGCAGGCATTGATGCAGCCGGAGATGTTGATGTGCAGGCGGCCGATCAGGTTAGCGAGCTCGTGATTGGCGAAGCGCCGCGTCAGCTCCTGCGCGATCGGAATCGAGCGGGCATTCGCCAGCGAGCAATAATCGAGCCCGGGGCAAGCGATGATGTCGGTGATCAGGTTGACGTTGGGCGTCGCCAGCCCGAGCTTGTCGAGCGCCTTCCACAGTGCCGGCAGGTCGCGCTTGGCGACGTGCGGCAGCGCTAGATTCTGCTCGTGGCCGACGCGGATCTCGCCGAAGGAATATTTGTCGGCAAGATCTGCCAGCGCGTCCATCTGCTCGGCGGTGGCATCGCCCGGAGGCCCGCCGGTCGGCTTCAGCGAGATCGTGACGATGGAGTAACCCTGCACCTTGTGCGGCGCCACCGAGTTCTTGCGCCATGCCTCGAAATCGGGGTCGGCCGCGGCCTGGCGCAGCTCGTCCGGCATATGCGGCAGCTTCTCGTAGGCCGGATAGGTGAAGCGCGAGCGAATGTCCTCGATCACCTCCTCGTCGATCTGGAGCGAGGAGTTGCGAATGTGCTGCCACTCGTCCTCGACCTCGCGCGAGAATTTCTCGATGCCGAGCTCGTGCACCAGGATCTTGATGCGCGCCTTGTAGATGTTGTCGCGGCGGCCGTACTGATTGTAGACGCGTAAGATCGCCTCGATGTAGGTGAGGATGTCGCGGCCGTGCACGAAGTGCTTGATGGTCTTGGCGATGAACGGCGTACGGCCGAGACCGCCGCCGACCAGAACCTCGAAGCCTGTCTCGCCCTTCTCGTTCTTGATTAGCCGCAGGCCGATGTCGTGGATCTTGATCGCGGCGCGGTCGTGGTCCGAGGCGGTGATCGCGATCTTGAACTTGCGCGGCAGGAACGAGAATTCCGGATGCAGCGTGGTGTGCTGGCGGATCAGCTCCGACCAGATGCGCGGATCCTCGATCTCGCCCGGCGCGACGCCGGCCCACTGGTCCGAGGTGACGTTGCGCATGTTGTTGCCGGAGGTCTGCATCGCGTGGATGCCGACCTTGGCCAGGTCTTCGAGTGCATCCGGCAGCTCGGCGAGCTTGATCCAGTTGAACTGGATATTCTGCCGCGTGGTGAAGTGGCCGTAGCCGCGATCGTATTTGCGCGCGACATGGGCGAGCGCCCGCATCTGGTTCGTCGCCAGTGTGCCATAGGGAATCGCGACGCGGAACATATAGGCGTGCAATTGCAGATAGACGCCGTTCTGCAGCCGCAGAATTTTGAACTCGTCCTCCGTGAGCTCGCCGGACAGGCGCCGCTTCACCTGGTCGCGGAACTCCGAGACGCGCTCGTTGACGAGCGTGCGGTCGATTTCGTCGTAAGCATACATAAGTGGGTGCCTTAAACCTGGGCCGGCTGTCCGATGGTGACGCCGGTGCGGCGAATCTGTTCGCGCAGATTGCCGGGCAGGACCTTGCCATCGTCGCCGATCTGCACCGGCGCGATATAGGGGCCGATGGCGCCGACGTCATCGGCCACGGCTTCCGCAAGCAACGCCTTGGCCTCGTCGGAGTTGCGCACGATGGCGGCTTCCGACAGCTCGGCGGACCAGCTCTTGGCGGCGGTGCGGTAGACCACGATGCCGTCCCAGGTGCGGTTGGCGGTCACGACCGAGGGGCCGGCGATACGGATCTTCTTTTGTTCGAGCGGAGAGGTCATTCGGCTGCATCCAATAGGTCAGAGATGATTTGCTTGGGTGTCTGGCGGCGAAGCGAGCCGGCATGCCGGACCACGTCGCCGATGATGAGGATGGCGGGACCGCCATGGATCCGCCGCACCAGTTCCGGCAGGTCGCGCAGCGTGCCGATCGCGCCTTGCGCATCGGGCCGCGTGACGCGGGCGAACACGCCGACCGGCGTCTCCGGCGAGCGGCCGGCCGCGAACAAGCCGGCGCGAACGGCGGGCGCTGCGGTCATGCCCATATAGACCACGACGGTCATCTTGGTGTCGGTCAGCGTCGACCAATCCACGTTCTCGGCATCGCGCGCTTTGTGTGCGGTGAGGAAGGTGATGCGGGTCGCTTCGTGACGGTAAGTGAGCGGCACCTCGAAATCGGCAGCGCCGCCGAGCCCTGCGGTGATGCCGGGAATGATCGAATAGGCGACGCCGGCGGCGCGCAGCGCTTCCACTTCTTCGCCGCCGCGGCCGAACACGAAGGGATCGCCGCCCTTCAGCCGCACGACGCGTTGGCCGGACTGCGCGGCCTCGATCATACGTCTGTTGATGGCGTCCTGGCCGATGCCGGGCTTGCCGACGCGGCGGCCGACCGCAACGCGCGTGGTGTCGCGGCGGATTCGGTCGAGAATCTCGGGCGAGACCAGCTCGTCATAAAAGACGATGTCGGCGTCCTGCAGCGCGCGCAGCGCCTTGATGGTGAGCAGATCGGGATCGCCGGGGCCGGCGCCGACCAGCGCGACGGAGCCTTCCGGCTTGTCGGCGCGCGCGAATGCGGTGGGATCGGCAATCGCCTTGAGCGATGCATCGGCTTCGCTGTTGCGGCCGGCGAGCACGGCGGCGCCGATCGGACCGTCGATGACGCGCTCCCAGAAGCGGCGGCGCAGCGGAAACTCGGCGATGCGCTCGTTGATCGACTTGCGGAAGGTGCCGATGAACTCGGCGAGCTCGCCAATGCGCGCCGGCAGCAGCGCCTCGATCTTCTCACGCACGCGCCGCGCCACCACCGGGGATGTGCCGCCCGTGCCGACCGCGACCACGACATCGCCGCGATCGACGATGGCGGGAAAGATGAAGCTGGAATGCTCGAGGTCGTCCATGACGTTGACGGGCAGGCCAGCCGCCTTGGCGCGAGCCGACATGGCGACACCGACATCGCCTGCGCCCGCGCAGACGACGGCGATGACGCCGGAAAGATCCGCCCTGAGCGGATCGCCCGCCGCGATCTCGATGCGCGCCAAGTCTTCGGAGCCGAGGCCAAGGTCGTGATTGCCATCGATCGCATGCACGCGCAGGCGCGCGCCGGCAGCGGCGAGCACGCGCAGCTTGGCGCGCAAAAGCTCACCCGCGCCGATGAGGACCACCGGGCCGGCCTTGAGATCGAGAAACACCGGCAAGAACCGCATGCGATACTCGCTTCCCCACAAACGGGGTTGACTGGAATTATTTTCTATATATGTCTCGTTTCGAGTGCGCAAAGAGAAAATTTTTTCTTCTCTTCCGCACCGCAACTATAGAATTTTCGCCTCCAAACGCAAAGTGGCAGAGATGCATCTTCTCAAGCACGATTCCGCTGCTGATCGACTGAGCAATCCGGCGCTGGCTGAGCGCGTGCGCGCGCAAGAATTTTCTGCCGAGCTTGCCCCGAGCATGGACCATCTCGACCAGCTCGAAGCGCAGAGCATCTACATCTTCCGTGAGGCCTTTGCCCGGCTGAAGAAGATCGCCCTGTTGTGGTCGCTCGGCAAGGACTCCAACGTCATGATTTGGCTGGCGCGGAAAGCCTTCTTCGGCAAGATGCCGTGCCCGGCGCTTCACGTCGATACCGGCAAGAAGTTTCCGGAGATGTATCGCTTCCGCGATCATTACGGCAAGGAATGGGATCTCGATCTGCGCGTCGAGCCCTGCCCGCCGATCGATGCCGTCGACCCAACGCTGCCGCCGGCCGCCCGTTCCGCTGCGCGCAAGACCGAGGGCCTCAAGATGGCGCTCGCAAAGTATGGCTTCGACGGCCTGATCGCCGGCATCCGCCGCGACGAGGAAGCAACGCGCGCCAAGGAGCGGGTGTTCTCGCCGCGCGGCTTGGAGGGCAATTGGGACGTGCGCGACCAGCCGCCGGAATTCTGGGATCATTTCAACGCCTCGCCGCCGCAAGGCGCGCATTTGCGCATCCATCCGATCCTGCATTGGACCGAGGCCGACATCTGGGCCTACACCAAGCGCGAGAACATCCCGATCATTCCGCTGTACCTCGCCAAGAACGGCAAGCGTTATCGCTCGCTGGGTGACCAGGACATCACCAATCCGGTTGCCTCGAATGCCTCGAACATCGACGAGATCCTGATCGAGCTCGAACAGACCAAGGTGCCGGAGCGCTCGGGGCGCGCGCTCGACCACGAGACCGAGGACGCCTTCGAGCGCCTTCGCGTCGCCGGCTATCTCTGATCAAGGACGCGGCCATGAACATGATCGTCACGTCAGCCTCGCCCGGCACGCCGAACGGCACCACGCGTCCCCAGGTCCGCATCGTCATCGTCGGCCATGTTGACCACGGCAAGTCGACCCTGGTCGGCCGCCTCCTGCATGAAACCGGCAGCCTGCCCGAGGGCAAGCTCGAAATGCTCAAGGCCGTCAGCGCGCGGCGCGGCATGCCGTTCGAATGGTCGTTCCTGCTTGACGCGCTGCAGACCGAGCGCGACCAGGGCATCACCATCGACACCACCCAGATCCGCTTCCGCACCAATTCGCGCGACATCGTGCTGATCGATGCGCCCGGTCACGCCGAATTCCTCCGCAACATGATCACCGGCGCCTCGCAGGCCGACGGTGCGGTGCTGATCATCGACGCGCTGGAGGGCGTGCGCGACCAGACCAGGCGGCACGGCTATCTCCTGCATCTGCTCGGGGTGAAGCAGGTCGCCGTCGTCGTCAACAAGATGGACCGCGTCGATTTCTCCGCCGCACGCTTCAAGGACATCAGCGACGAGATTTCCGCGCATCTGAACGGCCTCGGCGTGACGCCCACGGCCGTGATCCCGATTTCTGCGCGTGACGGCGACGGCGTTGCGATGCGCACCGACCGCATCTCTTGGTACAAGGGACCGACCGTGGTCGAGGCGCTTGATCACCTCGAGCCGGCGCGTCCGCTGGAAGCGCTGGCGCTGCGGCTGCCGGTGCAGGCGATCTACAAGTTCGACGACCGACGCATCGTCGCCGGCCGCATTGAATCCGGCAGCCTGATTGCCGGCGACGAGATCGTGATCATGCCGGCGGGCAAGATCGCCAGGATCAAGACGCTCGAGAGCTGGCCGATGACGCCGGTGGCAGGACGGCAGGGCGCGGGCCGCTCGGTCGGCATCACGCTCGACCGCGAATTGTTCATCGAGCGCGGCGACATCATCGCGCATGCGGGCAGCGCCCCGCGCGAGACGCGGCGGCTGCGTGCGCGGATCTTCTGGCTGCACGACAAGCCGCTCGCCAAGGGCGACCAGCTTTTGGTGCGCTGCGGCCCTAAGGAAAGCCGCGCAACCGTCGTCGCCATCGAGAAGGCGGTCGATCCCGGCGAGCTCTCGAGCAGCGAGAACAAGGCGATCGGCCGCAATCATGTCGGCGAGATCGACATCTCCCTGTCCAATCCGATCGCGACCGATCCCTACACCGAAAATCCGCGCACCGGCCGCCTCGTGATCGAGGTGTCCGGGCGCATCGCCGGCGGTGGCCTGGTGCTGTCGGTCGATGCCGGTCAGCGTGCCGTGCCCGTTGACATCGTGCCGGTGGAATCGGCGCTGCGGCCCGACGAGCGCTCGGCACGCTACCGCCACAATGGCGCCGTGGTCTGGCTCACCGGTCTGCCGGCCTCCGGCAAGTCGACGCTGGCGCGGGCGCTCGAGCGGCGTCTCTTCACCAATGGCGGCTCGCCGATCCTGCTCGATGGCGACACGCTGCGCGCCGGGCTCAACAGCGATCTCGGCTTCTCCGCCACTGATCGCAGCGAGAACATCCGCCGCCTCGCCGAGGTCGCGACGCATCTCGCCCGCAACGGCCACATCGCCATCGTCGCGGCGGTCTCGCCCGCGCGCGAAGATCGCGCCGCCGCGCGTCGCATCGCGGACACCGCGTTTCGCGAAATCCATGTCGCGACGCCCGCCGAGGTGTGCGAGGAGCGCGATCCCAAGGGCCATTACAAGAAAGCCCGCGCCGGCGCACTCGCCTCGTTCACCGGCATTGGCAACGACTACGAGAAGCCTGAGGCCGCCGAGCTCGTGATCGATACGTCGAAGCGGACGGTTGCGGAAGCGGCCGACGAGATCGAGCAAATGCTGAAGGCATCAGGCGTGCTGTTCGACGAGCTCGTGGACCTCGCTGCGAATATTTGAGGCCGCCCTAGTCGTCGCCCGGCTCGGCCGGGCGACCCAGTATTCCAGAGACAGCGTTGGAATACGGAGAAGCCGCAGCGTACTGGATTCCCCGCTTTCGCGGGGAATGACACCGGTGCGTGGGACCGTCTCCCACCTCTCCTTGACATTTTGACAAGCCCCCGGGGGTCTTCTCACGGCCTCTTTTTTGGGGCTAATAGGCCCCCGAAAGCCGCCCCGCGTGGGCGCATTTTGCTGCTGTCGGGTCAAAAGCAGCCAAAAACAGCCATTTCCAACAAGAAAGCCCATCATGAAACGCGTCGACGCCCACGGATTGAAGATCGCACCCGTCCTGTTTGACTTCATCGCCAAGGAAGCGGCCCCGAAAACCGGGATCGCGCCGGATGCGTTCTGGGCCGGGCTTGCCGGCATCATCAAGGAGCTGGGACCGAAGAACCGCGAGCTGCTCGCATTCCGCGACAATCTGCAGGCCAAGATCGACGACTGGCACCGCGCGGGCAAGGGCAAGGCGTTCGACCTCGATGCCTATACCGCCTTCCTAAAGGAGATCGGCTATCTCGTCCCGGAGCCGGCGACGCAGAAGGTCGAGACCGCCAATGTCGACGAGGAGATCGGCAAGATCTGCGGCCCGCAGCTCGTGGTGCCGCTCACCAATGCGCGCTACGCGCTGAACGCGGCGAACGCACGCTGGGGTTCGCTCTATGACGCCTTCTACGGTACCGATGCGATTCCGCATGATCCGTCCGAGAGCGGCAAGGGCTACAACAAGGCGCGCGGCGACAAGGTGATCGCCAAGGCCAAGGCGTTCCTCGATAACGCCGTGCCGCTCGCGACCGGCAGCCACACCGACGTGACCGGCTATAGCGTCGTCGCGAGCCAGCTCGCGGTGAAGCTGAAGAGCGGCAACGCCACCGCGCTGAAGAACGCCGCGCAGTTCGCGGGCTTCCAGGGCGATCCAGCCGCGCCGAGCGCCGTGCTGCTCGTCAACAACGGCCTGCATATCGAGGTCAAGATCGACCGCAGCAGCGCGATCGGCAAGGACGATCCGGCCGGCGTCGCCGACATGATCATGGAGGCCGCCGTCTCCACCATTCTGGACATGGAGGACTCTGTCGCCGCGGTCGATGCCGAGGACAAGGTGCTGGTCTACCGCAACACGCTCGGCCTGATGAACGGCACGTTGTCGGCCGATTTCGAGAAGGGCGGCAAGACGCTGACGCGTTCGCTCAATTCCGACCGCCTCTACAAGACGCCGGACGGCAAGGGCGAGCTCAAGCTGCACGGCCGCAGCCTGCTGTTGATGCGCAATTGCGGTCACCACATGTTCACGGACGCGGTGCTCGACGAGAAGGGCGAAGAGGTTCCGGAGGGCCTGCTGGACGCCGCCGTCTCGGGCCTGCTCGCGATCCACGACCTCAAGGGCCATTCCAAGGTCAAGAACAGCCGCACCGGTTCTGCCTACATCGTCAAGCCGAAGATGCACGGCCCGGACGAGGTCTCGCTGACCTGCGAGATTTTCGACCGCGTCGAGAAGATGCTCGGCCTGCCCGAGAACACGCTCAAGGTCGGCATCATGGACGAGGAGCGACGCACCACCGTCAACCTCAAGGCCTGCATCCAGCGCGCCTCCAAGCGCATCATGTTCATCAACACCGGCTTCCTCGACCGCACCGGCGACGAGATCCACACATCAATGGAAGCGGGCCCGATGATCCGCAAGAACGAGATGAAGGCGCAGGCCTGGATCAAGGCCTATGAGGACTGGAACGTCGACATGGGCCTGATCGATGGCCTGCCCGGCCACGCCCAGATCGGCAAGGGCATGTGGGCCGCGCCCGACAAGATGGCGGACATGCTGGCGCAGAAGCTCGGCCATCCGCAGGCCGGCGCCACCACCGCCTGGGTGCCCTCGCCGACCGCGGCGACACTGCACGCGCTGCACTACCACCAGGTCAACGTGATCGCGCGCCAGGAGGAGCTCGCCAAGGGCGGACCGCGCGCAAAACTGTCCGACATCCTCACCATTCCGGTGTCGAAGTCGAACTGGGCGCCTGATGACGTCAGGCAGGAGATCGACAACAATTGCCAGGGCATCCTGGGCTATGTCGTGCGCTGGATCGACCAGGGCGTCGGCTGCTCCAAGGTGCCCGACATCCACGATGTCGGCCTGATGGAAGACCGCGCCACCTTGCGCATCTCCAGCCAGCACCTTGCCAATTGGCTGCACCAGGGCGTCATCACCGAGGCGCAGGTGATGGAATCGCTTAAGCGCATGGCCGTCGTCGTCGACAAGCAGAACGCGGGTGATCCCATCTACAAGCCGATGGCGCCCGCCTTTGACGGCGTCGCCTTCAAGGCCGCCTGCGACCTCATCTTCAAGGGGCGCGAGCAGCCGAACGGCTACACCGAATACATCCTCACCGCGCGCCGCCGCGAGGCCAAGGCTCTTGTATAAAGAGGCTCTTGCATAAAGAGGCTCTTGGATAAAGAGGCGCTTGGATAAGCGCGCTCGGCTGAGCAAAGTCACGGGAACATCGAAGCCCCGGCCGAAACCGGGGCTTTTTGTTGGGCGAAACGTCCCGCTGTGTCACGGAACAGGCTGCGTGGGCCTTGCGTTGTCGGGCCATCAACCCACGGGAGATGGTCATGGACTGGAATCGGATCGAAGGAAACTGGAAGCAGTTCAAGGGATCGGCCAAGGAGAAATGGGGCAAGCTCACTGACGACGACCTCCAACTGATCGAGGGCCGCCGCGAGCAGCTTGAGGGCCGGTTGCAGGAGCGTTACGGCAAGGCCAAGGACCAGGTCCGTCAGGATGTCGACGACTGGCTGAAGTCGCTGCACTGAAGCAGCACGAACGAAGCCCCGGCGAAAGCCGGGGCTTTTGTTTGAGGTGTAGCCCCGGATGGCGTGAAGTGCGCCGGGACCTTCGCTGCGGCCCGGATACCGCTTCGCTTGTCCGGGCTGCGATTGCTAGAACACCGCCAGGTATTTCAGCAGCGAAACAATGCCGATGATGATGACGATGACGCGCGCGATCTGCTTGGCGCGGCCGTCCATTGGCAGCATGTTGATGAGATAAAGCACAAGAATGACGACGAGAAAGGTGACGAGTACGCCGACCAGCATCGCGAGGCCCCCTTCAGGCAATTGCTACGCTGTTCTAACGCGCTGCACCCAAGCCGGTTCCATTTCGGAAACCCTCCGCGCGATCTCATGAGGCCGTCTCCGCGGCAGGCCAATCCGGCATTTGCCGTCCGACAAGGTTCGGAGGCCGACAGATGCGGCGCTCCCTACTCTTTCGCCACCACGGGGACCTGGCGGAATCTCGCGCGCACTGAATCCGGCAGCGGCGAGAAATTCATCGCAACGCCGCGGCGGTCGTTGGCATTGCGGCTGGCGACCACTAAACCGTTGGCGCCGGCGACGATATCGCCCTTGCGCAGGGTCGGATCGTCCTCGACCTTGACGGATGCGAGCCCCACCGGGTCCTTGCCGTTGCAGGTGCAACCCGCGACGATCTCATTGCGATAGCGGTATGCGTTGGGCAGATCCGAATAGGATTTTCCCTTCTCCGTCGTGGCATCGTCGATGTTGCCGCCGTAGACCAGCGAGGTTTCCGAGGCAGGGCAGAAACTCTTGCAAGATTGCGCCTTGCTCTCGGCATCATTGCCTTGTGCCGGGAAGTAGCGACCGTCGCAGCTGCGCACGCAATAGGCGGTGCCGCCGCCGTAGGACGCGCGCTGGCGTGGCGCCTCATAGCGCGGCATATCGTCGGTGGGGAAAGGCATCCGGATTTCCGGCGGCGGCCGCATCCGAAAGCCGCCGAACAGGCCCGAGAAGAAATCCTGCGCATGCGCCGACGGCGCCATCGCTAGCCCGGTGGAGACGACGAGGACAATCGCCGCTCCGCCCGCCAGTTTGTCAATCAGCCGTCTCGCCATAGGACCTCGCAGACTAATTCACGGCCGACGTGGTCATGTTCAGCGCCTGCCGACCCGAAGGCAGCGTCGTCACGGCCGGACGCTTGCGCACGGGATCACCTCCCTTCGCCATTAGCGGCGCGTTCTTCGGCAGCACCACGACCTTGGCGCCGACATTGACGCGGCTATACAGGTCGACGACGTCCTCGTTGGTCATGCGGATGCAGCCGGACGAGACGAACTTGCCGATGGTGGAGGGATCATTGGTGCCGTGGATGCGGTATTGGCTCGAGCCGAGATACATCGCGCGCGCACCGAGCGGGTTGCCGGGCCCGCCGGCGACGAAGCGCGGCAGATAGGGCTGGCGCGCGATCATCTCGGCCGGCGGATGCCAGTCCGGCCACTCGGCCTTGCGGCTGACGCTTTGCACGCCCGACCAGGTAAAGCCCTCGCGGCCGACGCCGACGCCGTAGCGGATCGCGCGGCCGCCTCCGAGCACGTAATAGAGATAGGTGCTGTTGGTATCGATGACGATGGTACCGGCCGGCTCGCTCCGGTCGAAGCCGACGATCTGCCTGCGCAGCCGGTCGGGCAATTGGGCATCCTCATCGGCGACCTGCGGCGCCTCGTTGATGTCATCCTGCGAATAGCCTTGGTCCTGCAAGTGTTGGCCCTGCAAGTATTGGCCCTGCGAGTAAAGGTCCTGCGGGTACACCCGCTGCATCGGCGCATAGCCGAAGGTTTGGGCGCTCGCGGTGCCCACCGGCACTGCGAGAAGAGCGGTTGCGAAGGCGAACGCGCCGACGGCGCGCGGCGAGAAGCTGCGACGGACTGCAAACAACTTTGTCATGAGCTGCCCCGTTGGATGTGCATCAGGTGATGCGCTGCCTCAACAAACTCCGCCGCCTCGATCGAAGTTCCGGCGCAGCGTGCGGCAGCGACGTCACAGTCAAGCGAGCATCCGTTCACGAAGCCGCGATGGAACCAGCACGCCGCCCAAGCATTAGTCACGTCATCAATGGGCGCGCGGATCACGGATTCCGTGCGGGAGAGATATTGTGCGCGTCCTACCCAGTGAACGTTTGATTTCCGGCAACAGCGAAGGCGATCCGCTTCCCGAGAGCCATGTCGAGCTGCCGCCGGTGATCCGCCGCACTGAATTCGTCGCGTTCGCGCTGGCCGGGCTGTTGCTGATCGCCATCGTCGCCGTGCTCTATGTCGGCCGGGCGTTCTTCCTGCCGGTTGTGATGGCGTTCGTCATCGGGACCATGCTGTCTCCGGCGGCCACCTTCCTGGAGCGAAGCAAGGTCCCACGCAGCGTCGGCGCCGTGCTGATCGTGGTCGCAGTGAGCGCGGTGGTTGCTTTCGCCGTCGCGTTGATCGCTTCGCCAGTCATGGCGTGGAGCACGCGCCTGCCAGAGCTCGGCGCGCAATTGAAGGACAAGCTGCACGTGTTCGACCGGCCGCTTGCGCTCTGGCGGGAGCTGCAAGCCATGCTCGGCGGCTCGGAGGGATTGCCGAGCTTGCACATGCCCAAGCTCGAGTGGGTGCAGCCGACGCTGGAATTCCTGTCACCGACCTTTACCGAATTCCTGCTGTTCTTCGTCACCCTGATCCTGTTCATCGCAAGCTGGCGCGACCTGCGGCGGGCCATGATCATGACCTTCAGCAATCACGACGCGCGGCTGCGCACGCTCCGGATCCTCAACGAGATCGAGGTCCATCTCGGCAATTATCTGCTGACCGTCACCCTCATCAATGTCGGCGTCGGCGTCGCCACCGGCCTGATCTGTGCGCTGACCGGAATGCCCAATCCCGCCGGGCTCGGCGCACTGGCGGCCACGCTCAACTTCATCCCGATCATCGGGCCCGTGGCGATGTTCGTGGTGCTGGTCGTGGTCGGGCTGATCGCCTTCCCGACCCTCGGCGGCGGCCTGATGGCCGCGCTCGCCTTCGGTGGCCTCACCTTTCTCGAGGGTCACTTCATCACGCCGACGATCATCGGGCGGCGGCTCGCCCTGAACGCGCTCGCCGTGCTGCTCGCGCTCGCATTCTGGACCTGGCTGTGGGGGCCGATGGGCGCGTTCCTGTCGTCGCCGCTCCTGATCGTCGCGCTGATCCTGAAGGACCACCTGCTGCCGGAGAATTCGCCGCAGCTGCCGCAAGCCTGACCGGTTTCAGCGAACGGAACTTACCCGGCGACGAAGCGTTCTCCGCCCATCTCAGCCGTCAACAGTTCGGAGCTCCCGATGTCCACGCCCAATGCCGAAGCCGGGATGAGAGACTGGACCGACAAAGCCACCCGAGACCGCCTCGAAAAGGATGTAGCAGCCGTGAAAAGCGATATCGCCGCCCTCACCGACCAGATCACCGACGCGCTCAATACTTTCGCCAACTCCACCAGCAAGCAGGCTCGCCGCGGCTATCGCCAGGCGCGCGAGAACATGGACTCCGCGATGGACGACATGTCCGAGCGCGGCAGCGCGATGATGGAAGCTGCACATGACGCCTACGGCTCGATCGAGGAGACGCTGGAAGAGGCGATCACGCAGCGGCCGCTGGCGACCGTCGGGCTGGCGCTCGGCATCGGCTTCCTGATCGGCGTTGCCTGGCGCCGCTAAGGATGTCGACGCCCATTTGATACGGCGGCGGCACGCCGCCGCTGTGGGCTCGTGACCATTCGGCTGGCGGGGATTGAGGAGCAAGGCCATGTTTCAGCGCATCATCGACGGCATCAGCGCATCAACCGGCACGACGGTTCGGCTGACCTCCCTTGCCGCGGGCGCTGCCTTCGCGCTGCTCGTGACCACAGGCTTCCTCTGTGCCGCCGTCTTCATTTGGGTGCTGCAGAAATATGGCCCGGTGCAGGCTTGTCTTGCCGGCGCCGGCATCTTCTTTCTGTTGACCCTGGCCGCGGCAGGCTCCTATTGGAGCTACAAGCGCGAGGTGCAGAAACGCGCCCAAATCGCGGCCGAGCGCGCCGCGAAATCGGCCGCGCAGAGCATGCTTGCAGATCCGATGCTCCTCGCCACCGGGCTCCAGATCGTTCGTGCCATTGGCGTCAAGCGGCTGCTGCCGATCCTGGCGATCGGGGGCGTCGCCCTGGGCATCCTGGCGAGCCGCGCCGGCGTGTCCGACGAGGTGTCGGCCGAACCTGCCGAGTAGCGATCGGAGCTGGGTAGAAAATTTCGTCGTAAGTCCTTCCGGCGCATCTATCCTACTTGCATAGTAGGCGAGGGCCGCAGTCTGCGCGGTTCGGCGCGATTGCCTTGCCGCTCACGCAAACGCTACTCGGACGAGCAGGCGGTTGCCGTTAAAAGCATCATCCTGATTCCCAAAGCTATTTTGCTCAATGAAACCGTCCGTCAAGGCGAACCTCGCCGCATTCCAGCATGACGCCAGGCTCTATCTGACGCTCGGCATCGCCAATTGGTCCATATTCGTCGACCATATTCCCAACAACGTCGTCAACCTGCTGACGCTGCGCAATTTCGGCTTCAGCGGCGCGGCGGACCTGTTCGTGTTCGTGGTGGGGTATGGGGTCGCCATCATCCATGGCAGGATGGCGCTGGAACGCGGCTACTTGGTCGCGGCGACGCGCATCTTTCGCCGGGTCTGGCGGCTCTATGCCGCCTATGTCGTGCTGTTCGTGATCTATATCGATGCCATCGCCTATGTCGCCAGGCAATCGATGGCGCCGGAGATCATCCACCAATACAACATCTCCGGAATTCTCGAGCACCCGCTGCGCATCCTGGTCCGCGGTCTCGTGCTCCAGGAAGAGCCGCTGAATCTCGACCTGCTGCAGCTGATGGTCCCGCTGATGGCGTTCTTTCCGTTCGCGTTGTGGGGCCTGCTGCGGGGCCCGAACCTGACGCTGGCGGCATCGGTCGCGCTGTATCTCGCCGCACGCTGGTTCGACTGGAATTTTCGGATCTATCCGGACGAGGAATGGACCTTCAATCCGCTGTGCTGGCAGATGTTGATGGTGCTGGGCGGCTGGTTCGCCGTGACGGGCGCTCCGGGACGTGCGCTGCACGGCATGTCCTGGCTGCGGATCCTCGCCGGCGCCTACCTGGTCTTCGCGATGGCCGTCACCTTGATGCGCCATTCGCCGGCGCTGTCGGCTTACCTGCCCGATCTGCTCCTCAACAGCATCGCTCCGACCGACAAGGAAAACCTCGCTCCCTATCGGGTGGTCCACTTCCTCGCCCTCGCATTCATTGCCACCCATCTCATTCCGGCAGATCACCCCGGCCTGAGATGGAAACCGCTGCAAGCGGTGATCGCATGTGGTGAGGAATGGCTCGCGGTATTCTGCGTCGCCGTGTTCCTATCCTTCGCTGGCCACCTCATCCTAATCACCGGGCCGAACCTGGCGGTGATGCAGGTGGCGGTGAGCATCACCGGCTTCGCGGCGATGACCGGGCTCGCCTACTACATCGCCTGGTCGAAACGGCAGGATCTGCCGGCAGCCCTGCGGCAGCAGGCCCAGAGCTGATCGCTTCGCGACGAAATCGTGCGATTCTGCTAGGCCGAATGCCGCCCCTGCGCTATGCCGGGACCCTGCGCGAGGAGACCGGGCGTGGCGATGGCGAAAGACGGGCGTGAAGAGGCGGAGCGCGCGCCCCGGCGCGGCCGGCCAAGGTCGATCGAGACCACCAACGCCATCCTCGAAAGCGCCTATGCGCTTATGGCGGCCACCGGCCTTGCCGCCACCACCATCGATGCGATCGCACGCCACTCCAGCGTGTCCAAGATGACGATCTACAAATGGTGGCCGTCGCGGGAAGCGCTGCTGATCGACGCCTTCCTCCACCATGCCGCGCAAATGCTGCCGCTGCCGCCCGCGAGCGCGGGCACGCCCGCGGCGCGCGCGCGGCGCCACGCCGCCGCCTATGCCGAGGCGCTGCAGGGCGAGTTCGGCAAGGTGCAGCTCGCCGTCGTCTCCGAATGCATTTCCAAGACCGGGTCGGCCGAGCTGTTCTACGCCCGGTATTTGCAATTCCGCCGCGACGCGCTGGTGGACATGATCGCCGCCGGCCAGAAGGACGGCAGCATTCAGGCCGAGGGTCCTCCTGAGAATCTCTACGACGCGATCTATGGCAGCCTGTTCTACCGCTATATCTTCGGCATCGCGCCGATCACACCCGGCTACGCGCGCAGCCTCGTCGATCTGGTGTTGCGGCCGAAGGGCTAGCTTCGCACCGGCCTGACCGGCGCCGAGATTTTATCCGTGCGGTCGCGCTCGGTCATGTCGACCACCGTCTCCATCGGCGCGGTCAATTCATAGACGTAGGAGACGTCGGTGAAGAAGCGCTTGGCGGTCCCGCCCAGCGCCTCGGGCGCGACGCGGTCGAGCAGGATCAGGCCGAAATCGGAATCGGGCCGGCGCGTCGCCTCGCTGGTGTTGAACTCTTCCCAGCGGAAATGGAAGACCTCGTCGCCCTCTTCGCCCGTCACCGTCCAGTTGGCGGTGATGTGCGGATGCTTGCCGACCAGCGACAGGCCCTCGTCGGAATGCGAGGCGAGCTCGAAGAACAGCAGCGACAGGCTCTGTGCGGCACGCGCGCTGACCGCGATGTCGGGGCCGGTGACGGCGATGCGATCGGCATGCGGAATCGCGCGCGCCTCGAACAGGCCCTTCAACTTGACGCCCTGCCACTGGCTCTCGCTGAGCAGCGAGACCACATTGGACATGGCGTGGATGCGCCCGATCAGGAGCTCGCGCGCAATATCGATATCCGAGCCGTGACGCAAGGTGCGCGTCACGATCGACTGGATCACCGCCAGGATGTTCTTGACGCGGTGGTTGAGCTCGTCGATCACCGCGGTCAACCGCCGCTCGAATCCGATCCTGACCTGGATCTCCCGGCTGAGCCGCAGATTGTTGTAGGCGACGTAACCGAACAGGCCGCACACCATTGCGGTGATGGCAAAGCCGATCGCCGCCACGATGATGGCGGTCTGCTCGGCGCGGCGCACCGAATTGGTCTTCGCGTAATAGCCGAGCTGCCAATCGCGGCCACCGAAGCTCACCGTGCGCGTCGCCGACGGCGCCCCGTCCGCCGCCGCGATCCGCGTCGAGACCACGCCCTGATCATTGGCGATCAGCTCGCCGCCGTCCTTGCGCGGATCCCTGAGCGCCACCGCGAACAGCGACATGTCGTCGTTGGCCAGCATCAGCGAGGCGAGCTCGTAGGAAAATGTGACGAACCCGGCCGGATCCGTCGCGCCCTCGGGAACGACTGGCGCGGCCACGATGATGCCGATCGGACCGTTTCCGCGGATCAACGGCACCGGGTCGGAGGCAACAGACCTCTTTTCGGCGCGCGCCCGCGTGAGCATCGCGCTGCGAACCGGATCCTGATCGTAGCTGCGGCCGGGCAACGTCTTGGTCTCGTTGCTGCGCGGCTCGAGATCCAACAGCACATCGATCGGCTGGGTGACATCGGCAGGATTGATCGGCTTGTCGTCAAACGAGCGGATCTGCGGATTCGGGAAGCCGGCGCTGGCGATGGCGGCCTGCGCCGCCGCAAGCTCGTTCGGCTTCAGCCGGGCGATCCAGCCGGCCACCACAAAGTCGGTCTTGAAGGCGTAGATCGCCGAGCGCAGCGGCTCCAGCACGTTCGGCTTGATCACCGACGGCGCGCGGAACAGGCCCGAGGCGACACGCGCGAGCAGCTCCCGCTCGGTCAGGCGGTCCTGAACCAGGCTCGCATGCACGTCGATTGCACGCGCCAGTGCGATCCGGTCCAGCGCCAGCTCCTGGTCGTGGACGCGATAAGCCGCAAGCCCGGAGAGCAAGGCCCCGAGCAGAGCGATGAAGCCGATGATGAAACCCAGCCTGACCACGCGATTACTCAGGCGAAAGCAGGAGGTCGGCAATGAACACGGAGCACATGAACGCCGCTCGAACGGCCAGGGGCCGAAGCAGGGTAAACCCCAGTGGCGGAGATAATGAAGGAGGAGGCATCAGTACGCAACTTGGGTCGCCTGAAAAGCTTAATCCGCCCGGCCGATGGTTTGGCCGGGATGAGCTTCGCCCCGGGCGCCGGAGGTAGTTAATCGCCGTGTCCGAAATTTGTTCCGCGGTTGCGGCACGGCCCAGGCGTTAACGGCGAAAAACGCCTGCGCCAACTGGTCGCGTCCGGTCAGCCCGCCCGTTTCAGGCCGCCTTTGGCCTCGATGAAACCGACGATTCGGTCGAGCCCCTCGCTCTTCTTGAGGTTGGTCATGACGAAGGGCCGCTCGCCGCGCATGCGCCTGGCATCCGTCTCCATCTTCTCCAGGGAGGCGCCGACATGGGGCGCAAGGTCGGTCTTGTTGATGACCAGGAGGTCGGACCGGGTGATACCCGGGCCGCCCTTGGACGGGATCTTGTCGCCGGCGGCGACGTCGATGACGTAGATGGTGAGGTCGGCCAGCTCCGGGGAAAAAGTGGCAGCGAGATTGTCGCCGCCGGATTCGATCAGCACGAGGTCAAGTCCGGGAAATTTGGCACGCATGTCCGCGACCGCAGCGAGATTCATCGAGGCATCCTCGCGGATCGCCGTGTGCGGACAGCCGCCGGTCTCGACGCCGGCGATGCGATCCGGCGTCAGCGATCCCGAACGCACCAGGAACTCCGCATCCCATTTGGTGTAAATGTCGTTGGTGATTGCCGCAATGTCATAGCGCTCGCGCATGGTCTTGCAGAGCAGGTCCATCAGCGCGGTCTTGCCCGATCCGACCGGACCGCCGACGCCGACACGCAAGGGACCGTGAGATTTCGCCATGTGACTCGTTCTCTCCTGATGACTTGACGGCCGCACCGCTCACGACCGAAACAAGCGGGTATATTGCGTCTCGTGCCGCAAGCTGGCGAGATCGGCCCGGAACGTCGCGCTGCCGAGATCATCCAAGGTTGCATTCAGCGCGCGATTGGCGGTGGCGGCGACGGCGGCTTCCAGCTTCACCAGCACACGCTGGCTATCGGTCTGGCCGAGCGGAATGAGCCGGCTGGCGGCGGAAATCCAGTTCGAGACCAGCGCATGCAGGAAGGCGTGCAGCGTCGGCGCCAACGGCACGGCGTGCATCGCGGCAACCACACCGACCGCGACTGGATAGACCAATGGCGCGCCGCATGCCGCGACCGTCGCGTCCAGTCCGTCAGCATCCCACGCGGCGCGCGAGATGTCGATGAAGGCGCGGCCCTGTGAGGTCGTCTCCAGCTGCCGCTCGCGCGACGGCACGAAGGCGCTCGCGAGCTCGGCGATCTCGTTCAATGTGGCCGTCTCGCCCGATTCCGTGGCGCGATAGGCGTGGACCAGAAACGTGGCGTCACAGAAGCCGGAGCCGTCGCCGAGCATCGCATCGAGCCAATCCGCCAGCGCCATCGTGTCGGTGACGTCGCCCGCCTCGACCGCCCATTCGATGCCGCTGGAGTAGGAGAAGCCGCCGACGGGAAATGCCGGCGAAAGCCAGGTCATCAGCCGGTACAGCGCCGCCGCCTCGCCCTCGGCAAGATCACCGGCGCCGACCGGCTCATTTGTGGTCATGAGCATGCTTGTGGCCGTGGTGATGGTCGGGATGATCGCAATGCTCGTCGTGGTGATGGTGGTGCTCGTGGCTATGGTCGCGCGAGCCATGATCATGGTGGTGGCCATGGTCATGGTGATGATGGCCGTGATCATGATGCGCATGGTCGTGTCCATGCGCGTGGCCGGCATCGGCGTAGGCGCCGCCTTCGGGATCGAACGGCGCCTCGATCTCGATCACACGCGCGCCGAGGCCCTTCACCATCGCCTCGATGACGTGATCGCGGCGGATGCGCAGGGCCTTGGCCAAGATCTGGGTCGGCAGATGACGGTTGCCAAGATGCCAGCCGACGCGGACGAGGTGGTGCGGATCGCGGCCGCGGATTTCGAGCAGCGGCTCGGGCGCCGCGACCACCTCGATCAGCCTTCCGTCCTCCAGCACCAGCGCATCGCCGCCGCGCAGCGCGACGGCATGCTCCAGGTCGAGCAGGAATTCGAGACCACGCGTTCCCGTCATCACCATGCGACGACGGTGCCGATCGTCGAAATCGAGCACGACCGTGTCCACTGGTGCTTCCGTGAAGCGGTGCTGTCCCCTGACCTGCGTCGCCCGGATCATGCGTCTTACCTCTTTACCGTGTCTCGACCTTCTCGGGCGTGATGTATTCGATCTTTGGCGGCGCCGTGAAGCATTTCACCGCAACGCGGCCGAACGTCTTCATGTGCTCGGCAGCGCGATGCGGCCCCAGCGCTTCCATATTCTCCCACTGCTCGACGAACACCATCTTGGCAGGGTCGGTGACGCTCTCATGCAGGTCATAGGCGATATTGCCGGGCTCTTTCCGCGTCTCCTTGATGCAGGCGGTGGCGGCTGCAATGAATTCGGCGCGCGTCTCGGGCTTGATGGTCAAGGTTGCAACGACGTAGATCACGAGAAATCCTCCCGGCTTTTCTTCTGAGGGTTACGATACCGGGCGGGACATTAGACCAGGCGGGACCGAACGCAAAACCGCAAAAAGCCGTCCCCGGACACCGCCGGGGACATGCGTCGAGGCGCTATTTCAGTACATGAAATATCGCTGCGCCATCGGCAGCACCTCCGCCGGAGCACAGGTCAGGAGCTCGCCATCGGCGCGCACTTCATAGGTCTCCGGATCGACCTCGATATTGGGCGTCGCGTCGTTGTGGATCATGCTCTTCTTGGAGATCTTGCCGCGGGTGTTCTGGACCGCATAGAGCTTCTTCTCGATGCCGAGCTTTCGCGCCAGGCCACCGGTGACCGCGGCCTTGGAAGTGAACACCACCGAAGATGCCGTACGCGCCTTGCCGAACGCGCCGAACATCGGTTGGTAATGCACCGGCTGCGGCGTCGGGATCGAGGCGTTGGGATCGCCCATGGGCGCCGCGACGATGGTGCCGCCCTTGACGATGCAGTCCGGCTTGACGCCGAAGAAGGCCGGCGACCACAGCACGAGATCGGCGAGCTTGCCCTTCTCGACCGAGCCGATCAGCTTCGACACGCCATGCGCGATCGCCGGATTGATCGTGTACTTGGCGATGTAGCGCTTGACGCGGAAATTGTCGTTGTCCTTGCCCTTATCCTGCGGCAACGACCCGCGCTGCTTCTTCATCTTGTCGGCAGTCTGCCAGGTGCGGATGATGACCTCGCCGAGGCGGCCCATGGCTTGGGAATCCGAGGACATCATCGAGAGCGCGCCGAGGTCGTGGAGGATGTCCTCGGCCGCGATCGTCTCCTTGCGGATGCGGCTTTCGGCGAACGCCAGATCTTCGGCGATCGAGGGATCGAGATGGTGGCACACCATCAGCATGTCCAGATGCTCGTCGATGGTGTTGCGGGTGAACGGCCGCGTCGGGTTGGTCGACGACGGCAGCACGTTCTTCAGGCCGGCGACCTTGATGATGTCAGGGGCATGGCCGCCGCCGGCGCCTTCGGTGTGGAAGGCGTGGATGGTGCGGCCCTTGAAGGCCTTGATCGTGTCCTCGACGAAGCCGGATTCGTTCAGCGTGTCGGTGTGGATCATCACCTGGATGTCGTGATCGTCGGCCACCGACAGGCAATTGTCGATCGCGGCCGGCGTGGTGCCCCAGTCCTCGTGCAGCTTCAGCGCACAGGCGCCGGCCCTGATCATCTCGACCAGCGCGGCGGGGCGCGACGCGTTGCCCTTGCCGGAAATGCCGAGATTGACCGGGAAGGCGTCGAACGACTGGATCATCCGCCCCATGTGCCAGGGCCCCGGCGTACAGGTGGTCGCGAAGGTGCCGTGCGATGGGCCGGTGCCGCCCCCCAGCATCGAGGTGACGCCCGACATCAGCGCGTGCTCGATCTGCTGCGGACAGATGAAATGGATGTGGCTGTCGAAGCCCCCGGCCGTGAGGATTTTTCCTTCGCCTGCGATCACGTCGGTGCCGGGGCCGATGATGATGGTGACCCCGGGCTGGATGTCGGGATTGCCGGCCTTGCCTATGCCCGCGATCATGCCGTCCTTGACGGCGACGTCGGCCTTCACGATGCCCCAATGGTCCACGATCAGCGCATTGGTGATGACGGTATCGGCCGCGCCCTGCCTGTTGGTGACCTGCGACTGCCCCATGCCATCGCGGATCACCTTGCCGCCGCCGAACTTCACCTCCTCGCCATAGGTGGTGAAATCCTTCTCGACCTCGATGATGAGGTCGGTGTCGGCCAGCCGCACCTTGTCGCCGGTGGTCGGGCCGAACATGTCGGCATAGACGGAACGCTTCATCTTGACGGACATCACAAGCCCCGTTTGCGATTGAATGTCTGGTTGGTCACAGCAAGGCCTTTGCTGCTTTCACGGCGTCATCGAATTTTTCGTCGAGCCACGCATTGCCGCCGCGGCACCCCGCCACGACCTGCGTGGCCCAGGCGATATAGTCGGCGAGATCTTCGCGCTCCCCAGCATTCGGATCGGTTTGAATGCGCGCGCCCGTATTGCTGATCTTGTCGGCGATCTTGATCAGCTTGGCGCCCGGCGATTTGTGGGGCGCGTCCTCGATCTGCTTCTGCCGCCGCTTCGCTTTCGGCAAGCTCATGTCGTCGGTGCACTCGGCAACGAGGGACGCGACCCGATCGGAAAATCTCTGCGCGAGCTCCTCGCGCGTGGTGTCGGTGTCCTCGATGGTGTCGTGCAGCCAGCCGGCCGCGACCAGCTCGGCATCGGCGCCGTTGGTCGCAGTCGCGAGCAGGTTCGCGACCTCTGCGAGATGATTGATATAGGGCTCGTTGCCGCGACCCTTGCGCGCCATGCCGTTATGGCGCTGCGCGGCGAGCTCGGCAGCTTCCGAGACGAGGCGGATTGGTGAGAGCATGGAAATACCTCCGTTTCCGCCTCAACCATGCCGCGCCGTGCTCGTTCCTGCGGAGGTCACAGCTTCCCCATCACATCGCCGCGGAAACCGTAGATCGTCTTCTTCCCCGCCATGGCGACGAGCTGGACGTCGCGGGTCTGGCCGGGCTCGAAGCGGACGGCGGTGCCGGCGGCGATGTCGAGGCGCATGCCGCGCGCCTTCTTGCGGTCGAACTTCAGCGCGGGGTTGGTCTCGAAGAAATGGTAGTGCGAGCCAACCTGGATCGGGCGGTCGCCGGTATTGGCGACCGTCAGCGTCACGGTCTTGCGGCCGGCGTTGAGCTCGATCTCGCCGTCCTGGATGAAGAGTTCGCCGGGGATCATGCGCTACCTCGTGTTGCTCCGCTGCGTCATGGCCGGGCTTGTCCCGGCCATCCACGTGTTGGCGTCTGGTTTGATAGCCGTGGATGCCCGGGACAAGCCCGGGCATGACGATGTTGATACAGTCTCGCGCTTCAACGGATCGGCTCGTGCACGGTGACGAGCTTGGTGCCATCAGGAAAAGTTGCCTCGACCTGGATGTCGTGGATCATCTCGGGAATGCCCGGCATCACCTGGTCGCGGGTCAGAACTTGCGCGCCTGACTGCATCAGCTCGGCGACGGTGCGGCCGTCGCGCGCGCCTTCCAGAATGAAATCGGAGATGATCGCGATCGCCTCGGGATGGTTGAGCTTGACGCCGCGGTCCAGCCGGCGGCGGGCCACGATCGCCGCCATCGAGATCAGAAGCTTGTCCTTTTCGCGGGGAGACAGATTCATGCGACATCTCTTCCGTTCAACACGTCAATTCAACCAGTCTAGTTCAGCCAGAGTCGCGGCAGGGCCGCACCGGTGCGCGCCAGCACCGTCATCATATCGGCGCGCAAGCGCGCCGCATCTTGGGCACAGAACCGCGCCATTGCAAAGCCATTCCAGGCCGAGATTCCGACTTCGCCGGAGAACGATTCCGACGCCTCCCGGATGCGCTCGACCAGGGCTTCGTCGCCGGGCACGATCAGGGCTGTGCCGATCGCCGCGCCACCTTTGGCGACGGCGGACCGGCCGAGCTTGGCACCGATATCGCCGTCGAGCCGGACCGTCTCGGCGAACACCAGCCGCCCGCCGCGGCGTAGCCGCCAGCGGTCGACGAACTCGCCCTGCTCCATCCGCTCGCCCATGGCGGTGCGGCCGAACACCACGATCTCGCAGAGCAGGAGCGAGGCCGCCTCGTCGAGGTCGATGTCGAAGCGGCGCTGGACGCGGGCACGGTCGAACAGAATCGTCTCCTGGGGCAGCCAGGCAAGATGCGCGCCCGCGCCGACCTTCAGGGCGATGTTGAGCTGCGCTGCCGCTCCGGGCGTGCGATAGACCTTTTCGGCGGCCGCTGTGGTCAGCGTCAGCCGCGCTGCATCCGCCGCCGCTATCTCGATATCAAAGCGATCACCGCCGGCAACACCGCCGGCCGTGTTGACGAACACGCCGGACAGGCCCTGATCTTCCGGCGAGGGAAAGCGGACGCGGAGCGAACCGGATTCATGCAAGGTGCCGCGCCGTGTCACCCCGTCGCGCGCATGCACGTCGAAGCGCACGGTGCCACGGGCACGGTTGGCCTCGAACAGCGTGGACGTGGCTGACAATTCGCTGCGCATCCGTTTCCCCCAGCCGGTCGCGGCAGGTCTGTTCCGGCTTACAGCGCCATCTGGCGGCTGATCTCGCCCGGATCGAGATTGGAGCGGTCGCAGGTGAACTTCACCGCGCCGCGATCCATCACCGCGAAACTGTCGCCGAGTTCGCAGGCAAAGTCGAGATATTGTTCGACCAGCACGATGGCGATGTTGCCGAGGTTGCGCAGATACGAAATGGCGCGGCCGATGTCCTTGATGATCGAGGGCTGGATGCCTTCGGTGGGCTCGTCGAGCAAAAGTAGTTTCGGCCGCATCACCAGCGCGCGGCCGATCGCGAGCTGCTGCTGCTGGCCGCCGGAGAGATCGCCGCCGCGCCGGCCCTGCATGGATTGCAGCACCGGAAACAGCGAGAACACGTCGTCCGGAATGTGCTTGTCCTCGCGCTTGAGCGGGCCGAAGCCGGTCTTGAGGTTCTCCTCGACTGTCAGCAGCGGGAAGATCTCGCGGCCCTGCGGCACGAAGCCGATGCCCTTGCGCGCCCGCTCGTACGGCCTGAGGCCGGTGATATCGCTGCCGTCGAACACGATTGCGCCCGACGAGATCGGATATTGCCCGACCATCGCGCGCAGCAGCGAGGTCTTGCCGACACCGTTGCGCCCGAGCACGCAGGTGACCTTGCCGGGCTCGGCCGAGATCGAGACGCCGCGCAGCGCCTGGGCAGCACCGTAAAACAGGTTGATGTCTTTCACTTCAAGCATCGGAAACACCTTTGCGGGCGAATAGCGAATGGCGAGTAGCGAATAGGAGAAGCGGCCAGTCCATTCGCCATTCCCTATTCGCCATTCGCTACCTTCCCAAATACACTTCGATGACCCGCTCGTTGGACGAGACTTGGTCGATGGTCCCTTCCGCGAGCACCGTGCCTTCGTGCAGGCAGGTGACCTTGACGCCGAGTTCGCGCACGAAGGTCATGTCGTGCTCGACCACCATGACGGTGTGGGTCTTGTTGATTTCCTTCAGCAGCTCGGCGGTGAGATGCGTCTCGATGTCGGTCATTCCCGCGACGGGCTCGTCAACCAGCAGCAGCTTCGGATCCTGCGCCAGCAGCATGCCGATCTCCAGCCATTGCTTCTGGCCATGGCTGAGGCTGCCAGCGAGGCGATTGCGGGCCTCGGTGAGGCGGATCGTCTCCAGCACCCTGTCGATGCGCTCGGACTCCGCCTTGCTGCCGCGCCAGAACAGCGTGCCGCGGACCGAGTGGTCGACATTGAGCGCCAGCAGGAGATTGTCCTGCACGGTCTGGCTCTCGAACACGGTCGGCTTCTGGAATTTGCGGCCGATGCCAAGCTCGGCGATGCGGGTCTCGTCGAGGCGCGTCAGGTCGGTGACGCCGTCGAACAGCACGGTGCCTTCATCCGGCTTGGTCTTGCCGGTGATGATGTCCATCATCGTGGTCTTGCCGGCGCCGTTCGGGCCGATGATGGCGCGCATCTCGCCGGGCTCGAGCGTCAGCGACAGATTGTTGATGGCGTGGAAACCGTCGAAGGAGACGTGCACGCCGTCCAGATAGAGCATTGCGGAGGTTGCGCGGGTGTCCATGACGTTCATGACCGCTTACTCCGCCATCTTGGGTTCGGTGACGCCGTCTTCGGCCGCAGCGCTCACGGAAGTCGCGGGGGTGCGTTTTTCCTTCGACTGATCCCACCAGGCGTTCAAGGTGCCGACGATGCCCTTGGGCAGCAGCAGCGTCACCAGGATGAACAATGCGCCCAGCATGAACAGCCAGTACGGCGCGAGCACGCCCGAGGTGAAGAACGTCTTGGCGTAGTTGACGACGACGGCGCCGAGTGCCGCGCCGACCAGCGTGCCGCGGCCGCCGACCGCGACCCAGATCACCGCCTCGATCGAATTGCCCGGTGCGAATTCGCTCGGATTGATGATACCGACCTGCGGCACGTAGAGCGAGCCGGCGACGCCGGCCATGCAGGCCGACACCGTGAACACGAACAGCTTGTAGGATTCGACGCGGTAGCCAAGGAAGCGCGTGCGCGATTCCGCGTCGCGCACGGCAATCAAGACCTTGCCGAGCTTGGAGGAGACGATGGCGCGGCAGATCAGGAAGCCGATGATCAGCGCCAGGCAGCTCAGCGCGAACAGCGCGGCGCGCGTCCCCTCCGCCTGCACGTTGAAGCCCAGGATATCCTTGAAGTCGGTCAGGCCGTTATTGCCGCCAAAACCAAAGTCGTTGCGGAAGAAGGCGAGCAGCAGCGCGTAAGTCATCGCCTGCGTGATGATCGACAGATAAACACCGGTGACACGTGAGCGGAAGGCGAGCCAGCCGAAGCAGAAGGCGAGCAGGCCGGGCACGACCAGCACCATCAGCGCGGCGAACCAGAACATGTCGAAGCCGTACCAGTACCAGGGCAGCTTCTCCCAGTTCAGGAACACCATGAAGTCGGGCAGGATCGGATTGCCGTAGACGCCGCGGGTGCCGATCTGCCGCATCAGGTACATGCCCATGGCGTAGCCGCCGAGCGCGAAGAAGGCGCCGTGGCCGAGCGAGAGGATGCCGCAATAGCCCCAGATCAGGTCGATCGCGAGCGCCAGGATGGCGTAGCAGACATACTTGCCCCAGAGCGCGACAAGATAGGTCGGCACCTGCAGGAACGAGCCCGCGGGAAGCAGCAGGTTGGAGAGCGGAATGAGGATGCCGCAGGCCGCGACGACGGCAAGGAAGATCGTCGCGCTGCGGTCCAGCGATCGCGTCAGCATGTGAGGGGTCATGCTTCCACCGCACGGCCCTTGAGCGCGAACAGGCCGCGCGGCCGCTTTTGAATGAACAGGATGATGAGGACCAGGATGGCGATCTTGCCGAGCACGGCACCGGCGACCGGCTCCAGGAACTTGTTGGCGATGCCGAGCGTGAAGGCGCCGACCAGCGTGCCCCAGAGATTACCGACCCCGCCGAACACCACGACCATGAAACTGTCGATGATGTAGCTCTGGCCGAGATTGGGACTGACATTGTCGATCTGCGACAGCGCCACGCCGGCGATGCCGGCAATGCCCGAGCCGAGGCCGAAGGTCAGCGCGTCGACGCGCGAGGTGGCGATGCCCATGGAAGCCGCCATGCGGCGGTTCTGCGTCACCGCACGCATTTCGAGGCCCAGCGCGGTGTAGCGCAGCATCGCGAGCAGAATCGCGAACACGGCGAGCGTGAAGACAAGGATCCAGAGCCGATTGTAGGTAATGGTGATCTGGCCGAGCTCGAACGCGCCGCTCATCCAGGAGGGGTTGCCGACCTCGCGGTTGGTCGGGCCGAACATGGTGCGCACCGCCTGCTGCAGCACCAGCGACAGGCCCCAGGTCGCGAGCAGCGTCTCCAGCGGGCGGCCGTAGAGGAAGCGGATGATACTGCGCTCGATCAGCACGCCGATCGCGCCGGCGACGAGGAAGGCGAGCGGCACGGCGATCAAGAGCGAATAGTCGAACAGGCCGGGATAGCGGGTACGGATCACCTCCTGCACCACGAAGGTGGTGTAGGCCCCGATCATCACCATCTCGCCATGCGCCATGTTGATGACGCCCATCACGCCGAAGGTGATGGCGAGCCCGATCGCGGCGAGCAGCAGCACCGAGCCGAGCGAGAGGCCGTACCAGGCATTCTGCACCATCGACCAGACCGCGAGCGAATTCTGGATCGAGCCGATCGCGCTCGCGGCGGCCTTGGTGACCGAGGCCGGCTGGTCGCCCATTCCGGTGAGCAGCGCCAGCGCATCCTGGTCGCCCCGCGCCTTGAGGGTTGCGACCGCTTCGAGCTTCTCGACCTCGGTGGCGTCGGACTTGAACAGCAGGATCGCGGCTCGGGCCTCAGTGAGCGCCGCCTTGACGGATTTGTTGGCTTCCTTGGCAAGCGCGGCATCGACCGCCTCGAGCGCGGTCTCCTCGTGCGACTTGAAGACGGACTGCGCGGCTTGCAGGCGCGTTCCCAGATCCGGAGACTGCAGCGTCAGGCTCCCGAGTGCGGCGTCGACGCTGCGGCGCAGGCGGTTGTTGAGGCGAACCGCGCTCGCACTGTCGGGAACGCTGGCGACGGCCTCGCCGGTCGCAGCGTCGATCGACTTACCGTCGGCACCGGTGACGTAGACCTTCTTGCTGTCGGGATCGGCCATGAGACGGCCGTCCTGGAGCGCATTGATGATGGGAAAAGCCAGCTTGCTGCCGCTGCCCGCGATCACACCGATCGCTTCTTCCGTGTCGGAAAAATCATCGTTGGCGAATTTGGCGACCGCATCCTCGAACGGACCGGCGAAGGCCGGCAGTGCGAACGCAATCAGGAACAACGAGAGTGCAAGCGAACAGAGACGAGCGGACAAATGGGCTGGCACTGTGAATGACCCCGGCAGAAATGAGTGGAGAAGGCGGCGGGATCGCCGCCCTCTCCGGTCTTGCAATGGAGCGTCAGATCGGGATCAGGAGCCCGAGCCGAGGCACTTGTTGGACTTGGTGTTGAAGTTGCCGCACTTCTTGCCGACCCAGTCGCCGATCAGGTCCTTGGAGCCGTCGAGCTCCTTCGACCAGGCGTCGCCGGGGACGAGGCTCGGGGTTTTCCAAACCACGTCGAACTGGCCGTTGCCCTTGATCTCGCCGATGAACACCGGCTTGGTGATATGGTGGTTCGGGAGCATCTTGGAGGTGCCGCCGGTCAGGTTTTTGGCTTCGATGCCCGGGAGAGCGTCGATGACCTTGTCGGGATCGGTGGACTTCACCTTCTCGACCGCCTTGACCCACATGTCGAAGCCGATCACGTGCGCTTCCATCGGATCGTTGGTCACGCGCTTCGGATTCTTGGTGTAGGCCTGCCACGCCTTGATGAACTTCTCGTTCTCCGGCGACTTGATCGACTGGAAGTAGTTCCAGGCGGCGAGGTGGCCGACCAGCGGCTTGGTGTCGATGCCGGCGAGCTCTTCCTCACCCACCGAGAACGCCACCACCGGGATGTCCTTGGCCTTGATGCCCTGGTTGCCGAGCTCCTTGTAGAAGGGAACGTTGGCGTCGCCGTTGATGGTCGAGACCACCGCGGTCTTCTTGCCGGCCGAGCCGAACTTCTTGACGTCGGCCACGATCGTCTGCCAGTCGGAATGACCGAACGGCGTGTAGTTGATCATGATGTCTTCCTGGGCGACGCCCTTGGACTTCAGATAGGCCTCCAGGATCTTGTTGGTGGTGCGCGGATAGACGTAGTCGGTGCCCGCGAGCACCCAGCGCTTCACCTTCTCGTCCTTCATGAGGTAGTCGACGGCAGGGATCGCCTGCTGGTTCGGCGCGGCCCCCGTGTAGAACACGTTACGCTCGCTCTCCTCACCCTCGTATTGCACGGGGTAGAACAGGATGCTGTTGAGCTCCTTGAACACCGGGAGCACCGACTTACGCGACACCGAGGTCCAGCAGCCGAACACGACCGAGACCTTGTTCTTGGTGATCAGCTCGCGCGCCTTTTCGGCGAACAGCGGCCAGTTCGATGCGGGATCGACGACGACGGCTTCCAGCTTCTTGCCGAGCACGCCGCCCTTCTTGTTCTGCTCGTCGATCAGGAAGAGGATGGTGTCCTTCAGCGTGGTTTCGCTGATTGCCATGGTGCCGGACAGGGAGTGGAGTACACCCACCTTGATGGTGTCGTCGGCGGCCTTTGCGCCAGTCAATGAAGCCAGACCGAGCATCAGTCCGGCGGTCGCAGCGAGCACGCCGCGGCGGCTAAATGACGCCGCTATATCGTGAGTGGATTTGTTAAACATGAGTGCCTCATCTCCCTGACGCAGACGTGAAAACGCTGCGAAACGGCCCCACGGCCGCCTGCGGTTAACGGAATCGCAAGAACCATGCCATGGGCTGGGCACCTATCAACTTATTGAATTTGCTAAACTAATTGGCAGAAATCGAAGTTTCTCCGCAGTCTTACAGCCTAAATCATGGGCAACATAAATGTATGCGAAAGCGGCAGTCAGACTACTTTCTAAGCAGATCGCCAATTCTGGCTAAATTTCTGGCAGCAGTATTTTTGCACCGCACCCGCTGTTTTGGAGGCAAGTGCCTTGAAAGCGCCCCCTCGATGTTCCATATGAGCGTTCGAGACCTCTTGCGAATCAAGGGGTCGTAGCGAGCCGCGTGTTCTTAAGCCCTCTCCGGGCCTCTGGCTTGCCCCATATCATCCAAGCCATCCGACACCCCAAACACGCAGGTGTCTTCTCGACACCCTTTTGCGCGCGCCGCGCTGATGCGCCGGGCGTTCGCTTTTGACATGGAAAGAACCCCTCTTTTGACTTCGTTTCAGGACTTCGGCCTCGCCGAACCCATCGCGCGCGCTCTTCGTGAAGAGAATTACGTCACCCCAACCCCGATCCAGGCCCAAACCATCCCGCTGGCGTTGACCGGCCGCGACGTCGTCGGCATTGCCCAGACCGGTACAGGTAAGACCGCGTCCTTCGCGCTGCCGATCCTGCATCGTCTGCTCGAGAACCGCATCAAGGCGCAGCCCAAGACCGCCCGCGTGCTGGTGCTGTCGCCGACCCGCGAGCTGTCCGGCCAGATCCTCGACAGCTTCAACGCCTACGGCCGCCACATCCGCCTGTCCTCGACGCTCGCGATCGGCGGCGTGCCGATGGGCCGCCAGGTCCGTGCGCTGATGCAGGGCGTCGACGTGCTGGTCGCCACCCCCGGCCGCCTGCTCGACCTCGTCCAGAGCAACGGCTTGAAGCTTTCAAGCGTCGAGTTCCTTGTGCTCGACGAAGCCGACCGCATGCTCGACATGGGCTTCATCAACGACATCCGCAAAATCGTCGCCAAGCTGCCGATCAAGCGGCAGACGCTGTTCTTCTCGGCCACCATGCCGAAGGACATCGCCGAGCTCGCCGATTCCATGCTGCGCGACCCCGCCCGTGTCGCGGTGACCCCGGTGTCCTCGACCGCCGAGCGGATCAACCAGCGCATCCTGCAGGTCGACTTCGCGGCCAAGCCGGCCTTCCTGACCAAGCTGCTGCAGGACGAGGCGATCAACCGCGCGCTGGTCTTCACCCGCACCAAGCACGGCGCCGACAAGGTGGTGAAGACGCTGGCCAAGGCCGGTATCGCCGCCAACGCCATTCACGGCAACAAGTCGCAGAATCACCGCGAGCGTACGCTGGCCCAGTTCCGATCGGGCGAGATCCGCACCCTGGTCGCCACGGACATCGCCGCCCGCGGCATCGACGTCGACGGCATCAGTCACGTCATCAACTTCGACCTGCCGAACGTGCCGGAGACCTACGTCCACCGCATCGGCCGCACCGCACGCGCCGGCGCCGACGGCACCGCGATCTCGCTGGTCGCGGGCGGCGAGGAGCTCGGCTATCTGCGCGACATCGAGCGGCTGATTCGCGTCGCCCTGCCGCGGGAGGACCACCGCACCGACGCCGGCCGCCGCGACCCCGGTCCCGCTCCGTCACAGCAACGACAGGGCCGGCCGGGCCAGCGCCCGCAAGGCGCACGGCACGGTGACGGACGTCGCGCCGACGAACGGCATGCCGACGGGCGCCACCATAGTGCCGGCAAGCAAGGCGACGGCAGGCACGGTGAGGGACGCCACCCCGAGGCAAGGCATGCGGACGGACGGCCCGGCAGTGGCCCGAATGCCCCCAAGGGTTCTCGCCGCCGCCGCTCCGGTGGTAAGATGCATTCATCGCCTGTCGACCGTCCGGAACAGCGTTCCGCGCATAGCGCCGGGACCCCTGATGGGATACAAGGCGTTGCCTTTTTGCGCCGCCAGAGTCGGCCAAACAGCCAACCGAACCGCAAACCCTATTCGCACTAGCCGTCCACGACCTGGAGATATCAATGGCTAAGGAAGAGCTGATCCAGTTCGAAGGACTGGTCACCGAAATCCTCCCCGATGCCCGCTACCGCGTGCAGCTCGACGCCGGACACGAGATCGTTGCCTATACCGCCGGCAAGATGAAGAAGAACCGCATCAAGACGCTCGCGGGCGACCGCGTGACGGTGGAGATGTCGCCCTATGACCTCGAGAAGGGCCGACTGATTTTCCGCCACAAGGACGAACGTCCCAGCACGCCGGGCGGACCGCCCCGTCCCGGACAGCGCGGCGGCCAATTCCGCCGCCGCTAGTCGGCTGCGGCGCGGGTTCGAATTCCGATCTGTTAGGTGATCCGCCGTTGACATCACGGCGGATCAAAAAATCGTGCGCGTCCGGATTGTTTCGAACCGTTGCTTCCGATAAAATGAATTAATCGATTTTCGGCCGGACGACATTGGCATCCACCGGTACAGCCGGTTCAGACACGCTGACGACCCTTCCAGAAATTCGATCTAACCCTGCCCGCGCGAGCGGGCTCCGACATAGTGTTATCTGAGAGGGACTACCCCGTGAGCATGGGAACCGTGAAGTGGTTTAACGCAACCAAGGGCTACGGCTTCATTCAGCCCGACGATGGCGGCCAGGACGTGTTCGTTCACATCAGCGCCGTGGAGCGCGCCGGCCTCGGCTCGCTCCGCGAGGGCCAGAAGATCTCCTACGAGATCGTGGCCGACCGCCGTTCCGGCAAGTCGGCGGCGGACAACCTGCGCGCTGCGGGCTGAGCCCGCCGGGCGCCGGCCCGATCAGCGAGCCAAAGCAAAAAGGCCGTGCGCAACGCACGGCCTTTTTCATGTCACGGGCGGCTGACAGATCTCAACACGTCGACGGCACGTTGTTGTAGGGCACGCAGGTGACCTGACGCGGCCGCGTGTAGGAGAGATCGCTCAGGGTTACGCTCGACTTCAACACGTAGCCGATGGTCGGCGTGTAAGTGTAGTTGGCTTCGCTCAGGATGAGATAGCTCGACGGAATCAAGAGTGCCGGGGGAATCATCGTGGTGACCGTGTCGCCGGCGTTCCGAGCCGAGGTCGCAAGCGTGGCTTGCGTCGCGCCGCTCGCAATCGTGCCGGCCCTGCTCCACTGGACCTTGGCGATGCTGTTGGCGTCGATGTAGATCTGGGAGATCGTGCCCTTCACGAGCGCAGCGTCGTAAGGCATGACGACGGAGATGCTTGCCGTGAACGTATCCTTCATGCCGGCATCGTTGAGCGTGGTCGACTGCGAGGTCAAATCGGACAATGTCCGCGCGATCAACGTGATTTTGCGGTCGATCGCCACGGCGGACGAAAATTCCACGGTGCCGAAGAACATCACCAGCATCAGCGGTACGATGATCGCGAATTCGGTCGCCGCCAGGGCGCGCTTGTCGGCGACGAAGCCGCGCACGGAGCCGCGTGCATTCCTCCAGATGTTCGCAATCGCCCGCATCGGTCCGCCCAGATCCATCTGCCTCAGAAGGGTTCGTTCTTGAACGCCACCGTCGCCACCATCAGCCGCTTGTTGCTGCATCCCGCGTTGTAGCCGAGGCCGGTGACGATGAGCGGCCATTGATAGAAAAGGCGCACCACGACGACCTGACCGGAGCTTCCGGCACTGTACTGCATGCCGGAGGGATTGAAGGTACAGGAGGTGCCGAAGTTGGTGAGGCTGAGCGTTCCAAAGGAGCTGGTGCTGACAACGTCGACGTAAAGCTTGCTGCAATCGAACAGCGCCGGGATCTTGCTGCAGACGAAGGTCTTGAACGTCGTCTGATCGCATGCAGCGACCGTGTTGGGCGCGGACTGGCAGGCCGCCACCGAGCCGCCCTGTGCCTGAGCCTGGCCGGTTAGAATCGCGCGCGCGGAGTCCTGCGCGATGGTTTCGAGTACCTGGCTCGAGAAGAACATGAGCGCCGTCTCGAGGATCGCGAATAGCAGCGCGAAGAACATCGGCGCGACCAGCGCAAATTCGACGGCCGCGGAGCCGCGGCGGTTGCCGCGAAACCGGAGCAGCGCTTTCCGGAGCGTGAACCTCGTAGGTGCAGGCGATGGCATCTCGTCAAATTCCCCAGCGGCTGGCGATCATCTGCCCGTTCAATAGCGGAAACTGATTGTCTAAGTGTTTCAGACGATCCGCTTCCGGCGGACCGCGCCGTTAACACCGCGTTAACCAGCGCCCGCAAGCGGGAGGAAGCACGGCATGCAACGAGGTGCCGCCCTCGAATCGAGCGGCTTGGCGGGATCGAGGCCCGCCCGTGGGCTAGTTTGGCTTGGCAGCCGCGCCGGCACCCGCACCTCCGCTGGCGCTGCTGCTCAGCGTACCGGCCTGGCTCATCGCGTTGTTGAAATAGGTGTCGCTGTCGCCGAGCGTCACGCGGCGCTGGCAGAGCGGCACGCAGCTGTAGGACTCCCGCTCGACTCCGCGATAGACGGTGACGAGTCGGTCGCTCGGACCTTCGACCTGGATCTGGCGGTCCACCAGAATCTCGCCGCCACGGTCGAGCGCGATGAAGTTGGTGGCCCCGTAGCCCTTTCCGGTCACGACGATCATGCCGCCGGGCTGGAGCGTGACGTCGGCGATCAGGGGATTGCCGACCACGATGGTGGCCACCTTGCCGGGCAGCCGCACCAGCTTGGCCTGGTCGACATTGACGGCGATGGTATCGGCGGCAGGCTCGGCGAGGCCGGCGGCCGGCGAGGCCAGCACCGCAGCGGCAACCAGTACACAGACGCGCACATGACGGCGCAGCATTTCTTTACGCATACTCTTACCCCCGGGACGTCACAGACCGGCAGAAGCGACCGAATACAGCGGAGCCGGTGCCCGACCCGGCTAACCTGCCTTTAATTCGTGAACGTTCCGCAAACTCGCCGCGTATTGTTTGAACGGACGGACATTTGCGGGCTCGCCCCTAAAGCGCGATGAGTTCTGGATGAATCGTCATCGCGCTTTAGGTTGTGGTTTACGCATGATCTTTCCGGAAAACCGCTTCGCACTTTTCCGGATCATGCTTTAGTGCCGGAACGGATAGGCGAGCTGGCCCCCGATCTCCTTGGGCATGGCCGCTTCGTCCTTGCCGTAATCCTGCGGCAGCCTGCCCTCCGGCATGCGGAAGGTGCCGAACAGCACGTCCCAGATCGGGAACGTTCCGGCGAAATTGGTGTCGCCGCCCTCTTCAAGCGAGGTGTGGTGCCAGCGATGGAAGACCGGCGTCGCCAGCACGTATTTGAACGGTCCGAAGGTCCAGTTCAGGTTGGCGTGCACAAAGGCCGAGTGGAAGGTGGTGAACGGGCCGACCCAGACCATGACGTTCGGGGAGATGCCTGCCATCAGCAGCACGACGTCGACGCTGATCGTCCCGAGCAAGAGATTGACCGGATGGAAGCGCGCCGCGGAGATCCAGCCGATCTCCTCCGACGAATGATGGATGGCGTGATATTTCCAGAAGCCGCCGTCGTGGAAAAGCCGATGCAGCCAGTACAGCATGAAATCGGACAGCACCAGGAACAGCACGGCCTGCAGCCACAGCGGCAGCTGCGCCAGCGGACCGTGGCCATTGTCGTAAAAGGCGATGAGCTCGTCGGCGTCGTGGATGTTGAAGACGACGCTGGCACCGACGACCAGCAGCCCGATCCGCATGGTGCGGGCGAACACCGGAACGAAGAACCAGTAGCAGATGTCGGTGACGATCTCCCGCTTGCGCCACCACGGCGCGCCGGGATTGCAGGCCCAGAAATGCTCCAGCACGGTGAAGACCGCCGCGAGCACCAAGGTGACCGGGATCACCTTGACGATGGTCTCGCCGAGCATCAAGGCGACTTGCATGGGCAGGCTCGACATCGTCGCCTCTCTCCGCGAATTCCGCTGTAGCTTAAGGCCTACTCCGCGAAATTTAAGGGAGGGTGAAGCACGCGCCGCGTTGGCGGCGCATCCGGAACCGCAACGAATTTGCAGGTGCCGTCTTAAGGCGAAATTCACTCTGGGCAAAAGCATCGCGCCGGACGTGGGATTACCCGGTCGAATTAACTCTCCCGAAAGAGCTCGGCTCTCATGGTCGTCGCGTCAACGACAGCGCCGAACGAGGCGGTCGCCACCCAGACGGAGTTTTGTTCATGAAGAACTTGATTGCGCGTTTCGCGAAGGATGAATCCGGCGCCACCGCCATCGAATACGGCCTGATCGCCGCCGGCATCGCGCTGGCCATCATCACCGTCGTCAACAATCTCGGCACCACGCTGAACGCCAAGTTCAGCTCGATCAGCACCTCGCTGAAGTAAGCGGGTCCACGAACGACGGCAAAAGCCCCGGACCTCCGGGGCGTTTGTTTTTCTGAAGACGGCGAGTTCCAGTGGCGTTGCACGAGTTCAGAACCGATGCCGCGGTCGCGGCCCACGAGACGGAAGCGGCGCAGGCCGGCTCGCCGGTCTATTGGATCTGCCTTGCGCTGCTGGTTGCGACGGTCGCGCTCGCCGCACGTATTGCCAGCTTCTGGTGAAAGCGCGTTCGTCGGCCGAGGCCCGGGCGAGCCCGTGCCGCCGTTGTCGGTTTGTTTAGCATCGTGCGCTAGCATCGCCCGAAGCAGCTCCCGCGACAAACCCAGGCCTCAAGACGCAGCCCATGATTCTCGACCTTGCGCGCCTTCTGCTCTTCCCGGCCCTGATGGCGTTCGCCGCCGCGAGCGATCTCTTCACGATGACGATCTCGAACCGCGTATCGCTGGCGCTGGTGGCGGGCTTCTTCGCGCTCGCCCTCGCCGGGGGCATGGCACCTTACGAGATGCTGAGTCATGTCGGCGCCGGTGCGCTCGTTCTGGTCGTGGCCTTCACCTGCTTCGCCATGGGCTGGGTGGGCGGCGGCGACGCCAAGGTCGCGGCCTCCGTCGCGCTCTGGTTCGGCTTCCCACATCTGATGAACTTCCTGCTCTACGCCTCGCTGTTCGGCGGCGCGCTGACGCTGCTCCTGCTGCAGTTCCGGCAATGGCCGCTGCCTTACGGGCTGGCAGGACAGGCCTGGCTCGCACGGCTGCACGCCAAGGAGAGCGGCATTCCCTACGGCATCGCGCTCGCGCTGAGCGCGCTGATGGTCTACCCGGAGACCGAATGGGTGAAGGCGATCGACCTCGCTCGCCTCGCGCTGCGCTGAACGCCCCGGGTAAACCCGGCGTTAAGGCGATTTAGATACGCCTCATTAACCATGCTTTGACGAATAGCTGGTCAACTGCCGATCACGGCGGCGGCAGCGTCGCGGCGTATTGTTGGAAAGTTGAAGCGTATGAATAGGGCACGCATTGTCGTCCTGACGGTCGCCATCTGCGCCGGCGGCGTCGCCGCGTACCTGGCGAGCGGCTCCGACAATTCTGCGCCGCCTCCGGTTCCGGTCGCGCAGCTGCCGACCGTCGACGTCCTCGTGGCCAAGAACGACATCGGCCTCGGCCAGACCGTGAAGCCCGAAGACGTGCAATGGCAGACCTGGCCGACCGCGACCGCCAGCGCCACCTTCATCCGACGCAACGAGCGCCCCGACGGTGCGACCCAGGTGACCGGCTCGATCGCGCGCGCGCCCTTCATCCAGGGTGAGCCGATCCGCGACCAGAAGCTGGTCAAGGCCGAAGGTTCCGGCTTCATGGCGGCAATCCTGCCCACCGGCATGCGGGCGATCTCGACCGAGATCTCGCCGGAGACCGGCGCGGGCGGCTTCATCCTGCCCAACGACCGCGTCGACGTCCTGCTCACCCGCCGGCTCAAGAACCCGGATCAGAGCAGCGGCGCTCCCGACATCGTCACCTCCGAGATCATCCTGGCCAATATCCGGGTCCTGGCCATCGACCAGGCACCCAAGGAGAAGGACGGGCAGAACGCGGTGATCGGCAAGACCGTCACCCTCGAGCTCAATCCCGCGCAGACCGCAACGCTCTCCGCGGCGCGTCAGAGCGGCACGCTGTCGCTGGCGCTGCGCAGCATCGTCGACGTCAAGATGAGCGAGATCACGCTCGATGACTCCGCGCAGAAGCGCGAGGGTGTCTCGATCATTCGCTACGGCATTCCAAGTCAGGCGGCTAAGGCACGATGAAGACAGTCGACATCAAATACAGGGCAGATTCGGCGACGATGCGGACCTCACTGGTCCGCGCCCTGTCGTTTTCGGCCGCCCTCGCGCTGGCGCTCAACCCGGCGATCGCCCCGGCGGTCGCCGCCGATTACCGCCCCGTGCCGCAGGCCGCGGCGGACGGCCAGATCAACGCGCGTTTCCTCTCGCTCGGCATCGGCAAGTCGGTCGTGATCGACCTGCCGCGCGACATCAAGGACGTGCTGGTCGCCGATCCCAAGATCGCCAATGCGGTGGTCCGCTCCGCACAGCGCGCCTATATCATCGGCGCCGCGGTCGGCCAGACCAATATCGTGTTCTTCGATTCCGCCGGGCAGCAGATTGCGGCCTACGACATCGCGGTGAAGCGCGACCTCAACGGCGTGCGGGCCGCACTGAAGCAGGTTCTGCCCAACTCAGACATCCAGATCGACGGCCTGGGCGACGGTATCGTCCTGTCCGGCACGGCCGCCAACCCTATGGAGGCGCAACAGGCCAACGAGCTCGCTGCGCGCCTGGCCGGCGGCGTCGACAAGGTGGTGAACTCGATCGTGGTGCGCGGCCGCGACCAAGTCATGCTCAAGGTGACCGTTGCCGAAGTCGCGCGTACGATCGTCAAGCAGCTCGGTATCGACCTCACCGCCAACCTCAACTACGGCACATCGGTGGTGAGCTTCAGCAACTCCAACCCGTTCACGGCGCTCGGCCGTAATCTGGTGGATGGCAACAATCTCACTGCGAGTTTCGGCGCGACGCCTTCGGTGCAGGCGACCCTGCGTGCGATGGAGAGCGCGGGCGTGATCAGGACGCTTGCCGAGCCGAACCTGACCGCGATCTCCGGAGAGTCCGCCACCTTCCTCGCCGGCGGCGAATTTCCGGTGCCGGCGGGTTATTCGTGCGATCCCGTCACGCGCGTCTGTACCACTCAGATCAGCTTCAAGAAGTTCGGCATCTCACTCAACTTTACGCCTGTGGTCCTGAGCGAAGGCAAGATCAGCTTGCGGGTGATGACCGAGGTCTCCGAACTGTCCAATGAGAATGCGATCACGCTGTCGCAGGCGGTGACCTCGAACACGGTCAACTCGCTGACGGTCCCCTCAATCAAGACACGCCGCGCAGAGACTTCGTTGGAAATTCCGTCCGGCGGCGCGATGGCGATGGCCGGCCTGATCCAGCAGCAGACCAAGCAAGCTGTCAACGGAATGCCGGGGCTGATGCAGCTCCCGATCCTCGGCACGCTGTTCCGCAGCCGCGACTTCGTCAACAATGCAACCGAGTTGGTCGTGATCGTGACGCCCTATGTGGTCCGCGCGGTGGCGCCGAAGGACCTGTCGCGGCCGGATGACGGCTTCGCCCCGCCTGCGGATCCGCAGGCGCAGCTGATCGGCAATATCAACCGGATCTACGGCGTGCCGGGCCGGACCGAACCGGCCAAGAACTACCGCGGCACCTACGGCTTCATTACCGACTGAGGCGGAACGGGGATTTCACGATGATCACGAGACCACCCCAGCTTCGCAAGCGCGCCATCAGCCTCGGTGGCGCGCTCATCGGCCTCGCGCTCGCGGTCGGGGGCTGCCAGCACGACGACGTCCTCACGGCGTCCATTCCCGACGACTACAAGCAGCGCCATCCGATCGCGGTCGAGGAGCAGAATCGCTCGATCGTCGTCTTCGTGGGTCATGCCCGCGGCGGATTAACCGCTGCCCAGCGCGCTGACGTGATGGGCGTGGCATCGGCGTGGTTGCAAGAAGGCACCGGCGCGATTCGCATCGACGTGCCTTCCAATACGCCCAATGCTCGCCCGGTCGCCGATACGATGCGTGAGATCCAGGCGATGCTGGCGGCGGCAGGCGTTCCGCCGCGCGGCGTCAGCGTTCACCCCTACCAGCCGCAAGACAAGCGCTTCCTCCCCCCGATCCGGCTCACCTATTCCAGGATTGCTGCAGTCGCCGGTCCCTGCGGCCTGTGGCCGGAAGACATCGGACCCTCGATGAAGAACAAGCGCTGGTTCGAGAACAAGGACTACTACAATTACGGCTGCGCTTATCAGCGCAACCTCGCGGCCATGGTCGACAATCCGTCGGATCTTGAGCAGCCGCGGCCCGAAACTCCGTCATACACGCCGCGGCGCATCACCGGGTTCGAGAAGTATCGCAAGGGAACGACGACGGCGACCACCTATCCCGAGGCCGACAGGGCCAAACTCAGCGACACCGGCAAATGATCAGTTACGCGCGCCAGACACACGAAGAGCAGCCGGCAGCAGCTCCTCCGCCGGTCGAGGAGCATATTGCGCCCGCGCCGCGCGTCTCGGTTCAGGCCTTCTGCGAAACCGTGGAGACGGCCGCCGCGGTGCAGTCGGCCGGCGAGGATCGCCGTCTCGGCAAGGCTCACCTGAAGATCCAGATGGGCGGCATGGCGGCCGCGATCGAAGCCTACCGCTCGGCTCCCACGCCGAACGTGATCGTGCTCGAGAGCGACGGTCGCAACGACCTGCTGGGCGGACTCGACCAGCTCGCCACCGTCTGCGATGCCGGCACCCGCGTGGTGGTGATCGGCCGCATCAACGACGTCACGCTCTATCGCGAGCTGGTGCGCCGCGGCGTCAGCGATTACGTGCTCGCGCCGGTCGGCGCGATCGACGTCGTACGCTCGATCTGCAACCTGTTCTCGGCCCCCGAAGCCAAGGCAGTCGGCCGCATCATCGCCGTGGTCGGAGCCAAGGGTGGCGTCGGGGCTTCGACCATCTCGCACAACGTCGCGTGGGCGATCGCGCGAGACCTCGCGATGGACGCCGTCGTCGCCGATCTCGACCTCGCCTTCGGCACGGCCGGGCTCGACTACAACCAGGATCCGCCGCAGGGTATCGCCGACGCCGTGTTCTCGCCTGACCGCGTCGACACCGCGTTCATCGACCGCCTGCTGTCGAAATGCACCGACCATCTCAGCCTGCTGGCGGCGCCTGCGACGCTCGACCGGGTCTATGATTTCGGCACTGACGCTTTCGATTCCGTATTCGACACGCTGCGCTCCACCATGCCCTGCATCGTGCTCGACGTTCCGCATCAATGGTCGGGCTGGACCAAGCGCGCCTTGATCGGGGCGGACGACATCCTGATCGTGGCCGCCCCGGACCTCGCCAATCTGCGCAATACCAAGAACCTGTTCGATCTATTGAAGGCCGCCCGCCCCAATGACCGGCCGCCGCTCTACTGCCTGAACCAGGTCGGCGTGCCGAAACGGCCCGAAATCGCCGCCGCGGAGTTCGCCAAGGCGATCGAGAGCCAACCGGTCGTCTCGATCCCGTTCGAGCCGCAGATCTTCGGCTCGGCGGCCAACAACGGCCAGATGATTGCGGAGATCTCCGCCAACCACAGGTCGATCGAGATGTTCCTGCAGATCGCCCAGCGCCTGACCGGCCGCAGCGAGACCAAGAAGCAAAAGTCGTCCCTGCTTTCACCTCTGATTGAGAAGTTGCGGGGAAGATAAGCCGCCGCATGGAGTTGTTAAGTGTTCGGTAAGCGTAGCGGAACAGACACCGACCTTCGGGCGCCCAAGCCCGGCGCCGTGTCGCTCGAGCCTGCCCCGGCTCAGGCGCCGACGGTGTCGCGCGCTCCGCCTCCGCCGGCCGTCGCCTCGCCGCCGCTTGCGCCCGCCAAGGCTCCGCCGCCTCCGACCATGGAGAGCCGGCGTTCGGACAATTATTACGAGGTCAAGGCGACCATCTTCGGCGCGCTGATCGAGGCCATCGACCTCGCCCAGCTCGCCAAGCTCGATTCGGAGTCCGCGCGCGAGGAAATCCGGGACATCGTCAACGAGATCATCGCGATCAAGAACATCGTGATGTCGATCGCCGAGCAGGAGGAGCTGCTCGACGATATCTGCAACGACGTCCTCGGTTACGGGCCGCTCGAGCCGCTGTTGTCGCGCGACGACATCGCCGACATCATGGTCAATGGCGCCAACACCGTCTACATCGAGGTCGGCGGCAAGATCCAGCGTACCGGCATCCGATTCCGCGATAACCAGCAGCTTCTCAATATCTGCCAGCGCATCGTCAGCCAGGTCGGCCGGCGCGTCGACGAATCCTCGCCGATCTGCGACGCGCGCCTCGCCGACGGCTCCCGCGTCAATGCCATCGTGCCGCCGCTGTCGATCGACGGCCCCGCGCTCACCATCCGCAAATTCAAGAAAGACAAGCTGACGCTGGATCAGCTCGTCAAGTTCGGCGCGATCACGCCGGAAGGCGCCGAGATCCTTCAGATCATCGGCCGCGTCCGCTGCAACGTGCTGATTTCCGGCGGTACCGGCTCGGGCAAGACGACCCTGCTCAACTGCCTCACCAACTACATCGAGCACGACGAGCGCGTCATCACCTGCGAGGACGCCGCCGAGCTCCAGCTGCAGCAGCCCCACGTGGTGCGGCTGGAAACCCGTCCGCCCAACATCGAGGGCGAGGGCCAGGTCACGATGCGCGAATTGGTGCGCAACTGCCTGCGTATGCGTCCCGAACGCATCATCGTGGGCGAGGTCCGCGGACCCGAAGCCTTCGACCTGCTGCAGGCCATGAACACCGGCCATGACGGCTCGATGGGCACGCTGCACGCCAACAACCCGCGCGAGGCGCTGTCGCGCTGCGAATCCATGATCACGATGGGCGGCTTTTCCCTTCCGTCGCGAACAATTCGCGAGATGATCTGCGCCTCGATCGATGTCATCATTCAGGCCGCGCGCCTGCGCGACGGCTCCCGCCGCATCACCCACATCACGGAGGTGATGGGCATGGAAGGCGACACCATCATCACCCAGGACATCTTCCTCTACGACATGGTCGGCGAGGACGCCAACGGCAAGATCATCGGCCGGCACCGCTCAACCGGCATCGGCCGTCCGAAGTTCTGGGAACGCGCCCGCTATTACGGCGAGGAGAAGCGCCTCGCCGCGGCGCTCGACGCGGCGGAAGTCGCGCCGAAGACGTGAGCAGATCGGCAGCGCCATGAACATGCAGGTCCTCGCCCTCGCCTTCCTCGCCACCGCAGCAGTCGGTGGCATCGCCTGGGTATTCCTCTATCCGGTGCTGTCTGGGGAGCGAAAGGCGGAAAGCCGCCGTGCCTCGGTCGCGCGCGCCGAAGCGCCCACGGCCCGGCAGGCCGAGAAAACCCAGCGCTCTCGCCGCGAGCAGGTCGAGTCCACGCTGAAGGACCTCGAGGCGCGGCGCGCCCAGGAGAAGAGCGCTCCGCTCAGCGTCCGCCTGTCGCAGGCCGGGCTCGACTGGACGCCGCAGAAGTTCTGGACCGTGTCCGCCGTGGTGGCCGGCGTTTTTTTCGCGGCCGCTATGTTCGCGGGCGGGGGCCTGATCGGCGCCGCCGGTCTTGCCTTTGCCGGCGGCTTCGGCCTGCCGCGCTGGGCACTCGGCTTCCTCAAGAAGCGTCGCGAAACCAAGTTCCTGGCTGCACTGCCCGACGCGGTCGACGTGATCGTCCGCGGCATCAAGGCAGGCCTGCCCTTGTTCGAATCGATCAAGGTCGTAGCCGCCGATTCGCCCGAGCCGCTGCGCAGCGAGTTTCTGGCCATCATCGAGACGCAGGCGATAGGCATGCCGCTGGGCGAGGCCTGCGCGCGGCTCTACGAGCGCATGCCGCTGCCGGAAGCCAATTTCTTCGGCATCGTGGTGTCGATCCAGCAGAAATCGGGCGGCAACCTCTCCGAAGCGCTCGGTAACCTGTCCAAGGTGCTGCGCGACCGCAAGAAGATGAAGGAAAAGATCCAGGCGATGTCGATGGAAGCCAAGGCCTCGGCCGGCATCATCGGCTCGCTGCCGCCGATCGTGATGTTCCTGGTCTATCTCACGACGCCGCAATACATCTCGGTGCTTTGGACTCATCCCACCGGCCAGCTGATGCTGGTCGGCTGCGTCGTCTGGATGTCGATCGGCATCCTGGTGATGAAGAAGATGATCAACTTCGATTTCTGACGGTGTCGCATGGTCGAATTCCTCGTCTCGAAACTGCACGACGTCCGTTTCATGACCATGCTGCTCGCGGCCATCGCCGCGAGCGCCACCGTCTATACGCTGGTGATGCCGTTGTTCGCCGGCGAGGGACTCTCCAAGCGCATGAAGGCGGTGGCGAACGAGCGTGAACGCATCCGGCAGCGCGAGCGTGAGCGTCTCAACAAGAGTGAGAAGGTTTCGCTGCGCCAGACGCCGAAGCAACTCGTCTCCAAGGTGGTCGAGGACTTCAACCTGACCAAATGGCTCGCGCAGGAGGCTGCGCGGGACAAGCTCATCATGGCAGGTTACCGCGGCCAGGCGCCCTACATCACCTTCCTGTTTGCCCGCATGGTCGCCCCGATCGTGTTCTTGATCGGCTCGGCCCTCTACGTGTTCGTGATCGGAAACATGCAACAGGCGATGCCGATCAAGATCGGCATCTGTATCGGCGCCGCCTATCTCGGCCTCCAGGCGCCGATGCTGTTCCTCAGGAATGCGATCTCCAAGCGCCAGCTCTCGATCAAGCGTGCGTTTCCCGACGCGCTCGATTTGCTCCTGATCTGCATCGAATCCGGCATGTCGGTCGAGATGGCATTCCGGAAAGTTGCGACCGAAATCGTGGGCCAGTCGATCGCGCTGTCGGAGGAGTTCACCCTGACCACGGCCGAGCTGTCCTACCTGCAGGATCGCAAGGTCGCCTATGAGAACCTGGCACGGCGCACCGGGCTCGAGGGCGTCAAGTCGGTGTGTCTGGCGCTGCAACAGGCGGAACGATACGGCACTCCGCTCGGCCATTCCCTGCGCGTCATGGCGCAGGAAAATCGCGACATGCGCATGAACGAGGCCGAGAAGAAGGCGGCCGCGCTGCCGCCGAAGCTCACGGTGCCGATGATCCTGTTTTTCCTGCCTGTGCTGTTCGTGGTCATTCTCGGACCCACCGCCATCAAGGTCACCGAGATGCAATGAGCCGGGCTGGACCGTACGGTCCGCCACCAAGGCCAGGAAGTCAGATGATCAGCCGGGCTCGCTCAGCGAAGCGACCGGCGTCCGCTTCGGCGCGCCGCGCGGGGCCTCGCTACGGCTCAGCATCTCCTTGAGATAGGCGACATTGGCCGCAGCCTGGTCCGGCGGCAGGTCCGCCTTGACGATGGTCTCCGCCTCCGCGAAGCGGCCCTGCAGGCCGACGACCAGGCCGAGATTCTGCCGGACCCGGGCGCTGGCACGCGGCGAGGCGTGCGCCTGCCGCAGCGCCTCTTCCGCCTTCGGCAGCTCTTTCGACAGCATGTAGGACAGGCCGAGGTTGGAGAGCACGCCGGGATCACCCGGTGCGATCTTGAGCGCGCTCGCGTAATAGGATCGCGCCTCCTCATGACGGCCCATCTGGTCGAGCGCGGTGCCCTGCACCGAGAGCAGGCGCCAGTCCGGATTGTCGGGCGAATGCGCCTTCGACAGCACGTCGAAGGCCTGCTGGAAATTGCCGTTGTCGGCGAGTGCGCGGCCGTACTGGGCAAGCAGCGCCTTGTTGCCGGGGTTGGCGATGGTCGCCTGCTCGAGCACGGCGGCGGCCTGGGCGCGCTGGCCGTTGGCGCGCAAGGCCTGTCCATAGGCGAGCGCGGCGTCGGCATCTTTGGGATTGGCGCGGTAGCGCTCGCCATAGGCTTCGACCGCACGCGCCGGATCGGTGGGCGCGCGATCGGTGGAGGCCGCGTCCGCCCGGGGGCCGACCGAGCCCGTCACCTCCGAGAGCTTCGACATCGCCGTGCAGCCGCCGAGGCTCATCGCCACCGTCGCGACCAGCGACGTCGAAGCAAGTAGCCGGGTAAGCCTGATCCGTTGACGCATGACGCTTTGACTCTCGAGCTGCTCGATCGAGCCGAACGTGTCAGCAGTAGAATGTTAACCCTAACGGCCGGTTAACAGCGCTCAGACGTGCTTCTCTCACGCCGGCGATGGTTGCGGCGCTTTGCCGCCGAGGCCGAGATCGAGGCCGAGCACCTGCACCTGCTGATCCAGCTCCAGCAGCAATTGCAGCCTCTGCCGCCCCCGCCGCTGAACGTCGACACCATCACAAGGCAGCCGCGGCACCTGACGCAGGAAGTCGTTACAATTGATCAGGCCTCTCCCGTAGAGCTCATCGAGCTCAGCGCGATCGATGCCGAGCACGTCAGCGGATTGCTCGATCAATCGGCCGAGCAACGTTTTCACCGCGGCGAGCGCGTCGCTGTCGAATCCCGGCCGGGATCTCGCGGCCTTACGCTCGAGCTCCGCCCAGGCATGGGCCGAGACCATGTAGGTGTAGAGCGCTATCGCCCAGTTCGGCTCCGCCTCATCGTAAAAGCTGCCACGCATGAACAGCCGGCGGACGATTGCCGTGACCTGGTCGCGTTTCAGTGTGCGGGGCGAGGCCGCCCCGATCGCCGACTGGACGGCCAGATCGCGGGAAAAATCCCGCCCCGCCGGCAGCCTGATGACGCCGCCCGGCAGGTTGGAATCGAGCGGCCTGAAGGCCGCATCGTTGCGGAGCCTCGTATAGCGGGTGATCGCGAAGCGGTGCTCGTTGCGGCCGGCATGGGACGCGGGGCCGAAATGAACGAGGTTGAAACCGGCATCGTCGCCGGCTTGCCCGGTCGAGGACGGACAGGAGAGCACGTAGATCGTGCGCCAGAACGCCTCACCGCTCTCGCTCGACGTCGCACGCGGATCGGGGATGGAATAGCGGGTCAGCCCCTCGACATGGCGATGACCGTGCAGAACCAGATCGACGTTGAGCGAGGTCGCGGCCTCGAGGAAGGTCGCGGGTGCGGCGAGATACATCAGCGGCTCGTCCGGCATGCCTAGAAAGCGCTTTCCTTCGCCGGTGGCCTGCGGCAATGGGTGATGGTGTAGGGCCAGCACACGCACCAGATTTTCCGCCGGCTCGGCGTAGTCGGCGCGCCCGGCCGAACCGATGCTTCCCGCGACCTCGGCGCTCAGCCGGGCGGAATCGGCGACCATCGCCTTGTAAGCGCTCTCGTCGATCTTGCCGCTCGCGAGCGCCTTCAAGTTGGCGCGATTGGAATCGAGCAGCACCAGGTCGAGGCCTGCCTGACGGTAATAGACATTCTTCGCGGTCCGCGGCAGGTGCAGGTAGTCGTAGGCGTCGTGACGGCCCGCACGCTGGATCGGCCGCTTGACGTCGTGATTGCCTGCCACGGCTTGGATGTCGGTGAACAGCCCTGTCTGCCGGAAGGATGCAATGACGGCGAGCGCCTCGTCGAGCGCGCGCGGCGTTGGGTCGTCCACCAGATCGCCCGTGATCAGCAGGATGCGATCGGGAACATTCGCGACAGCCGCCATCGCAAATCGCGGCCCTGAGCGTCTCGATGGCCGGAAGCAGCCGGCCCGACCCGTCCAGATGCAAGTCGGAAATCTGCGCAACAACGAACGATCTATCCATTTTGCGCCGCTCATCTGCATATGCTGCGTCGCCCAAACAATGATAAAAATGCTTCGACGAACAGATTCAGCCGTATCGACCCAACCTGGGCAGGCACCATGCCGCCGCGTGTCTGCGTTCGGGTTCATGCAGAACAAGCGACACAATCTAAAATGTTCGTCGATAATGTCACAACCGAAGCGCTAGTAAAGCCCTGCGGCCGTGGCGTTGCGAACGGCAGCCCTCGGCGTGAGATACGAGATTTGTCCGCGGACGGTTTCGTCGCGCCCGGTCGATGCTCGATGGCAAGCCGCTCGCGGATCTCGTCGAACGCATCGAACCGCATGCCTACCTTGCGGCGCGTAGCGGCTCGCTGAACGGTGACGGCAAAGCCGATTGCAGCGGCGGCCAAACTCTGCGAAGTCTCGTCCGTTCGCATGACTCGCCTGAACTGACGATCCGGACCCGCCAATGCCTTCTGTCTTCGAGACGTCATCCACCGCCACCCCGATCACCTTCGTCACCAAATCAAGCTGGGATCAGGTCGCCGAGACGCTGCCGCCGGCGCAACGCCAGTTCGCGCGTGCCAGCGCCTTCGCCGCCAAGCCGGGCAGCTATCTGGCGCTGCCCGCGACCGACGGCACCATTGCGCAGGTGCTGTTCGGGCTCGAGGAAGAGGATGCAAGATCGCGCGACCTGTTTCGGCCCGGCGCCCTGCCCGGCCTCTTGCCGCCCGGCACCTATCGGTTTGCCAATGCACCGCACGATGCGCGGCTGGCCGCGCTCGCCTTCGCACTGGGTTGCTACCGCTTTGCCCGCTACCGCAAGGCAGATCGCCCCGAGATCCGGTTGGTGCCGCCTGACAGTGTCGACGCGGCCGAGATCGAGCGGATTGCCGATGCGGCAATGCTCGCGCGCGACCTCATCAACACGCCGTCCAACGACATGGGCCCGGATGAGCTCGCCGCAGCCGCGCAAGCGCTCGCCGCCGAGTTCGGCGCGAGCTTTTCCTGCACCGTCGGCGAAGAGCTGGCGAAGAACTTTCCGCTGATCCACGCCGTCGGCATGGCCTCCAGCCGCGCGCCACGGCTGATCGACATCGTCTGGGGCGATCCTGATCATCCCAAGGTGACGCTGGTCGGCAAGGGCGTCTGTTTCGATACCGGCGGGCTCGACCTGAAGCCGTCGAGCGGCATGCTGATCATGAAGAAGGACATGGGCGGCGCCGCCAACGTGCTGGCGCTGGCGCGCATGGTGATGGATGCGAAGCTGAAGGTGCGGCTGCGCGTGCTGATTCCGGCGGTGGAGAACGCCGTCGCTGGCAATGCCTTCCGCCCGCTCGATATCTTCACCTCGCGCAAAGGGATCACCGTCGAGATCGGCAATACCGACGCCGAAGGCCGCCTCGTGCTCGCCGACGCGCTGGCGCTGGCCGATGAGGAGAAGCCCGATCTGCTGATCGACCTCGGCACGTTGACCGGCGCGGCCCGCGTCGCGCTGGGGCCGGATCTGCCGCCCTTCTACACCCATGATGAGACGCTGGCTGCCGACCTCGCGCGCTGCGCGATGAGGGAGAACGATCCGTTGTGGCGCATGCCGCTGTGGCCGCCTTACGATGCCTGGCTGGACTCCAAGACCGCCACCATCACCAATGCACCGTCGGGCGGTTTCGCCGGCTCGATCACCTGCGCGCTGTTCCTGCAACGCTTCGTCGAGCACGCCAAGAGCTGGCTCCATGTCGACATCTATGGCTGGACGCCGTCGGCGAAGCCGGCGCGGCCCGAGGGCGGCGAATGCCAGGCCGCACGCGCCATCTACGCATTGCTGAGCGAGCGCTATGCCTGATCCAGGACACGACCCGAGGCTGACGCCGGCGCGGGGCGACGTCGCCGCCAAATATCTCGAAGGCAAGATCGAGGCGGAGCGTTTCGTCACCGGCGAGGAGTTCGAGGTGGTCGAGCCAATCGCCTCCGTGCGCGAGCAGCCGTCCTCGAACGCGACGTTGATGACCGAAGCGCTGCGCGGCGAACGCGTCACCATCTACGACCGCAACGGCGAGGGTTGGGCCTGGGGCCAGCTCAGTAGCGATGGCTATGTCGGCTGGCTCCCGGATGCGGCGCTCGCAAAGCCGTCGGCCGCCGCAACGCACTTGGTCGGCGCACTGCGGACGTTTGCGTTCCCCGGCCCCTCGATCAAGCTGCCGCCTGCCGACACGCTCGTGATGGGATCGAAGCTCGCCGTGGCGCGCGAGGACGGCAGCTTCGCCGTGACGCACGATGGCCAATATCTGCCGAAATCGCATCTGGTCCTGATCGATCATCGCGAGCCGGATTTCGTCGCGATCGCCGAGCGCTTTGTCGGTACGCCCTATCTCTGGGGTGGCAAGAGCAGCTTTGGCATCGATTGTTCCGGCCTCGTCCAGGTCTCGCTGACATCAGCCGGGATCGGCTGCCCACGCGACAGCGACATGCAGCTCGCCGGCCTCGGCCGCGCGCTGGAGCCGTATGAGCGGAACAGCTTGCAGCGCGGCGATCTGATCTTCTGGAAAGGTCATGTCGCCATCGTGCGCGACGCCACCACCATGGTTCACGCCAATGCGCATCACATGGCAACGGTGATCGAGCCCATCGAGCCGGCGATCGCGCGGATCAAGGCGGCTGGCAGCGAGGTCGTCGCGATCAAGCGGCTCTGACGGAGCGCTACGTCGCCGCCGCCCCGTTCCCGGCCGTCTCCAGCCGGAACGCGGCCGCGAACAGCGCTCGGGTATAATCCGTCTTCGGATTCCTGAACAATTCGGCCGCCTGCCCCTCCTCGACCACCTTGCCGCCGCGCATCACGATGAGGTGGCTGGCGAGCGAGGCGACGACACGCAAATCGTGCGAAATGAACATGTAGGTGAGCTCGCGCTTGCGCTGGAGCTCGCGCAACAGATCGACCATCTGCGCCTGGAACAGCATGTCGAGCGCGCTGGTCGGCTCGTCCAGCACGACGAAATCAGGCTCCAGCACGATCGCGCGCGCGATCGAGATGCGCTGACGCTGGCCGCCGGAGAATTCGTGCGGATAGCGGAAGCGCGTCTCCGGATTGAGTCCGACATCCTCGAGTGCCTTGACCACGCGCGCCTCGCGTTCCTCGCGCGAGAGCGCCGGCTGATGCACGGACAGGCCCTCGGCGATGATGTCGGCGACCGACATGCGCGGTGAGAGCGAGCCGAACGGATCCTGAAACACGATCTGCATGTCGCGCCGGAAGGGACGCATCTCCTTGAAGCGCAGGCCCTGGATGTCGTTCCCTAAGAACACGATGCGTCCGTTCGAGGAGATCAGCCGCAGCAGCGCCAGCCCCAGCGTGGTCTTGCCCGAGCCGGATTCGCCGACCACGCCGAGCGTCTCGCCCTTGCGTACGGCGACACTGACCCCATCGACCGCCTTGATGTGACCGACCGTCTTGCGCATCAGGCCGCGCTTGATCGGGAACCAGACTTTTAGGTCATTGGCCGACATCACCACCGGCGCATTCGGCTGCGGCGGCGCCGGATCGGGCTTGGGCTCCGCCGCGAGCAGGTCGCGTGTATAGGGATGTTTCGGGGTCTTGAAGACCTGCTCGACCGGACCCTGCTCGACGATCACGCCGCCCTTCATGACACAGACGGTGTCGGCAATGCGGCGCACAATGCCGAGATCGTGGGTGATGAACAGCAGGCTCATGCCGAGCCGCGCGCGGATCTCGGCGAGCAGCGCCAGGATCTGCGCCTGCACGGTGACGTCGAGCGCCGTGGTCGGCTCGTCCGCGATCAGTAGGTCCGGCTCGTTGGCGAGCGCCATCGCGATCATCACACGCTGGCGCTGGCCGCCGGAGAGCTGGTGCGGATAGCTGTTCAGCCGCGTCTCTGGATCGGGGATGCCGACCTGGGTCAAGAGCTCCAGCGTCCGCTTGCGCGCCTGCGCATTGCTGGTCGGATTGTGCAGCTGGATGATCTCGCCGATCTGCGCCTCGATCGTGTGCAGCGGATTGAGCGAGGTCATCGGCTCCTGGAAGATGATGGAGATGTCGCTGCCCCTGATCTCCCGCATCTGCTGCTCGGACTGGTCGATCAACTCCTGGCCCTTGAAGCGGATGCTGCCGGAGGGATGGGAGGCATTCGGATACGGCAGCAGCTTCAGGATCGAGAGTGCGCTGACCGACTTGCCGGAGCCGGATTCGCCAACCAGCGCCACGCATTCGCCGCGCTTGATCTGGAACGAGACCTTGTCGACCGCAAGCGTGGTGGCGCCGCCCTGGCGAAAGGCCACCGAGAGGTCGCGAACGGCGAGCAGGGGCTGGTTGATCGCATCCATGGCCTTACCTGAACGTCTTGCGCGGGTCGAAGGCATCGCGCACGGCTTCACCGATGAAGATCAACAGCGAGAGCATGATCGCGACCGAGAAGAAGCCGGAGAAGCCGAGCCACGGTGCCTGCACATTGGCCTTGGCCTGCGAGAGCAATTCGCCGAGCGAGGGCGATCCCGGTGGCAGGCCGAAGCCGAGGAAATCGAGCGCCGTCAGCGTCATCACCGAGCTCGAAACGATGAACGGCAGGAACGTCATGGTCGCGACCATCGCGTTAGGCAGCAGGTGGCGGAACATGATCAGAGGATTGGAGACGCCGAGCGCACGTGCCGCCTGGACGTATTCGAAATTGCGCCCGCGCAGGAATTCGGCCCGCACGAGGCCAACCAGCGAGACCCAGGAGAACAGCAGCAAGATGCCGAGTAGCACGAAGAAACCGGGCACCAGCACCGAGGACAGGATCAGGAGAAGATACAGCGATGGAATCGCGGTCCAGATCTCGATGAAACGCTGGAAGATCAGATCGACCCAACCGCCGAAATAGCCCTGCACCGCACCCGCCGCGATGCCGATGACCGACGAAACGATGGTGAGGCAAAGGCCGAACAGCACCGAGATGCGGAAGCCGTAGATCAGCCGCGCCACCACGTCGCGGCCCTGATCGTCGGTGCCGAGCCAATTGTATTCGAGATCGCGGCAGCTCTTCAGTCCCTTTTTCTCCACCACCGGCTTGCACTGCTTCTCCGTCAGCATCCAGGTCGGCGGCGACGGCGCCGGTGTCGGCAGATCGAGATTGTGAGTGTCATAGGAGTAACGGATCAGCGGCCAGACGACGCTGCCGCCCTTGTCCTTGATCAGCTTCTGCAAGTACGGGTCGCGGTAATCGGCCGCGGTCTCGAAATCGCCGCCGAACGTCGTCTCCGAATAGGTCACGAAGGCCGGCCAATATAGCCGACCGTCGAACTTGATCAGGAAGGGCCGATCGTTCGCGATCAGCTCGGCGAACAGCGAGATCACGAACAGGCCGATGAAGATCCAGAAGGACCAGTAGCCGCGGTGGTTCGCCTTGAAGTTCTGCCACCGCCGCCGGTTAAGCGGCGATGGAGCGAACGGCTTGCGCGTGATCGGAACGGCATCGCCGAGCGGCGACTTCGCTGTGGTCTCGATCGGCGTCGGCGCGGTGATCGTCATCAGACCTCCCGCGCTTCGAAATCGATCCGGGGGTCGATCCACATATAGGTCAAGTCAGAGATCAGGTTGATCACGAGGCCTACCAGCGAGAAGATGTAGAGCGTGCCGAACACCACGGGATAGTCGCGATTGAGCACGCTCTCGAAGCTGAGCAGTCCGAGCCCGTCCAGCGAGAAGATGGTCTCGATCAGCAGCGAGCCGGAAAAGAAGGCGTGGATGAAAGTGCCGGGGAAGCCGGCGATCACGATCAGCATCGCGTTGCGGAAGACGTGGCCATAGAGCACCCGGTTCTCGCTGCAGCCCTTGGCGCGGGCGGTCATGACGTATTGCTTGCGGATCTCATCCAGGAACGAGTTCTTGGTCAGGAACGTCATGGTGGTGAAGGCACCTAGCCCCATGGCGATCAGCGGCAACGTCAGATGCCAGAAATAATCGATGATCTTCCAGTACCAGGGAAATTGCGACCAGCCATCCGAGGTTAGTCCGCGCAGCGGGAACCAGTTGAAGAAGGAGCCGCCGGCAAACAGGATGATCAGCAGGATCGCGAACAGGAAGCCGGGAATGGCATAGCCGAGCACGAGCACCGTCGAGGTCCAGGTGTCGAACCGCGCACCGTCATTCACGGCCTTGCGAATGCCGAGCGGGATCGAGATCAGGTAGGTCAGGAGCGTCAGCCAGAGGCCAAGCGAGATCGAGACCGGCAGCTTTTCCTTGATCAGCTGGAGCACGCTGACGTCGCGAAAATAGCTCTTGCCGAAATCGAAGCGAGCGAAATTCCACACCATCAGCAGGAAACGTTCCGGCGCCGGCTTGTCGAAGCCGAACTGCACTTCCAGCTTCTTGATGAAATCAGGATCGAGGCCCTGTGCGCCGCGATATTTAGAATTGACGGAATCGCCGCCGGCACCGACCTGTCCCGGCGCGCGCTGCGCAAAATCGCTGCCGCCGGAAATACGCGAGGTCCCGCCGGTGTCGGCGCCCGAGAGTTGCGCGATCACGCGCTCAACCGGGCCGCCCGGCGCGAATTGCACCACGACGAAGGACACGAAGAGGATCCCAAGCAGGGTCGGAATCATTAGCAGGAGGCGGCGGGCGATATAGGCGCTCATGGCTATTTTGCCTGCTCGAGCTTGGCCGCCTTGGCGGGCTCATACCACCAGATGTCGGGCGCGCCGACGCCGTTGGCATAACGCGGCAACCTCGGTGGATGGCCGAACTGGTCCCAATAGGCCAGCCGGTGCGTCTTGTTGTACCATTGCGGCACCCAATAGCGACCGGCGCGGAACAGGCGATCGAAGGCGCGGCAGGCGACGGTCAGCTCTTCGCGGCTGTCGGCCGCCATGATCTTCTCGATCATGGCGTCGATCGCCGGGCTGGCGACGCCAGCCAGATTGTACGAGCCCTTGGTGTTTGCGACCTGCGAGGAGAAGAACGCGCGCATGGCATCGCCTGGCGTCGCCGACATGCTGAAGCGCTGGATGGTCATGTCGAAATCGAAATCTTCCTGCCGGGCCTTATGCTGCACGGCATCGACAAGGCGCACGCTCGCTTCGATGCCAAGCGTCGCGAGATTCTTGATGTAAGGCGCGTGGTGCGGCTGGAACGAGGGCTCATCCAGCAGGAACTCGATCTTGAACAATTCGCCGTTCGGCAGCACCCGCTTGCCGTCCTTGATGGGCACGCCGGCCTCGGTCAGCAATTGCTGCGCCTTGCGGAGCAGGCTGCGGTCCTGTCCGGAGCCGTCGGAGGCCGGCGGCGTAAACGGCGCCGCGAACACCTCGTCAGGAACCTGGCCGCGAAACGGCTCCAGCAGCTTCAGCTCTTCCGGCGAAGGCGGCGCATTGCCAGCCATCAGGTCCGAGTTCTGGAACGGCGACACCGTGCGGGCATAGGCGCCGTACATGATCGTCTTGTTGGTCCATTCGAAATCGAAAGCGTTGATCAGGGCCTCGCGCACGCGGGGGTCTTTGAATTTGTCGCGCCGCGTATTGATGAACCAGCCTTGCGCGCCGGAGGGCGTATCGTCGGGCACGACCTCCATCTTGACTCGGCCTTCCTTCACGGCCGGGAAGTCATAGCGCGTCGCCCAGATGCGCGAAGTGAACTCCTCGCGATAAAGATAGCTCTTGCCGGTAAAGCCCTCGAAGGCGACGTCACGATCGCGGTAGAATTCATAGCGGACGACATCGAAATTGTAGCTGCCGCGGCAGGGCGGCAGATCCGCGGCCCACCAGTCCTTGACGCGCTCGAACTCGATGTAGCGATTGACCTCGAACCTGCCGACCCTGTACGGGCCCGAGCCGAGCGGAATCTCCAGCGACGATTCATCGAACGGGCGGGAGGCGTAGTACGCCTTGGAGAAGATCGGCAGGCTGGCGACATAGAGCGGCACGTCGCGTGCACGCCCCTTGGCGAAGGTGACGACGAGCGTCGCATCGTCGAGGGCTTCGGCACTGACCATGTCGCGCATCTGCACGGTGATCAGCGGATGCCCCTTGGTCTTCAGAGTCGTCAGCGAATAGGCTGCATCGTGGGCAGTGAGCCTGGTCCCGTCGTGGAATTTCGCCTCGGGTCGCATCGCGAAGCGGTAGACCAGCTTGTCCGGCGATATCTGCACGGATTTGGCCGCCAACCCGTACATTGCGTCGGGCTCGTCAGCTGCGCGGATCATCAGCGGCGAGAACGTCATACCCATACCTTGTGCGCCGTCGCCTTTCAGGATGAAGGCGTTGAGCGAGTTGAAGGTCTGGTAGGACTGATTGTAGGCCCGCACCGACGGGATCAGCGAGAACGTGCCGCCTTTCGGCGCGTCGACATTGACGTAATCGAAATGACGGAAGTCGGCGGGATATTTGAGATCGCCGAATGCCGACATGCCGTGCGCCTCGGTCGCCGCTTCCGATGCTCGCGCGCTGCGCAGCAGCGGCGCGCCGACGGACGCCCCGAGGGCGCCGCCAACACCCAGGACCAGCACATGGCGGCGTGACATCTGCGTCATGCGGGGATTGTCCTTCACGATTTCTTTGCGATCCGTGCCGCCTTGTCTGCGTCGTACCACCAGATGAACGGGAAGCCGGACAGACCATACCTGGGCAATTCCGCCGGCCGGCCGAAGCGATCCCAGCGCGCGGTGCGCACCTTGTTGTAGGTCCATTGCGGCACGACGTAGTGATTCCACAGCAGCACGCGGTCGAGGGCCTTGGTGGCCGCGACGAGATCGTCGCGATCAGTGGCGTAGATCACCCGCTCGATCAGCTTGTCGATGGCCGGATTCTTGATGCCGGCGATGTTGCGCGACCCGGCGATGTCGGCCGATTTGGAGGACCAGAACTCGCGCTGCTCGTTGCCCGGCGATTGCGACTCGCCCCAGGAGTTCGTCACGATGTCGAAGTCCCACTCGCGCGTCCTGTTCTCATACTGGGTCGGATCGACCGTCCGAACGCTCACCGCAATGCCGAGCCGCTCCAGCGACGGCTTGTAGAACAGCGTAATTCGTTCGAAGCTGGGATCCGAGTTGAGCAATTCCAGCGAGAACTGCGCACCGGTCTTGACGTCGACCAGCTTGCGATCTCGCACCTCGTAGCCGGCTTCCTTGAACAGGCGCAGCGCCTCACGCAAATTGTCGCGCACCGCCTCCGGACTACCCCCGACCGGATTGGTGTAGGGCGTCGTGAAGACCTCGGGCGGTACCTGGGCGCGGACGGTCTCGAGAATTTCGAGCTCCTTACCCTGCGGCAATCCCGTTGCCATCAGCTCCTCGATGCCGTCGAAATAGCTGCTGATGCGCTTGTACTGACCGTAGAAGATCTGCTTGTTCATCTCCTCGAAGTCGAACGCGTAGTTGAGCGCACGACGCACGCGCGGATCGCTGAACTTGGCGCGGCGCAGGTTCGGCACGAAGGCCTGCATCACGCCCGAGCTGCGGTTGACGAATTCCTCGAGGATCACCCGCTTTTCGGTCACGGCCGGGAAATCATAGGCGGTCGCCCAACTCTTCGCGCTGTTCTCGGTGCGCCAATCGACCTGGTCGGCCTTGAAGGCCTCGATCGCAACGGTGCCGTCGCGAAAATATTCGTAGCGCAGCTCATCGAAATTATTGCGGCCCACATTGATGGGAAGATCGCGGCCCCAATAGTCCTTGACGCGCTCCAGCGCGATCGAGCGTCCTGCGACGAATTCCTTGACCTTGTAGGGGCCCGAGCCGAGCGGCACTTCCAGCGTGGTGGTGGCGATATCGCGCTTGCGGCCCTGCGCGTCCGTCCCCTCCCACCAATGTTTCGGAAGGACGATCAGCTGTCCCACGATCAGCGGCAGCTCGCGGTTGCCGGGTGCGTCGAACACGAACTTCACGTCACGCTCGCCGACCTTCTCGGCCTTCACCACATGGCTGTAATAGGCCGAGTACATCGGATGGTTCTTCTTGAAGGAATCGAGCGAGAAGATCACGTCCTCCGGCGTAACAGGCTTGCCGTCATGCCATTTCGCCTGCGGGCGCAGGCGATAGGTGACGAAGGAAAAATCATCGGGATGGCTGACCGCTTCGGCCAGCGCGCCGTATTCGGTCGAGACCTCGTCGAGCGACTGCGTCAGGAGCGTTTCATAGATGAACGCGACGGCACCGGCGACCTGGCCCTTCACACCGGAGACGACGATGTTGAAATTGTCGAACGTGCCGACGGCGATCTGGCGCGCGACACCGCCTTTGGGGGCGTCCGGATTGACGTAGTCGAAGCGCTTGAAGTCGGCGGGGTACTTGACCTTTCCGAACAGCGACAGCGCGTGGCGCCAAGGCAACCCGCCGGAAGGCAGCTCAGTTGCTGATTGCGCATGCGCCACGCCGACGGGAACGCCCGCGACGGAGCCAAGGGCTGGAAGCGCTGCGGCTGCAGTGCCGGTGAGCAGGAGATCGCGTCGGGTAATGGCCAAATCAACATCCCTGTCTTGAAGGAGGCTACTCCTTTAAGTTCCCAATATAGGCGAGGTTTCGACCGAATATGTTGCTTTTTCCTCATCTTGGAAGCCCGGCCGGCCTATCGGATGCGGCCAAACGCCCCGATAACGTCGCCGCGAGGCCCGGATAAGGAAACGGCCAGACTTTTCAGCCTGGCCGTATTCGAGCGCCGGTTCTCGGGACCTTATTTTGACGCCGTCGGCAGCGGCTGAGGTTTCTCCGACTGCGAATTCAGATAGGCGATGATATCGGCACGCTCGGAATCCTTGGCAACACCGGCAAAGCCCATCGCGGTGCCCGGAATGAAGCCCTTCGGATTGGCGAGGAACTTGTTGAGGTCGTCGAAGCTCCAGTTGCCACCCTTGGCCTTTATGGCGGCCGAGAAGTTGAAGCCACCACGGCCTTGGCCCTTGGGCTCGCCAACGACGCCATAGAGGTTCGGACCGACTCGGTTCGGGCCGCCCTTCTCGAAGGTGTGGCAGGCGCCACACTTCTTGGCGGCCGCGGAGCCCTTCTCGACGGAGGCGGTTTGGAGCAGCTTTTCGATCGGTTCGGACGATGCGGCGGCAGCGGCGCCCTCCTTGCCGGAGGCGGCATCTTGCTTGACCGCGATCTCGAAGCCCGGCTTTTCCGGCATCTTGGGGGAGAACAGCGCGCTCGCGGTGAAGCTCGTCACCAGCAGGAAGAGACAGGTGCCGAACACGGCGCCGAGAATCTTGTTGAGTTCGAAAGAGTCCATTTCCGGCCAGGCCCCACCGCAAGAAGGAAACAGCGGCCCGGATGGCCGCAGGACGAGCCTCGGAGAATCAAACGTTCCTTATTGTTTCCCCGAGTTTTGCCATTGAGATATCGGTTTGCCCGGGGTCTGGCAACCCGTATAAGCGACCCGGCTTCAGGCCCGTCCCATCCCATGTCCCGGTGCGGAAAACGCTCCGTTTTCAGGCTCTTGACCTCAGACCTTTGAACCCGATGATCGATCCCCGCATCCTGGTGCTGATCCCGGCTCGCATGGCCGCCACCCGCCTGCCCGGCAAGCCGCTCGCCGATATCGCGGGATTGCCGATGATCGTGCATGTGCTGCGCCGTGCCGAGGCCGCCGCAATCGGCAGGGTCGCGGTGGCCACCGACACCGACGAGATCGCCTCGGTCGTGACCGCCCATGGCGGCGAGGCCGTGATGACCCGCGGCGACCACCCCTCCGGCTCCGACCGCATCCACGAGGCCATGCAGAAGCTCGATCCCGAGGGCAAGGCCGAGATCGTGGTCAATGTCCAGGGGGATTTCCCGACCATCACGATCGACAACATCCGCGAGGTGCTGCCGCCGCTGCAAGACCCGGCCGTGGACATCGCGACGCTGGCCTCGCGGATCCACACCGAGGAAGAGGATGTCGCCCCAAGCGTGGTGAAGGCGATCGGAACCTCGGTTGGCGGCAGGCGGATGCGCGCACTTTATTTCACCCGCGCGACCGCCCCGACCGGCGACGGACCGCGTTACCACCATATCGGCCTCTATGCCTTTCGCCGCGCCGCGCTGGAGCGCTACGTCTCTCTTCCGCCGTCTCCGCTGGAATTGCAGGAGAAGCTCGAGCAGCTCCGGGCGCTTGAGGCCGGAATGCGCATCGATTTCACCATCGTCGACACCGTGCCCCGCGGGGTCGATACGCCGGCGGACCTCGAGACCGCGCGCAGCATCCTTTCCAAATCCTGAGCCGCTGCTACAAGGCCGAGCATGAGCAAGATGAAGATCGCATTCCAGGGCGAGCCTGGCGCCAATTCCCACATCGCCATCGTCGAGGCCTATCCCGACGCCGAACCGATGCCCTGCGCCACATTCGAAGACGCGCTGTCGGCGATCTCGTCGGGCGAGGCCGATCTCGGCATGATCCCGATCGAGAATTCGGTCGCCGGCCGCGTCGCCGACATCCATCACCTCCTGCCGGCGTCCGGCCTCTTCATCGTCGGCGAATGGTTCCTGCCGGTCCGGCATCAGCTGATGGCCGTGAAGGGCACCAAGCTCGAAGACATCAAGAGCATCGAGAGCCATGTGCATGCGCTCGGCCAGTGCCGGCGCATCATCCGCAAGCTCGGCATCAAGCCGATCGTGCATGCCGATACCGCCGGCAGCGCCCGCGACATCTCGGAGCGCAAGGACAAGACGGTGGCCGCGATCGCCTCGCGGCTTGCTGCAAAGATCTACGGTCTCGACATCCTCGCCGAGGACATCGAGGACGAGGCCCACAACACCACGCGCTTCGTGGTGCTGGCGCGCGAGCCGAAATGGGCGCCCCAAGGCACCGGGCCGCTCGTCACCACTTTTGTGTTCCGGGTGCGCAATTTGCCGGCCGCGCTCTACAAGGCGCTCGGCGGCTTCGCCACCAACGGCGTCAACATGACCAAGCTCGAGAGCTACATGGTCGACGGCAATTTCTTCGCCACGCAGTTCTATGCCGACGTCGACGGCCATCCCGATGACAAGGGCCTCGCCTTCGCCATCGAGGAGCTGAAATTCTTCTCGCGCGAATTCCGCATCGTCGGCGTATATCCGGGCCATCCGTTCCGCGCCACGTTCAGCGAAGTGCAGGATTGATCCCTCACCCTACCCTGGAGGAGTCCGGGACGAGCGCAGCTCGCCCGTGGGTCGCTACGTATGGAGCGCAGCGCAATGCGTAGCGGGGCGGGGTGACGGTCTCTCCACGTCGAATACTGCCCGAGTGGAGAGATCACCCCACCCCGCTCGCGCTGCACGCGATCGACCCTCCCCCTCCAGGGCAGGGTAAGCTACCCCGCCGCTCTGAGCCCGAACGCCTCCGCCAATAGCGAATACGACTTCTTTCGCGCCTCATGGTCATACACCGCCGTGATCACCATCAGCTCGTCCGGCTTGCTCGCGTAGATCAGCGGCTGCAGCTTCTTCTGCACCGTCGCGGGACTGCCGACGAACAGGCGCGAGCGGTTGCGCAGGATCGAGGTGCGCTCGGCGTCCGTATACGGATAGGCCATCGCCTCCTCGACGCTCGGCAGCGGCAGATATTGACCGCGGTCGCGGCGAAGGCGGTTGAGGTCGAAGGACGAGGCGAGCCTTTCGGCCTCCTCGTCGGTATCGGCCGCGATAACGGCGACCGCGAGAATGGCATGTGGGCTCGCACGCCAGACCGAGGGCTGAAAGCGATTGCGGTAATGCACCATCGCATCGATCGCGTCATGGGACGCGAAATGATGGGCGAAGGCGAAGCCCATGCCGACCTGGGCGGCCAATTCCGAGGAATAATCGCTGGAGCCGAGCAGCCAGATAGGTGGCAGTCTGGTGTCGTCGGGCATTGCGACGACGTTGTTGTAGGGGTGCCCCGCGGGGAATTCGCGGGTCTCCCACAGGATCAACTCGTGCAGCCGCTCCAGAAAATCGTCGCCCTCGCGGCGGTCGAGCCGGCTCCTGAGCGCGTAAGCCGTCGCACCATCGGTGCCCGGCGCACGGCCGAGACCGAGATCGATCCGGCCCGGAAATAGCGCCTCCAGCATCTTGAAGCGCTCAGCGACGACCAGCGGCGCATGGTTGGGCAGCATCACCCCGCCGGAACCGACGCGGAGGTGCTTCGTCACCGCCGCGATCTGGCCGATCATCAGGTCGGGCGCGGGGCTCGCGACGGAGGCGAGATTGTGATGCTCGGCGAGCCAGTAGCGGACATAGCCGAGGCCATCGACGTGACGCGCCAAATCGATGCTGTTGCGCAGCGCCGCGGCCGGCTTGGTGCCTGTTGTGACGACGGAGAGGTCGAGGACGGAGAGCGGGATCATGACGGCTTAACCTAATGGAGGCGGTCGCGGCGGCAATGGGCAGGCTGCGCAGGCCTGACGTGTACGGACGGGCGGGCACGCCAGCGGCTGGAGTTGGGACAACCGCCGCTACTTTGCAGACGATTCTGATCTGCCCACTAGGAGAATCGTTCACAAAAGATGGCCGACGAGAGATAATATCTGAAAATTCAACAACTTATGTCATTCAGCACGCTTCCCACTCAAAACATGATTCGCAAGAAAGACCCCGTAAACTGCACCTGAATGGGCAACTTCCCATGCATGATGGGCTGTCGATCAAGGGGTCTTTGCCGTATTTTAGCTCTCCGAGGCTAGACCGATCGCCGGCCTGACATTGGAGTGAGTGGCGCCATGACTGACCTGACGACGCCTGCGACAGCCGACCGGCAGGGCAGGCACCTGAAGCGGCCCGCGATCTCCTTCGAGTTCTTTCCGCCGAAGACGGAAGAGATGGAGCGCAATCTCTGGGAGACCATCAACCGGCTGGCCCCGCTCGAGCCGAAATTCGTCTCGGTGACCTATGGCGCCGGCGGCTCGACCCGCGAGCGCACCCATTCGACCATCACGCGCATCCTGAAGGAAACCGCGCTGCTGCCCGCGGCGCATCTGACCTGCGTCGGCGCCTCGCGCGGCGAGATCGACGAGATCGTCGACCGCTATCACGAGGTCGGCGTCCGCCACATCGTGGCCTTGCGCGGCGATCCCGTCGGCGGCATCGGCACGCCCTATTCGAGCCATCCCGAGGGTTATCAGAGCTCGGCCGAGCTCGTCGCCGGCATCAAGAAGCGGCACGGCGACATCGAGGTCTCAGTCTCTGCCTATCCCGAGAAGCACCCCGAAGCGCGCGACTTCGATGCCGATATCGACACGCTCAAGGCCAAGGTCGACGCCGGCGCGACGCGCGCGATCACGCAGGTGTTCTTCGACAACGATCTCTACTTCCGCTATCTCGACCGCGTGCGTGCGCGCGGCATCGACATCCCCGTAGTGCCGGGCATCATGCCCATGCACAATTTCAAGCAGGCGCGCAATTTCGTGACCCGTGCTGGCACCACGGTGCCCGACTGGTTCGCGGCGAAGTTCGAGGGCCTCGATGACGATGCCGAGACGCGCAAGCTGGTGGCCGCGACCGTTGCGGCCGGCCAGGTGCAGAAGCTCGCCAAGCACGGCGTCGACACCTTCCATTTCTACACCATGAACCGCGCCGATCTCGTGTTCGCGATCAGCCATTTGCTCGGCATTCGCGCCAAGAGCGCGCAGAAGGCGGCGTAAGAGAAAATGACCGTGACCACTTCGCCCAAGCGAACCGCCCTCCTCGCTGCCGCGCGCGAGCGCATCCTCGTGCTCGACGGCGCCATGGGCACGATGATCCAGAACCTCCAGCTCGATGAAGCCGCCTTCCGCGGCGAGCGCTTCAAGAACTTCCATCGCGACCTGCGCGGCAACAACGATTTGTTGATCCTGACGCAGCCGCAGGCGATCGAGGACATCCACGCCGCCTATTTGCGCGCCGGCGCCGACATCGTCGCGACCAACACGTTCTCGACGACCTCGATCGCGCAGGCCGATTACGACCTCACCGACATCGTCTACGAGATGGCGCGTGAAGGCGCCCGCCTCGCCGGTAACGCCGCAAGGCGCGTCGAAGCCGAGGACGGCAAGCCGCGCTTCGTCGCCGGCGCCATCGGCCCCACCAACCGCACAGCCTCGATCTCGCCCGACGTTTCCAATCCCGGTTACCGCGCCGTCACCTTCGATGACTTACGAAAGTCCTATGGCGAGCAGATCCGCGGCCTGATCGACGGCGGCGTCGACCTCCTGCTGGTCGAGACCATCTTCGACACGCTCAACGCCAAGGCGGCGCTCTATGCGATCGCCGAGATCACCGAAGAGCTCGGCATCGACGTGCCTGTGATGGTGTCGGGCACCATCACCGACAAATCCGGCCGCCTGCTGTCGGGCCAGATGCCGGAAGCGTTCTGGAATTCGGTGCGGCACGCCAAGCCCGTCACCATCGGCTTCAACTGCGCGCTCGGCGCCGAAGACCTGCGCGCGCATATCGCCGATATCGGCCGCGTTGCCGACACGCTGGTCTGCGCCTATCCGAACGCCGGCCTGCCGAACGAGTTCGGCCAATATGACGAGACGCCCGAATACATGGCGCGGCTGATCGGCGAGTTCGCGCGCGATGGCCTCGTCAACATCGTCGGCGGTTGCTGCGGTACCACGCCGGATCATATCGCGGCGATCGCGGCCGCGATCGCTCCGCACAAGCCGCGCATCGTGCCGAAGATCACCCCGCGCCTGCGGCTCTCCGGCCTCGAGCCGTTCGTGCTGACCGAGGCGATTCCCTTCGTCAATGTCGGCGAGCGCACCAACGTCACGGGCTCGGCCCGCTTCCGCAAGCTGATCACATCAGGCGATTACACCGCCGCGCTCCAGGTCGCGCGCGACCAGGTCGAGAACGGCGCCCAGATCATCGACGTCAACATGGACGAGGGCCTGCTCGATTCCGAAGCGGCCATGGTGACGTTCCTCAATCTCCTCGCCGCCGAGCCCGACATCGCGCGCGTGCCTGTCATGGTCGATTCCTCGAAATTCTCGGTGATCGAGGCCGGCCTGAAATGCGTGCAGGGCAAGCCGGTCGTCAACTCGATCTCGATGAAGGAAGGCGAAGAGAAGTTCATCCTTGAGGCCAAGATCGCCCGCCGCCACGGCGCGGCCGTTGTCGTGATGGCATTCGACGAAGTCGGCCAGGCCGACACGTTCGCGCGCAAGACCGAGATCTGCAAGCGCGCCTACGACATCCTGGTGAACAAGGTCGGCTTTCCGCCGGAAGACATCATCTTCGATCCGAATATTTTCGCGATCGCGACCGGCATCGAGGAGCACAACAATTACGGCGTCGACTTCATCGAGGCGACGCGCTGGATCCGCCAGAACCTGCCGGGCGCGCATGTCTCGGGCGGCGTCTCCAATCTGTCGTTCTCGTTCCGCGGCAACGAGCCGGTGCGCGAAGCCATGCACTCGGTGTTCCTGTATCACGCCATCAAGGCCGGCATGGACATGGGCATCGTCAATGCCGGGCAGATGATCGTCTATGACGACATCGATCCTGAGCTGCGGCAAGTGTGCGAGGACGTCGTCCTCAACCGGGATGCCGGCGCCTCCGAGCGCCTGCTCGCTCTCGCCGAAAAATTCCGCGGCAAGAAGACCGAAGGCAGGGAAGCCGATCTCGCCTGGCGCGAATGGCCGGTGGAGAAGCGGCTGTCGCATTCGCTGGTGCACGGCATCACCGAGTTCATAGAGCAGGACACCGAGGAGGCCCGCAAGACCTCCTCGCGCCCGCTTGACGTCATCGAGGGACCATTGATGGCCGGCATGAACGTGGTCGGCGACCTCTTCGGCGACGGCAAGATGTTCCTGCCGCAGGTGGTGAAGTCTGCCCGCGTCATGAAGCAGGCCGTCGCTTACCTCATGCCGTTCATGGAGGAGGAGAAGGCGCGCAACCTTGCGAGCGGCATCGGCACCGAGGGCTCCTCGTCCGCCGGCAAGATCGTGCTCGCGACGGTGAAGGGCGACGTCCACGACATCGGCAAGAACATCGTCGGCATCGTGCTCCAGTGCAACAATTTCGAGGTGATCGACCTTGGCGTGATGGTGCCGGCGGCGAAGATCGTCGAGACCGTGAAGGCCGAGAAGGCCGACATCGTCGGGCTCTCCGGCCTGATCACGCCCTCGCTCGACGAGATGGCGTTCTTCGCCGGCGAGTTGCAGCGCGAAGGCTTGAGGCTGCCGCTGCTGATCGGCGGCGCCACCACCAGCCGCGTGCATACGGCCGTCAAGATCGACCCGAGCTATCGCGCCGGTCCCGTCGTGCATGTCAACGACGCCAGCCGCGCGGTCGGCGTCGCCTCCGCGCTGCTCTCGCCGGAGAAGCGCGAGACCTATGCGGCCGAGGTGCGGGCCGAATACGCCAAGATCTCGGAGGCGCATCTGCGCGCGCAGGCCGACAAGAAGCGGCTGAAGCTGGCTGACGCGCGCGCCAACCGCGTGCCAGTCGATTTTGCCAAGAGCAAGCCGGTGAAGCCGACTTTCCTTGGCACCAAGAGCTTCGACGAATACGACCTCGCCGAGCTCGTGCCCTATATCGACTGGACGCCGTTCTTCCAGACCTGGGAGCTCGCCGGACGCTTCCCCGCCATCCTCGACGATTCCAAGGTCGGCGAGGTCGCGCGCTCGCTCTATGACGATGCGCGCAAGATGCTCGACACCATCGTCAAGGAGAAGTGGTTCCGGGCGCGGGCGACGATCGGCTTCTGGCCGGCGAACGCGCAAGGCGACGACATCGTGCTCTATGCCGACGATAACAGGACCAAGAGCATCGCGACGCTGCATACGCTGCGCCAGCAGCTGGAGAAGCGCGAGGGCCGCTTCAACGCCGCACTGTCCGACTTCATCGCGCCTGCCGGCGTGCCCGATTACATCGGCGGCTTCGTGGTCACCGCAGGGATCGGCGAGGACGCCGTCGCCGATCGCTTCAAGATGGCGAACGACGATTATTCCTCCATCCTGTGCAAGGCGCTGGCCGATCGCCTCGCCGAGGCCTTTGCCGAGCGCATGCACGCCCGCGTCCGCCGCGAGTTCTGGGCCTATGCACCGGATGAGGCGCTCTCCAACGAGGAGCTGATCCTGGAGAAATATCAGGGCATCCGCCCCGCGCCCGGCTATCCCGCGCAGCCCGATCATACCGAGAAGGCGACGCTGTTCGAGCTGCTCGATGCGGAGGCGACCGCCGGCGTGAAGCTGACCGAGAGCTTTGCGATGTGGCCGGGCTCGTCGGTCTCCGGGCTCTATTTCGCCAGCCCCGAAAGCTACTATTTCGGCGTCGGCAAGATCGAGCGCGACCAGGTCGAGGACTATGCCGCGCGCAAGGGCATGAGCGTGGCGGAAGCCGAGCGCTGGCTCGCGCCGGTGCTGAACTACATCCCGTCGCAGGACAAGCCCTTCGCCGCCACGCCGGCGAACGACGAAATGCCGAAAGACCTCGCCTCGCATCCGCCGGGCTGCACCTGCGCGGTGCACTTGGTCTGGCAGAAGAAGCGCGCCGGCGCGGGATAGGCACGCCTGCAAAACAAAGGTGAGAAAACAACCCCATGCACAGTAGCGATGGGGTTGAAAAGGCTGAGTTATTTCTTTTTCGCCGAAATTGAGTTGTGGCGTCGGGCAAAACAGGGGTATTATTGCATCATCGACTGCGGTGGCCGTCCGATACTCTCGCCGGGCCCCGCGCTGTCATTCCGGGGCGCGCCTTTTGGCGCGAGCCCGGAATCCATTGCTCCACATCATCCGCTGCACGATGGATTCCGGGCTCGCGCTTCGCGCGCCCCGGAATGACAGAGCGCTTCACCCCTTCGGCGGGGCCAGCGGCTGCACGATCTCCTTGAACGGGGCCAGCGCCTCGCAGCGCTCGCTATGGGCCGCTAACGCCGGATAGCGCGCGGCATCGAACAGGTCGGGATGCGCTTCGCGGGTGAAGCGGACGACGCAGGCGACGGCGACGTCGGCGTGGCCGATGCGGTCACCCAGCCAATACGGCGTCGTCGCCTTGGCGCGCTCGGCCTCGAGCGCTTTCAGCACGTCCGCGATCTGCGCCTGGCAACGCTCGACCCACAGCGCGAGCTGCTCCTTCCGCAGCACGCGCTCGTAGAGCAGGCTCACCGCCTTGTCGCCGAGGCCGGAGGCGAGCGCGCAGATGCGCAGATGCTTGCGCCGCTCGGTGCCGCCGCGCGGCAGCATGGCCTTGTCCGCGCCGACGAGGTCGTCGAGATAATCGAGGATGATCATGCTCTCGATCAGCGCCTCGCCGTCGTCGAGCACCAGGGTCGGCACGCGGCGGAGCGGATTGTACGGCGCGATCTTGTCGGCATCGCCGAAGGTCGACCATGGCCTGTGCTCGAAGGCGAGCCCGTAAAGCCGGAGCGCAATCGCGACGCGGCGGACGAAGGGGGAATCATATTGGCCGATCAGGAACATGGTTCTCGCTCTTCTCGATCATTGAACAAGGCAGGGCCGATCAGTCTCCACGACCAGTCCGGCGCGGCGCAACAAAAATCTCGGAAAGGGAGCATTGCGCCGGCCGCAACGACGCCCGCGATGGCCTTGCGCTCAAAGGCCGTCCTGGATCGAGCGCTTGATCGCGGCGATGGCGGTCTCGTTGCGCTTGTACATCGTCCATTGCTTGATCCGCTTGGCGCGCACCAGCTTGGCCGCCGTCAGCACCCGCATGTGCTCACTCACCGTCGGCGCGCTGACCCCGAGCTTCTCGGCGATCAGCAATCCGCAGACGCCGTCCTCGACCAGGTCGCCATCTTCCTGCTCGCGAAAATGCCGCCGCGGATCCCGCAGCCATTCCAGGATCTGCAGGCGGCGTTCGTTGGCGAGCGCGCGCAATGCGACGGCAAGTTTCATTTAGCCATTTTGCTAATTACCTAATTGATGTCAACGCTTCTTTGCGCTATCCTGGACGGCATCATGACAGCGACAATCGACATCAATCGGGAGCGGATTGCGGCGACCGAGCCGGTCATCCGTCCGCATATCAGGCGCACGCCGCTTGTTCAGGCCGACCTCGCCGATTTCGGCCTGCCGGCGGCGCCGGTTACGTTCAAGCTCGAAATGCTGCAGCATTCCGGATCGTTCAAGGCGCGCGGCGCCTTTGCCAATCTGTTGCTGCGGCAGGTGCCGCAGGCCGGTGTGGTCGCCGCATCCGGTGGCAATCACGGCGCGGCCGTGGCCTATGCGGCGCAGCGGCTCGGCATTCCCGCCACGATCTTCGTGCCCGACATCACCTCGCCGGCCAAGGCCGAACGGATCAGGACCTATGGCGCAAAGCTCGTGATCGCGGGCAGCCGCTACGCCGATGCGCTCGCCGCGAGCGAGGCGCATGTCGCGCAGACCGGCGCGCTGGCCGTGCATGCCTTCGATCAGGCCGAAACCCTGCTCGGCCAGGGCAGCGTCGGGCTGGAATTGGAGCAGGATGCTCCCGGCATCGACACGCTGCTGGTGGCCGTCGGCGGCGGCGGGCTGATCGGCGGCATTGCGGCGTGGTACGCCGGCAGGGCACGCATCGTCGCGGTCGAGCCCGAGCAATCGCCAACCCTGCACAACGCGTTCGAGGCGGGTGCACCGGTCGATGCGCCGGCCGGCGGCATCGCCGCCGACAGCCTGGCGCCGCGCCGCGTCGGCGAGCTGATGTTTCCGGTCGCGCGCGCCCATGTCGAGCGCGTCGTCCTGGTCAGCGACGATGCGATCCGGCACGCCCAGGCCGCGCTGTGGTCGCACCTGCGCCTCGTGGCCGAGCCCGGCGGCGCCGCTGCCTTTGCCGCGGTGCTCTCGGGGCGTTATCGTCCCTCGGCCGGCGAGCGCGTCGCAATTCTGGTTTGCGGCGCCAACACGACGGCGGTGAATTTCGACTAGCTGAGCGGGAATGGCATGACTGGGCCGCCACGCGGCGGAAGAGATCGCGGTACCAGGGAAGCGCGGGGGCATCGACCTTGCGCAAGGTCCAGGCGCCGGGCGGATCATCGCGGCGCGCGGGGCGAGTGGTCATCTCCAGATGGGTGACGATTGCGGCGATCTTGCCGTTCGGGACGTCGGAATAGCCGTCGGGGACGATCATGCTTGGTTTCTTCTTTTGTTAGCGGTTAGCGGGCGGCGCCGTTTGAGGCACCACAGCAGCGCCACACTCCGTCATTGCGAGCGCAGCGAAGCAATCCAGGATCTTTCCGCAGAGGCAGTCTGGATTGCTTCGTCGCAAGAGCTCCTCGCAATGACGACGTGGAGACAGTTGAGCGCAACTCACGGCAGCGAGCTGCGAGGCTGTACCTACGCCTACCCCTCCCCCTCGTCGCTCGCGAGCACGCCCTTCACTGCGCGCGCCCAGCCGGCGAGCTTCCGCTCGCGCGTCGCCTGGCTCATGTTCGGCTTGAAGCGGTGCTCGAGGCGCCAATTGTCGGCGAATTTGGTCGGCTCGGGATAGACGCCCGCCTGGAGGCCGGCGAGGTAGGCGGCGCCGAGGGCCGTTGTCTCCTGGATCACGGGGCGGTCGACCGGCGCATCCAGGAGATCGGCAAGGCGCTGCATGGTCCAGTCCGACGCCGTCATGCCGCCGTCGACGCGGAGCACGACGCTTGCGGTTTCCGAGCTTGGCCAGTCCGCGCGCATCGCGGCCCAGAGGTCGAAGGTCTGGTAGCAGACGCTTTCCAGCGCGGCATGGGCAAGCTCGGCGGGGCCGGTGTTGCGGGTGAGGCCGAACAGCGCGCCGCGGACGCGCGGATTCCAGTAGGGCGCGCCCATGCCGACGAAGGCGGGGACGAGATAGACGCTCTGCATGGAGTCGGATTGATCCGCGAGAGGTCCGGTCTCGGCGGCGTGCTTGATGATGCCGAGACCGTCGCGCAGCCACTGCACGGCGGAGCCGGCGACGAAGATCGAGCCTTCCAGCGCATAGGTGCGTTTTCCATCGAGCTGATAGGCGACGGTGGTGAGCAGCTTGTTCTTGGAGACGACCGGCGTGGTGCCGGTGTTGAGCAGCGCGAAACAGCCGGTGCCGTAGGTGGACTTCATCATGCCGGGGCGGAAGCAGGCTTGGCCGATGGTGGCGGCCTGCTGGTCGCCGGCGATGCCGGCGATGACGATGGGGCCGCCGAACAGGTCCGGCGTGCTCTCGCCGAAGCGGGCGGAGGAATCCTTCACCTCGGGCAGCATCGAGCGCGGCACGCCGATGATCTCCAGGAGCTCGTCGTCCCACGCGCCGGTGTGGATGTTGAACAGCAGCGTGCGCGAGGCATTGGTGGCGTCGGTGGCGTGCACCTTGCCGCCGGTGAGGCGCCAGAGCAGATAGCAATCGATGGTGCCGAACATCAATTCGCCGCGCGCGGCGCGCGCCCGGGCGCCGGGGACGTGGTCGAGGATCCATGCGACTTTGGTGCCGGAGAAATAGGGGTCGATGATCAGGCCGGTCTTCTGCGAGATCACGGGCTCGCGGCCTTCTGCCTTGAGCTTGGCGCAGATGTCGGCGGTGCGGCGGTCCTGCCAGACAATCGCGCGGTGCACGGCCTGGCCGGTGGCGCGGTCCCACACCACGGTGGTCTCGCGCTGGTTGGTGATGCCGATCGCGGCGATGTCCTTTGCCGTGATGCCGGCGTGCTCGATCGCCTCGCGGCAGACCATCACGGTCGAGGTCCAGATGTCCTCCGGTTCGTGCTCGACCCAGCCCGAGGCCGGAAAGTGCTGCGGAAACTCGGCCTGCGCCTTGGCAGCGATGGAAATATCGCCGCGAAACACGATCGCACGCGAAGAGGTGGTGCCCTGGTCGATGGCGAGGACGAAAGACATGGCGGCTTACCTTGGCGTTTCCCTGAGACGGGTCATTGTGTCGCGCCAAAGGGAGCGGATTAGGGCAGCAAGGTCAAGGTTTGGATGCGGTGCCCCGGCGCCCTTCCCTTCCTTGTGGGAGAAGGTGGCGCGAAGCGCCGGATGAGGGATTCTGTCGGCAAAGAGTATTACGAGAGAGGGTCACGTGCGGATAGAGACCCCTTGCCCGTCTCGCCGCTTCGCGGCGATCCACCCTCTCCCGCAAGGGGAGAGGGGAAGAACCCTACACCGCCGCGGTGGTCACGCCGCCGTCGATGACGATGGTCTGGCCGGTCATGAAGCTCGATGCGTCCGAGGCGAGATAGGCGACGGCGCCGGCGATTTCGTCGGGCTCGCCGATGCGGCGGAGCGGCGTGGTGGCGGTGCGGCGCTTCAGATTGGCTTCGTCTTCCCAGAGCGCGCGGGCGAAGTCGGTCTTGACCAGGCCGGGCGCGATGCAGTTGACGCGGACGCCTTTCGGCCCCCATTCGCCGGCGAGCGAGCGGCACAGCGCGAAGTCGGCGGCCTTGGAGATGCCGTAGGCGCCGATCACGGTGGAGCCGCGCAGGCCCCCGATCGATGAGATGATGATCACCGAGCCCTTGCCGCGCTCGGCCATCCCAGGGATCGCGAGCGCGGAGAGCCAGATGTTGCTCTTGACGTTCGAGCCCATGATCTTGTCGAAGGCTTCATCTGATATGTCGAGCAGCGGGCCGTAATACGGGTTGACCGCGGCGTTGCAGACGAGAATGTCGATCTTGCCGTAATGCTTCGTGGCGCCCGCGATCAGCGCCTCGACCTCGTTCTTGCGCGCGATGTTGCAGGGGATGACGATGGCATCGCCGCCAGCGGCATTGATGCCGTCGGCGACCTCCTTGCAAGCGTCGGCCTTGCGCGAGGAGACAACCACCTTGGCGCCTAACTTGGCGAGCAACTCGGCGGAGGAGCGGCCGATGCCGCGGCTGGAGCCGGTGACCACGGCGACCTTGCCGGTGAGATCGAACGGGGTGTTTTGCATTGATGGACTCTCTTCCTGGTCATTCCGGGGCGCGCATAGCGCGAGCCCGGAATCCATTTCACCGCACGTATTGCCGCCCGATGGATCCCGGGTTCATCGCTGCGCGATGCCCCGGGATGACAGTCGTCGTGTGGTCTAGGTCAACTCAGATCAACCCGCCCGCATCCGCAACGCGGCGCTGGTGGTAGTCGGTGTCGCCAAAGGTGTTCTCGATCATGGTGAGGCGCTTGAAGTAGTGGCCGATCTTGGCCTCCATGGTCATGCCGATGCCGCCGTGAAGCTGGATCGACTGCTGGCCGACGAACTTCAGCGACTTGCCGATCTGCACCTTGGCCGCGGCGATCGCGTTGCTGCGCTCCTTGGCGTCCTCGAAGTCGTTCGCCATGGTCGCGAACATCGACATCGAGCGCGCCTGCTCGGTGGCGACGAACATATCGGAGGCGCGGTGCTGCAGCGACTGGAACGAGCCGATCGCGACGCCGAACTGCTTGCGCGTCTTGATGTACTCGACCGTGGTCTTGAGCGATTCGTCCATCAGGCCGACCGCCTCGGCGCAGAGCGCGACGCGGGCTTCATCGACAACGCGCTCGATCAGCGCGAGCGAGTCCTCGGGGTTGCCGAGCACAGCGTCGGGACCGACCTCGACACCGGTGAAGGTGATGTCGGCGGCGTGCAGGCCGTCCTGGGTCGGATAGGACTTTTTCGCGACGCCCTTGGCATTGGCGGGGACCAGGAACACGCCGATGCCCGACTTGTCGCGGCGATCGCCCTTGGTACGCGCGGTGACGATCAGGGTATCCGCATTCTCGCCGTTCAGCACGACGAACTTCTCGCCGTCGATCACGTAGGCATCGCCCTTCTTCTTCGCGGTCGTGGCGACGTCGAACAGATCGTAGCGCGAGTTCTTCTCGAGCTGGGCGAAGGCCAGCGTCTTGCTGCCGTCGATGATCCCAGGCACGTGTGCGGCCTTCTGCGCATCGGTGCCGGCATGACGCAGGAAGCCGCCGCCGATCACGACGGTGGCGAGATACGGCTCCAGCACCAGCGCCTTGCCGAGCGCTTCCATCACGATCATGGTCTCGACGCCGCCGGCGCCGAAGCCGCCATCGGCTTCTGCGAAAGGCAGACCGAGCAAGCCCTGCTCGGCGAGCTTGAGCCAGACCGTTTTGCTCCAGCCGCCCTTCTCCGCCATGTACTTCTTGCGCTGCTCGAAATCGTAGGAATCGGTCAGCAGGCCGTCGATGCTTTCCTTGAGAAGCCGCTGCTCCTCGGACAGATCAAAATCCATTTCTTTCTCCAAATCGGCGGGAATTGCCCTGCCGTCGCCTGATCCTCAAACGTCATCCCCGCGAAGGCGGGGATCCAGTAAACGCAGCCGCCTGCCGTACTCACGACCGCCGCGGCGTACTGGGTCCCCCGCCTTCGCGGGGGACGACAGCGTCATTGTTGCCTCACAGCCCCAGCACCGCCTTGGCGATGATGTTGCGCTGGATCTCGTTGGAGCCGCCGTAGATCGAGACCTTGCGGTTGTTGAAATAGCTCGGCGCGATCTGGGCGGTCCAGTCCATGGCTTCGTTCGAGCCGTCGTCGCCGTGCACGTCGTAGGGCGCTGCGAACGGGCCGATCACTTCCATCAGCAGCTCGGTGGTGGTCTGCTGGATCTCCGAGCCCTTGATCTTCAGCACCGAGGAGGCCGGATTGGGCTTGCCCTTGCCGTGCTTGCCTTCGTCGGCGACGACGCGCAGCTGGGTGAGCTCAAGCGCCTTCAGCTCGATCTCGCAGGCCGCCAGCTTCTCGCGGAAGGCGGGATCCTGGATGATCGGCTTGCCGGCGGATTCGACCTTCGAGGCCAGATCCTTGATGCGGCGGATGCGCTCCTTGGAGACGCCGACGCGGGCGATGCCGGTGCGCTCATTGCCGAGCAGAAATTTGGCGTAGTCCCAACCCTTGTTCTCCTCGCCGATCAGGTTCTCGTAGGGAACCTCGACGTCGTCGAAGAAGACTTCGTTGACCTCACGGCCGCCGTCGATGGTCTGGATCGGGCGCACGGTGACGCCCTTCGACTTCATCGAGAACACGATGAAGGAGATGCCCATCTGCTTCTTGGCGTTGTTGTCGGTGCGGCAGAGGCAGAAGATCATGTCGGCATGCTGGGCGAGCGTGGTCCAGGTCTTCTGGCCGTTGATGATCCACTTGTCGCCACGGCGCTCGGCTTTCGTCTTCAGCGAGGCGAGGTCGGAGCCGGAGCCGGGCTCCGAAAAGCCCTGGCACCACCAATCGTCGACATTGGCGATGCGCGGCAGGTACTTCTTCTTCTGCTCCTCGTTGCCGAAGGTGTAGATGACGGGGCCGACCATGCTGACGCCGAAGGCGAGCGGCTGCGGCGCCGGATAGGACTGCAGCTCCTCGTTGAAGATGTAGTGCTGCACGCTGGTCCAGCCGGTGCCGCCATATTCCTTCGGCCAATGGCTGACGCCCCAGCCCTTCTTGTTGAGGATGCGCCACCACGTCACCATCTCGTCCTTGGAGAGGTGACGGCCCTCGACCAGCTTGCGCCGCGTGTCCGGCGGCACGTTGTCGCGGAAGAACTGCCGCACTTCGTCGCGAAACGCCTGCTCTTCTCTAGTGAATGCGAGATCCATCGGATCCTCCTGTGAAACGTTACTTCATATTCGTCATTGCGGGGGCATCAGCAGCGCGAATCCCGGAAGACGATTTCTGCTGCTGGCGCAATTCGTGGCGCGACAATTTCCCGACCGGCGTGCGCGGCAGGTCGTCGACGAACTCGACCGCGGCCGGCAATTCGTGCCTGCCGAGCTTGCCGGCAAGCTGCGCGCGCAGCTCGTCGAGCGTGAACGGCTTTGCCTCGGGCCTCAGCTTGATGAAGGCCTTGGCGGCTTCGCCGCGATAGGGATCGGGAATGCCGAGCACGATCACCTCGTGCACGCCCGGGATGGTGTAGATCGCCTGCTCGATCATCTGCGGATAGACGTTGAAACCGCCGGAGATGATCATGTCCTTCTTGCGGTCGACCAGGAAGAAGTAGCCGTCGGCATCGACATAGCCGATGTCGCCGGTCAGGAAGCGGCCGTCGACGAAGGCCTCGGTCGATCCCGCCGGCTTGTTCCAGTAGCCCTTGGTGACGTTCGGGCCCTTGATGCGGATCTCGCCGATCTCACCCGGTGGCAGCACGCGCCTGGGATCGTCGAGCGCGACGACGTCGAGCTCGATGCCGGGCAGCGTCAGGCCGATCGAGCCCGGTTTCTCGGGGCCCTCGGGCGGATGGCCGGTGCCGGGCGAGCAGGTCTCGGTCATGCCCCAGCCGCTCTTCAGCTTCTTGCCGACCTTGCGCTCGAAGAAGCTTGCGATCTCCACCGGCAGCGGCGCGCCGCCGGAGCCGATGGTGACCAGCGAGGAGAAGTCGCGTTTGTCGAGATCGGGCAGCGCGGCGATCGCGATCCACATCGTCGGCACGCCGGGGAAATAGGTGGCGCGCTTGACCTCGATGTCGCGCATCACGGCTTCGACGTCGAAGCGCTGATGCAGCGAGATCAGATTGCCGCGGCGGAGCGAGGACAGCAGCACCACCGTGAGCGCGTAGATGTGAAACAGCGGCAGCACGCAGATCACGCGCTCGATTGTCTCGCCGCGAGCGGCACGGGCCGGCTTGCCCCAGACGTCGTAGATCGACACCGCCGAGGTGAGATTGCCGTGGGTGAGCATCGCACCCTTGGGCAGGCCGGTGGTACCGCCGGTATATTGCAGCAGCGCGACGTCGTCGGTCGCGACGACAGGCCATTGCGCAGGCGCGGCGGCGCCTTCGACGAAGGTCTTGAAGGTGACGATGCGGGGATCGTCGGGGATCGCCGCCTGCGGCGTGCCGACCTTGCCCCAATGATCGTCCTCGCAGACGACGAGCTTGTCGATCAGGCCCTTCTCCAGGAATTTCAGCGCGGTCGGCAGCAGAGCCTGGAGGTTGGAGGTGACGAGCAGGCGCGAGCCGGAATCGGTGACCTTGTGCGTCAGCGCGATCTCGCCGTCGAGCGGCGACAGATGCGCGACGCGGCCGCCGGCCTTCAGCGCGCCGAAGAAGCTGACGGGGTGATCCGGCGTGTTGCCGAGGAACAGCGCGACCGAGCTGTTCCTGCCGATGCCAGCGCGCAGGAACGCCGCGGCGGCACGATCGGCCAAGCTTGCGAGCTCGGTGTAGCTGATGGGCCGGTCGCGGAATTCCAGCGCGGTGCGCGGGCCGTAATCGGCGGCGGCCTTGGCGAGAAGGTCCGGCAGCGTGCCCTGGACGATGGTGTCGTCCCACCGCACGCCCTCGGGATAAAACTGTTCGCCGGGATGGGTCATTTTCCTGATTGCTTGAGCGAACAACTAACACAGACCGTCATTCCGGGGCGCGACGAAGTCGCGAGCCCGGAATCCATAACCACCAGCTGGGGTTATGGATTCCGGGCCTGCGCCTTGCGGCGCATCCCGGAATGACGAAGGTTGAGACGAAGCCCCGATCACGCTGCTTTAGACTCCGCAGCCAGCGACGCAAACGTCTTGCCCTCCGCGGCGAGCTTCTTCAGCAGCGGGGCGGGCTCGAGGCTCGGATCGTTGGTCTCCTTAGCGTAGAAGGCCAGACGATCGGCGATGTGCTTGAGGCCGACGCTGTCGGCCCAGAACATCGGGCCGCCGCGATAGATCGGCCAGCCATAGCCGTAGAGCCAGACCACGTCGATGTCGCTGGGACGCGCGGCGATACCCTCTTCCAGGATCTTCGCGCCCTCGTTGATCATCGGATACATCATGCGCTCGAGGATCTCCTCGTCGCTGACGACGCGCTTCTTGCGGCCGAGACGCAGCAAGGTCTCGTCGATCAGCTTCTCGACGTCGGGGTCGGGCAGCGGCGCACGAGAACCCTGCTCGTACTTGTAATAGCCCTTGCCGGTCTTCTGGCCGAAGCGGCCGGCTTCGCACAGCGCGTCCGCGATTTCCGACTTGATGCCGCGATCTTTCCGCGAGCGCCAGCCGATGTCGAGGCCGGCGAGATCGCTCATCGCGAACGGGCCCATCGGCATGCCGAACTTGGTGACGACGGCATCGACCTGCTGCGGCAGCGCGCCCTCGAACAGCAGCTTCTCGGACTGCTTGCCGCGCTGGGCCAGCATGCGGTTGCCGACGAAGCCGTCGCAGACGCCGACCACGGCCGGCACCTTCGCGATTTTTCGCGCGATCGTCACCGCAGTCACCAGCGCATCCGGCGCGGTCTTGTCGGCACGCACGATCTCGCACAGCTTCATGACGTTGGCCGGCGAGAAGAAGTGCATGCCGAGCACGTCCTGCGGACGCTTGGTCGACTTCGCGATCTCGTCGATGTTGAGATACGAGGTGTTGGAGGCGAGCACCGCGCCCGGCTTGGCGTACTGGTCGAGCTTGCCGAACACCTCCTTCTTGACCGCCATGGTCTCGAACACGGCCTCGATGACGAGATCGGCATCGCCGACATTCTCGATGCCGACGACGCCGTTGATCAGCGCCATGCGCTTGGCGGGCGCATCGGCCGGGATGCCGCCGCGCGCGGCGGTCGCCTCCCAGTTCTTCTGCATGATGCCCATGCCGCGCTTGAGCTGCTCCTCGCCGGTCTCGATCAGGGTGACGGGCACGCCGGCATTGGCGAAGGACATCGCGATGCCGCCGCCCATGGTGCCGGCGCCGAGAATGGCGACGCGGTTCACCGGCCGCGGCTTGGTGCCTTCAGGAACGCCGGCGATCTTGTTGGCCTCGCGCTCGGCGAAGAAGGCGTAACGCTGCGCCTTGGACTGGTCGCTGGCGACGAGCTTGAGGAAGCCCTCGCGCTCCTTCTTCAGGCCTTCGTCGAACGGCAGGTCGATGGCATAGCCGACGGCGTCGGCTGCGGCGAACGGCGCCTCCAGGCCGCGCGACTTCTTGGTCATGGCCGCGACCGCATTGGTGAAGATCGAGCGGTCGGCCTTGGCGGCTGCGAGCTTGGAATCGTCGTCGCGCAGGCGGCGCAGCGGGCGCTTCTCCGCGAGCAGCTTGCGTACGAAAGCCTCGCCGCCGGAGGCCGGGCCCTCGACGATCTCCTCGATCAGGCCGTTCTTCAGCGCCTCCGCCGCCCCGATCGGGTCGCCGCCGACGATCATCTTGACCGCAAGCTCCGGGCCCACCGCACGGGGCAGGCGCTGGGTGCCACCGGCGCCGGGCAGAAGTCCGAGCTTCACCTCGGGCAGGCCGAGCTTGGCCTCTTTCACCGCGACGCGGAAATGGCAGGCCAGCGCGACCTCGAGGCCGCCGCCGAGCGCGGTGCCGTGGATCGCGGCAACGACCGGCTTGGGCGAGTTTTCGATCTCGGACAGCACGTCGTTGAGCGCGGGCGGCTTCGGCGGCTTGCCGAACTCGGTGATGTCGGCACCGGCAATGAACGTGCGGCCGGCGCAGGTCAGCACGATGCCCTTGATGGCGGGATCGGCGATCGCGGCCTTGATGCACTCGAGGATCCCGCCGCGGACTGCGGCACTCAGCGCATTGACCGGCGGGCTGTTGACCGTGACGATCCCGACTTCATCATGACGCTCAAGCTTGACCACTTCGCTCACGGTGTCCCTCCTTGGTGGGGATTTACTTTTATTCGATTTCGCATTGCGGAATTTAATTCCGCATCTTGACGGCAGGGTTATTTTGAAGCACGGACGTTGTCAACGACTCCGCGCAAGAAGCAGATCAGGGATGAAGCGTACAGGAAAGAAGACCGCGACCGATCGGAATTTCGTCGTCGCGCTTTCCCGCGGACTGGAAGTTTTGCGCGCGTTCCAACCCAATGACGGCCTGCTGGGCAATCAGGAGATTGCGTCCCGCACCAATCTGCCCAAGCCCACCGTGTCGCGGCTGACCTACACGCTGACCAAGCTTGGCTATCTGACGCCGGTTCCCCGCTTCGAAAAGTACCAGCTCGCCCCGGCAGCGATGTCGCTCGGCTACGCCGCGCTGGCCAATCTGGGCGTTCGGCATTTGTCCGAGCCGTTCCGCGAAGAGGTGATGCGCGCGACCGGCGGCGCCGTCGCCGTCGGCGGCCGTGACCGCCACAGCATGATCTATTTCGGGCAGAGCCGCGGCAGCGAGACCGTCGGCGTTCAACTTGACGTCGGCTCGCGCGTGCCGATTGCAACCAGCGCGATGGGCCGCGCCTATTTCTGGGCACTCGATGACGAAGGTCGCGCCGAAGTGTCGCGCATCCTGCGCGAACATTACGGCAGCCGCTGGCCGAAGATGCGCGAGGGCTTGGAACGTTCCGGCGAGACGGTCGCGAAATACGGCTTTGCGATTTCGGTCGGCGATTGGCACGACGACATCGGCGCCGCCGGCGTCGCGCTCAAGCTCAACGACGGAACCGGGCCTTACGCATTCAATTGCGGCGCGCCCGCATTCCGTTTCACGGAAGAGCGTTTGATCAACGACATTGGACCGCGTCTCTTAGCGATGGTAAGGAACATCGAGGCGGCGCTCGGGGGTCTGATGCCGCATTCAAAAAAAGACATCAGCAAAAAGCTGAAATCAGGAGGAAAAGTTGCGCGTGTGGCCGAGGGATTCAGATAGCCTTTGTCATCATCGGGAGCGGCTCGCATCGCCCCATCGCTCACCGAACGACGTGAGCGAGACGAGATGACGCAGGCACAGCTCGCGCGGGGTACATCGCCCCTGCTCGCGGTTCGCGACGTCAGCGTCGTGTTCGGCGGCATCGTCGCGCTAAACGGCGTGTCCTTCGACATGCACAAGGGAGCCATCCTCGGATTGATCGGTCCCAACGGCGCCGGCAAGACCACGCTCTTCAACTGCCTGTCGCGGCTGTACCAGCCGTCGTCGGGCGACATCTTGATGGACGGCGTGAGCATCCTGACGCGGCCGCCGCACCGGATCGCCGAGATCGGCATCGGCCGCACCTTCCAGAACGTGGCGCTGTTTCCCAACCTTTCGGTGATGGACAACGTCCGCGTCGGCGCCCATTCGAAGACCTCGAGCGACATTATCAGCGACTCCCTGAAGCTTGCCTGGGTCCGGCGCAGCGAGACCAACATCAACAAGAAGGTGCACGAGATCCTTGCTTACCTCGACCTCGAGGACGTCGCCCATACCGTCGTGTCCGGCCTACCGTTCGGTACGCAGAAGCGGGTCGAGCTGGCGCGTGCGCTGGCGGCCGATCCGAAGATCCTGCTGCTCGACGAACCCGCCGGCGGCCTCAACCACGAGGAAGTTCATGTGCTCGGCGACCTCATCCGCAAAATCCGCGACGAGCGCCATATGACCGTGCTCCTGGTCGAGCATCACATGGGCCTCGTGATGTCGATCGCCGACCACGTCGTCGCGCTGAATTTCGGCAAGAAGCTCGCGGAAGGCACGCCCGCCCAGGTGCAGGCGGACCCGGACGTCATCAAGGCCTATCTCGGGAGCAAGGATCAATGACGCCACTGCTCAACGTCAAGGACCTGCGCGCTTATTACGGCCAGGTCCAGGCGCTCCATGGCCTGTCCTTCTCGCTCAACGAGGGCTCCCTCGTGACGCTGCTGGGCGCCAACGGCGCCGGCAAGACCACCACACTGCGCGCGATCTGCAACATGGTGCGCTCCACCGGCGGCGTCGAGTTCGAAGGCAAGCCGCTGAACAACCGTTCGACCGAGAGCATCGTGCGGTTCGGCATCGCCCACGTGCCGCAGGGCCGCGGCACCTTCACCAACATGACAGTGGAAGAGAACCTCCAGCTCGGGGCCATCACCCGCAAGGACCGCGCCGGCATCGTCTCCGACATCGAGCGCATGTACGCGCATTTCCCGGTGTTGAAGCAGCGCCATACCCAGCAGGCCGGCACGCTCTCCGGCGGCGAGCAGCAGATGCTCGCGGTCGCCCGCGCGCTGATGCTGCGGCCGCGGCTGATGCTGCTCGACGAGCCCTCCTTCGGCCTCGCGCCGCTGGTGGTGCGCGACCTGTTCGGCATCCTCGGCAAGATCAACCGCGAGGACAAGGTCTCGATCCTGGTGGTCGAGCAGAACGCCCAGCTCGCGCTCGAGCTCGCCGACCAGGCCTATGTGATCGAGACCGGGCGCATCGTGATGTCGGGCAAGGCCAAGGACATCGCGAACAACGAAGAAATCCGCAAATCCTATCTGGGTTACTGAGGGAGCCGGCACAATGGAGCTGTTCACCAACCAGGTCCTGGCCGGCATCGCCACGGGGGCGATTTATGCCTGCATGGCGCTCGCCGTGGTCATGATCTACCAGGCCATCGACCATCTCAACTTCGCGCAAGGCGAGATGGCGATGTTCTCGACCTTCATCTCATGGCAGCTGATGCAGTGGGGCGTGTCTTATTGGGCGGCCTTCCTGATCACGCTGGCATTTTCTTTCGTTGCCGGCATCGCGATCGAGCGCATCCTGTTCAAGCCGCTCGTCAAGGCGCCGGTGCTCACCAACGTCGCCGGCTTCATCGCGCTGTTTGCGATCATCAACTCCTCGGCGGGCCTGATCTGGGACTTCACGATCAAGCAATATCCGACCCCGTTCGGCTCCGCACCGTTCCTCGGCAGCCAGCTGATCTCGACGCACCAGGCCGGCATGATCGGCGTCACCGTGGCGCTGCTGCTCGCGCTCTATTTCTTCTTCCAGTACACGCGCATCGGCCTTGCGATGCGAGCCGCAGCGTCGGTGCCCGAATCGGCCCGCCTCGTCGGCATCAACACGAGCTGGATGATCGCGCTCGGCTGGGGCATGGCGACCGCGATCGGCTCGATCGCCGGCATGCTGATCGCACCTGTCGTATTCCTCGAGCCGAACATGATGGGCGGCGTGCTGATCTACGGCTTCGCCGCGGCGGTGCTCGGCGGGCTGTCGAGCCCGTTCGGCGCCGTGGTCGGCGGCTTCCTGGTCGGCGTGTTCGAGAATCTCGCCGGTACCTACATCCCCGGCGTCGGCAATGAGCTGAAACTCCCGATCGCGCTCGCGCTGATCATCTCCGTCCTGGTCGTCAAACCCGCTGGTCTGTTCGGCCGGCATATCGTCAAGCGAGTTTGATCATGAGCGCAGCAGAAGAAGTCGTCGCCGAGGGCCACGAGGCGGTCGAGGCGGTTCCGAAGCGGGCCATGACGCTGGGCACCGGCACCTCGCTGGTGGTGCTGGCGGCGCTGTTGATCGTGCCGATGTTCGTCAAGAACTTCATCATCTTCCAGATGACGATGCTCCTGATCTACGGGCTCGCGGTGCTGGCGCTGAACATCCTGACCGGTGGAAGCGGCCAGTTCTCGCTCGGCCAGAGCGCGTTCTACGCCGTCGGCGCCTATGTGTCTGCGGTGCTGATGGAGCATGCCAACGTCAACTACGCGCTGACCATTCCGATCTCCGCCGTGATTTGCTTCGGATTCGGTTACCTGTTCGGCAAGCCGGCGCTGCGGCTGTCGGGCATCTATCTCGCGCTCGCGACCTTTGCGCTCGCGACCGCGATGCCGCAGTTGCTCAAGCTGAACTTCCTCGAGCACTGGACCGGCGGCGTGCAGGGCCTCGTCGTCACCAAGCCGGACGCACCGTTCGGCTTGCCGATGTCGCAGGACATGTGGCTGTACTACTTCACGCTCGCCGTGACGGTGGCGATCTACATCTTCTCGGTGAACCTGTTGCGCTCCCGCTCGGGCCGCGCCTTCATGGCGATCCGCGACAACGAGATCGCGGCCTCCTCCATGGGCGTCAACGTCGCGCTGTACAAGACGCTGGCCTTCGGCGTGTCCGCCGGCATCACCGGCGTTGCCGGCTCGCTCGGCGCCATCGCGGTGCAGTTCGTCGCGCCCGACAGCTACACCATCACGCTCGCGATCTCGCTGTTCCTCGGCATGGTGGTCGGCGGCGTCGGCTGGCTGCCCGGCTCGTTCGTCGGTGCGGCCTTCATCATCTTCGTGCCGAACATGGCGGAGAGCATCTCCAAGGGCCTCTCCGGCGCGGTGTTCGGCGTGCTGCTGTTCCTCGTCATCTACCTCGTGCCGCATGGCGCAAGGCAGGTCGCGATCCTGGGCCAGCAACTCGTCGGCAAGCTCAGAAAGAACTGAAACCCCGTTGAATTAACTGAGGAGACCGAATTGTATTTTGGAAGAACACTGCGAGCCGCCGCGCTGGTCACGGCAACGGCGGCCATCACTCTCACCTCCGGCGCTGCACTCGCTCAAAAGAAATACGACACCGGCGCGTCCGATACCGAGATCAAGATCGGCAACATCATGCCGTACAGCGGTCCGGCGTCGGCCTATGGCATCATCGGCAAGACCGAAGAAGCCTATTTCAAGATGATCAACGATAAGGGCGGCATCAACGGCCGCAAGATCAACTTCGTCACCTATGACGACGGCTATTCGCCGCCGAAGGCCGTCGAGCAGGTTCGCAAGCTGGTCGAGAGCGACGAGGTGCTGGTCGTTTTCAACCCGCTCGGCACGCCCTCGAACAGTGCGATCCAGAAGTATCTGAACTCCAAGAAGATCCCGCAGCTTTTCGTCGCGACCGGCGCCACCAAGTGGAACGACCCGAAGAACTTCCCCTGGACCATGGGCTGGCAGCCCTCCTACCAGAGCGAAGCGCAGATCTACGCGAAATGGCTGATGAAGGAGAAGCCGGACGCCAAGATCGCGATCCTCTACCAGAACGACGATTTCGGCAAAGACTACCTCAAGGGCACCAAGGACGGCCTCGGCGCCAAGGCCTCGTCCATGATCGTCATGGAGGAGAGCTACGAGGTATCCGAGCCGTCGATCGACGGCCATATCGTCAAGATCAAGGCCGCCAATCCCGACGTGCTCCTGATCTACACCACGCCGAAGTTCGCGGCCCAGACCATCAAGAAGACCGCCGAGCTCAGCTGGAAGCCGCTCCAGATCCTCACCAACGTGTCGATCTCGGTCGGCAGCGTGATGAAGCCGGCCGGCTTCGAGAACGCGCAGGGCGTGCTGTCAGCCGCCTACGCCAAGGACTCCACGGATCCGCAATGGGCCAACGACCCCGGCATGAAGAAGTGGAACGAGTTCGTCGACAAGTACATGCCGGGTGCCGACAAGTCGGACACCAGCATGGTTTATGGCTATGGCGCCGCCTCGACGCTGGCCAAGGTGCTGGAGATGTGCGGTGACGATCTCACCCGCGCCAACATCATGAAGCAGGCCGCCTCGTTGAAGGACTTTGCTCCGGATACGCTGCTGCCCGGCGTCAAAATCAACACCAGCCCCACCGACTTCGCTCCGATCGCGCAGCTGCAGATGATGCGCTTCAAGGGCGAGAAGTGGGAACTGTTCGGCGAGATCATCAGCGGTGACGTCGCCTCCGAGTGACGCGTGACGCGATGATCGAGGACGAGGAGCCCCCGCGGACAGTCGCGGGGGCTTTTTGTTGACGACAGGCGCCAATCTTGTTCAATGCGATCGATCCATCCCGGGGTAGGAGAGCAATGGCCGCCGTTCGTTCCCAGGTTGCGACGCTCTGGGCCGCGCTTGCCTTGTGCACTGCAATGAGCGGCGAGGCGCTGGCGCAGAAGAAATACGACAGCGGCGCGTCCGATACCGAGATCAAGATCGGTAACATCATGCCCTACAGCGGTCCGGCCTCCGGCTATGCTGCGATCGGCAGGACCGAGGAAGCCTACTTCAACAAGATCAATGCCGAGGGCGGCATCAACGGCCGCAAGATCAGATTCATCTCCTATGACGACGGCTATTCGCCGCCGAAGACGGTGGAACAGGCGCGAAAACTGGTCGAGAGCGACAATGTGCTGCTGATCTTCGGCTCGCTCGGCACCTCCACCAACAGCGCCATCCGCAAGTACATGAACGAGAAGAAGGTGCCGCAATTGTTCGTGGCGAGCGGCGCCTCGAAATGGAACGCCCCCAAGCAATATCCCTGGACCATGGGCTGGCAGCCGAGCTACGTCAGCGAGGCCCGCATCTATGCCAAATACATCATGAAGGAGAAGCCAAACGGAAAGATCGGCGTGCTCTACCAGAACGACGATTTCGGCAAGGACTATCTAAACGGGTTGAAGGAGGGCCTCGGCGCCAAGGCTTCGATGATCGTGCGGGAGGAAGCCTACGACACGTCCGAGCCCGCAATCGACGAGCGAGTCGTGAAGCTGAAGGCGGCCGGCGCCGATATCTTCATCAGCCTCACCAACCAGAAATTCGCCGCGCAGGGAATCAAGAAAGCCGCGGAGATCAACTGGCATCCGATGCACATCATCTCCAACGTCTCGGCTTCGGTCAGCGGCGTATTGGAGCCGGCGGGCATTGAAGTCTCGCAAGGCATCCTGTCGGCGACCTACACCAAGGACGGCTCCGACCCGCAGTGGAATGCCGACGACGGCATGAAGAAGTTCTACAGTTTCCTCGCGCAATACGAGCCCAGGGCCAACAAGCTCGATGCCGGCGTCGTGTACGGCTATGCCGCCGCACAGACCATCGTGAAGGTGCTGCAGATGTGCGGCGACGATCTCACCCGCGAGAACGTCATGAAGCAGGCCGCCAGCCTGAAGGACTTCGCACCCGACACGCTGCTGCCAGGCATCAAGATCAACACCGCGCCCGACGATTTCGCCCCGATCGAGCAGCTGCAGATGATGCGCTTCAAGGGCAGGAAATGGGAGCTGTTCGGCGACATCATCTCGAGCGAGATGAGCCACTAAACGACGCAATTCAAAATAGCCGCCTTCTCGTAAAGCAACTCAAGCGGTGAGTTTGCCCCGCAAAAAGAATCTCACGCGCCGGAATATTCAGCACCGCCTTCGACGAGATCGCCGCCCGCGCGAGGCCCGTGCAGGCGTTCTTCTTGCTGACGGCCGTGGATAGGTATTGAATGCGCGACGGAGCGACGCGCAACGATCGCTCCCAATAAGAACAAACGACACATTCAATCCTGTCCAGGGAGATCAAAATGCCTGCAATGCATGTGCGATTGGGGGCCTTCTCGGCTGCCCTCGTGCTGGCCGCCACGCTGTCCACGACAGCGCTCGCGCAGAAGAAATACGACACCGGCGCATCCGACACCGAAATCAAGATCGGCAACATCATGCCCTACAGCGGACCGGCGTCCGCCTACGGCGTGATCGGCAAGACGGAAGAGGCCTATTTCCGCAAGATCAACGCCGAGGGCGGCATCAACGGCCGCAAGATCAACTTCGTCACCTATGATGACGCCTATTCCCCGCCGAAGACCGTGGAGCAGGCGCGCAAGCTGGTCGAGAGCGACGAGGTGCTGCTGATCTTCAACTCGCTCGGCACCCCGCCGAACTCGGCGATCCAGAAGTACATGAACCAGAAGAAGGTTCCGCAGCTGTTCGTCGCCACCGGCGCCACGAAGTGGAACGACCCGCAGACCTTCCCGTGGACGATGGGCTGGCAACCCAACTACCAGATCGAGTCGATCATTTACGCCAAGTACATCCTGAAGAACCATCCGAACGCCAAGATCGCCGTACTCTACCAGAACGACGATTACGGCAAGGACTATCTGAAGGGCTTCAAGGACGGGCTCGGCGCCAAGGCCGCCTCGATGATCGTCATCGAGGACAGCTACGAAGTCTCCGAACCGACCATAGACTCCCACATCGTCAAGATGAAGTCGACCAACGCCGACGTGTTCTTCAACATCACGACGCCGAAATTCGCGGCACAGGCGATCAAGAAGAACGCCGAGATCGGCTGGAAGCCGCTGCACTTCCTCAACAACGTCTCGGCCTCGATCGGCAGCGTGATCAAGCCGGCCGGCTTCGAGAATGCCCAGGACATCATCTCGTCGCAATATTTCAAGGATCCGACCGACGCGCAATGGAAGGACGACAAGGCGATGATCGCCTGGAACGAATTCCTGGATAAGTACTATCCGGAAGCGAACCGCGCCGACGCCTCGGTGATGTATGGCTACATCGTCGCCCAAGGCCTCGTTCACGTGCTCAAGGCCTGCGGCGACAATCTGACCCGCGAAAACATCATGAAGCAGGCCGCCAACATCAAGGACTTCGAGCCGGCGGGCCTGTTGCCGGGCATCAAGGTCAACACCTCGGCCACCGATTTCGCACCGCTGTCGCAGCTGCAACTGATCCGATTCAAGGGCGAGAATTGGGTGCCATTTGGCGAGGTGCTGAGCGGCGACGTCGGCGGCTGACCATCGACCAGTTGCTCAAGATGTAGCCAAATCGACCAAAGACGCAGCCCCTGCGGCCTTGCCGCAGGGGCTTTTCCTTGAAGCGTTCGGGCAAATCGTATTGAATTGCGCCCGCGTCGCCAAAAACAATCAAGCCAAGAAAAGGGACGCGCAAACCAAGAAAAACAGGGAGATTGGAATGCCTGCTGTCAACGGCAAGCTTGCGGCCGCATCATTGGCGCTCGCGCTCATCGCGGCCTCGGCCTCAACCGCAACGGCCCAGAAGAAGTACGACACCGGTGCGACCGACACCGAGATCAAGGTCGGCAACATCATGCCCTACAGCGGACCGGCCTCCGCCTACGGCATCATCGGTCGCACCGAAGCCGCCTATTTCAAAAAGATCAACGAAGAGGGCGGCATCAACGGCCGCAAGATCAATTTCGTCTCCTATGACGATGCCTACTCGCCGCCGAAGACGGTGGAGCAGGCACGCAAGCTGGTCGAGAGCGACGAGGTGCTGCTCGTCTTCAACTCGCTCGGCACGCCGCCGAACTCCGCGATCCAGAAATACATGAACTCGAAGAAGGTGCCGCAGCTGTTCGTCGCCACCGGCGCCACCAAGTGGAACGATCCGCAGAACTTCCCGTGGACCATGGGCTGGCAACCCAACTACCAGAGCGAGACGCAGATCTACGCGAAATACATCCTCAAGGCCATGCCGAACGCCAAGATCGGCGTGCTCTACCAGAACGACGATTACGGCAAGGATTATCTGAAGGGCCTGAAGGACGGCTTGGGGGCCAAGGCCGCGAGCATGATCGTGCTGGAGGAAAGCTACGAGACGTCGGAGCCGACCATCGACAACCACATCGTCAAGCTGAAAGCCACCGGCGCCGACGTCTTCGTCAACATCACCACGCCGAAATTCGCGGCACAGGCGATCAAGAAGATCTCCGAGATCGGCTGGAAGCCGACCCACTTCCTCAACAACGTCTCGGCCTCGGTCGGCAGCGTGATCAAGCCCGCCGGGTTCGAGAATTCGCAGGACATCATCTCGGCCGCCTATCTGAAGGACGTCTCCGATCCGCAGTGGAAGGACGACGCCGGCATGAAGGCGTTCCTGGACTTCATGACGAAGTACTTCCCCGAGGGCGACAAGCTCGACGGCGGCACCATCGTCGGCTACGGCGTCGCGCAGACGCTGGTCGAGGTGCTGAAGAAGTGCGGCGACAATCTCACGCGCGAGAACGTCATGAAGCAGGCGGCGAGCCTGAAGGACTTCCGCACCGAAGTGCTGCTGCCCGGCATCAAGATCAATACCGGGCCGAACGACTTCGCGCCGATCAGCTCGCTGCAGCTGATGAAGTTCAAGGGCGATAAGTGGGATCTGTTCGGCGAGGTGATCAGCGCCGACGCCGGCGGCTAAAAGCTGCAAAGCGGACGACGAGCCCCCTGCGCTGATCGCGCAGGGGGCTTTTTGCTTTGTGTGGCAATTGTGATCACGCGATTGCACAATCGAATGACGGCGAAGACGCTTACGCTTTGGCACACGATGCGGTAGGCAGGTGGCGGCGACCTCGTCGCCGCCAGTCCAGTCTGCGCAAGGCCATTGTCCATGACCGACCGACGTCCCCTGCTCCGCGCGCTCTACGACGCCGCCGTCGCCGCCGCCCATCCCAACATGGTGCTGGCCTCTCACCTGCGGCCTGCGCCCAGGGGGCGCGTGATCTGTCTTGCCGCCGGCAAGGGCGCCGGCGCAATGGCCGCGGCCGCGGAGCGGCATTATCTCGGCGCGCTGGGATTGGCGCCGGAGCGCCTCGTCGGCATCGCCACCACGCGCCACGGCTATGGCGTTCCGACGCGACGCATCCGCGTGGTCGAGGCCGGTCATCCCGTGCCTGACGAAGCGGGTCTGAAGGGCGCGGCCGACACGCTCGCACTCGCGGGCGAGGCCGGGCCGGACGATCTCCTGCTGGTGCTGCTCACCGGCGGCGGCTCGGCCAACTGGATCGCGCCGGTGGACGGCATCAGCTTCGCGCAGAAGCAGGCGGTCAACAAGGCGCTGCTGCGCTCGGGCGCGCCGATCGGCGAGATGAACGTCGTGCGCAAGCACCTGTCGCGGATCAAGGGCGGCCGCCTGGCGCGCGCCGGCAGCAACGCCGCGGAGATCGTGACGCTCGCGATCTCCGACGTGCCGCATGACGATCCCTCCGCGATCGCCTCCGGCCCCACCGTGCCCGATCCGACCACGCTGGCGGATGCGCGCGCGATCGTCGCGAAATACAGGCTCGACATCGACGACGCGGTACGGTGCGCGCTCGACGATCCCAACAACGAGAGCTGCAAGCCGGGCGACGCCGCCTTTGCGCACGCGTCGTTCGAGCTGATCGCGCGCCCCAAGCAGTCGCTGGACGCTGCGGTCAAGCTCGCGCGCGAGGCCGGCTACGAGACCATGGATCTCGGCGCCGATCTCGAAGGCGAGGCGCGCGAGGTCGCCGCCGATCACGCCAGGCTGGCGCTTCAGGCACGCGGCCAGGGCAAGCGCGTCGCGATCCTCTCCGGCGGTGAGCTCACGGTCACCGTGCGCGGCAACGGGCGCGGCGGGCCGAACCAGGAATACGCGCTGGCGCTGGCCTCGCTCTTGAAGGACACTTCCGGCATCGCGGCGCTGGCCGGCGACACCGACGGCGCCGATGGCGGCGCCGGCCACCCGACCGACCCCGCCGGCGCGCTGATCGATGCGGCGACGTTCGCGAAGATGAAGGCGCTGGCGCTCGAGCCGCAGGCCTATCTCGCCAACAACGACGCGACCACGTTCTTCGAGGCGACCGGCGACCTGCTGCGGCCTGGACCGACGCTGACCAACGTGAACGACATCAGGGCGATCTTGGTGGATTGAGTCCCAGATATCTCCTCCGTCATGGCCGGGCTTGTCCCGGCCATCCACGACTTCTTCAGCTGCGCTAAGAACGTGGATGCCCGGGACAAGCCCGGGCATGACGGCGGATAGAGAGCGCCCCCTCAAAACTCGTTGGCGATCTTCGCGAGCATCTCGATCAGGGCTTCGCGGTTGGCCTGGCCGAGCAGATCGTTCAGCCGGGCCTCGTGCTTGGTAGCGACGAGCTTCTTGGCGCGCGCCAGCACCGCCTTGCCCTTGTCGGTCAAGACCAGGATGTGCGAGCGGCGGTCGTTGGTGGAGCGGATCCGCGCACAAAGGTCGCGGCTCTCCAGATTGTCGAGCATGGCTACGAAGTTCGGCCTGAGGATGCCGAGCGTGGAGGCGATCTCGGTCTGGTTACGGCCGGGGTTTTTCTCGACCAGGAGCAGCACCGAGAACTGCGCCGGCGTCAGCTGGAGCGAGGCCATGCAGCGCAGGAAATTCTCGAACACCTTGAGCTGCGCACGTTTCAGGACATAGCCCAGCTGCTCGGAAAGCTCGCCGAGCTGGAGGGCCTCCGCCTGCGGCTCGCCTGCCTCCTTGCGGCCCTTGGCCGCGTCGGCCGGTTTGTCGGAGGACTTTTCAGCGGTTTTGGAAACGGTCATCGCCTCGTGCTCGTAATCCCGCTAAATTCCGGGGCGGGTCGTTCCCACCCTTGAAGTTATATTTGATAATTGTTATGGACCATACCAAATATCGCCTGCGTTTTTCAATGGCTGTGAGCGGACCGTCCACCGCGATCGAGGGGACCGGTCCGGATTAGGGGGAGCGTCCGGTCTTGAATACCACCATCATGCTGTTCCTGGTGCAGGACGGCATCACCAATGGCGCGATCTATGCGCTGCTCGGCCTGGCGCTGGTGCTGGTGTTCGCCGTCACCCGCGTCATCCTCATTCCCCAGGGCGAATTCGTCACCTACGGCGCGCTGACCTATGCCTCGCTGGCCGCCGGCCAGATGCCGGGTACGGCAAAGCTGGCGCTGGCGCTCGGCATCGGCGCCTTCGTCTTCGACCTGTTCGTAGCGCGCAAGGCGCTGCACGGGCGGCTGGTCGTCCGCAGCTTCATCGCCAACGTCGTGCTGCCCGCGATCGTGCTGGCGCTGACCCTGTCCCTCTCCGCGCAGAAGCCGCCGGTCGCGGTCTGCATCGCGCTGTCGCTGGTGATTGTGGCGATGATCGGCCTCTATCTCTACCGCATCGCCTTCCAGCCGCTGGCGCACACCTCGGTGCTGGTACTGCTGATCGCCTCCGTCGGCGTCCACCTCGCGCTGCAGGGCCTCGGACTGTTGTTCTTCGGCGCCGAAGGCCAGCGCGGGCCTGCCGTGCTGTCCGGCGCCTTCACCGCCGGCGCATTGCGCTTCACCGGCCAGAGCATCACCGTCTATGCCATCACCGTCGCCTTCATCGTCGCGCTCTGGCTGTTCTTCGGCCTGACGCTCTACGGCAAGGCGCTGCGCGCGACCGCGGTCAACCGGCTCGGGGCGCGGCTTGCCGGCATCCGCACCACGCTGTCGGGCCAGATCGCCTTCCTGCTGGCCTCCGTCATCGGCGCGCTCTCCGGCATCCTGATCGTGCCGATCACGACACTGTATTACGATTCCGGCTTCCTGATCGGGCTGAAGGGCTTCGTCGCCGCGATCATCGGCGGCCTCGTCAGCTATCCCCTCACCGCCGTCGCGGCGCTGGTGGTCGGCATCGTCGAGGCGTTCTCGTCCTTCTACGCCTCCAACTACAAGGAGGTGATCGTCTTCATGCTGCTGATCCCCGTGCTGCTGCTGCGCTCGCTCGCCGCGCCCGCGGTCGAGGAAGAGAAGGACTGAGCCCGATGCAGAGCCGGCTTCCCATCCTCGTCTTTGCACTCGTCATGGCGGCGATCCCGCTCATCCCGGGCGTGCCCCCGTTCTGGATCGTGCTGCTCGACAATATCGGCCTTGCCGCGCTGGTCGCGATGGGCCTCGTGCTGCTGACCGGCGTCGGCGGCCTCACCTCGTTCGGCCAGGCCGCCTTCGTCGGTTTCGGTGCCTACACCACCGCCGTGCTGACGACGGCCTATGGCCTGTCGCCCTGGCTGACGCTGCCGCTGTCGCTCGTGGTCAGCGGCTCGCTCGCGGTGCTGCTCGGGCTGATCACCGTGCGCCTCTCGGGCCATTACCTGCCGCTCGGCACGCTCGCCTGGGGGCTTGGGCTGTTCTACCTGTTCAGCAAGCTGGAGTTTCTGGGACGTAACGACGGCATCTCGGCGATCCCGCCGCTGTCGATCGGTGCCTTCAAGATGCTCTCGCCCGGCTCGATCTATTACGCGATCTGGGTCGCCGTGATCCTCTCGGCACTGCTGACGATGAACCTCTTGGACTCCCGCACCGGCCGCGCCATCCGCGCGCTGCGCCGCGGCCATGTCGCGGCCGAAGCGTTCGGCGTCCACACGCCGCGGGCAAAGCTCCTGGTGTTCATCCACGCCGCGGTGCTCGCGGGCCTGTCCGGGTGGCTCTACGCCCATCTCCAGCGCGCGGTGAACCCGACGCCGTTCGGTGCGCATATGGGCATCGAATATCTTTTCATCGCAGTGGTCGGCGGCGCCGGCTATGTCTGGGGCGGCGTGCTGGGCGCGGCGATCGTCGTGATCCTGAAAGAGGTGCTGCAGAGCTATCTGCCGTTGATCCTGCCCGGCTCCGGCCAGGTCGAGACCATCGTGTTCGGCATCATGCTGGTGGCGCTGCTGCAGCTTGCGCCCGGCGGCCTCTGGCCCTGGCTGATGTCGTTCTTCCCCGAGCGCACCGACGGCAAGAAGCCGGACACTTCGCTGAAGCTGGAGCATCGCACCCGCGCGCCCGCCGAGACCGGCGTCCTGCTTCAGGTCGAGAAGGCGCGAAAGCAGTTTGGCGGCGTGGTCGCGGTGAACAACGTGTCCTTCGACGTGCAGGCCCGCGAGATCGTCGCGCTGATCGGCCCGAACGGCGCCGGCAAGAGCACGACCTTCAACCTGATTACCGGCGTGCTGTCGGCAACCTCGGGCTCGATCTCGGTGCTCGGCAGGAAGGTCGACAACGCGCCGCCGCAGGAGATCGTCAAGCTCGGTATCAGCAGGACCTTCCAGCACGTCAAGCTCGTCCCCGACATGACCGTGCTGGAGAACGTCGCGATCGGGGCACATTTGCGCGGCCATTCCGGCCCAATCTCCTCGATGCTGCGGCTCGACCGCGCTGACGAGGCCAAACTGCTCGCCGAGGCCGCCCGCCAGATCGAGCGCGTCGGCCTCGCCGAGCAGATGCACCAGCTGGCAGGCTCGCTCTCGCTCGGCCAGCAGCGCATCGTCGAGATCGCCCGCGCGCTCTGCGTCGATCCGATGCTGCTGCTGCTCGACGAGCCGGCAGCCGGACTGCGCCACATGGAAAAGCAACGGCTGGCAACACTGCTCCGCGAGCTGCGCGACGGCGGGATGTCCGTCCTTCTGGTCGAGCACGACATGGGCTTCGTGATGAACCTTGCCGACCGCATCGTGGTGCTCGATTTCGGCACCAAGATCGCGGAAGGTACGCCGGCGACGATCAAGACCAATCCCGAAGTGATCAAGGCCTATCTCGGAGTGGCGGCATGAGCACGCTGTTGTCCGTCACCGACGCGCATGTCGCCTATGGCAAGGTCGAGGCGGTGCGTTCGGTCTCGCTCGAGGTGGGCGCCAACGAGATCGTCACCATTGTCGGCGCCAACGGCGCCGGCAAGACCACGCTGCTCTCGGCCATCATGGGCATCCTGCCGCTGAAGGGCCGCGTCGCCTTTGCCGGGCAGGATCTCGCCCGGCTCGACATCGAGGACCGCGTCGCGATGGGGCTCGGTCTCGTTCCCGAGCATCGCGAATTGTTCGTGACCATGAATGTCGAGGACAATCTCGAGCTGGGCGCGTTCCGGATCGAGCGCAGCAAGGCCAAAGCCTCGATGGAGCGGGTCTATGCGCTGTTTCCGCGGCTGAAGGAGCGGCGCAAGCAGCTCGCCGGCACACTCTCCGGCGGCGAGCAGCAGATGCTCGCGATGGGCCGCGCGCTGATGGGCGAGCCGAAGCTCTTGATGCTGGACGAGCCGAGCCTGGGCCTTGCACCGATCATCGTCGCCGACATTTTCCGCATCGTCACCGAGCTCCGCGCCGCCGGCGTCTCCGTGCTGCTGGTCGAGCAGAACGCGCAGGCCGCGCTGAAGATCGCGGACCAGGCCTATGTCATGGAGCTCGGCGAGTTCGTGCTCAGCGGAAAGGCCAGCGACATCGCCGCCAATGAGCGGGTCGCGGCAAGCTATCTCGGCTTCCAGCACGAAGGCGCGAGTGCGATTTAGTTTCGAGACGCCTCGGCATATTCATTGTCATCGCCCGCGAAGGCGGGCGATCCAGTACTCCGAGACGATCGCGATTGAACCGAAATGCCTCGGCGTACTGGATGCCCCGCCTTCGCGGGGCATGACACCGAACGATATGGGAGAGGCGAAGCGGCCCGTTTAACCCGCCGCCTTCTCGCCCTTCAGCGCCGCAACCTCCGCCTCCAGCTCTGCGATCCTCGCATCTCTCGCGGCGAGCGCGGCCGCGACATCGGCCGCGTCGAACTTCTGCGGGATGTGCTGCGGGCAGTTGGTGTCCCAGGCTGCGATCTTGAACAGGATCACCTGCTCGGGCCGGGCGCGGTAGCCTTTCGGCACCAGTGACGTGGTCAGCGCTTCGTCGTCCTCGACGACGCGCGCCTCGCCCCAGATCTTCACACGGCGACGATGGGCGTAGTCCATCACGAAGATGTAGGCCTTGGGATTCTCCGAGAGATTTCCTTGCGTGATAAACTGCTGGTTGCCGGCGTAGTCGGCGAAGGCGAGCGTCTGCTTGTCCAGCACCTTGAGAAAGCCCTTCGGGCCGCCGCGGTGCTGGATGTAGGGCTGGCCGTCGGCTGAAGCCGTGGCGAAATAGAAGCTGTTGGCGTCGGCCAGGAACGCGGCGAGATTGTCGTCGACCTCGGTGCGCCAGCCGCGCTGCTCGCTGCGCGCATAGGCCTCGCGCGAGCCCTTGCGCGCCTGGATCGTCTTCACCGCCGGCGAAAAGGCCACGTCGCTGGCATAGGTATGAATTGCCGTCATCGGAACATCTCCTGAAATTCCGGCGCATTGCTGCGTCTTCCGCGCCCAATCTGGGCCCTTCGGCGTCTAAAACAATTGAGCACCTTGACACTTCATCATTGCGATATATGCAATAATGTCCATGGACCGCCTGGAAGCCATGCACGTCTTCGTCACGGTCGCCGATCTGCGCGGCTTTGCGCCGGCCGCACGCAAGCTGCGGCTGTCGCCGTCGGCGGTGACGCGGATGATCGCGGCGCTGGAGGAGCATCTCGGCGCGCGGCTGCTGCAGCGGACCACGCGGCAGGTGGCGCTGACCGACGTCGGCACGCGCTATTTGGAGCGCGCGCGGCGCATCCTCGCCGACGTCGAGGAGGCCGACGGCTCGGCGCGGGAGGAGCGCAACCGGCCGAGCGGGCGTCTCGTCGTGTCCGCGCCGGTCGGCTTCGGCCGCCTGCATGTCGGACCGGTCATGACCGCCTATCTCAAGCGCTATCCCGAGGTCGCCGCCGAACTCAGGCTGTCCGACCATCTCGTCAACCTCGTCGAGGACGCCGTCGATGCCGCGGTGCGGATCGGCCATCTCGCCGATTCCTCGCTTGTGGCGCGCCAGGTCGGCGAGATGCGGCGGATCGTGGTGGCCGCGCCCGGCTATTTGAAGCGTCATGGCGAGCCGAAGACGCCGGAGGCGCTCGCGACGCACCAGACCATCCAGTTCGGCCCCTGGTCCGAATGGCGCTTCCTCCGCGACGGCCGCGATATCGGGCTGCCGCTGTCGCCTCGCTTCATCAGCAACAGCGCCGACGCCGCCCTGCAATATGCCGAGGCCGGCGGCGGCGTGACGCGGGTGCTGGCCTATCAGGCCGCCGAGGGCCTGAAGCGCGGACGCCTGAAGATCGTGCTGGCGCAATACGAGCAGCCGGCGCTGCCGATCCACATCGTCTACCCGACCTCGCGCCTGCTCTCGGCCAAGGTGCGTGCGTTCGTCGACCTCGTGGTGGAGACGGCGGAGTGGAGGTTTGGGTGATCTTTTTCCGTCATGGCCGGGCTTGTCCCGGCCATCCACGCGCCTCCACGCATGCGGTGCCAAACACGTGGATGCCCGGGTCAAGCCCGGGCATGACGACGGAGAGAGTTGGGCCTCACCCCTTCTTCGGCACCACCCGAAACGTGCCGCTGGCCCGCGCGATCACGGCGTCGTCCGCCTTCACCAGGCACTGCGCGAAGCAGATCGTGTTCCCGGTCTTGATCGCCTCGCCCTCGACCGCGAGCCATTGGCCGATCTCGGCGGCGCCGACATAGTCGACCGACAGCGAGATGGTGACGAATGACGTGGTCCAGCCCGTCGCCTGGGCGCAGCTGTAGCCCATGGCGGCGTCAGCGAGCGCCGCGATCAGCCCGCCATGGATCAGTCCGCGGGCGTTGGTGTGCGGCGTCGCCAGGCGCAGTCCGATGGTGACGCCCTTGTCGGTCTTCTTCGAATAGAGCGGCTCCCAGGGATCGGTCAGCGGCGCTTTGCGGAAATGTGGCTCGTAGCCGGCGGGGATGTCGGTGCGGGTCATGGCGGTCTCGCTTCATTGCCTTGGCTGCATTGGAAGCGAATGACGCGAGGAATGCATCACCTACAAAGCTTTAAAAGGAATTTGTGCAGATGTTTGAAACGAGCCCCGCCATCGCCGCAACGGCCCGACGATTGCGACCTTTGTCCGCAATACATGCTGCTTCCGATCCTGTTAGGCTTTGGTCGCAGCCTGCTTGTGGCAAAGGCTCGCAGGCGATAATTATACCATATAACGTTTGCGCAAAGGGAGAGCGGTGGTCGCCCGAGCAGCGACAAATCCATGCAACATGACTGACGTAGATGGCGCGACACGGCGCGCCTCAGTTCCGGCTTGAACGCGCCGGCGAATTAGATAACATGTTAATTAACGAGACCGGGCCAACGAAGCCCGCCCTCGCAAAAGGGAGAGACGCGTGATGAGGAAAGCCTGTCTGGCCTTGCTGCTGGCAGCAAGCATGAGCCCCGCGCTCGCGCAGGACAAGACATTTGACCTGAAGGTCTCGCACTGGGTGCCGGCATCGCATCCGCTGCAGAAATCGCTGGAAGACTGGGTGGCTGCGGTGAACAAGGATTCCGGCGGCACCATTACCGGCAAGGTGTTTCCGGCCCAGCAGCTCGGCAAGGCGTTCGACCATTACGACATGGCGCGCGACGGCATCGCCGACGTCACCTATGTCAATCCCGGCTACCAGCCCGGCCGCTTCCCGATCATCGGCGCCGGGGAATTGCCGTTCCTGATCTCGGATGCCAAGGGCGGCTCGATGGGGCTCGACGCGTGGTATCGCAAATATGCCGAGAAGGAGATGAAGGACGTCAAATACTGCCTCGCCTTCGTCCATTCGCCCTCCTCCTTCCATTCCCGCACCAAGAAGATCGTCAACCCCGAGGACGTGAAGGGCATGAAGATCCGCCCCGCCCACGCCACTATGGCGAACTTCGTCACCTCGCTCGGCGGCACCAACGTGCAATCCTCGGCGCCGGAAGTGCGCGACATCATCGAGCGCGGCGTCGCCGACGGCGTCACCTTCCCCTGGGGCTCCCTGGTGCTGTTCGGCATCGACAAGGTGACCAAGTACGACATGGAGGCGCCGCTCTACACCACGACCTTCGTGTTCGTGATCAACAAGGACAAGTACAACGCGATGTCCGACAAGCAGAAGGCCGCGATCGACAAGAACTGCACGGTCGAGATGGCAGGCGCGGTCGGCGAGCATTGGGGCAAGTTCGAGGACGCCGGCATCGCCAAGGTGAAGGCGGAATCCAGCCATGAGGTCTACAAGCTGACACCCGAGCAGATCGCGGCCTGGAAGAAGGCCGCCGAGCCGCTGGTCAAGACCTGGGGCGACGGCGCCAAGAAGGCCGGCGCCGATCCCGACGCCGCGCTCGCGGATCTCAAGGCCTCGCTGAAGAAGTACAACGCGCTGGCGGAGTGACGCGGTGGCGAAGGAAACGCGGCGGCGGGATTGGTCCTGCCGCCGTTGCCTTGCAAGCTGAGAGCAGGTGAGGAGCGTACCATGTCTCTTCCCCCTCTCCCCGCAAGCGGGAGAGGCGAAGTGCCGTCGCCAGAGCCGAGAATGAAAATAGCAGTGCTTAGGAAACACCCATGAAGCGCTCCTGGATGGATCGCGTGATCGACTCGATCGAATGGATCGCGGCCGGCTTCGTCGGCATCGTCGCGCTCGACATCTTCCTGTCGGTGCTCTTGCGCAACACGCTGAACTATTCGATCCCCGACAGCTTCGACATCGGCCGAATGCTGCTCGGCATCCTCATCTTCTGGGGCATCGCGGCAACCTCCTATCGCGGCACCCACATCACGGTCGACCTGGTCTGGGGCAATGTCGGGCCGCGCCATCAGCGCTGGATCGACGTGTTCGCGACCCTGGTGCTGCTGTTCGTCGTCACCGTGCAGACCTGGACGCTGTTCGACAAGGTCCGGCTGACCTACAACGACAACGTTCAGACCTTCGACCTGCACATGCCGACATGGCCGTTCTTCCTTGTCGCGTGGATCGGCGACGTCTGCGCCGTGCTGCTGATCGCGATCCGCACGTACCGGCTGATCTTCCACCCCGAAGACATGCATGAACCCAAGAGCAAGGTGACGGAGTAACCATGAGTACCGACGCCGTCGCCGTCATCGGCTTCGTCGCCCTGTTCGCCCTGATGCTGCTGCGCGTGCCGGTCGGCATGGCCATGGGCCTCGTCGGCGTGTGCGGCTTCAGCTATCTCGTGGGCTCGACACCGGCCCTGAAGATGGTCGGTCAGGTCACCATGCGGACCGTGACTGACTACACCTTCGGCGTCATCCCGATGTTCCTGCTGATGGGCTCCTTCGTCAGCAATTCCGGCATGAGCCGCGAGCTGTTCCGCGCCGCCAACGGTTTCGTCGGACATTTGCGCGGCGGACTCGGCATTGCCACCGTCGGCGCCTGCGGCGGCTTTGCCGCAATCTGCGGCTCCTCGGTCGCGACCGCGGCGACCTTCTCCGCCGTCGCCTATCCCGAGATGCGGCGCTTCGGCTATCCGCAGTCCTTCGCCACCGGCGTGATCGCGGCCGGCGGCACGCTGGGCGCGATGCTACCGCCATCCACTGTTCTTGCGGTCTACGGCATCATCACCGAGCAGGACATCGGCAAGCTGTTCATCGCCGGCATCATCCCGGGCCTGCTCGCGATGACCATGTACATGATCACGATCTCCCTGATCGGCTATTTCCGCCCGGACTTCCTCCCCAAGGGCAAGGTGACGCCGTGGCGTGAGCGCTTTGCCGGATTGAAGGAGATCTGGGCACCGGTGCTGCTGTTCATCTTCGTCATCGGCGGCCTCTACGGCCTGCCCTTCCTGCCGCGCTTCACGCCGACCGAAGCCGGCGGCGTCGGCGCGACGGGGGCCTTCATCATCGGCGTGCTGACCGGCCGCCTCGACCGCGAGAAGGTGCTGGCCTCACTGCTGCAGGCGACGCGCACCGCGGCTGCGGTGTTCACCGTGCTGATCGGCGCGCTGATCTTCGGCTATTTCCTCACGGTGACGCAGACGCCGCAGAAGGTGACGGAATTCCTCACCGGGCTCGGCCTCGGTCCGTACGGCGTGCTGGCGCTGATCATGGTGATGTATCTCGTGCTCGGCTGCCTGATGGACGCGATGGCGATGATCATCCTGACCGTGCCGATCATCTTTCCGGTGATCATGCATCTGGGGTTCGATCCGATCTGGTTCGGCATCATCATCGTCGTGACCGTCGAGCTCGGCCTGATCACTCCGCCGGTGGGCATGAACGTCTTCGTCATAAAAAGCGTGGTGAAGGACGTCTCCTTCTCCACAATCTTCAAGGGCGTAAGCCCGTTCGTGGCAACGGACCTCGTGCGCCTCGTGATCCTGATCGCCTTCCCGCTGCTGGCAACCTGGCTGCCGACGCGCATGATGGCGCATTAGCTTGGCGAAGACCGTTACTTACCCTCCCCTGGAGGGCCCCTGGAGGGGGAGGGTCGATCGCGCATAGCGCGAGCGGGGTGGGGTGACGGTCTCTCCACATTGAAGACTGCGCGAGCGGAGAGATCACCCCACCCCGGCGTTTCGCGCCGACCCACGGGCGAGCTTCACTCGTCCCGGACCCCTCCAGGGGAGGGTAAGACGCGGTATCGTTCGTCATGGCCAATTAAGAGGTGAAGCGATGACCACCCCGACCCTCGAAACAAGATACGTCTTCACCATCACCGCGCGGATCGGCGATGTCGTGACCGCGGGCGAGACCGGGATCGGCGTCCGCCGGATCATTCCGATCATCGGCGGCGAGGTGGCGGGCGCGGTTACCGGAAAGGTGCTCCCCTTCGGCGCCGACTTCCAGACGATCCGACCCAACGAGCTGATCGATCTCGAAGCGAAATACGCCTTCGAGACCGATGACGGTGCGACCGTCTATGTCGAGAACAAAGGTATGCGCTTCGGCCCGGTCGAGCTGTTGCACAAGCTCAAGCGCGGCGAGCCGGTCGATCCGAAGCTGATCTACTTCCGCACCGTGCCGAAGTTCGAGACCGGTCACGAGACGTACCGCTGGCTGATGGAGCACATCTTCGTGGCGTCAGCGGCGCGCCATGCGGATCGCGTCGTGATCGACGTGCATCAGGTGATGTGAGGGAGAGGCCTAGGGCCTCTAGCCGGATCGCGCCGGACGATGCTGCACATCGCCGAGGCGACCCGGATGAGGTGAAGACGCCTACAACGTCTCTTGCTTGTGCCCGCAGTTCTTGCAGGCGAACTTGACGCGGGTCTGGCCCTTTTCCGCCTGCACCCGGTTCGGCGCTCCGCACTTGCCGCAAACGGCCTCGATGCGGGTCGTGCCCTGCTTGACCACGATGGTCTTCTTTTCCATCGATTCGCGGATCAGGCGCTCGGCCTCCTCGCGCAGGGATTGTTTCGACAAAGCTCGTCTCCGCCTCTGGAAAGCGCGAGAGCCATATCGCACCTGCACGCGAAGCACAATGCACCCTGCCTGCCGCGCGCGCCCCTGTCGCCCCAGAGGGCGCGCTGCGACCGTTCGCCTTACGCCGCCTTGGAGACCTCCATCAGCAGCCGCTCGGCCTTGGCATCCTCGATGCGGTTCACGAGGCGGCTGCTCTCATGATTGTCGCGCACGGTCTTGGTCAGGGTGACGCAGGTCTGGATCATCATCACGATGCCCATGGTGAGATAACCCTTCATCCAGAGGTCGATCGGCAGGAAGAAGATGCCGATGGCGACGAGGAAGGCGGAAGCTGCGAAGGACGCGTAGGTGAAGCTCACCCAAGCGCCGCTATGGGGCTGGCCGTTCTGGTTCATGATGGTCTCCTGTCGATTGATGATTGCGTTCGGTTCGGACTTGCGGTCAGGCCGCCGGCATGCGCCTGGACTTCAATCGCGCCAGCACGTCGTCTGCGGTCGTCTTGAGCCGCGGGCCAAAGCCCTGCTCGGCGAGTCGTTCGGCGGTGGCGAGCGGGCCGGTGGCCGCGTCGAGCTCGACCAGGGCATCGTCCGCCGCTTGAGCCTCCATCTGCCGCTCGCGCAGACGCCTCAACGTCCCCTCCGCCTCCGGCAATGTCGATTCATAGGGGCGCGCGGCCTCGATGCCGCTGCGGCGAAGCGAGCGCACCGCTTCCGAGGCGCGGGCGATCCGGCGACCGCGATCGAGCTCGGTGATGCGGGCCTGCGCGTTGGCGACGTGGCGCTTCAGCCTGATGATCTCGGTCGCGAACAGCGCGCGCGCCGTCATGGCAGCATCGCGATCGGCCTCCAGCGCCGCAATGGCTTCGGCGGCCTCCTTGGCGAGGTCCTCGCGGCCGCCATCCAGCGCCGCAACGGCACGGGTCTCGAGATCGGCGATACGCGCATTCGTGGCCTCGAGCTTGCGGCCTTCCTGCTGGTCCTGCGCGATTGCCAGCGCCAGCGTGCGCTTGCTGCGCTCGACGGCTGCGGCTGCATCGCGCATCTGCTGATCCAGGATCAGAAGGGCGGTGCGGTCTTCCAGTTCCTCGCCCGCAGCGGCGACGCTGCCGCGGAAGAGGGTCACGACGGTCTTGAACATTGGTTGCTCCCTGTCTATGAGCGTTGCTCACAGATGGTTTGTAGCAGGAATCTTGAACATCGTTCAATATATTTTGAGCGACGCTCAAGAATTTGGTTAAGAATGACTAAGGCCCTGGAACGGCGAGAGAAATTGCGTGCGGCCCTGATCCAGGCGGCCGAACAGATGATCGTCGAGCGGGGGCTGGCGGGTCTCAAGACCCGCGATTTGGCCCGCGAGATCGGCTGCGCCAATGGCGCGGTCTACAATCTGGTGGCTGATGTCGACGAATTGATCCTGCGGGTCGGCTCGCGCACGCTGCTCCGGCTCGACGAGACGCTGACTTTCGCAACAAATGCCGGCGAGCCAACGCCACGGGAATCCCTGGTCCGCATCGCCCTCGCCTATTGCGAATTCGCCGCCGAAAACCTCCAGCTCTGGCGCGCGCTGTTCGAGCACCGGATGGAGACGGGCAAGCTGGTGCCGGATTGGTCCGTGCACGACCAGATGCAGCTGTTCCGTCATATCTACCAGCCGCTGGCCGCACTGTTTCCTGGGCGCAGCCCGGAGGAACTCGGCATCACCGCACGCAGCCTGTTCTCGGCCGTGCATGGCATGGTGGCGCTCGGGCTGGAGCAGAAGCTGGTGGCCGTGCCGCTGCCGGCGCTGCGCAAGGAGATCACGGGCCTCGTGCGCGCGATGATCGACGGGCTGATCGCGCACGACGTGGAAGGAGCGGCGGCTGACTAAAATTTCACCTGTCGCATCGCCAGTCGCGCGCTTAGCCTTCGAGCCGTCCCTCACCTCTCGGAGCACCTCATGCCCCTCCTCATCCGCGGCGGCACCGTCGTCAATCACGATCATTCGCGCCGCGCGGACGTGCTGATCGAGGGCGAGACCATCGTCGCGATCGGCGCATCGCTCGATGCGCCGACAGGGAGCGAGGTCATCGATGCAGGCGGCGCCTATGTCATCCCGGGCGGGATCGATCCACACACCCATCTCGAAATGCCGTTCATGGGCACCGTCACCGCCGACGATTTCGAATCCGGAACCAAGGCGGCGCTGAGCGGCGGCACCACCATGGTGGTGGATTTCTGCCTGCCCGATCCCGGCCAATCCATGCTCGCGGCGTATCAGGAGTGGCGGCACAAATCCGAGAAGGCGGCCAGCGACTACGGCTTCCACATGGCGGTGACGTCATGGTCGAAGCAGATCCATGACGAGATGGAGGTTGTGGTCAAAACCTACGGCATCAACACCTTCAAGCATTTCATGGCCTACAAGGGCGCGCTGATGGTGAACGACGACGAGCTCTATAACTCGTTCGCGCGTTGCGCCCATCTCGGCGCCATGCCGGTTGTCCATGCAGAGAACGGCGACGTCGTCGCCCTGATGCCGGACGCCCTGATCGCGCGCGGCGTCAACGGCCCGGAAGGCCACGCCTATTCACGGCCGCCGGAGGTCGAGGGCGAAGCCACCAACCGCGCCATCATGATCGCCGATATGACCGGCACGCCGGTCTATATCGTGCACACCAGCTGCCGCGAGGCGCATGAGGCCATCGCTCGCGCGCGGGCCAGCGGCAAGCGGGTCTATGGCGAGCCGCTGATCCAGCATCTGCTGCTGGATGCCGGCGAGTACCAGAACAAGGACTGGGATCATTCCGCACAGCGCGTGATGTCGCCGCCGTTCCGCGACAAACAGCATCAGGACAGCCTCTGGGCCGGCCTGCAGGCCGGCTCGCTCCAGGTGGTTGCAACCGACCATTGCGCCTTCACCACCGAGCAGAAGCGGTTCGGGCGCGGCGATTTCAGGAAGATCCCGAACGGCACCGGCGGCCTCGAAGATCGCCTGGCGCTGCTCTGGACCGCGGGCGTCGCCACGGGGCGGCTGACCAAAGAGGAATTCGTCGCGGTGACCTCGGCGAACATCGCCCGCATCCTCAACATCTATCCGCGCAAGGGCGCGGTCGCCGTCGGCTCGGATGCCGATATCGTGGTGTGGGATCCCAAGGCGAGCAAGACCATCAGCGCCGCGCGGCAGATGAGCCGGATCGATTACAACGTGTTCGAGGGTTTTGCCTGCACCGGCGGTGCGGCCGCGACGCTGTCGCGCGGCCGTATCGTCTGGAAGGATGGCGACCTGCGCGCCGAGGCCGGCGATGGCCGATACGTCGAACGTCCCGCCTTCTCGCCGGTGCATGTGGCAAATTCGACCTGGAAGGAACTGACGGCTCCGCGCGCCGTCGCGCGCAGTGCGGTGACGCCGTAAGCCATCGCGCTCCCTGGCAGACGTCCGGGCAACGACAGCCTCAATATCGAAGAGACTTAGGAACGAACGGCTGGAGGCCTCGTTGTCGCGTAGTTTTCCTCCAGCACGCGAGTCCCCCATGTATCACCACGTCAAGAAGTTGATGTTCACCGTGCGCGTCGACGAGCCCGATCCGCGCTTCGGCAATATGCTCCTCGAGCAGTTTGGCGGCGCCAACGGCGAACTTGCGGCTGCGATGCAATATTCGATTCAGGGACTGAATTGCGAGGATCCCGACCGCAAGGACCTCTTGATGGATATCGGCACCGAAGAGCTCAGCCATCTCGAAGTCGTCGGTTGCCTCGCCCGGATGCATCTTGCGCCCTCGCGGAATGACCGCCAGGCGGCGGAGGCCGATCCTCTGATCGCGATTGCCGGCGGAGGCGGCGTCAATCTGTTCAACTCGCAAGGCAATCCCTGGACCGCCGACTATCTCAAGATCACGGGCGAGCTCGACGTCGATCTCCGCAGCAACATCGCCGCCGAAGCGCGTGCCAAGATCGTCTACGAGCGCCTGATCAATTTTTGCGACGATGCCGGCAGCAAGGACGCGCTGCAATTCCTGATGACGCGCGAGATCACGCATATGAAGGCGTTCGCGCGCGCGCTCGAGAGCCTGTCGAAGCCGGCCTTCAGCATCGGCCGGATTGCCCCCACGCCCGGCCTCGTCAACCAGTACTTCAACGATTCCACCGGCAGCGGCGACCATGGCGAAATCGACACCCGCGGCCCGTGGAACGAGGGCGAGGACTGGGTGTTCACAGAATCGCCTGCGCTGCAATCCGCCGATCCGGGCGCTGCCACCCCGATCGTCACGGAGAGCTCGCCGCCTGTAGACGAGGCCGGCCTGACCGATCTGCTGCTGCATGAGCTGCGTGACATCCTCCATGCCGAGAAGCAGCTGACCAAGGCGCTTCCCAAGATGGCCCAGGCCGCGCGCTTCGACCAGTTGCGCGAACTGTTCGAGCAGCATCTGGCCGAGACCGAAAATCAGGTCGAGCGCATCAACGAGTGCTTCGAGCTGCTCGGCGAGAACGCTCGCGCCAAGCCTTGCAAGGGCATGATGGGCCTGATCGAGGAAGGCCAGGAGGTCATGAAGGAAAGCCAAGAGAAGGAGGATGCAGCCGCCGACCTCGCGCTGATCTCTGCGGCGCAACGCGTCGAGCATTACGAGATGTCCGGCTACACCACCGCGCGCAACCTGGCGCAGCAGCTGCGCCACAGCGCGATCGTCGCCCTGCTCTCCAAATCTCTCGCCGAAGAAGAGAATGCCGATCTCCTGCTCAACCAGATCGCGCGATCGCTGATGTCGGTGGCGAAGATGCCCGCCGCGCTGGAGCAGGCCGAGTAGTCTGCGCCGACGCGCAACACCTATCGATCCAAGCCGCCTCGCCTTGTCGCGGGGCGGCTTGGGGCTTCCTGGCTCTGGCATACAGCTTGTCTCTCGATGCCGGACAATTCCGGACAGGAGGCACCCTTGAGCGTTTCACCCCTCGATTTGAACCGCCGCAGCGTCATGCTCGGCGGCTTCGGTGCCGCCGGGATGGCAGCCTTTGCGCCACGCCTCGCTTGGGCGCAGGGGCGCAGCGAGACGTTGCTGGTGGTGCAGGAGCTCGGGCCGAACTCGCTGGACATGCAGGGCGTCGGCTCCAACCAGACCGTGAACGGCCTGTCCTGGAACTGTTACGACCGCCTGCTCACCTACCCCTCCAAGACACTGCCGGACGGGACGTTGTCGTATGACCGCGAGAAGCTCGCGCCCGAGCTGGCGGAGAGCTGGGAGGTCGCCGCCGACGGCATGTCCTGCACCTTCAAGCTTCGCAAGGACGCAAAATTCCACGACGGCACGCCTGTGACCGCCAAGGACGTCAAATGGTCGTTTGACCGCGCCGTGAAGGTCGGCGGCTTTCCGACCTTCCAGATGTCGGCGGGATCGCTGGAGAAGCCGGAGCAGTTCGTGGTGGTCGACGACCACACTTTCCGTATCGACTATGTCCGCAAGGACAAGATGCTGCTGTTCAACGTCGCCGTCGTCGTGCCCTTCATCATCAATTCCGAGCTCGCCAGGAAGAACGCAACGCCGGAAGACCCGTGGGCGCTGGCCTGGCTGAGGAACAACGAGGCCGGCGGCGGCGCCTACAAGATCGAGAGCTGGAAGCCGGGCAGCGAGACCGTGCTGACGCGCTTCGACGACTGGAAGAGCGGGCCGCTGCCGAAGGTCAAGCGCGTGATCGCCCGCGACGTTCCCTCCGCCGGCACGCGCCGCGCCATGCTGGAGCGGGGCGATGCGGATATTTCCAGCGGCTTTGCCCCGCGCGATTTCGAGCAGATCATCAAGGAGGGCAAGGTCAAGGTCTCCGGCGTGCCGATCCCGAACGCGCTGTGGTACGTCGCGTTGAATACCGCCAAGCCCCCATTCGACAATGTCAAGCTGCGCCAGGCCATCGCCTGGGCCATGCCGTACGAGCAGATCCAGACCAGCGCGTTCTTCGGCCGCGCCGTTCCCATGTATGGCGGCACCGCCGAAGTCTCAAAGCCGGTCTGGCCGCAGCCGTTTCCTTACGTCACCGATCTCGACAAGGCCAAGGCGCTGCTGAAGGAAGCGGGTTTCGAATCCGGCCTGGAGACGACGCTGTCGCTGGACACCGGCACCGCCACCGTCGGCGAGCCGACCGCGATCCTGATCCAGGAGAATCTCGCCAAGATCGGCATCAAGGCGGCAATCGAAAAGATTCCCGGTGCGAACTGGCGTACGACGCTGAACAAGAAGGAGCTGCCGCTCGCGCTCAACCGCTTCAGCGGCTGGCTCGATTATCCCGAATATTACTTCTACTGGAATTTCCACGGCAACAACTCGATCTTCAACATCTCCTCGTACAAGAACAAGGAGATGGACGCCCTGATCGACAAGGCGCGCTTCACCAACGATGCCGCGGAGTACGACAGATGCGTGAAGGATTTCATCGCGCTCTGCATGCGCGACGTTCCCGTCGTTCCGCTTAACCAGCCGATCCACGACGTTGCCATGCAAAAGGGCGTCTCCGGCTACGAATTCTGGTTTCACCGCGAACCGGACTATCGCCAGTTCGCGAAATCATAGCCTGGCGGCCCGAGAGCTCGAAATGTTCTCATCGTCATGGCCGGGCTTGTCCCGGCCATCCACGCCTTGCCTCTCTGCGCCAAGAACGTGGATGCCCGGGACAAGCCCGGGCATGACGAGACGCTTCAGCCGCGCCTGACTCGCATGCAGCATCGCGGCGTCGAGCCTGCCCTGTCGCGATCCTTCCAGGGCGCAGGCAAAGACACGGTAGAACTGCGCGCCGTCATAGGCGACCAGCAGCAGATCGACGCCGGCATTGATCGCCTCGACCACGGCCTTGCAGACGTCGTTCTGGTAGATCGCGCCCATGATGAGGTCGTCGGTCATCACCACACCCTGGTAACCCCAGGTCCCACGAATGATCCCATCGACGACGCGCTTCGAATGCGAGGCGGCGCGATCTGGATCGACGGCTGTGAGCGTGACGTGGCCCACCATGAGGGCGCTGCGCGAATGCGACAGCACCTCGCGGAACGGGAGCCAGTCGGTTGCCTCCAGCTCCTTCACCGGCGTGTCGAGATTGGCGCTGAAATGATGCGTGTCGGCGCGCACGCGGCCAATGCCGGGAAAATGCTTGAGCGTGGCGCCGACGCCCGTCTCTTCCAGCCCGCGCACATAGGCGCTCGCGATGGTGCTGACGACGGCGGGATCGCTCGCAATCGCGCGCTGGCCGATCAGCGTGTGGAAATCGAGACGGTTGCGCCGCGCCGGCGGCTTGAGGTCGAGCACCGGGGCGAGATTGAGGTTGACGCCGATTTGGGCGAGTTCCCGGCCGTGGATGCGGCCGAACTCCTCGGCCTTGGCCTGCTGCTCATCGGAAGCCAGTCCCGTGAGCGTCGCCAGCGCCGGCACTTTCGTCAGCGGCGGCGCAAGATGCCCGACGATGCCGCCCTCCTGATCGGCGGCGACGATCAGCGGCGGCAGGCCGGCTGCGCGCCTGAGATCCTGCAGCGCCGCGATCTCCGCCCGCAACGTCTCGATGGCGCGGCCGCGGATATTGTGCCGGGTGACATAGACGCCGCCGATCAGGCCCTGCTTGGCAAGACGCGCAACCTCGGGAAAGGAGGAATAGCCGACCATGAAGTGCGGCCCGAGCTGCCGCGCCTCGGCGGCGCTGGCGTTGAGAACGTCGTGCTTGCGCAGCTCGAACTTCAGATGCGCAGCCGACATCAAGAGCGACGGCAGGCACCAGAGCACGACGAGCGCCTTGCCGGCGATGGTGCTCCAATGCCCTCTGCGCAGCAAGAGAACGACGATGCCGATGCTTGCGACGACAAGCGCGGTGTTTCCGGCGCCACGCAGCACGAGAAGATAGGGATCGTTCTTGTTCGCGGCCGCGAATGAAGCGACGGGCGCGGCCAGCCAGAGCAGGATGAGACCGATGCGGTTGAGCAATTGCATGATGAGTCACTTGCGAAAAGCGATGAATGCTTCGCACCTATCAAAGCGAATCACGCTGCGCGAGAGGCAAAAGCGCACCTGCACGAAAACTGCAAAAAACTCCTGAAGCCGTGCAGACGATGATCCTGCCGTCTGCACAAGTGCCGTTCAGAATTCGTGATGCCACCATTCACGGAGACTTTCTGGACATGACGAGCCTGGCTTCGACGTCGACGACGGATATCCAGCCGATCAGGCCTTCGGCGCTGTCGGCCAAGCTCGCAGTGGCGCTGCTGCTGGCCGGGCTCGCCGACTGGCTGTTCTACGGTCAGCGGATCGGGCTGTCGCTGACGCTGTTTGCGATCGCGACTGCCTGCGTGTCGGTGCTGTTCAATCATGCGGCTTTGGACCTGCGGCGCGCGATGATCAGCGGCGCGATCCTCGTGCTCGGCCTTGTGCCGGCCATGGAAGAGCTCAACACGCTATCGTTCCTGATCCTCGTCGCGTCGCTGACGATTGCGCTGTTGCCTGCAACCAATCCCGATACGTCCGGGCTCACCGACCGCGCCCGCGCGCTGTGCAATTTCCTCCTGCTCGGTCCCTTCAGGTTCTTCCTCGATGCGCCCCAGGCCTTCAACATGTCGGCCTTCACCCGCGGCATCGCGCTCTGGCTGATGCCCGCGGCGCTCAGCACCGTCTTCATCGCATTGTTCGCCGCCGCCAATCCGGTGATCGAGCAATGGGTGTCGCTGCTCAATCCCAAGGTCATGCTCGACCATGTCAACATGTGGCGCGTCCTGTTCTGGACCTTGATGCTGGCTCTGGTCTGGCCGTTCATCCATGTGCGCTGGCGGCGCAGGGCGGTCGTCGCCACCGCCGTGGCCGAGGGCCCCGTGCCACCGCCGCTGCCGCCTATGGTCTCGGCGGAATTTCTCGGCCCCTCCACCATCCTGCGCTCGCTGATCCTGTTCAACCTGCTGTTCGCGGCACAGTCCATTCTCGACGGCATTTATCTCTGGGGCCACGTGGCGCTGCCCGACAACATGACTTATGCGACCTACTCCCATCGCGGCGCCTATCCGCTGATCGCGACCGCCCTCCTCGCCGCTGCCTTCGTGCTGGTGGCAATGCGTCCGGGCGGGCCGGCCGAGAAATCAAAGGTGATCCGGCCGCTGGTCTATCTCTGGGTCGGACAGAACGTGCTGCTGGTCGTCTCCTCCATCCGCCGGCTCGATCTCTATGTCGACATCTACATGCTGACCTATTGGCGGATTGCAGCGTTCGTCTGGATGGGACTGGTAGCGCTCGGCCTGATCCTGATCGTCGCGCGCATCGTGCTCGACAGGTCCAATCAATGGCTGATCGGCGCCAATCTCGCCGCATTGGCTATCGTGCTCTATGGCTGCTCGCTCGTGAACTTCGACGCCTTCATCGCCGACTACAATGTCGTCCACAGCCGGGAAGTTTCGGGAAAAGGCGTGCAGATCGACATCGACTATCTCCTGACGCTCGGGCCGCAGGCGGTGCCAGCCATCGACAAGGCGATCGCGCTACGGCCCGCCGTCAAAGAGGGCTGCCTTGTGTCACGCCGCGATCGCCTTGTAGAACAGCAGCGTCAGGACCTGGCCTGGCGAAGCTGGGGCTTTCGCAACTGGCGACTCCAGCGCAGGCTGGACGCCGAGGCGAAAGCTCAGGCCGGCAGCCAGCCGGCGAGTTGACGAGGACACGGAGAGTTACTTGGCGCATCGCATTCTCATCGTCGACGACGAAGGCCACATCCGCGAGGTCATCCGCGTCGCCCTGAAGAAGGCCGGCATGGACGTGATCGAGGCCCGCGACGGCAAGGAGGCGCTTCTCCGCTTTGCCGCCGACAGGCCCGATCTCATCGTGCTGGACATCGGCATGCCCGAGTTCGACGGCCTCGACGTCTGCCGCGAGATTCGCAAAGGCTCCGACGTGCCGATCCTGTTCCTGTCGGCGCGCGACGAGGAGATCGACCGTATCCTGGGCCTCGAGATCGGCGGCGACGACTACGTCACGAAGCCGTTCAGCCCGCGCGAGCTGGTGGCGCGGGTCAATGTCATCCTGCGCCGCCTCAGCCCGCGCAACGGCGAGGCCAAGGCCGGGCCCACCGCGCTGACGCAAGGCGGGCTGCTGATCGATCCCGAACAGCATGTCGCGTCCTTTGCCGGCACGCCGCTGAAGCTGACCGCGATCGAGTTCGGCATCCTGCGCGCGTTCCTGACCCGGCCGACATCGGTGTTCAACCGCGAGCAGCTGATGCGCGCGGCCTACCAGCTCAACATCCAGGTCTCCGACCGCACCATCGACAGCCATATCCGCAACATCCGCGCCAAGCTCGCGGCGCTTGCTTGCGACAACGTGATCGAGACCATCCACGGCGTCGGCTTCAAGCTCGGCCGCTGCGAGAAAGAGGCATGAGTGCTGCGCCCGACAAATGGCGGCCGTCGCTCACCCTCGTGATCTTCACGGTGCTGGCGACGGTCGGCATACTGCCGCTGGTCGGCCTGTTCTTCTTCCGTCTCTACGACAACCAGCTGATCCGCCAGACCCAGGCCGAGCTGATCGCACAGAGCCGCGTGCTGGCGACGATCTATGCGCAGGAGGTGACGGCCCGGCTCGACAGCGGCCTCGTGCTCGGCGCCGAGGTGCCGCCGGGCGTGCTGCCCGATCCCGGCGACCAGGTCACACCGATCCGCCCCGCGCTCGACCTCACCGCGAACGACCTGTTGCGGCGGCGGCCCGACGCATTGCCCGCGCCCGGGCAGGCGCAAGCAGCCTATGTCGAGATCGGGGCCAGGCTGACGCCGATCATCCGCGAGACCCAGAAGGTGACGTTGGCCGGCTTTCGCATCCTCGATCCGCAAGGCGTGGTGATTGCCGGGCGGCAGGAGGTCGGGCAGTCGCTCGCCCATATCGAGGAGGTCGCGGACGCCCTGCACGGGCAATACCGCGCGACTTTACGCAACCGCGTGCCGGACAAGCCGCCGCCGCCGATCTATTCCTTCAGCCGCGGCCTCGGCGTGCACGTGTTCTCGGCGATGCCCGTCATCGTCAACAACCGCGTCGCCGGGGTGATCTACACGACGCGGACGCCGAGCAACATTTTCGACCACCTCTACCAGGAGCGGGCCAAGTTCGTGCTGGCCGGCCTTGCCGTCATCCTCGGCACCATCGCGATCGGCCTCGTGTTCTCGCGCACCATCACGCTGCCGATGCGCGAGCTGATCGACCGCGCCGCCCGAATCGGCCGCGGCGACCGGGAGGCGTTCCAGCCGCTGAAGCATTACGGCACGCGCGAGTTCGCCCAGCTCTCGCACAGCTTTCTCGGCATGGCCGAGCAGCTGGCGCGGCGCTCCGACTATATCGCGACCTTCTCGGCCCATCTCACTCACGAGCTGAAATCGCCGCTGACCTCGATCAAGGGCGCGGCCGAGCTGCTGCAGGATTCGGTTCAGGGCAAGGCCGAGGGCCTGACGCCGGCCGAGCAGAACACCTTCATCGCTAACATCCTGTCGGATACCCAGCGGCTGGAGGCGATGGCGCAGCGGCTGCGCGAGCTCGCCCGCGCCGAGAGCCTGCCGCAGAACGAACGCACCGAGCTGGCACCCGTGATCGCCGATCTCAGGAGCCGGTTTCCGGCAAGCGCGATCGAGGCCAGCGGCAGCCTCGACCGGGCGATCGGCATGTCCTCGGAGAAGGCGCTGATCGTGCTGTCGCACATCGCCGACAATGCGGTGCGGCACAAGGCCGGGACGATCAGGCTGGAGGCGGTCGACGCGCGGACGACCGTGCTTGTGACGGTCAGCAATGATGGCGAGCCGATATCGGCGCCGAACCGCGACAGGATCTTCGATGCGTTCTTCACCACCCGCCGCGACCAGGGCGGCACCGGGATGGGGCTGGCGATCGCGCGCGCGGTGATGGCGAGCCATGGCGGCTCGATCAGGCTTAAGCCGACCGACGAGGGCGCAGCCTTCGAGCTCCAGTTTCCGGTTGCCTAGATCGCAAAGACCCAGACGGCGACGATGGTGCCGATGGTGGCGAGACCGGCGATAGTCCAGCCGGCGGCGTATTCCAACTCAGGATGACCGGTCGCCCGCATGATCTCAACCGGATCGGCGGTATGCTTCTCTGCCATGACAGCCTCGCACGTTTCTTCCCGCGTCATAGATAAGTCGCATCAGCCGCAAAGAGGTTCCATCACGGAAATGCGAGGCATGACGCAGCTAGGTTTGTTCGCCGACCCGCAGGAAGGCCCGGCCGGACTTCGCTACACGGACGATTTTATCGATCGGGCCGCCGAGCAGGATCTGATCGGCCGCATCGCAGCATTGCCGCTCCAGCGCTTTCAGTTCGGCGCGTTCGAGGGCAACCGCCGGGTGGCGTCGTTCGGCTATCGCTACGACTACACGCTGCAGCGTCTGGCCGAGGCCGGTCCGATCCCGGACTGGGTGCGGTCGGTCGCGCGGCAGGCCGAGGCCTGGGCGGCGCTGCCGGAAGGCAGCGTCCGGCAGGTGCTGTGCACCGAATACGAGGTCGGCGTCGGCATCGGCTGGCATCGCGACAAGCCGCATTTCGACAAGGTGCTCGGCCTGTCGCTGGGCTCGCCATGCAACTTCCGCTTCCGCCGCCGCAACAGCGCCAAGTGGGAGCGCCACACGCTCGCGGCCCTGCCGCGCTCGCTCTACATGATGGACGGCGAGGCGCGGTCGCAGTGGGAGCACAGCATCCCCCCAGTCGCGGCGCGGCGCTACTCCATCACCTTCCGGACGATGAAGCGGGCCTGACGGACCATCCAAAACAAAAGCCGCGAAAACAACCCCATGCACAGTAGAAAGCCGTTTCAGGCGCGAGCCTCGGCGGCGCTGGACAACGGCCTGACGGATCGGGATAAACGGCGGCTGCGCATCCAAGGTGCCGCGAATTCGCCTCAAGGCCGGCTAACTAATGAGATGAATTGAAAAGACGGGCCAGATCAGCGAGCCGATATGGAGCCCCGCAAGGCCGCCACACCCATGAAGAATTATCTGACATTTTTCCTGTTTCTGACCATGACCACGGCCTCCGCGCACGGACCCGTGCCGGGCCGGCTCCCGCCGCCCTCGGGTCTCGTGCAGGCGGGCCTCACCGATTCCGACACCACCGCAGGCGGCACCGCACGGCTATGCGAGCAGGTCACCTTCTCGCGCGGCCTGCGCTATGGCGAGAGCGAGGCCAATGTGCTCGATGTCGCGACCAGCGCAACCAAGGCCGACACGCCGCGGCCGGTGCTGCTGTTCGTGACGGGAGATACCTTCACCGGCGACCGCGGAGCGCCGGAGCTGTCGCGCCAGATCCAGGACCAGGCGATGTGCTTTGCCGCGCGCCACGGCATGATCGGGGTCCGCGTCGATTATCGCCTGGCGCCCGCGGCGACCTGGCCGGCCGGCGCGGCCGATGTGGCCGCGGCGCTGTCCTGGGTTCATGGCAATATCGACCTCTTCAACGGCGATGCCCGCGCGATCGTCGCGGTCGGCTACGGCGCCGGCGCCTTCCACGTCGCGACCATGCTGGCGCATCCCGAGCTGCAGACCGCCGGCGCCGACGTCGCGGGCGTGGTGCTGGTGTCCGGGATCTACCGCGTCGGCAAGGACGCGAGCGACAGCGAGAAGGCCTATCTCGGCGGTGACGCCACCCAGTACGACAAGCGCTCGGTATTCCCCGGCATCCTCAATGTCGACGTGCCGATCGTGCTGGCCTGGGCCGCGGATGATTCCGCCGGCCTCGTGGCGCAAGGCGAGACGCTGAAGAAGACGCTGTGCGGCGCCGGCCATTGCCCGCGCAGCACGCTGCTGCGCAGCCGCGACGGCATCGCGAACGCCTTCGGCCTCGATGGTTCCGGCGACAGCCTCGCGGAGCCGACGCTGCTGCTGGTGCGTCAGCTCGAGGCGCGGGGGTTGCCGTAGGGGTTGCGGTAGCGCGGTTTCTACTCTGACCGTTTGCTGGGCCAATCCCCCGCCCTCCGCCGCAGGAGCACACTTCTCGCGTCGTGGGCGGTCGGTCCTTACCCTCCCCTGGAGGGGGCCTGGAGGGGGAGGGTCGGCTCACATGAAGCGAAGCGCAATGTGAGACGGGGTGGGGTGACGGTCTATCAGCGTCGCACACTGCCCGGGTCGAGAGATCACCCCACCCCGCTCGCGCTACGCGCGATCGACCCTCCCCTCCAGGGGAGGGTAAGAGCAGGTTGCCACACGACACACACTCTCGATCAGAACTCAATGCAGCGCGTCAACACGCCTGCCATTTCGCTTCCGGCCCATGCGTCGCATCGAAGCGCGACAGCCACACGATTGCCAAACGCTTGACCTAGATCAAGCGGCCTTGGTGGGGATTGAGCCGACCTCGTTGGGGCCAACCACAAGGCATCGAACATGCGCGTCATCGGCAGGATGCTGTTCGTTTCCGTGATTGCCATCGCATCGCTGGGCGCGATGTCGCTGCAGCAGCACGCGGATCAACCCGCAAGCGATGAGGAAATCCGCATCGGCAATGTCATGCCGTATTCGGGGTCGCTCTCGGAATTCGGCGCGATCGGCCAGGCGGAAGCGGCCTATTTCGACATGGTCAACGCGCGCGGCGGCATCAATGGCCGCAAGATCCGCTTCATCACCCGCGACGACAATTCCGATCCGGCGACCGCGCTCGAGCTGACGCGCAAGCTGGTCGAGAAGGACGGCGTGCACCTGATGTTCGGCTCGTTCGGCACGCCCGGTAATCTCGTCACGCGCTCGTACCTGAACGAGAAGAAGATCCCACAACTGTTCGTCGCCTCCGGCGACGAGGAGCTGAGCCAGCCGAGCGCGTTTCCCTGGACCATGGGCTGGCAGCCGTCGTTCCGGTCGGAAGGGCGCATCTACGCCAACTACATCCAGGCCTCTTACCCGAGGAAGAAGATCGTCGTGCTCTGGCAGAACGACCAGTTCGGGCGCATGCTCTACAAGGGCATCCAGGAGGGCCTCGGCGATCTCAACCGTCACGTCCTGGTCGACATCGCCTTCGACCTTGCCGACGAGCATCTCGACGGGCACGTCTCGATCCTCAAGCGCGCCGGTGCCGACATCTTCGTCTTCCTCGGCGTGCCCTCGACCGCATCCAAGGTGATCAAGCTGGCAGCGTCCCTGAATTGGCGTCCCGTCTTCATCGTCAACGATGCCTCCGCCTCGATCGCCAACGCGATGGCGCCCGCGGGGCTGGAAAACTCTGCGGGCGTGATTTCGGCGGCCTTTTTGAAGGATCCGAGCGATCCCGCCTGGAAGGACGATCCCGGCATGAAGGACTGGTTCGCCTTCATGGACAAATACCATCGGGTCGAAAGCACCAACAACAGTGCGGCCGTCTATGGCTACGCCGCGGCCGAGGCGCTGACGCAGGTGCTGAAGCAATGCGGCGACGATTTTTCACGCGACAACATCATGCGCCAGGCGGCTTCGCTCAGGGACTATCAGCCTTCGGTCGCATTGCCCAACATCAGGATGAACACCTCGCCCAACCGCTACCTGCCGATCAGGCAGATGCGGCTGGTGCAGTTCGACGGGCGGTCGTGGCAGCCGTTCGGGGACGTGATCGAGACCGCGTTCACGGAAGGCGCGGCAAGGTAAGGTCTCTTACCCTCCCCTCACGCCGGCTTGAGCGAGGCCAGCGCGTTCTCCAGGAGCGAGCGGACGCGTGCGGCGTCGCCTGATTTCACCACGGCGGGGTCGAGATAGAGCTCGAGGCCCGGTGCGCGTTCGGTGATGATGCCGCTGTTCTCCGCAGCTTTGTCGTTCAGCGCGTCGACCGAATAGGGGATCACCTCGCGGCTGATGCCCTTCATCGTGATTGCCGGCAACGCATGCGCTCGGACGACGTCGCTGACAAGAGCGAAGGTCTCGTAGCTCAGCACGATGCCGCCGGGCTCGGCGATCGATTGCAGGCGCGCAGCGAGGTTCGCCTCCGCACCGATGATGGTGTAGTCCATGCGGTCGGCGCTGCCGAAATTGCCGACATTGCAATAGCCGGAATTGATGCCCATGCGCGAGCGGAACGGTTGCTCGATGCCGGACGCCCGCCATTTCGCGTTCAGCTCGGCAAGGCGTTGCTGCATGCGCCAGGCCATCTGCAGGCAGGCCTGTGCATCGGCCCGGTCGCCCTTGGTCTCGGGGTCGCCGAAGAAGATCAGCATGGCATCGCCGATGAACTTGTCGATGGTGCCGCCATATTCGTGGGCGATCGCCGACATCTCCGTGAAATATTCGTTGAGCAACTGTGTCAGCTGCTCTGGCTGGAGCCGTTCCGCGGTCGCCGTGAAATTCTGGATGTCGGAGAAGAAGATAGTGAGCTTCTTGCGCTCGGTGTGGATGGTGACGTCCTTCTGGCCCGAGAAGATGCTCTTGTAGACCTGCGGCGGGATGTAGCGCGAGATCTTCATCGACAGCGAGGCCAGGAAGTCGTTGGCGGATTCGAGCTCCTTGTTCATGTTCTTGATGCGGCGCGCCTGACGGCGCTGCAATGACAGGAACGCCAGTCCGCTCCCGGCGGCGATCACGAAATAGGCCAGCAGGAACTTGAACGAGAAGATGTTGGCGGCGATCGGCTGGGCGATGATCACCTCCTGGATGCCGCGGACATCCCCCACCTTCCAGTCCTTCTTCGGGCTCTCGGGGTGGCTGTTGTGGCAGCTGACGCAGGCCGGCCCCATCGTGACGGGCGCAACCAGGCGGACCTTGTCGTTGAACAGCGAGGTCTCGGTCTCCACGATCTTCTGCTCGGGATCCCGGCGCAGCGCATCGAGCGCGTCCTTCTCGAACTTGTCGAGCTGGTGCGGAGCGCGGTTCTGGAACGGGAAGTCCGAGACGAAGCGATAGGTGATGTTCTCCTGCTGGGCGCCGATCACCCGGCCGAGCTCCAGCGACAGCGTCGCGGGGATCGGGATCGCGCCGGGCACGGATTCGTAATTGTGCACGACCTTGGTGCTGCCGTTGGGGTTGGCGAGCACGCGCCCGACCACGTTGGAGCCGTAATAGCTGCGCACGCTCGTGATCACCGAATTGAGATCGATCGCCTGGCGCCGCAGCGCCGTCTTGCTGAGCTCGGTCAGGTCCAGCCACACCGCGACCGGCAGGGCGAGCAGGAGGAAGACGATCGCGGCACCCGTGAGGACGCCGCTCTTGCGCTGTTCTTCGGAGATCGCTTGTTTCACGTCGTGGCTCCGTTGTGTGCGATTTTGTCGCAAACCCCTCGGCATTTGCGGCAAGGAATGCGGCGCCACAGAGCCAAGAATCGCAGGCTCACGCAACCCCATTTTATGGTGGGTCGGCAGAGGAGCCTTTTCGTTTGATCACGGATGCTTAAGATCGGCGCCCGACCTGCATTCGCTCCGCCGGGAGAGAGCCATGACCGAGACCATCCGCATCAAGCGCTTTGTCGCACGCCCCGTGATCGTGCCGATGAACCTACCGCTCCAGACCGCGACCGGGGCGGTCGCCAAGGCACCGCTGGTGCTGATCGACTGCGAGACCGACCACGGCGCGGTGGGCCATTCCTATCTGTTCTCGCTCACGCCCTCGGCCTTGAAGCCGCTGGCGGCGATGGTCACGGAAATGTCGGACCTCGTCGCCGGCGACGAGCTGCTGCCGTTCGAGATCGAGCGCAAGCTGAGCCAGCGCTTCACGCTGCTGGGCCTCGCCGGCCTGCAGCGGCTGGCGCAATCCGGCATCGACATGGCGGCATGGGACGCGCTGGCGCGCTCGCGCGGCCTGCCGCTCGCCCGCCTGCTCGGCGGCGCGCCGAAGCCGGTGCGCGCCTACAATTCGAAGGGCCTGGGCATCATGCCGGCGGGCGCCGCGGTGGAGGAAGCCCACAAGCTGCTGGCCGAGGGGTTTCACGCCGCAAAGATCCGCGTCGGCCGACGCGATGCGCGGGAGGACCTCGCCGTGGTGCGCGCGGTGCGCAAAGCCGTCGGCGACGAGGTCACGCTGATGTGCGACTACAACCAGGCGCTGACGGTCACCGAAGCGATCCGCCGCGGCGAGATGCTCGACGACGAGGGCCTCAGCTGGATCGAGGAGCCGATCCGCCACGACGATCATGCCGGCTGCGCCCGCATTGCCGACGCGCTGCAGACGCCGGTCCAGATCGGCGAGAATTTTGACAGCGCGTTTTCCATGCAAACCGCGCTCTCGGCAGAGGCCTGCGACTACGTGATGCCTGATGTCCAGCGCATCGGCGGCGTCACCGGCTGGCTCCGCGCCGCTTCGCTTGCCCATGCTGCCGGCATCGAGATGTCGTCGCACCTGTTCTCTGAAGTCAGCGCGCATCTGCTCTGCGTGACGCCGACCGCGCATTGGCTGGAATATGTCGACTGGGCCGACGCGGTGCTGGCAACGCGGCTGCAGATCAAGGACGGCTTCGCGCTGCCGAGCGAGGAGCCGGGCAACGGGATCGCGTGGGACGAAGCGGCGGTGAAGAAGTATCTGGTGGAGTGACGGGTCTCTCATCTCGCCATCGCAAGCACACGATCTCGTCCCTCGTTGCGAAAGCATGCGACACGGATTAACGATCCGCCATGACCACTTGGCGCCCACATCCCCGTATCCGCGTCGTCGCGATCGGCCTGCATTGGCGCGGCGGGCGGCTGCTGGCGGCCGAGGTGCGCGACGATGCGGGGCGGATCAAGGGCGTGCGCCCGCTCGGCGGCGAGATCGAGTTCGGCGAGAGCTGGCGCGCGGCCTTGGTGCGGGAATTCAACGAGGAGCTCGGCATCGACGTCGGCATCATGGGCGAGCCATTGGTGATGGAGAACATTTTTGTGCACGAGGCATCGGCCGGGCACGAGGTGATGTTCATCGCGGAGGTCGCGTTTCCGGATGGCGCATTCGCCGGCCAGGACCGCATCGACTTCCGCGAGGACAATGGAGAGCAAATCGTCGCGCGCTGGTTCGACCTTGCCGATCTCGACCTGGACGGCGGGCCGAGGCTCTACCCGACGGGGCTGAAGGACTTGCTGCTGCAGCCTGCGCGTCGTGCATCAACGGAAGAGTGATGCGTGATCCTTGTCGAGACGCCGACGACGTCGGTTGACAAGCATGGCGCTCTCAAGCAAAATTTCGAAAGGTTGATACCGCCGGCCGCTTGCGCCCGTCGGGGTATGGTGAAGTGTATCGGACCGCCGCCCGCTTCCTTTGCTCACGCGAACGGGTCAGTAACGCAAGCCCTGACATTCTCCGTTCATATTGCAAAGGAACAGAGCATGCGCGATTTCCGCGACGCCAAAGCCATGGCGCAGACGCTCCGCGACTCCCTGAACGCCCGATCGGTCTCCCTCACGGTCAGTGAGAGCCTCGAACTCGTCGCGAGGTTGTTCGGGTTGGCCGATTGGAATGTCCTGGCGGCCCGAATCCGTTCCGCGGAGCAGGCCCGCTCGGGCCGCAGCAACGAGGAAAGTGCCAAGACCGATGCTGCGGATCAGCTCCGCTCGAGAGCCAAAGAAATTCAGTTGCCGCAGGCGGTGCTGGATCGTTATGCCGGAACATACCAATTCCATAGCGCCGTCTTCACCGTGACGCGTGAACAGGATCATCTGTCCGGACGGCTGAGCGGTCAAAGCTCGGCGCCATATTACGCGGTGGGCGAAACAGAATTCGCCGCGCGGGAGATCGATGTCGAGCTACGGTTTACCCTCGGGCCGGATGGGGTGCCTACCGCCGTGATCCTGCGCCAGCACGGCAACGATCACACCATGCCACGCATCGACACGAGCACGGCGCAAGAGCTCCAGCGCGCGATCGAGTCTCGTATGAGCAGCCGGTCCGCCAATCCCGGGACCGCAGCCGCGCTTCGCCGTCTGATCGAGAGCGTCGCATCGGGCCAGCCCAATTACGGCGAGATGAGCGCCGACTTGGCCGAGGCGACACGCAAGCAATTGCCGCGCCTGCAGCCGGGCCTTGCCGAAATGGGCCCGATCACCTCGATCGAATTCCTCGGTGTGAACGCACAAGGACAGGACGTCTATTCCGTCTGGCATCAGGGTGGCGCAGCCTCGCACTGGCACATCGCGCTCGGCAACGACGGCAGGATCATCTCGGCCTTCGTCACGCCGGGGCCATGAGCTCGGTAAGGCTACCACACCTCCGCGCCGGGAATTTTCTTCCGCACCGCCATCCGCTGGATCCAGATGCAGCGGCGGACGGACCTGCTGGAGCGGCCGACGGCGGAGATCCCCTCGCCGGCCTGAAGCAGCGGCGCCACGTTCTGGCGCAAGCTGCGGCAGCGCTGGAGCTCGGCTTGCCAGTCGACGATCGCGGCGTCGGCGCGCGGCGCCATCTGCACCAGCATCGCCATGGCGAGACCGATCGTCCGCATCGCTCCTCTCACTGTGATCCGCCTCCATCCCGGCGGTAGCGGAAATCGCAATGAGAGGCGCCCTGCATGATGGTCTGCGTGCGCGTGAGCCTGACGTCGGGACCGAACCCCTCCGCGGTCGCAAAGTCCGCGGTGCAGATCAGCAGGAAGCCGAGTTCGGGCTCGCCCAGGGCCTTGTAGAACTCGGCATAGGCGCAGCGCGTCACGTCGAACGCGAAGGCGTCCGCCGTCTGTTCGATCACGTCATAGGCGAGCGCATCGTCGCGGGCATAAGTTTTGAAGGCCGACGACACGGCCTTGCCGAGATTGCTATCGTTCTTGGCCTTCCAGAACGCCTCGCCGAAGCCGCGATAGAGATCGCCGAGCGCCTTGCGCACCAGCGCATTGGCGCGGGCTTCGCCGAGTTCGGCCTGCAACGTCTTGATCAGCGGCACCAGCACCTGCGCCTGGATCTTCGCTTGCTCGATGACGGACACGGTCATGGGCGGCCTCGTGTCGGAGATGCCATTGTAGCCGGGATGGAGTGTAGGGTCATCCGGGACAGCGGCCGGGAAACCGCGGCCGGATTGCGCGTCGCTGCAACGGGCTAGAAGCTTTCGAGCAAGCCGCACCAGTCCGTCTTCGCTCTTCGAGCTACGCCGGACACACTTCGCCGCAATCTTCCAGGCTGTGCCATGCGAAGCCGAAGGCGAAGCGTGGTGGGCACGACAGGGATCGAACCTGTGACCCCTACCATGTCAAGGTAGTGCTCTCCCGCTGAGCTACGTGCCCTAAAGTCCACTTGTGTCGGGTGGGGTCCCTATAACGGCTCAGGGGAGCCGGCGCAAGGACGGAAGGGGGCCGATTCAGGCCGCCAGCATCTTGTTCACTTCGCTGACCAATTCGCGCAGATGCACCGGCTTGGACAGGACCTTGGCGTTCTTGGGGGCGTCCGAATCCGAGTTCAGGGCGACCGCGGCAAAGCCAGTGATGAACATGATCTTGATGTCAGGATCGAGTTCCGAGGCCCGGCGGGCGAGCTCGATGCCGTCCATTTCCGGCATCACGATATCGGTCAGCAGCATCTCGAACGGCTCTTCCCGCAGCCGCTGATAGGCGGCCATGCCGTTGTCGTGGGACGAGACCTGAAAACCGGCGTTTTCCAGCGCCTTGACCAGGAAACGGCGCATGTCGTTGTCGTCTTCGGCGAGCAGGATCTTTGGCATGGCAGGAAACGTCGAATCCCCAGAGGATATCAGCAGAGGTCACTAAGCCCGACAGAGGGTAAATTTGGGGTGAAAATCTTAACCCTGCGCCGGCCCCGCTGCCGGCTCTTTGTGGACCGGAACGAGGTCCAGATCAATCGAGCCGGACCGGCGCGTCCCCATCCCGATGCCTGCACGGTTAAGACGTGTTCCAAGGGGCCATGACATCTTTTCGCTTGGCAGAATGGTTGCGATTCCGGACAATGACGACACATAAGAGCCGCGAGATCGGCCGAATCATTGGACCCGGAGCTTGTCCGGATCGTGCGGCACGAAGGGACGAAGCCTGAGAAGATGACCCGCTTTGACGGCGACATGTCGCCAGCCTTCGAGATCTTCGAGCCTGCCGAATGGCGCGCGCCCGTCATCTTCAACTCGCCGCATTCCGGCTCGACCTATCCTGAAGAATTCCTGGCGGCGTCGCGGATCGACCTGCCCACGCTGCGACGGTCGGAAGATTCGTTCATGGACGAACTGATCGGCCATCTGAGCGCGCGCGGCTTTCCGACGGTGCGGGTCAACTTTCCCCGCTCCTATGTCGACGTCAACCGCGAGCCCTATGAGCTCGACCCGCGCATGTTCACCGGCCGGCTGCCGAGCTTCGCCAACACCCGCTCGATGCGGGTCGCCGGCGGCCTCGGCACCATTCCGCGCGTGGTGGGCGACGGCCAGGAGATCTATCGCGACCGCCTCCTGGTCGACGATGCGCTGGGGCGGATCGAGACGCTGTACAAGCCCTACCATCGCGCGCTGCGCCGGCTGATCAACAAGGTGCACCAGATGTTCGGCACGGTGGTGCTGGTCGACTGCCACTCGATGCCGTCGGTCGGCGTCAGCAGGGACGAGCCGCGCCGGCCCGACGTCGTGATCGGCGATCGCTACGGCACCAGCTGCACGCCGCTCTTGCCCGATCGCGTCGAGGAGACCATGAGCGGGCTCGGCTATTCGATCGGCCGCAACAAGCCCTATGCCGGCGGCTTCATCACCGAGCATTACGGCAATCCCGCGAGCGGCCTGCACGCCGTGCAGCTCGAGCTCAACCGCGCGATCTACATGGACGAGCGGCGGCGCGAGCGCAGCGCTCGCTTTGCGCAGGTGGCCGCCGATTTCGGCGTTCTCGCCAACGTGCTGGCGACCACGATTCCGTTCGCCGATCTCGGCCCGTTCCAGGCCGCGGCGGAATAGGACGCAGCTTCTTCTCCGAAACGACGAGGCCTTGCGCGCGGGTGCGTTTTCGCTTCGCAAGCTTGCGCGCCCCAAATGAAAACGGCGGGGCTCAGAAAAAAGGGCCGCTCGCGAATGACGCAAGCGGCCCAAGTCTAGGGAGGAAACGCCCAAGGAGGGCAGCGGTAACGCGAGGCGCTACCGCACCGCAACAATATGCGACCGCGCCGCACAAAGTGCAAGGGCTTTTGCGCGGTTTCTCATGCAAATCGCACATGGCTCAGTTGCTTCTATGGAAGCCCAGATTCAGTTTCTTTGATAAGGGAATTCAATGGGTTGATAGTCATTTGCATACGAACAAGGCAAGGTCGGAACTAAGATTTCAACTCCATGAACGATATTTGGCCAGCAGATGACTGGAATGGGGCAGCCCGCCGCGGCATCCAAAATACCAGGGAGCAACATCAAGACAGCGCTGCACGCGGCAGGCGAATTGAGCTAGGCAGGAGGCAAGCTCTCCAACTTCGCTTCGAGGATTTCGCCTGTGACGGTGATCGACTTCTCCGCCTTCATCGGTCGGCTCGCCACCGCCTCCGGCGAAACCATCCTGCCGTTCTTCCGCACCTCGCTGTCGATCGACGACAAGAGCAAGACCAAGGATTTCGACCCTGTGACGGAGGCCGACCGCGCGGCGGAGGCGGTGATGCGGCGGCTGATCAAGGCCAACTTTCCCCAGCACGGCATCGTCGGCGAGGAATTCGGCAACGAGCGCGAAGACGCCGACTATGTCTGGGTGCTCGACCCCATCGACGGCACCAAATCCTTCATCGGTGGCTTTCCGATCTGGGGCACGCTGATCGCGCTGTTGCACAAGGGCACGCCGGTGTTCGGCATGATGCACCAGCCCTTCATCGGCGAGCGCTTTTCCGGCGACAACGGTTCGGCCAATTATAAAGGGCCGTCGGGCGAGCGCCGGCTCCAGGTCCGCCGCTGCGCTTCGCTGTCGGAGGCCACGACCTACACTACCAGCCCGCTGCTGATGAACGAGCGCGACCGCGCCATCTTCGGCCACATCGAGAAGAGCGCGCGGCTGTCGCGCTATGGCGGCGACTGCTACTCCTATTGCATGCTTGCCGCGGGCCACGTCGACCTCGTGGTCGAGACCGAGCTGAAGCCCTATGACATCGCGGCACTGATCCCGATCGTGACCGGCGCCGGCGGCGTCGTCACCACCTGGGAAGGCAAGCCGGCCCAGGGCGGCGGCCGCATCATCGCCGCTGGCGACGCGCGGGTGCACGAGGCAGCGTTGAAGCTTTTGAACCAGTAGCGCGCGGGCGGAGGGCTTGCATCACCGACGCGGGAGCGGAGATGGCGAAGTAGGTGTCTTACCCTCCCCTAGAGGGCAGGGCTATCGCATATGAGATGTCGCTATGGCACCGGCTGTCTCCACAGCGTCATGGCCGGGCTTGTCCCGGCCATCCACGCCTTTCCACGCGGCACAAGAACGTGGATGCCCGGGACACGCCCTGGCATGACGACCTCTGCAAAATTCAATTGCGATTGCCCTGACCTCCAGGGGAGGGTAACAGCTCCTCACACCGCCTCGGCTCGCAAATGCTCCACCAGCAGCTTGGCCGGCTTCGGTAGCGCCTTGAAGCTGCGCGCGCAGATCACGAGACGGCGGTTGGCGAAGGCATCGCGCAGGCGGACCATGGCGAGCGGCATGGTCTTGGCGCAGCGGCGGGCAGCGGCCTCGGGCACGAGGGCGACGCCGACATCGGCCGCGACCATCTGGCAGATCGCGTCGAAGTCGCGCAGGCGCGCGCGGAAATGCGGCCGCATGCCGAGCCGCGCAGCGTGCTTCGAGATGTGCATCTGGAGCGCGGTGGCGCTGGTCAGGCCGACGAAGTCGCAAGCCCCCGCCTCCTGAAAGTCGATCTGGCGGCAGCCGGCGAACGGGCCGCGTTTCGACGTCACCAGCGTCAGGCGATCCTCGCTGAAGGGAAAGCGTTCGATATGCTCGGGCAGCGCGTGCTCGGCGGCGAAGCCGAGATCGGCGGCGCCTGCGGTGATCGCCGCCGCGATATCGGTGCTCTCGCGCTCCTCGATGTCGACGGCGACGTCGCGATGCTGGCGCAGGAAACCGGCGAGCGCCTTCGGCAGATGCTCCGACAGGCCCGACGTGTTGGCGAGGAAATGCACGCTGGCGCGCACGCCGCTGGCAAAGCCGGCGAGATCGCCGCGCATGGCGTCGATCTGATGGATCACGAGCCTGGCATGATCGAGCAGGCTCTCGCCGGCCGCGGTCAACTCGACGCCGCGGCGCCCGCGCTTGAGCAGCGCGACGCCGAGCGCATCCTCGAGCCCCTTGATACGCGCGCTGGCCGAGGCGAGGGCGAGATGTGATCGCTCCGCGCCGCGGGTGATGCTTCGCTGGTCGGCGACCGCGATGAAGAGCTGGAGATCGACCAGGTCGAAGCGCATGCGATGTCTCCCTGAGCCTTCGTTGAGGCCGAAGGCTCTCTCCGTAACCTCCAGATTGTGCGCCCGCGCGGCTTCGGTCAATGTGCTGGCATGATCGACCCGCTGCTCATCCTCATCGCCGCCGTGTTCCTGCTCGCCGGATTCGTCAAGGGCGTGGTCGGGCTCGGCCTGCCGACGGTGTCGATGGGCCTGCTCGCCGTGAGCATGGCGCCGAGCCGCGCCATCGCCATCGTCATCGTTCCCGCCATCGTCACCAACATCTGGCAGACCTTCGTCGGCCCGTATTTGCGCGACATCCTGCGGCGGCTGTGGCCGCTGATGATCGGCACCGTGGTCGGCTGCTGGCTCAACGCCGGCGCGCTGACCGGGCCGCATGCGCGCTACGGCACGATCGTGCTGGGCGCCCTGCTCGTCGTCTACGCTGTGATCGGCCTGAACAAGTTCGAGTTCCACGTCGCGCCCGAGAACGAGAAATGGGTCGGCGGCGTGGTCGGCGTCATCACCGGCGTGATCTCGGCCTCCACAGGCGTGCAGGTGATCCCGTCGATGCCGTTCATGCAGGCGATCGGCATGGAGAAGGACGAATTGGTGCAGGCGCTCGGGGTGTTTTTCACCACCGCGACGCTGGCGCTCGCCTTTAATTTGACTGCGGTCGGACTGCTCACGCCCGCCAACGTCGTGCCGGGCGCCGTGGGCCTCGCCATGGCCTTTGCCGGCATGTTCATCGGCCAATCGGTGCGGGCGCGGATGCCGGCGGAGGCGTTTCGCCGCTGGTTCCTGATCGCGATGATCCTGCTCGGCCTTTACCTCGCCGGCAGCGCGCTGGCGAAGGAATTCCCTTAAGCGCCTTACGATTTCGGCCCGTAGCCCGGCACCCATTTTTCGTGCTGAGGCAGGTCGTCCTGGATTGTCCACCACGACGCGCGCGACGAGGTGAAAACGTGGAGGCGAGGCCGGACTTCCGGGTCGTCATCGAGCAGGCCAGCGGGAATGCTGACGGTTGGGAGATAGCTCGCCTTGCCCGGCGTCGGGCAGCCGCAGGTCCTGCAACGGTAGCGGATACTGCCCGGCGAGGATTCGTAAGATGCCGTCATGTCCTCGCCCGCCGCGAAGCGAAACTTGTCGGCATCGACATGCGCGTAGGTGGCGAAGGCCGCGCCGCTCAGCTTGCGGCAATTGACGCAATGGCAGTGCGTCAGCGCGCGCACCTTCTCGATCTCGAACCGCACGGTGCCACACAGACAGCTTCCACGGATCATCGAAACCTCCCGAGCGCAGCCTCGATCGGACCGCTTCTCATTCACTAGAAGGAGCTACCGTGTCTCCAGCATGGCGACGCGGATGCCGAGATAGATGAAGAGGCCGCCGAGCGTGCGGTTGACCCAGGCGATCGCGCCCTCGGACTTGCGCAGCCGGTAGGCGGCTCTGGCGGCGAACGCCGCCAGCACCAGGCACCACAGTGTCCCCGTAAAGATGAAGATCAGGCCGAGCGTCAGGAAGGCGAGCGGCTTGTGCGGGGCATCGGCTGCGACGAATTGCGGCAGAAAGGCGAGGAAGAACAGCGCGACCTTGGGATTGAGCGCGTTGGTGAAGACACCCTGGAGGAAGACCCGCTGCAATGAGCTCCGCGCCGGCTCGTCGATGCTTGCAGCCAGCGCCGGGCGCGACCACAGCATCTGGAGACCGGTCGCGACCAGATAGGCCGCGCCGACCAGCTTCAGGATCGAAAAGGCCGTGGACGAGGCCATCAGCAGAGCCGAAAGCCCGATCGCCGCGCCCGCGACATGGACGAAGCAGCCGCAACTGATGCCCAGGGCGGCAGCGGCGCCGCCCCGCCAGCCCATCTGCATGCTGCGGCCGATCACATAGACCGAATCCGGCCCTGGCGTGATGTTGAGCAGCACGCCCGAGAGGATGAAAAGCCCGATCTCGTGAATGCCCAGCATGAAGGTTCTCCGCTGCCGTCCTGACGGTCCTGGTTCCGCTTAGTCGGTTCGCCCGTTCCCGTCCACCGCCGGGATTGCGCAGGATTTACCTCGAATTTGCAATGCGGATCATGCTTCCGCTGCGGCGCATCTGCTCTATAAAGGTGGGGTTCTTGAAATGCGGGATTCGCGGCAACCGCCATGCTGTGGCCGGTCATCTGATCCCTTGGAGCTTTGAGGATATGGAAAGACGTCTGGCCGCCATCGTCTGCGCCGATGTCGCCGGCTATTCGCGCATGATGGGCAGCGACGAGGCCGGCACCCATGCCGCCTTCAAGGCCCATCGCGCCGCGATCCATCCCATCATCCTCAATCACGGCGGCCGCGTCGTGAAGAACACCGGCGACGGCTTCCTGCTGGAATTCGCCTCCATCGTCGGCGCCACCGAGGCTGCGATCGCGATGCAGACGGTGATGGCCGAGCGCAACCGCCATCTGCCGGCAGACCGCGCCATGCAGTTCCGGCTCGGCATCCACATGGGCGACGTCATCGCCGACGAGGACGAAGTGTTCGGCGACGATGTCAACATCGCCGTCCGCCTGGAAGCGGTGGCGAGCCCGGGCGGCTTCGCCATCTCGGCCAAGGCCTATCGCGAGGCGAGCAAGCACCTCTCGGTGCCGCTGACCGATGCCGGCAACCATCGCTTCAAGAACATCAAGGATGCGATCGGGGTCTTTACCTGGACGCCCGAGGGCGCGCCGGCGCTTGCCCCCGAACTCCGTGAAGCCTCGGCACTGTCGCAGCAGTACCGCACGGCCATCGTCGGCGTGCTGCCCTTCGCCAATCTCAGCGACGCCCAGGACGAATATTTCTCGGACGGCCTGACCGAGGATTTGATCCATGCGCTGTCGCTGCAATCCTTCTATCGCGTGCTGAGCCGCAACTCGACCTTCGCCTTCAAGGGCAGGAACATCAGCACGCGGCTGATCGCGCGCGAGATCGACGCCACCTATCTGATCCAGGGTTCGGTGCGGCGCGCCGGCGCCAAGATCCGCGTCACCGCCGAGCTGATCGCGCCGGAAACCGGCGAGCAGCTCTGGACCGGCCGCTACGACCGCGACATCGGCGATCTGTTCGCGATGCAGGACGAGATCACGACGAGCCTGTCCGCCGCCATCGCCACCGAGATCGTCCGGGCCGAGGCCTCGGCGCCGGCGCGGCTGTCGACCGACGTCAGCGCCTGGGACCGCTTCCTCAAGGGGCTGTCACACTACTACCGGCAGACCAAGGAGGATCTCGCCGCCGCCGTTGAGCTGTTCCGCGAGGCCATCCGGCTCGACCCCAAATTGTCGATCGCGCACGCCTATCTCGGCACGATCCAGATCCAGAGCATCCAGTTCGGCTGGGTCAAGGGCACGCGGGAGATGTGGGCCGAGGCGATGAACCTCGCCGAAACCAGCGTGCGGCTCGATCCGCGCTCCTCCTTCGCGTTCTCGATCCTGTCCTGGGCCCATTCGCTGGAGGGACATCACGAGGCCGCGATGGATGCCGCCAGGCGCGCGGTCGCGCTCAACCCCTATGACAACGGCGCGCGCGGCGTGCTCGGCATCTGCCATTTCATGATCGGCGAGCATCGCGAGGCGATCGAGCTGTTCTCGATGGCGTCGCAGCGGGACAACAGCGACCCGCGTTACCAATGGGCGGCGCTGAACGCCTTCAGTCACTACCTGTTGCGCCAATATGACGCGACCTTGTCGTGGGCCCGTGAGCAGCTCTACATCAACCCGAACCACATGCAGGCGCTGGCGATCCGCGCCGCTGCATTGGCGCAACTCGGGCGTGGCGACGAGGCGAGCGAAGCCGCCCACGTGCTGATGGGCAACTACCCGACCCTCAACGTCGACCGTCACCTGCGCAACTTCCACTGGAAGCGGCCCGAGGACGTCGCCCATTATCGCGAGGGGCTGCTGAAGGCCGGCGTGCCGCTCGGCAGGCTGACCCTGGTGCAGGGCGAGGTCAAACGCGCCGCCGAGTCCTGAACTGCACTCCGCGGCCCCCTTTGATTTCTCGCGACTTCGGGTCTGCTCTTATTGACCCGATAGTGAAATCCGCCACACGTCGTCACACGCCGAAGTAGTATATCTTGCTGTCGGTTTGTTAGAACTTTCCGGGCTTTAACGCCGCGCGCCTGTTTTTCATGATTCGCTGTTTCAGGATTTGGGCCATGCATGACCCCGTTTCGAAGCCGCCTCTCGACCCCTCGATCCCGGTCTCGCCGAACAATCCATGCCCGTTCCTGCGCGGCCTCGTCGGCGAGGGTTTCGTCGATGGCGGGACGGTCCCGCTCAACACGCTGTCGCAGACGATCGCGAACGCGACCGGCGAGACCGGGCTGAAGAAGGTCTCAGCCCGCATCCAGGTCCGCGGCGTTGCGATGATCGCCAACGGCTTCATGCACATCCTGAAGAGCATCTGGTCGGGCGCAAAGCTCGACGCGCTGCGCGGCGGGCCGCTCGACAAGCGCGGCGCCGGCTCGCGCATCCTCGGCGTCGACGGCAAGGTCAACGAGGACGAGATCGCGCGGCTCGCGAGCTTCGGCCGAACCTACATCGATCCGAACACCGGCAGCAGCGAGCCCGGCCTCAACGCCGCGGAAATCAAGACCTTCATGCGCGACAACCTCGAGCGGGCCGGCAGCGCCGCGCGCTGGTACTACCCGCTGCTGATGAAGTTCGAATGGCCGATCCTTCTGAAGATCATCGGCAAGGGCAAGCAGGGCGAGGAGCGCTATCTCAGCGTGGCCGACGTGCGCACGCTGTTCGAGCAGCGCCAGTTCCCCCAACGCATCAACCAGCGGATCCTGTCGCAGCCGCTGCTCTCCTCGTGTCAGCTCCGCTTTCGCTGGGCGGCCGCGCTCTCGGCCTTCGTCATCGGCCTCGGCCTTGCCCTCCTGGTGGCGGTCGCCGAATTCCCCAACCAGGTCCGCGCCATGCTGCCGCAGAAGGGCGTGCTCGTGAACCTGCTGCCGCCGCCCCTGCCGACGGTGCCCGAGACCAAGGCGGCCTACTGGCTCGAGCAGAACTGGTCGCTGAAGGACCGGCACTGGTTCCACCACGCCAGCCAGGGCACCGCGACGTTCCCGGTGCCCTATGAGTGGTTCGTGGCGCTGGAGCAGCCGCGGCTCCACCTGTTCTCCAAGCCGGGCCTGATCAAGGACAGCGCCTATCTCGAACGCTTCGGCTTCATCCCGAGCCCGCAGACGATCCAGACCGACACGGCGACGCTGCGCCGCTTCGGCTACGCCAATGTCTACGAGACCACGCAAGCGTCGGACTGGTCGACGCGCTGGACGCCGGCGGAGAACGTTGACGGCCTGCCGGTCGGCTTCGCGCGCATGACCGGCGTGGTCGATCCCGCGACGAGCCGCCGCGAGGACGACGTGATCGGACTGACCTGCGCCGCCTGTCATACCGGCCAGATCCATTACCAGGGCATCGACGTCCGTTTCGACGGCGGCCCGGCGATGACCGACCTGAAGAAGCTCGAGCTCGCGACCGGCCTGTCGATCGCCTACACGCTGTACGTCCCGTTCCGCTTCCAGCGTTTCGCCGATCGCGTGCTCGGCCCCGACGCCAGCAAGGCGGACCGCGCCGCGCTCAAGCAGAAGCTGAGCACGATCGGCAGCTTCCTGATCGACTGGGCCAAGACTTACGAGAAGACGATCGAAGGCAAGACGACCTGGGACGGCAAGCAGCAGCAGGACACCGAGGAAGGGTTCGGCCGGCTCGATGCCCTCAACCGCATCGGCAACCAGGTGTTTTCGCAGGACCTCGCAATGAGCGGGGTCAAGGGATTCGAGAAGAACCTGCACGCCCAGGACGCGCCGGTCAGCTATCCCGCGATCTGGACGGTGCCCTGGTTCAAATTCGCCCAGTACGACGCCTCGATCGAGCAGCCGCTGATCCGCAACGCCGGCGAAGCCCTCGGCGTGACGGCGCTGCTCAACCTGTCCGATGCCTATCCGCAGGACAGGCTGTGGCGCTCCTCGGTGAACATCAGGACGCTCGGCTGGATCGAGGACATGCTGAGAGGCCCCGATCCATTCAAGGCGGCTGATGCCGCCACGGGTCCGAAGTTCGGCGGCCTGCTCGCGCCGAAATGGCCCTCGCACATCCTGGGCGACGCCTGGAAGCTGAAGCCCGATCGGGTCGAGCGCGGCCGCGCCATCTACGCGGAGATGTGCTCCGGATGCCATCTGCCTGACATCAACACCCCGGCCTTCTGGTCGTCGAAGCGCTGGGAGCCCAGCGGCGACAGCAAGGTGCTGAATGCGGTGACGATCCCGCTCGACGAGATCAAGACCGATCCCGAGCAGTCCCTCGTTCTCAGCAAGCGGACCGTCGACGTGCCCGGCTTTCTGAAAGTCAACACGGCTGACCTGCAGACGTGGTGGCAGTGCGAGATCCCGACCGCCAGCAAATCGCCCAACGAGATGGTCTATGCACTCGGGCTCATGACGGTGGTCGATCTCGTCGCCCGCAAATGGATGGACGACGAGAAGATCCCGGAGGCCGAACGGGCGCAAATGTGGAATATGGCGCGCAAGAACTGTCTCAATCCGGCGCCCGATCCGCGCTATCGCGCGCGGCCCTTGAACGGCATCTGGGCCACTGCGCCTTACCTGCACAACGGCTCGGTGCCTTCGCTGTACTGGCTGCTGAAGCCGCAGAACGATCGCCCGCAAAAATTCTGCATGGGCCGCCGCGACTACGACCCCGACACCGTCGGTTTCGCAGTCGCCGCCAACGAGCGCTGCAAGACCGGTGAAACGGAGTTCTCCGCGACTGCTACCGACGGCAAGCCGATCCAGGGCAACAGCGTGCTCGGCCATTCCTTCGAGCGCAAGGACGGTGAGTCGAAGCGCCCCGGCGTCATCGGCCGCATGTTCAAGGACGACGCCGAACGCTACGACCTGATCGAGTATCTGAAGACGCTGTAAAGAATCTTGCTTCGTCATTGCGAGCGCAGCGAAGCAATCCAGGCTGTCAGCGCGGAGATAGCTGGATTGCTTCGTCGCAAGAACTCCTCGCAATGACGGAGAATGAGGACGCGCCTCGACTCCAATTCTCACCGTCCTCGTGGAGGCTCCCGGTCTCTTCTCACTTGAACAGCGGCGTGCCCGGCACGAAGGCGTCGAAGGCGGCCCAGAACTGCGCGCGGTAGCGGTCCTGCTCCTGGAGGATCTCGTGCTTGGCGCCGGCGATCACGAGATGGGAGCCGGCGCGCAAATGATAGGCGAATTCCTCGATCGCCGCGGTCGAGACCACGGTATCGTTGGAGGCCGCCAGCATCAGGATCGGCTGGCGGATCTGGGAGGGGTAGTTCACGCGCTTGAAGGTGTGCATCGCGCGGAAGGCGGTATCGGCCCAGGCGACCGTCGGCGAGGCTAGGCCAAGCGTCGGGTCTTCCTCCAGGATCGCGGCGTTGCGCGCATAGCGGACCGGATCGCTGGTCAAGGGATTGTTGATGAAGGGTTCAAGCCCGGTGAGGCGGTCGCTGCCGCCAGGAACGTAGCGGCCGCCCTGCCCGAACAGACGCATCGTCTTGAGCAGCGCACGCACCGGCAACGAGGTGGTGCGCCCGGGCAGGTCGATCATCGGCGCGGACAGCACCATGCGGTCGAACCAGCGCTTGCCGGCATGCGCCACCCGCAGCAGCACCGTGCCGCCCATGGAGTGGGCGAGCGCGAAGAAGGGCGGCGGGCAATCCGGCAGCACCACCTGCTGCACGAAGGTCTCGACGTCGATCTCGAAATCGGCGAAGTCGCGCACATAGCCTTTGCGCGGATCGCGCAGGCGGCGCGACGAATGGCCCTGCCCGCGCCAGTCGATCATCGCCACCGCAAAGCCGCGGTCACGCAGGTCGCGCACGGTCTCGAAATATTTCTCGATCTGCTCGCTGCGCCCGGTGAAGACGCAGACCGTACCCTTGCGGTTCGCCGGCGGCGCCCAGCGCGCAAAGCGCAACTCGACGCCATCAGGGGTCTTGATGGAGCCGCTGACGACGTTTTCGGGAACGGGATTGGCGGGAATCGAGACCAGCGTCATTGGGCGTGCTTGGGCGGGAAGTGCTACAAATCAAGGGGCCAAAGCGCCGAAAAGGCGCCGATCCCGCCCTCTTGAACGCCGTCTCGTTCCACCCATATCACCTTCGTGCAGGCCGCTACCAGTGTTTCGGAACCGGAACATCAGGCTGCACACAGACTAAAGCCCGGCCCGATTGGCGGGCGGGTTACCAACAGTCGCTCAATGGAGGACTTGACCATGCGTAGCTACGACCTCACTCCGTTCTATCGTTCCACTGTCGGCTTCGACCGTCTCTTCAGCCTGCTCGACCAGGCCAGCTCCGACGGCAGCCCCGGCTATCCCCCCTACAACATCGAGCGCACCGGCGAGAACGCCTACCGCATCACCGTTGCGGTTTCGGGCTTTGCCAAGGATGAGCTCTCCATCGTCGCCAAGGAAAACACGCTGACGATCAAGGGCGAGAAGGTCGCGAACGAGAACTCGAAATCCGAAGTGCTCTACCGCGGCATCGCCGCGCGTGCCTTCGAGCGCGCCTTCCAGCTTGCCGACTTCGTGCAGGTGAAGGACGCCTCGCTCGAGAACGGGCTGCTTCATGTCGACCTCGTCCGCGAGATTCCCGAGGCCAAGAAGCCGCGCCAGATCGCGATCAACGCCGGCGCCAAGGCGCAGGTGATCGAGAACTTCGCCGCGCAGGCCGCCTGAGCCAGGCGACCAAACCCAGCGACTTCCAGGTTGCGAAAACGCCCCGGTGCCCCGGGGCGTTTTTTTCGTTGCAATGCATCACAGAGCAGTGATGGCGTAACACCGTCGCCTCGCTCTCCGTCCTTTGGGCATCGAACCAAAAACACGGAGAAGATCATGTCACTCTGGCGCAGCCTTTTCGTCGCCGCGAGCCTGTTGGCGGCTCCCCTCAACCTCGCTCATGCCCAGACACCGCAGACGGTCAAGGCCAAGAACGTCGTGCTGGTGCACGGCGCCTGGGCCGACGGCTCGAGCTGGTCGGAGGTGATCCCGATCCTGCAGGCTGCAGGCCTGCATGTGACCGCAGTGCAGAATCCGCTGTCCTCGCTCAGCGACTCCGTCGAGGCGACCAAGCGGGCGCTGGCCGAGCAGGACGGGCCGACGGTGCTGGTCGCGCATTCCTGGGGCGGCACCGTGATCAGCCAGGTCGGCACCGACCCGAAGGTCACCGGCCTCGTCTACGTCGCCGCCCGCGCGCCCGATGCGAACGAGGATTTCGTGGCGCTGTCGAAGCAGTTTCCGGCCGGACCGGCGCGCGCCGGCATCGTCGAGCGCGACGGCTACACCAAGCTCTCGGAAGAGGCCTTCCTGAAGTACTTCGCCAACGGCGTGAAGCCGGAGCAGGCCAAGGAGCTCTACGCCGTGCAATGGCCGACGGCGGCCTCGATCTTCGCCGGCCGCACCACGGAGGCGGCCTGGCGCTCCAAGCCGAGCTGGTACGCGGTGTCGAAGAACGACTACACCATCAACCCCGATTTCGAGCGCTTCCTCGCCAAGCGCATGAACGCCACCACGATCGAGCTCGATGCCGGCCACCTCTCGCTGGTGTCGCATCCGAAGGAGGTGGCGAATCTGATCCTGGATGCGGCGGGGTATCCGCGGAGCTGACACGCGGTCAGTTCACGCAAAGCGCCCGAGAGATTCTCGGGCGCTTTCCGTTTGCTGACGCTTAGTCCAGCCCCTGCGCGGCCGGCATGTCCTGCGTCGGCAGGATCGTCGGGGCCGGCCTGGCCTGACCGACGGTCGGCGCGGTTGCTTGCGGGGCGGCTTCGGCCGGCTTGGCTTGCACCACGGCGGCCTGCTGCGCCGGCTGGGCCTGCACTGCCTGAGCCTGCTGCGCGGTGGGCTCGGCCGGCTTCGCGGCGACCGGCGTCTCGGCGCGCCGCGGGGCAGCCTTCGGCAGCGGCACGGCGCGGCTTGCCACATGCGGGATCGACGCCGGCGGGCGCGGCGGGCCGCTGCGGACCACGGTCGGCGGTGGCAGTGCGGTTTGCGGCCCGTAGGGCGCGACCGCGCGCTCGTCATAGGCGGGCGCCATGCCATAGGCGTCAGTGGCGGGCATGAAGCGGATGATCCGCCCGTCGCGGGCGTCGATCACCAGCCGGCCATCGTCGCCGTTTCTGTCGATCACCGCGATGGTGTAGACGCTGCCGCGCAGGCGCGGAATGCCGAGGGGCGAGAAGCCGTTCTCGCGCAGCACGGCGTAAACCTCGGTCGGCGGCAACAGGGCCAGCGCCGGGCCGCGCTCCTCGTAGCCATAACCGTAGCGCGGCGGCGGGGCGGCCTCCGGCGGCGCGTAGGGCCCGTCGAAATCCGAGACCGCGATGGCGACCCCTCGGGCGATCCCGCTCGCGGGAACCTGGGCATGCCCCGCACCGGCCGCCAGCGCCAGCACGGTGGCGGCCACACATCCTGTGAAAAACTTCATGATCCGGACGCTCCTGTCAGGCCCTCCGGTGGCTGCCCTCTTTCGCTTCTCGCGGCGTGGCGCGCCTTCCGAAGGGTTGATCCGAAGCTTCATTGGCGATTTCGGCGTCGGCGGGGCCGGATCAGGGCGCGTTTGCCCCAAATCCGGGGCCGCGCAACTTTTGGAAAGCGATTGATTGACTTCTGCGGAATCGGGACTTCCGCGCGCTTGTGTGCTAGACAAAAATTTGGCAAGGTGATGGTTAGGACAGGAAGACTGTCTCATTTTGCTTGCGGTTCCGGCATAGGGATTGCAGCGAGAACTGGTGCTCTCGAGCGCCGGCAAGGTACCAGGCAAAGCCGTTCTCGGGGACGAAGAACGCCTAGGCCTGAATTTAAGAAAATGCGGCTCGCAGAGGACGAGCGGTGGCCCAGGAGCGGGTGCCGCGGGACGCCCAAGGTGCGCCGAAGATGGCGGTGAGGCAGCTTGCCGCATGGAGAGGACAGGAACAATGAACGGGTCGCAATTCGAGCGCGCAAACATCGTGGCAGAAGAGCTGTCGGCGACGGTCGCCTCGAAATCGACCGATCCGATCACCTCACCGATTCAAGAGCACAATTCGCGCCCCAAGGCCGAAGGCCTGTACGATCCGAGCCTGGAAAAGGATTCTTGCGGCGTCGGCTTCATCGCCAACATCAAGGGCAAGAAGTCGCACGAGATCGTCTCGGACGCGCTGAGCATCCTCTGCAACCTCGAGCATCGCGGCGCCGTCGGCGCCGACCCTCGCGCTGGCGACGGCGCCGGCATTCTGGTGCAGATCCCGCACGCCTTCTTCAGCCGCAAGGCCACCGAGCTCGGCTTCAAGCTGCCGGCGCCCGGCGAGTACGCCATCGGCGCGTTGTTCATGCCGCGCGACACCGCCTGGCGCAACGTCATCAAGAGCATCGTCGCCGACCAGATCAAGGAAGAGGGTCTGACCCTGCTCGGCTGGCGCGACGTGCCGACCGACAATTCCTCGCTCGGCGTCACCGTGAAGCCGACCGAGCCCGCCTGCATGCAGGTGTTCATCGGCCGCAACGGCACCGCCAAGACCGAGGACGAGTTCGAGCGCCGGCTCTATATCCTGCGCAAGTCGATCTCGCAGGCGATCTACCAGCGCCGCGACCGCGGCCTCGCCGGCTATTACCCGTGCTCGATGTCCTGCCGCACCGTGATCTACAAGGGCATGTTCCTCGCCGACCAGCTCGGCAAGTACTATCCCGATCTGCACGAGGCTGACTTCGAGAGCGCGCTCGCGCTCGTGCACCAGCGCTTCTCGACCAACACCTTCCCGGCCTGGTCGCTGGCGCATCCCTACCGCATGATCGCGCACAACGGCGAGATCAACACACTGCGCGGCAACGTCAACTGGATGGCGGCGCGCCAGGCCTCGGTCAGCTCCGAGCTCTACGGCAAGGACATCAACCGGCTTTGGCCGATCTCCTATGAAGGACAGTCGGACACCGCCTGCTTCGACAACGCGCTCGAATTCCTGGTGCAGGGCGGCTACTCGCTGCCCCACGCCGTGATGATGATGATTCCGGAGGCCTGGGCCGGCAATCCCTTAATGGATGAGAAGCGCCGCGCCTTCTACGAATATCATGCCGCGCTGATGGAGCCGTGGGACGGCCCCGCCGCGATCGCCTTCACCGATGGCCGCCAGATCGGCGCCACGCTCGACCGCAACGGCCTCCGGCCCGCGCGCTACCTCGTCACCAAGGACGACCGCATCGTCATGGCGTCCGAGATGGGCGTGCTGACGATCCCCGAGGACCAGATCATCACCAAGTGGCGGCTGCAGCCCGGCAAGATGCTGCTGGTCGACCTCGAGCAGGGCCGCCTGATCCCGGACGACGAGATCAAGGCTTCGCTTGCCGCCAGCCATCCCTACAAGGAGTGGCTGGAGCGGACCCAGATCGTTCTCGAAGACCTGCCGAAGGTGCCGACGACAGGCGTGCGCTCCAACCTGTCGCTGCTCGACCGCCAGCAGGCGTTCGGCTACAGCCAGGAAGACATCACCATCCTGATGACGCCGATGGCGGCCACGGGCGAAGAAGCCGCGGGCTCGATGGGCAACGACACGCCGATTTCGGCGCTGTCGGACAAGGCCAAGCCGCTGTTCACCTACTTCAAGCAGAACTTCGCGCAGGTCACCAACCCGCCGATCGACCCGATCCGCGAAGAGCTGGTGATGAGCCTCGTCTCGATCATCGGGCCGCGGCCGAACCTGTTCGACCTGCAGGGCATGGCCACGACCAAGCGCCTCGAAGTGCGCCAGCCGATCCTGACCGACGCGGACCTGGAAAAGATCCGCTCGATCTCGGAGGTGGCGGAGTCGCACTTCAAGTCGCGCACGCTGGACACCACCTTCCACGCCGGCCTCGGCGCGGCGGGCATGGACCAGGTTCTCGACGAGCTCTGCGCGCGCGCCGAAAGCGCGGTGCGCGAGGGCGTCAACATCATCATCCTGTCCGACCGCATGGTCGGCACCGACCGCGTGCCGATCCCCTCGCTTTTGGCCTGCGCCGCCGTGCATCATCACCTGATCCGCACCGGCCTGCGCACCTCGGTCGGCCTCGTCGTCGAATCCGGCGAGCCGCGTGAAGTGCATCACTTCGCCTGCCTTGCCGGCTACGGCGCCGAAGCGATCAATCCCTACCTCGCGTTCGAAACCATCACCGCGATGAAGGACCGCCTGCCCGGCTCGCTCGACGACTATGAGATCGTCAAGCGCTACATCAAGTCGATCGGCAAGGGCCTGCTCAAGGTGATGTCCAAGATGGGCATCTCGACCTACCAGTCCTATTGCGGCGCGCAGATCTTCGACGCGGTCGGCCTCAAGGCCGACTTCGTCGCCAAGTTCTTCGCCGGCACGCACACCCGCGTCGAGGGCGTCGGCCTTGGCGAGATCGCGGAAGAAGCCGTGCGCCGCCATGCCGACGCGTTCGGCGAGGCGCAGGTCTACAAGACCGCGCTCGACGTCGGCGGCGAATATGCCTATCGCAGCCGCGGCGAGGACCATGCCTGGACCGCGGAGTCGGTGTCGCTGCTGCAGCACGCCGCGCGCGGCAATTCGCAGGAGCGCTACCGCGCCTTCGCCAAGATCCTCAACGAGCAGTCGGAGCGCCTGCTGACGCTGCGCGGCCTGTTCCGGATCAAGAACGCAGAGGAAGAAAAGCGCAAGCCCGTGCCGCTCGACCAGGTCGAGCCGGCCAAGGAGATCGTCAAGCGTTTCGCCACCGGTGCGATGAGCTTCGGCTCGATCTCGCGCGAGGCGCACACCACGCTCGCGATCGCCATGAACCGGATCGGCGGCAAGTCGAACACCGGCGAAGGCGGTGAGGAAGCCGACCGCTTCAAGCCGATGCCGAACGGCGATTCCATGCGCTCGGCGATCAAGCAGGTCGCCTCGGGCCGCTTCGGCGTCACGACGGAGTATCTCGTCAACTCCGACATGATGCAGATCAAGATGGCGCAGGGTGCCAAGCCCGGCGAAGGCGGCCAGCTGCCCGGCCACAAGGTCGACGCGACCATCGCAAGAGTCCGGCACTCGACGCCTGGCGTCGGCCTGATCTCGCCGCCGCCGCACCATGACATCTACTCGATCGAGGACCTGGCGCAGCTCATCTACGACCTCAAGAACGTCAACCCGACGGGCGACGTTTCGGTCAAGCTCGTCTCCGAGATCGGCGTCGGCACCGTCGCCGCGGGCGTTGCCAAGGCGCGCGCCGACCACGTCACTATCGCGGGCTTCGAGGGCGGCACGGGTGCTTCGCCGCTGACCTCGATCAAGCATGCGGGATCGCCGTGGGAAATCGGGCTCGCCGAAACCCACCAGACCCTGGTGCGCGAGCGGCTGCGCAGCCGCATCGTGGTCCAGGTCGACGGCGGCTTCCGCACCGGCCGTGACGTCGTGATCGGCGCGCTATTGGGCGCCGACGAGTTCGGCTTCGCCACCGCTCCCTTGATTGCGGCCGGCTGTATCATGATGCGCAAGTGCCACCTCAACACCTGCCCGGTCGGCGTCGCGACCCAGGACCCCGTCCTGCGCAAGCGCTTCACCGGCCAGCCCGAGCACGTGATCAACTACTTCTTCTTCGTCGCGGAGGAAGTCCGCGAGATCATGGCTTCGCTCGGCTTCCGCACCTTCAACGAGATGGTCGGCCAAGTGCAGCTGCTCGACCAGAGCAAGCTGGTCGCGCATTGGAAGGCCAAGGGGCTCGACTTCTCCAAGCTCTTCGTCAAGCAGAAGGAAGAGAAGGGCCAGAAGATCTATCATTCCGAGCGCCAGAACCATCATCTGGAAGCAGTGCTCGACCGTACGCTGATCGAGAAGGCGCAAGCAGCGCTCGACCGCGGCGCGCCGGTGAAGATCGAGGCCGCCATCAACAGCACCAACCGCTCCGCAGGCGCGATGCTGTCCGGCGCGGTTGCCAAGATCTACGGCCATGCCGGCCTGCCGCACGACACCATCCATGTCAGCCTCACGGGCACCGCAGGTCAGGCCTTCGGCGCCTGGCTCGCCCACGGCGTCACCTTCGAGCTCGAAGGTGAAGGCAACGACTATGTCGGCAAGGGCCTCTCGGGCGGCAAGATCATCGTCAAGCCCCCGAGGAACTCGGCCATCGTGCCGGAAGAGAGCATCATCGTCGGCAACACCGTGATGTACGGCGCGATCGAGGGCGAGTGCTACTTCCGCGGCATCGCCGGCGAGCGTTTTGCCGTGCGTAACTCGGGCGCGGTCGCCGTGGTCGAGGGCGCGGGCGATCATTGCTGCGAATACATGACCGGCGGCATCGTGGTCGTGCTCGGCAAGACCGGGCGCAACTTCGCGGCCGGCATGTCCGGCGGCATCGCCTACGTGCTCGACGAGGCCGGCGACTTCGACAAGCTGTGCAACCTCAGCATGGTCGAGCTCGAGCCGGTGCTGTCGGAGGAGCTGATCAACGCCGGCACCTATCACCATGCCGGCGACCTCGAGGCGCATGGCCGGGTCGACGTGTTCAGGAACCTGCTCGCCTCCGACGTCGAACGGCTGCACGTCCTGATCTCGCGCCACGCCAAGGCGACCGGCTCCAAGCGCGCCGCCGACATCCTCGCCAATTGGAAGGACTGGCTGCCCAAATTCCGCAAGGTGATGCCGGTCGAGTACCGGCGCGCGCTGCGCGAGATGGCGGCCAACGCGGACGCCGAGCCGAAAATCGCGATCGGGGCGTAAGAAAAAGCCCTCATGGTGAGGAGCGCGGAGCGCATCTCGAACCATGAGGTCACCATCCGGGCCTCCATCCTTCGAGACGCGGCGCGAAAGGCGCGCCGCTCCTCAGGATGAGGAGTGAGAGAACAAAGAATTTAAGCGGCAGGGACTTCGGGTTTAATGGGCAAGATCACGGGTTTTCTGGAAATCGAACGGCACGACCGCAAGTACACCCCGGTCGCCGAGCGCGTGAAGCATTACAAGGAATTCGTCGTTCCGCTCTCCGAGAAGGAGGTGCGCGACCAGGCCGCGCGCTGCATGAATTGCGGCATTCCCTATTGCCACGGCACCGGCTCGGTCGCGCCGGGCACGCCGGGCTGCCCGGTCAACAACCAGATCCCCGACTGGAACGACCTCGTCTACCAGGGGAATTGGGAAGAGGCCTCGCGCAACCTGCACTCGACCAACAATTTCCCGGAGTTCACGGGGCGCATCTGCCCGGCGCCGTGCGAGGCGTCCTGCACGCTCAACATCGACGACAACCCCGTCACCATCAAGACCATCGAATGCGCGATCGTCGACCGCGCCTGGGACAATGGCTGGCTCAAGCCTGAAGTCGCCGCGGAGAAGACCGGCAAGAAGGTCGCGGTGATCGGCTCGGGCCCGGCCGGCATGGCCTGCGCCCAGCAGCTCGCGCGCGCCGGCCACGACGTCCACCTCTACGAGAAGTACGCCAAGGCCGGCGGCCTGCTGCGCTACGGCATCCCCGACTTCAAGATGGAAAAGGGCGTCATCGACCGCCGCGTGGCGCAGATGGAAGCTGAAGGCGTCACCTTCCACTACAACAGCCATGTCGGCGCTGAGGGCAACGTCGATCCGCGCGAGATGCTCAACGAGTACGACGCCGTGGCGCTGACCGGCGGCGCGGAAGCCCCGCGCGACCTGCCGATCCCCGGCCGCGAGCTCGCCGGCATCCACTACGCCATGGACTTCCTGCCGCAGCAGAACCGCCGCGTCTCCGAGGAGCCGCTCGGCGGCGTCCAGGAAATCCTGGCCGGCGGCAAACATGTCGTCGTCATCGGCGGCGGCGACACCGGTTCGGACTGCATCGGTACCTCGCTGCGCCAGGGCGCGCTGTCGGTGACCCAGCTCGAGATCATGCCCGCTCCCCCTGAGCGCGAGAACAAGGGCCTGACCTGGCCGAACTGGCCGCTGAAGATGCGGACCTCGTCGAGCCAGGCCGAAGGCGCGGTGCGCGAATACGCCGTGCTGACCCAGAAGTTCTCGGGCGAGAACGGCCAGGTCAAGAAGCTGCATTGCGTGCGCGTCGACGACAAGTTCAAGCCGATCGCCGGCACCGAGTTCGAGCTCGATGCCGAACTGGTCCTGCTCGCGATGGGCTTCGTCCATCCCGTGCACGAGGGCCTCTTGAAGCTGCTCGAGGTCGAGCTCGATCCCCGCGGCAACGTCAAGGCCAACACGCTCGACTACCAGACCTCGCGCCCGAACGTGTTCGCCGCCGGCGACATGCGGAGAGGCCAGTCGCTGGTGGTGTGGGCCATCCGCGAAGGGCGGCTGTGCGCAAGGTCCATCGATACGTTTTTGATGGGGAAGACGGATTTGCCGCGCTGAGATGTCATTCCGGGGCGCGCGAAGCGCGAGCTATGGTGCGCAATTGCGCACCTGAGAATCCATTCATCACCAACCCAGGCGCCCGATGGATTCCGGGCTCGCGCCAAGTGGCGCGCCCCGGAATGACAATTGGAGAGAGCCGCGCCTTTCGGCTTCGTCTCGTGCGACGCGCTAACAAGCGCCTCAATTCTGCAGCCTCACCCCGAGCAGCACCACCGTGCCCTGCGAGCTCGAGCCCGGCTGGCTCGAATTCAGGATGTCGTGGCGCAGCGTGCCCTTGACCCAGATGTTGCGGTTGAGCTTGTAGATCAAATTGCTTTCGAACGAATAGGTCTTGTCGTTGCGGTTCTGGCCCTGGTAGTCGAGCGTGCCGTAGGTGAACTTGCCGACCGCGGTGAGCCAGCGGCGGAAGTCGTGGTCGACTTGGGCGGAGTAAGTGCGCACCAGGACGCCGGATGAGCCGGGGACCGTGGTTTCCGAGATTTGCGTGTCGGTGAAAAACTTCACCGTGGTGAGGCCGCTGGCGCTCCAGATCAGCGAGCCCGTGGTCAGAAACCCTGCGAGCTGGCTGAGGCGCGGATCGGTGTAGCTGCGCGCGGAATAGCCGACCGAGATCTCGCCGGTGAGGATGCGCGAGAACTCGAAGGACGAGCCGACCTTGGCATAGCCACCGTTGGAATCGCGGAAATAGCCGTTGCGGTCGGAAGCCTGGTCGTGGACGCGGGTATCGCCCTGGATCTCGACGAAAGGTTTCAGGCCGGGCTTGAGGTCGTAGGAGAAGCGGCCGACGCCGCCATATTGGTTGAAGTTGCGGTCGTCGTTGCTGAAGGTGGAGCCGTCGGTAAGCTTCGAATCCGTGTAGGCGGTGCGGTCGATCGTGGCGCCGGCGGCGACCTGGAAGCGGTTGAAGGTCTGGTCGAAGCCGAGCGTCGTGCCATAGGCGGCGTAGACGGGATATTTCTGCAGGCCGGCCTGCACGTTGGGGCTGCCGGGATTGTCGGTGGCGAGCCGCAGGCGCAGCTGCGAGAGAAGCTTGAAGTCGCGCGTGACGTCGAGCCGGCCATCGACATGGCCGTTGAAATCGGGACGGTTGGCCTCGACGGGCGACGGCGAGGCGAAGCCGTTGATCGTCGCCGGCATGTCGTTGGTGTAGCCCGAGAACGAGCCGCGCAGATCGGCGACCAGCGCGTGACGCTCCCAATCCGAGACCACGAGCAAATCGGGCGCGATGACATAGGCGGGCGAGCCGACCGGCTTGTTCAGACGCGTCGGATTGCTGTCGTAGCCGGCGGAGAGCTCGAGCCCGCCCTTGATCAGGAAGCTGCCGGCGTAATCGCCGACCGCACCGAACGGATCCTCGTCGAGCTTGAGACGGCGGCGTAGCGGCTGGCCGGGCACGTTACCCGCCATCGCTGGCGCGACCGGCACCTTGTGCGCTGTCTCCGACGGTGGCGGCGCGATGCGCGGCGGGCCCAGCGTCGTGGCCGGCGTTGCGGGCGGGGGCGGCGAACCGGGACCTGTGGCGCGCTTTGGCTTCGGCTGGCCCGGATAGAGCTTGGGTTGCTGGCGCTTGCGATTGAGCGAATCGTAGCCGGAGCCGCTCGCGCCGGTGGCAGCCGGCAGGCCATAGGTCGGGACCTGACCGACACGCGAGCTCGCCGGCGCCTGCTGGCGCTGGCGCGGGTCGGCGTTGGGATCAGGCAGTCTCGGCAGTGCGTCGGAGGGCGCCTGGGGCACGCCGGCGGTGCGGCGGGTCGGCAGCGTGTCAGGCGAGGCAAAGGCGCCGCGGTTGGGATTGAACAGGTCGGGCGTGAGGCCCTGGGCCGCCGCCGGGCCGCTTGCGAGGGTGGTCAGCGCAAGTCCCGGCACAAGGCACGGCAAAGCGGCGCGCACGAAATGCGCGACCTTGCTCCGGCCCCTGCCTGGAGACGACCCCACGATGGAATTACCCCAACGAAATCAAACACTTTCTCGATCACCCCCGCCGGCTGGCGAGAACCATCGTTAATGGAGTTAAAACAATTATGGTTAATGACCGGTTGAGGGCATTCGGGCGCGCGTCGCCTCGCTGATCGGGGCGTGCTAAGCAGGCGCCAATGGGCGAACGCCCCTCCTCCCTGGACCCGACCATGCCGAGCTCGAAACCGCTGATGACCCAATCATCCGGCTCCATTCCCGATAGCGTCGAATCCGCGCTCCGCACCCTGGAGACGGAGAGCGGCGGCATCAACGCGCTCGCTGCCGCGCTGCGCGGCCCGCTGGGCGAGCCCTTTGCCAAGGCGGTCGAGCTGATCCGCAACGCCAAAGGCCGCGTCATCGTCACCGGGCTCGGCAAATCAGGCCATATGGGCCGCAAGATCGCCGCGACCCTGGCCTCGACCGGCACGCCTTCCTTCTTCGTGCACGCCGCCGAAGCCGGTCATGGCGACCTCGGCATGATCACGCCCGACGACGTCATCATGGCGCTGTCCTGGTCCGGCGAGCAGCCGGAGATGAAGAACCTCGTGAACTATTCGGCGCGCTTTGCGATCCCCATGATCGCGGTGACCTCGAACGCCTCGTCCTCGCTCGGCCAGGCCGCCGACCTCGTGATCGAGCTGCCCAAGGCGCGCGAGGCCTGCCCGCACAATCTGGCGCCGACCACCTCGACGCTGATGCAGGCCGCGATCGGCGATGCGCTCGCGATCGCGCTGCTGGAGGGACGCGGCTTCACCGCGCTGGAGTTCGCGCATTTCCACCCCGGCGGCAAGCTGGGCGCGATGCTGAAATTCGTCCGCGACTACATGCGCACCGGCGCTGAGATTCCGCTCAAGCCACTCGGCACCGAGATGTCGGAAGCCGTGGTCGAGATGTCGGCGAAGGGGCTCGGCTGCGTCTGCATCGTCAACGATGCGGGCGAGGCCGTTGGCATCATCACCGACGGCGATCTGCGCCGCCACATGCGGCCTGACCTTTTGACGGTGACCGTCGACGAGATCATGACCAAGCAGCCCAAGACCGTGCCGCCCTCGATGCTCGCGACGGAGATGATCGAGGTGCTGAACACCCGCAAGATCACCTCGCTGCTGGTGACGGAAGCGGGCAAGGTGGTCGGGATCGTGCATCTGCACGATCTGCTGCGCGCGGGCGTGGCGTAGGGCGCGCAGCTCGCTTCACCCGTCATTCCGAGGCGCGCCGCTTGGCGCGAGCCCGGAATCCATTTCACCCCGGGGTCGCTGCCCGATGGATTCCGGGCTCGCGCTTCGCGCGCCCCGGAATGACGGTGAGGATGAGACGCTCCTCGCAATGACGGTGGAGAGACCTACGCCGGAAACCGCGCCGCGTTCTGCTCCAGCGGCAAGCGCAGCCCGTTCGCCAAATACGACACCGTGCGATAGAAGCCGCACAGCAGCATGATCTCCAGGATCTGCGCCTCGTCGTAATGCGTCGACAGCGCCGCGAACTCCTCGTCCGCGAGTGTCGCGCGATGATGCAGCGCGTCGACGGCTGCGATCAGCGCTTGCTCGGCCGGCGACCAAAGGGCCGAATTCGCATCACCCAGCACCGTCGCACGCACCTCCTCCGCGGTGAGCTTCGCCGGCCCGGCGAAGATCGCGACATGCACGCCCCATTCGTATTCGCATCCGTTCAGCGCGCAGGTGCGATCGATGACGATCTCACGCTGGCGCAGCGAGAGCGGCCCCGGATCAAGCAGCCCGCCGGCGCGAAACTTGTCCCAGGCCCGGCCATGGCCCGCCATCACCCGGAACAGCACCAGCGGCGGCGCACCGCGCATAATGTGGTCGAACTGCGCCTGGATGTCCGGGGGATAAGGCGGCGAGAGCGGGGCGATGCGGGGTGAGGCCTGGAACATCGCAGCAGACATGGGCCGAGCTCCTATGCTACATTTATCGTAGCAGAACGCTACATTATTTGTAGCACGACGCAAGGGGCGACGATGGCGAAACAGGCCGGCATGGCGACACGCAGCGTCCGGGGCTCGCGCACCGGGCGGCCGATCATGGCTTTGCTCGACCTGCTCGGCCGGCGCTGGGCCTTGCGGATCCTGTGGGAGTTGCGGGGAGAGCCCCTCACCTCGCGCGCCCTGCGCAGCGCCTGCGACGAGGCCTCGCCCACGGTGCTGCAGGCCCGGCTGACCGAGCTGCGCGAGGCGGGCTTCGTGGAGCTGGGCGACGGCGGAGGTTACGGACTGACGCCGCTGGGCCGGGAATTGTGCGAGACATTCATGCCGCTGCACAGGCTTGCGGAGCGATGGAAGAGGTAGAACGTCTCTTACCCTCCCCTGGAGGGTAAGCGAAGAATCCTCACGCCGCGGCGACCGTCAGGTTCGCGCCGTCGACCTGTACCACCTTCACCCGCGTGCCGGCCGGCGTATCGGGCCCGGCCACGCGCCATACCGTGTCGCCGATGCGCACGGTGCCGGTGCCGTCGATGATCGGCTTCTCCAGCGTGAACTCACGGCCGAGCAAGGCTTCACTGCGCTTGTTGAGGAACGGGCTGGCGCTGGCCTCCGGCTTCGGCTTGGCAAGACGGCGCCAGACCGGCACGGCAGCGGCGGCGAAGAACGCGAACATCACGAGCTGGATCTGCCAGGAGATCGCAGCCGCGAACGAGATCAGGCCGACCAGCAGCGCAGCGAGCCCAAGCCAGAACAGGAAGATGCCCGGCGCCAGCACCTCCAGCGCCATCAGGATGAAGCCGAGGATCAGCCAGTTCCAGTTGCCGAGCGATACGAACATGTCGGTCATGACAAGACCTCTGTGAATAGTCCCGTTACTGCTGCGGCACGAACGGCGGTGTCGGGCCCGACGACGGTACCGAGCCGCCGCGGCGGGCGGCGGTCGTCGCGCTCTCCCCGAACGTGGCCTTCGCAATTTCGCCAATGCCGGCGAGCGAGCCCAGCATGCTCATCGCTTCGACCGGAAGCATGATGACCTTCTGGTTCGGTGAGTCGGCGAGTTGCCCGAATGCCTTGATATACTTGTCGGCGATAAAATAGTTTAGCGCAGCGACATCGCCCTTGGCGATGGCCTCGCTGACCATTTGCGTGGCCTTGGCCTCGGCTTCCGCCGACCGCTCGCGCGCCTCGGCATCGCGGAAGGCGGCCTCGCGGCGGCCTTCCGCCTGGAGGATCTGGCCCTGCTTGGCGCCCTCGGCGCGCAGGATCTCGGACTGGCGTTGGCCTTCGGCCGCGAGAATGTCGGCGCGCTTGACCCGCTCGGCCTTCATCTGCCGCCCCATGGCTTCGACCAGGTCGGCGGGCGGCACGATGTCCTTGATCTCGATGCGGTTGACCTTGACGCCCCAGGGCGAGACCGCGGCGTCGACCACACGGAGCAGGCGCTCGTTGATTTCGTCGCGGTGCGACAGCACCTGGTCGAGGTCCATCGAGCCCATCACCGAGCGGATGTTGGTCATGGTGAGCACCGTGATCCCCTGGTTCAGGTTGGCGACCTCGTAGCTCGCCTTGGCGGCATCGAACACCTGATAGAAGGCGACGCCGTCCACCGTCACGGTGGCGTTGTCCTTGGTGATCACCTCCTGCTCGGGAATGTCGATCACCTGCTCCATCATGTTGATCTTGCGCCCGACGCGATCGAAATAGGGCACGATCAAATTGAGCCCGGGGCTCAGCGTCTGGGTGTATTTGCCGAACCGCTCGATGGTCCAGTCATAGCCCTGCGGCACCGTCTTCACGCCGGCGACCAGCGTGACGATGACGAGCAAAACCAGAACAATCGCGAAAATGTCGAAGCCGCTCATATCTCCTCCAAGCCGGGACAAGACGTCAGGAAAAAGCCCTTTCCGGCGCTGTCATTGGTCGGGATCACGATCCTACCGGTTCAGCGGTCGCAATTCACGTCGGTATCGGAGCAATTCCACACAAGACGCACAGCAAGAGACGGTCGCGATATGTACTTGCGACAGGCTGTTGAAAGTGCGGCGGGCGCAGGCCTAAAGCGCGATGCGATCAGGATGAATCGTCATCGCGCTTTAGGTTATTGTTTGAGCATGATCTTTTCGGAAAACCGCTTCACACTTTTCCGGATCATGCTCTAGCAGCGGAAATTAACGAATTCGGGCGAGGCGTCCGTCACGGACGGGTTCATTCGATCACGTCATTCGCAATTGCAAGCAGGCCCGGGGAAAGCGTGACGCCGAGCGCTCTCGCCGCCCTCAGGTTGATCACCAGCTCGAACTTGGTGGGATTCTGCACCGGCAGGTCGGCCGGCCGTGCGCCCTTCAGGATCCGATCGATATAGTCCGCGGCGCGGCGAAGCTGCTCGACGCTGTCGGTGCTGTAGGACATCAGCCCACCCTCATCGACGAACGTCCGGCTCCAGAATACCGCGGGTACACGCGCCTGTGCGATCGCCGAGAGCAGTTGCGCGCGGTTGGCCATGGTGAAGAAGTCCGGCAGGACCAGGATGGCGCCGTCTTGCCTGGAAGCCAGCGCCCCGATCGAGACGGCGTCATGGACGGGCGCGGGCTCGACCGTCAGGCGCAGCGTCCGTGCGGCGTCCTCGATGGCGCGCAACATCAGTGGCGCGAACGGCGCGGTGGCGGGATTGAAGACGACCGCAGCGCGGGACACCTTCGGCGTGACCTGCGTCAGCATCTCCAGCCATTTGCCGGCGAGCGGACCGTCGTAATCGGTAAAGCCGGTGAGGTTGCCGCCGGGATGCGCGAGGTTTTCGACGAAGCCCTGGCCGACGGGATCGGTGACGACGGCGAACACGATCGGGATCGTCGTGGTGCGCCGGCGCAGCTCTTCGACCGAGGGTGTGCCGACCGCAAGCAGGATGTCGGGCTTGAGCGCGATCAGCTCGTCGGCGAGCTGCGCGATGCGGGCGCGGTCACCGCCGCCGTTGCGCCAATCGATCTTGAGATTGTCGCGCTCCTTCCAGCCTTGGCCGGCGAGCGCTTCGACCAGGGCCATGCTGCGCGTCTGGCCGATCGCATCATCAGCAGCCGTGACCGAGAGCACGCCGAGCCGCCGTGTCGCGTTCGGCTGCTGCGCCAGGGCCGGGGCCGGCAGCGCCGCGAGCATCCCCAGAAGCGCCAGGCACCGGCGGCGGTTCATGGGACGCCCATCAGATCCAGCCCTGGAGCTCGCGCAGCACCAGGGTGCGGATCACGTCCATGCCCGGTCCGCTGTCGTTGAGGCAGGGGATCGCGGAAAACTGCTCGCCGCCATTGTGCTTGAAGATCTCCGCATTCTCCTGCGCGATCTCCTCCAGCGTCTCCAGGCAGTCGGCGGAAAAGCCCGGCGTCACCACCGCGATGCGGCGCACGCCTTCCTTGGCGAGCCGCTCCATGGTCTTGTCGGTATAGGGCTGCAGCCACTCGTCGTTGCCGAAGCGCGACTGGAAGGTCAGCAGCAGCTTGGTCTCGTCCATGCCGAGCCGGCGGCGCAGCGCCTCGGTCGTCGCGATGCAGTGCTGCTGATAGGGATCGCCCTTGTCGACATAGGCTTTCGGCATGCCGTGGAAGGATGCCACGATCAGCTCCGGCTTGAAGGACAGCGTCGCCAGATGGCCCTCGATCGAGGCGGCGAGCGCCTCGATATAGGCTTCGTCGTCATAATAGGGCGGCGTCACCCGCAGAGTCGGCTGGTTCCGCAGCTGCGCGAGCACGCGGAAGACTTCGTCGCAGACGGTCGCCGAGGTCGAGGCCGAATATTGCGGATAGAGCGGCACGGCCAGGATACGCTCGCAGCCCTTCGCGATCAGCGCGTCGATGCCCGACTTGATCGACGGATTGCCGTAGCGCATCGCCCAATCCACGACGACGTTGTCGCGGTCCGACAAGGCGGCCGCGAGCTTGTCGCTTTGCGAGCGCGTGATGGTTTTCAGCGGCGACTCGTTCCGCTCATTGTTCCAGATCTTCTGGTAGTCGAGCGCCTTGGTGCGCGGACGGCTGCGCAGAATGATCCCGTTCAGCACCAGTTTCCAGATCAGGCCCTGGTCCTCGATGACGCGGGCGTCGCTGAGGAACTCCTTGAGGTAGATCCGCACGCCCGGAGCATCGGCCGTATCGGGCGTTCCGAGATTGATCAGGAGCACGCCGACGCGCGGCAGGGCGGATCGGGTGGCCGGTTTCGCGGTCTCGAGGGGGAGGACGCTGTTCATGACTGGTTGGGTCGCGCGTTGGTCCGAACTTGTCAAGATGAGCCGGGGTTCGCTAGGGTCGCACCCAAGCGGGGGGAGGCAGGATGACACTCGCGGAATGGTGCGTCTTCGGGGCGCTGCTGCTCTATCTGTCTACGATCGTCACGGTCAAATGGATCAGGTTTCGCCGCTTCGACAATTCCCGGCCGCGCGACCCCGCCTTCTATGAAGACGCCCTGTCGCAACGCGCGCTCGGCGCGCACCAGAACGGCATCGAGACGTTTCCGTTCTTTGCGTTCGCGGTGCTGCTCGCCGAATACAGGGAAGCGCCGCAGCGGCTGATCGACGAGCTCGCGGCGCTGTTCCTGATCGTGCGGATTGCCTATGTGCTGACGTATCTCGGCAACCGCCCGACGCTGCGCTCGATCCTCTGGAGCATCGGCTTTGCGATCAATCTCGGCATCTTCTTCATGCCGGCATTGAAGCGGTTTCTGCCGGTGTGAGCGGCTTCACGCCGACAGATGGCGTTCTCGCGTCGCGATCAGTGCCCGCATTGATGCCGGGATCGTGACCGGACGATGGGTGTTCTGGTCCGTGTAGACCCAGACGATCTCGCCGGTTACCAGAGCCTCAATGCCGCCCTTCCGGAAGATGGCGAGCTCGAACAGGAGGCTCGAATTGCCGATCCGCGTCACGCGCGCGCCGACGTCGAGCTCCCAGTCGAACCTAACAGGCGCCTTGTACTCGATCAGCGATTTGACGACGTGGAAATCGATGCCGCTCGCCTTTGCATCCGCATATTGGTCGAAGCCGAGCGCGCGGAAATATTCGGTGATGGCGGTGTCGAAATAGGTCAAATAATGCGCGTTGAAGACGACGCCCTGGCCGTCGATCTCGGAATAGCGCACCCGGAACGGATGGAAGAACCAGAAGTGTTCGCGCGACATCTATCGCCTCAAAAACACGTGGTCCGTTCGGCGGCGATGTAGCCGAACAGGAGGCCAACGCCGAACAGCAGGACCACACTCGCGGCGCCGAACTCGATGCCGCGCATAAACAGCGCGCCACCGCCGTCGCGTCCGGCGCTGAGGCGGGCGGCGATGTCCTTGGCGGAGACGGCGACGACAGCAATGGCCGCCACCGTGATCGCGGTGCCCAACCCCATCAGGAAGGTCGCGGCGATCCCTGCCCAGAACAGGCCCTGCGCCAGCGCGAACACCAGGACCAGGATCGCGCCCGAGCAGGGGCGGATGCCGACGGTCAGGATCGCAGCGAAGCCGCGCCGCCAGCCGCCGGGGCCGGCGAGCTCGCTTGGCGTCGGTCCGTGGGAATGGCCGCAATGCTCGTCGTGGACGTGGTCGTGCCCGTGGTGATGGTGAGCGTGGTCGTGGCCATGGTGGTGATCATGGCCGTGATCGCGGTGATGACGATCATGCGCATCATGATGGTGATGATCATGGTCGTGCGGCACGCCCGCCATCGCCGGCACCGGCTGGATGGCCTGAAATGCGCGGATGAAGGTGCGACCCTTGACCCAGACCAGGCGCAGGCCGAACAGCGCGATCAGGGCGTAGCTCGCAATCTCGATCGCGCCTTCCGCCTTGCACATCGTCTTGGCCGTCGCATTCAGCAGCCAGGCCGAGATGCCGACGATGAGGATCGCGACCAGCGACTGCATCAGGGCCGAGGCAAAGGACAGCGCGATGCCGCGCCGCGCAGTCTCGCGGTTGGCGACCACATAGGAGGCGATCACCGCCTTGCCGTGGCCGGGACCGGCGGCGTGGAAGATGCCATAGGCGAACGAGATGAAGAGCAGCGTCCACACCGCCGAGCCATCGGACTTCGCGGCGCGGATGGTTGCCGACATCTGCCGATAGAATTCCGACTGCTTGGCCAGGAGCCAGCCGATGAGGCCGCTCGCTTCAGGCTCGGCCGCCTGCGCTGGTCGCGGCGCACCGAACGGGTTTTGCGCGAGAAGATCATGAAGCGCGGCATCAGTCACGGCCACGACCAGCAGCACAGCGGCAGTGGCGAGCAGCCCGCGCGCAAGCGGAGAGAGTTGCGGCTTCAAGGGCAATCCACCGTGATCTTGTTGGCGAACATCATGCCGAAATTCGAGTTCTCACCGTTCAGGAAGGTCTGCTCGTTCAGCTTCTGCGCGCTCGCGGTGCCGTCGTTCGGCCGCTCCAGCTTCATCTGGCACCCCGCGGGCGCACCGACCAGCTTAACCGGACTGTCCTTGGCCATCTGGAAGTCGATGAAGAAGGAGCGGTCGAACACTTCGAGCACCAGCTGCCTGGGCTTGACCGGATTCTTCAGCGGCAAGGTGAAGTGCAGGGTCAGCACCGTGTCCTTGTAGTCGAGGAAATAGTCGACCGGCTCCTGGAACCGCTCCTTCTTCCCGTCGGCCTTGGCGAAGGTGAAGTAGGCGTATTCCTTCAAGGACTCGACGTTGGTCTGCGCCAGGGGCTTCAGCTCCTCGCTTGTGTATGCGCCCTTGGTCTTGCTCTCGAGCCCCTGCACCGCATAGGCCGAGAACATGTCGTCGAAGGTCCAGGCGTGGCGCACGCCGGTGACGCTGCCGTCGGCAGCATAGAGCAATTCGCTGGTCGCGGTGATCCAGACATGGGGATGCGCGCTCGCCGCACCTGATACGAGCGACATCGCGGCGGCGAGCAGGCATCCGAACAGGGCGCGCATGTTCATCAGGCCGCCCTGGCGTCTTCGAGCAGGCCGCGGCGGCGGAGCAGCGCATCCGGCTCCGGCGGGCGGCCGCGGAACGCCTCGTAGGCGGCTTCCGGATCGACCGATCCGCCCGACGAATAGATGTCGTCGTGCAGGCGCTTGGCCACGGCGGGATCGAAGATGTCGCCGGCTTCCTCGAACGCGCCGAAGGCGTCGGCGTCCATCACCTCCGACCACATGTAGCTGTAGTAGCCGGCGGCGTAATGGTCGCCGGTGAAGATGTGGCCGAACTGCGTGGGACGATGACGCAGCGCGATCTCCTCGGGCATGCCGATCTTCTCCAGCTCGCGCCTTTCGAAGGCGCGGACATCCTGCGCGGCGGCTGCCGGCTGGGTGTGGAATTCCAGGTCAACCAGCGCCGAGGAGACGAACTCGACCGTGGCAAAGCCCTGGTTGAATTTTCGCGCCGCGAGGAAGCGTTGCAGGAGGTCGTCCGGCAGCGGCTCGCCGGTCTGGTAGTGGCGGGCGAATTTCTGCAGCACCTCCGGCCGCTCCTGCCAGTGCTCGTAGAGCTGCGACGGCAGCTCGACGAAGTCGGTGAACACCGAGGTGCCCGACAGCGAGGGATAGGTCACGTTGGAGAGCATGCCGTGCAGGCCGTGGCCGAATTCGTGGAACAGGGTGCGGGCATCATCGGGCGACAGCAGCGACGGCTCGCCGCCGGCGCCCTTGGCGAAATTGCAGATGTTGATAACCAGCGGCGCGACGTCGCCGTCGAGCTTCTGCTGGTCGCGCAGCGAGGTCATCCAGGCGCCGGAGCGCTTCGACGGCCGGGCGAAGTAGTCGCCATAGAACAGCGCCTTGTGCTTGCCGTCCCTGTCCTTCATCTCCCAGACCCGGACGTCGGGGTGCCAGACCGGAACGTCCTTGCGCTCCTCGAAGGTGACGCCGAACAGGCGGGTGGCGCAATCGAAGGCGGCGGCGATCATGTTGTCGAGGCCGAGATACGGCTTGATCGCGGAATCGTCGAAATTGGCGCGCTGCAGACGCAGCTTCTCGGCGTAGAAGCGCCAGTCCCAGGGGGCAAGCTTGAAATTGCCGCCCTCTTCCGTGATCAGCGCCTGCATCTCGTCGCGGTCGGCAAGCGCGCGGGCGCGGGCCGGCTTCCAGACCCGCTCCAACAGGCCGCGCACCGCGTCCGGCGTCTTGGCCATGGAATCCTCGAGCCGATAGGCGGCGTAGGTCGGATAGCCCAGGAGCCTGGCGCTCTCCTCGCGCAGCTTCAGGATCTCGACGATGGTCGCGTTGTTGTCATTGGCGTTGCCGTTGTCGCCGCGCGCGATGAAGGCCTTGTAGACCTTCTCGCGGAGGTCACGCCGGGCGGAGCTCTTCAGGAATGTCTCGACCGAGGAGCGCGACAGCGTGACGATGGCCTTGCCTGCCATGCCGCGCTCTTCCGCCGCAGCCTTGGCGCTGGCGACAAAGCTCTCGGGCAGGCCCTGGCGGTCGTCCTCCCCAAGCTCCAGGAACCAGTCCTGCTCGTCGCCGAGCAGATGGTGGCTGAAGCCGGTGCCGAGCTGGGCCAGCCGCTCGTTGATCTCGGCCATCCGCACCTTGGCTTCTTCGGAGAGGCCGGCGCCGGCGCGGTGGAAGCGGGTGTAGGTGCGCTCCAAGAGGCGGAGCTGCTCGGGCGTGAGTCCGAGACCCGCGCGGTTCTCGTGCAGATGGGCGATGCGGCCGAACAGCACGGCGTTCATCATGATCGGATTCCAGTGCCGCGCCATCCGCAAGGAGACCTCCTTGTCGATCTCCAGGATGGTCGGGTTGGAATGCGCCGAGACGAGGTCGTAGAAGACCGCCGCGACCTTGCTCAAGAGCTTGCCCGAGCGCTCCAGCGCCGTGATGGTGTTGGCGAAGTCGGGCGCCGCGGGATCGTTGGTGATCGCCGCGATCTCGGCGGAATGGTCGGCGAAGGCCTGCTCGAAGGCCGGCAGGAAATGCTCCGGCTTGATCTCGTCGAAGGGCGGGGTCGCGAACGGCGTCACCCAGGCCTTCAGCAGCGGATTGGTCTCGGCGTCCGTAGTTTGGCGGGGTTCTGACATCACAAGTCCCGGATTTCGTGGCTCGATTGTTGCGGCCTGCTATAGCACGCGTGGGGCTTTTTTGGGCCGTTTGCCCTTGCCCCCAGCCGCCTTTTCGGGGAGATTGCGGCCCTCGAAGCCAGGACCCTCTGAAACCATGAACGCGCCTTCTTCATCGTCCCGCCAGATCGTCTGGTCCAGCGTCATCACCGTCATCAGCGCCGCCATCCTGATCGGCGCCGAGGTGTTCGGCGCGGCCTTTGCCGGCGGCTGGGCGCTCGCGATCCTGTTCGGGCTCGGCGACCAGGGCGCCCATATCCTGCAGGCCGTGCTGTTCGCACTCGGCGTGCTCGTGATGACCGCCTTCATCCGCGGCGCTCAGCGCATCGAGCCCTTCACCAAGCGCGGCTGACGCGTCTCGCGCGTGGGCAGCACGCGCTGCGCAGCGAAAACTTAACGCGCGTTCATCTTCCGCGTCGCTCGCGCAACAGCGCGCAAGCAGATGTTAGGCAATCCTGTCAGTAGCCTAAAAAAATTCTTGCGAAGCAGAGTCAAAACGCTTATGTGCGGACTTGCCCAATTTCGCACGTGCCTGTGGTCGTGTGTCAGTCGGTAGGTATCCGGACAAGAGGCCGGACAGCCGCCAAGGGGTGAAGAAGCCGAGGGGCTCTTCGGAAGTGCGGAAGTCGGAAGACCGAGGTCGCAAGATCAGGAGGTCGGACGACGAAGCAAACCCGGAGCGCCCAGCATCTCTCTCAAAGAGATGCCATGTCGAAGGTGACTTCGCTCTTTGCAACCGTGACTGGCAGCCGGAGGCGAACCGGCGCACCCCGCTCTCAACGGGGGACGCGACTTAAAGCAACGACGGATCGGGCTTTTTTGGTCTCTACCGGCAGTCCAACGCCGGCGCGGGCTACTGAAAAGGCTTGTCCTTCATTGCCAGGTGAGCGGGCGGGAACTCTCCCAACCAATCCACGGCAGCACAGTCTGGTTTGAGTTTTTTGGCTTCAGCGCGCCTCCATCGCGCGATGCGGCCGAAGCACTCTCATCAGACGTCATGTTGATACGGCTCCCGTCGCTGGGACCGTTGGAGAGTGCCATGACCGAACGTATCCAGGAATTCCTGCGCAACCGCCGCAACGAAGGCCTCGACACCGAGCCCTGCCTCGTCGTCGACCTCGAAGTCGTGCGCGACAATTACCAGACCTTCGCCAAGGCGCTGCCCGACAGCCGCGTGTTCTATGCCGTCAAGGCGAACCCGGCGCCGGAAGTGCTGGCCTTGCTGGCGTCCATGGGCTCTTGCTTTGACACCGCCACGGTCGCCGAGATCGAGATGGCGCTGGCCGCGGGTGCGACGCCCGACCGCATCTCGTTCGGCAACACGATCAAGAAGGAGCGTGACATCGCGCGCGCCTTCGCGCTCGGCATTCGCCTGTTCGCGGTCGATTGCGCCGCCGAGGTCGAGAAGATCGCCCGTGCCGCCCCCGGCGCGAAGGTGTTCTGCCGCATCCTCTATGACTGCGCCGGCGCCGAGTGGCCGCTGTCGCGCAAGTTCGGCTGCGACCCGGAGATGGCGGTCGAGGTGCTCGACCTCGCCAAGCGCCTGGGCCTCGAGCCGTGCGGCATCTCCTTCCATGTCGGCTCGCAGCAGCGCAAGGTGAAGGCGTGGGACCGTGCGCTGGCGATGGCCTCGCAGGTGTTCCGCGACTGCGCCGAGCGCGGCATCAACCTGACCATGGTCAACATGGGCGGCGGCTTCCCGACCAAGTACCTGAAGGACGTGCCGCCGGTCGTGACCTACGGCCGCTCGATCTTCCGCGCGCTGCGCAAGCACTTCGGCAACCAGATCCCGGAGACCATCATCGAGCCGGGCCGCGGCATGGTGGGCAACGCCGGCATCATCGAATCCGAGGTCGTGCTCATCTCGAAGAAGAGCGACGAGGACGAGGTGCGCTGGGTGTACCTGGACATCGGCAAGTTCGGCGGTCTCGCTGAGACCATGGACGAGTCGATCCGCTACGCCATCCGCACCCGTCACGACGGCGCGGACATGACCCCGTGCGTGCTCGCTGGGCCCACCTGCGACAGCGCCGATGTGCTGTACGAGAAGAACCCGTATCCGCTTCCCGTCACGCTCGAGATCGGCGACAAGGTGCTGATCGAAGGAACCGGGGCCTATACGTCGACCTACTCGTCGGTGGCGTTCAACGGCATCCCGCCGCTGCGGACGTACCACATCTGATCCGCCTCTTGGTTCTAGAGGCCTGATGAACCCGGGAGCCGGCTTGCCGGCTCCTCCCTCAAATTTCGATTTCTGACGACGTCTTGGACAGGCGTGCTGCGCGCACGCCGGTTCAAGCGGGGACTGACGTGCCATGACTGCTCCTCGGAAGCCGCAAGTTGCCCTCACCTCGAAAGCCGCTCCGTTCGTGATCCGTGCGGAACGTGCTGCCGACGTCGCGACGCGCGAAGCGCTGCTCGATGCCTGCTTTGGCGAGACCCGCCATGGCCGCACCTGCCAGCGCCTGCGCGACGGACGCGCGCCCGCGACAGGCCTTGCCCTGTCGGCGATGCGCGAGGGCAAGCTCGTGGGAACCGTGCGGCTGTGGCATGTCAGCGCCGGAGGCAGGCCCGCTCTGGTCCTCGGACCGCTGGCGGTCGACCCTGCCTGCCGCGAGCTCGGGATCGGCGCCGCGCTGATGCAACAAGCGCTGGCTGCCGCCCGGGCGCGCGGGCATGACGCCGTGATCCTGCTCGGCGATGCCCCCTATTACGCCCGTTTCGGCTTCTCCACCGAGAAGACCGCCGAGCTGTCGCTGCCTGGCCCGTTCGAGCGCGACCGCCTGCTGGCGATCGAGTTCACGGAAGGTGCGCTCGATGGCGCCCAAGGGATGATCGTCCCGACCGGCGCGGCCCTGCCCAAACGGAGGTCGGTTCGCGCGCCTGAGGCGCACGCGGCCTGAGGGATCGCTCCTGTAGCGACGACCTAAGCCGCATCGACGAGCGGCAACGCCAGGCCGCGCCTGCGGGCCCGTTCCTTTGGGGTTGCGCAGGCGCCGGAAACGCCCTTTAACCCCGCGAAACACCCCTTTAGTCGAGGCCCAGACCGATGTCCCGTCGCCTGATCTCCACCGGCTCCCCGCTCGAGAAGACCGTCGGCTACAGCCGTGCCGTGATCGACGGCGAGTTCGCCTTCGTCGCGGGAACCACCGGCTACGACTACACCACGATGACGATGCCATCAGATGTCACGAGCCAGTCACGCAACTGCTTCAAGACCATCGAAGCCGCCCTGAAGGAGGGCGGATTCGAGATGGCCGATATCGTCCGTGCGACCTATTACGTGACCGACGCCAGCTATATCGATGCCCACTTCGCCGTCTGCGGCGAGGTCCTCGGCGACATCAGGCCGGCGGCGACGCTGCTGGTCGTCAATGCCCTCGCCAGGCCCGAGATGAAGGTCGAGATCGAAGTCACCGCCAAGCGCCGCGGCACCTAAAAAGCGCCGCAGCATCTGACAAGCGCCGCAGCGCCTGATCCATCCCTCACTGCCAGCACGTTCCGGAGAATCCATCCCATGAGCCCTCCCTCGCAGATCTACGCGAAGATCACCGGCCCCATCGTCATGGTCGGCTTCGGCTCCATCGGCAAAGGCACGCTGCCCCTGATCGAGCGGCATCTCGACTACGACAAGTCGCGCATCACGGTGCTCGATCCCAAGGACGAGGGCCGCAAGGCGCTTTGCGAGAAGCACAATGTCCGCTTCATCCAGAAGGGGCTGACCAAGGACAATTACCGCGAGGTGCTGACCCCGCTGCTCACCGAGGGCGGCGGCCAGGGCTTTTGCGTCAATCTGTCGGTCGATACCGGCTCGACCGACATCATGGAGCTCTGCAACGAGCTCGGCGCGCTCTACATCGACACCGTCAACGAGCCCTGGCTGGGCTTCTATTTCGATTCCTCTAAGGGCCCCGAAGCGCGCTCCAATTACGCGCTGCGCGAAACCACGCTGGCCGCCAAGAAGGCCCGTCCCGCCGGCTCGACCACGGCGGTCTCCTGCTGCGGCGCCAATCCCGGCATGGTCTCCTTCTTCGTCAAGCAGGCGCTGCTCAATGTCGCCGCCGACCTGAAGCTCAATGCGCCCAGGCCGAAGACCAAGGGCGAATGGGCGGATTTGATGCGGCAGGCCGGCATCAAGGGCATCCACATCGCCGAGCGCGACACCCAGCGCTCGAAGAAGCCGAAGGAGCCCGACGTCTTCGTCAACACCTGGTCGGTGGAAGGCTTCCTGTCGGAAGGCATGCAGCCATCCGAGCTCGGCTGGGGCACCCACGAGAAATGGATGCCGGAGAATGCGCATACCCATGAAGCCGGCTGCGGCGCTGCAATCTATCTGATGCAGCCGGGCGCCAACACGCGCGTGCGCACCTGGTGCCCGACCCGCGGCGCCCAGTATGGCTTCCTCGTCACCCACAACGAGTCGATCTCGATCGCCGATTACTTCACGGTGCGCGACGCCTCGGGCAAGGCGATCTACCGGCCGACCTGCCACTACGCCTACCATCCGGCTGACGATGCCGTGCTGTCGCTGCATGAAATGTTCGGCCGCGCCGGGAAGATGCAGGAGAAGCACCACATCCTCGACGAGAACGAGATCGTCGACGGCATCGACGAGCTCGGCGTGCTGCTGTTCGGCCATGACAAGAACGCCTATTGGTTCGGCTCGCAGCTCTCCATCGAAGAGACCCGCGAGCTCGCGCCCTACCAGAACGCCACCGGCCTGCAGGTGACCTCCGCCGTGCTCGGCGGCATGGTCTGGGCGCTGGAGAACCCGAACGAAGGCATCGTCGAGGCCGACGAGATGGATTTCGAGCGCCTGCTCGAAATTCAGTTGCCCTATCTCGGCCCGGTGAAGGGCTTTTATACCGACTGGACGCCGCTGACGGATCGTCCGGGACTGTTCCCGGAGGACATCGACACCAGCGATCCCTGGCAGTTCCGGAATATACTGGTGCGGTGAGGGGGGCTCTCTCCGCCCCTCATTCCGGGGAGCGCCACTTGGCGCGAGCCCGGAATCCATCGGGCGGCAGACTCTGCGGGTAAATGGATTCCGGGTTCGCGCTTCGCGCGCCCCGGATGACCGGAAAAAAACTACTTCTTCTCCATGGGCGGCGCGATCTTCTCGGCCGGCGCTGGCGGTAGCGCTGGCCTGGTCGCCGCGCCCTGAGTCTGCGGATCCGGCCGTGCCGGCTCGGGGGCCGGCGTCGTCGGGCGATCACCGCCGGGCTTCGCCTCCGCGGGCACCTTGCTCTGTTCGTCGGACGGGGTGCCCTGGAGCGGGGGCGTCGCCTGCGCCAGCTGCATGCGGCTTTCGGCGCGGATCTGCGCCAGGGACATCACCGACACCGCAACGCCTGCTGCGAACAGCGCACCGGCGATTGTCAGGTTGAGCTTCAGTCTACGCTTGTCATCTCGGCCGGGCATGTCGATCACCGCCTTTGTTCGCGGAATCAACGAAACTGGGGCGCGCCGGTTCCGGGACCGAAAACGCGCGGAACCCACCCGCACGCGCCAAAACGCCGCGCTACTCCGTCGTGCTGACTTCCCATGTTGCATGCCGGACCCCTGGCAGATGCTGCAGATCGGTCGCGACCGCGTTCAGCTCATTCGGGTCGACCGCGGTCGCAACCAGCTTGGCGGCGATCTCCAGAATATCCTCGCTGATCTCGGCGACTTCGATATCGGCCACGGCATATTTCGCCGCTTCGAGCTTGTCGACGAGGCGGTCGCGCATGTCGGGCAAGGCGTCGGCCGCAACTGCGAGCTTGAAATAGTAGGTCGCCTCCAGCGCCTTCTCATTCAGCGGGATGCGGTTGATGGCGTTGACCAGCGGGCGCAGCATGGTGTTGCCGGAGATGACGAACACGGTCAGCGCGGCCGCCTGCGCGATCATGTCGGCGCCGGCACAGGAGCCGACCGCGGCCGAGGCCCACAGGGTCGCCGCGGTGTTGAGCCCGCGCACGTCCATGCCCTGCTTCATGATGACGCCGGCTCCCAGGAAGCCGATGCCCGAGACGACATAGGCGATCACCCGGACCGCGCCGTCGGCGCCATTCAGCTGCATGGCGAGATCGACGAAGGCGGCAGCGCCCACCGCGACCAGCACGTTGGTGCGCAGCCCCGCGGTGCGCTGGCGGTATTGCCGTTCGGCGCCGATCAAGGTGCCCAGCACGAAAGCCGTGATCAGGCTGACCAGGGTGTCGCCAAAATCGGCAAGCTGGAAGGTCGTCAGAAATCGCATGGTTGCCTATACGGCGGGAACCATGACAGACTAAAGCTCGAGCAGACCGCCGTCCCCATTTTCGTCGGCAAAAGCCAGCAGCGTGCCTTTGGCGTTCCAGGCGAGCGCGGCCACGGGCGGCATGCCATTGCGGCGGACCAGGATCTCCGCGCCGTCCTCCAGCCGGACCAGCAGCACGGTGCCGTCGCTATAACCGGCGGCGAGAATGTCGTTCTTGGGATGACAGGCGACCGCGGAGACGCGCGCCTGCAGCGGGGCGAGCATCGCGGGCTCCTTCCCCATCGGACCGTCCTTGCTGCCGAACGGCCAGATGATCACCGTGTCGGCGCCGGAGGTCGCCAGCCCCTTGCCGCCGGCGCTCCACGACATCGAGCGGACGCGGCCGGGATAGCCGGTCATGCGCATGTGCCTGTTGTCGGCGAGCCGCCAGCCGTGCAGCGCCGGCTCGTGCATCGCTGTCACGAGAAACTTGTTGTCGGGGCTGAAGGTGACCGCGTGATGCGAGCCGGCCCAGGGCAGGAATTCGGCCGATCCCGCCATGTTCGGAAACCACAGCGTCACGCCGTTGTAATGCGCGATTGCAAGCCGCAGGCCCTTCGGCGCGAAGGCAAGGCCGCCGACGGTCGAGGGCACGTCGATCGATTTCTCCTCGGCCTTGCCGCTCTTGACGGTCGCGGTCTTGCCGGCTGACCAGGCGAAGGCGCCGTCGGCGTGCAGCGCCACCGCGTCGATCCAGCGCCGCTTGGGATCGGTGGCGAGCAGTGTCACCTCGCCCTTGGCATCGAGCGAGACGACCTTGCCGTCGTCGCCGCCCATGACGAGGCGCTTGCCGTCGGCAGCCGTCGAGAGAATGCCGCCGCTATGCACGGCGACCGTGGTGATCTCGCAATTGGCATCGACGAATGCGACGTTCTCCTCGCCGCCGACGAAGGCGGCGCGATCCTTCAGGAAATGCACCGAGGTCACTGCCATGCCGAGCGCAATGGGCTTGACGCGGTCGGTAACGGAGACGATCGAAGCGGATTCGGACGCTGGCGTAAACTCTTTCATCACGAGACGATGCAGCTCTCGAAACCCTTGCGGATCGCCTCTTCGGGCAATTCGCGGCCGATGAAGACGAGGCGGCTCTCGCGCGGCTCGCCCTCCTTCCACTTCCGCTGGTGGTTGCCCTCCAGCATCATGTGGACGCCCTGGAAGACGTAGCGGTCGTCGTCGTCGTGGAAGGCGAGGATGCCCTTGGAGCGCAGAATCTTGCCGCCCTCGACCTGCACCAGGTTCTGCAGCCACGGCATGAACACGTTGGGATCGAGCGGCTTGTCGGTCTTGAGCGAGAGCGATTGCATCTCCTCGTCGTGATAGTGCTTCAGGCCGTGGCCGTGATCATGATGATGGTGATCGTGGCCGTGATGATGGTGATGATCATGATCGTGGTCATGATCGTCGGCCTCCAGGAAATCAGGCTCGATGTCGAGGATGCGGTCGAGGTCGAACGCGCCGCGATCGAGCACGTCGGCCAGCGCCACCGCGCAGCGCTCGGTGCGATGGAGCTTCGCATAAGGATTGATGCCGCGGATGCGGGCCTCGACCTCGGCGAGTTCGCCCTTGTTGACGAGGTCGGTCTTGTTCAGGACGATGACGTCGGCAAAGGCGATCTGGTTCTTGGCCTCGGGTGCATCCTTCAACCGGTCGGACAGCCATTTGGCGTCGGCGACCGTCACGACCGCATCGAGCCGGGCGTTCTTCTGCACGTCCTCGTCGACGAAGAAGGTCTGGGCGACGGGCGCCGGATCGGCAAGACCGGTGGTCTCGACGATGATGGCGTCGAACTTGCCCTTGCGCTTCATCAGGCCGTCCATGATGCGGACGAGGTCGCCTCGTACGGTGCAGCAGATGCAGCCGTTGTTCATCTCGAACACTTCCTCATCGGCGCCGATGATGAGGTCGTTGTCGATCCCGATCTCGCCGAATTCGTTGACGATGACGGCGTATTTCTTGCCGTGGTTCTCCGACAGGATGCGGTTGAGCAGCGTGGTCTTGCCGGCGCCGAGATAGCCGGTCAGCACGGTCACGGGAATCTTTTGGGAGGTCGCGTCAGACATAACAACTCCGGACTTCAAGGCTTTTTCGCGCGACGCGAGGCGGGGTGGCCCCTGCCCTAATGGTCAAGCGCGCTGGTCAGGGCCTTTATATTGTGCCTGACCATGTCAATGTAAGTGGGTGCAGGGCCCTTTTCGCCGGTCAAACCGTCCGAAACCAGGGTGCCACCGACCCTGGCGCCGGTCTCGGCGGCGATCCGCCGGATCAGGCGATCGTCGCTGATATTTTCAAGGAACACGGCCGGGATTTTCTGGACCTTGATCTGGCCGATGATGGCGGCGATATCTCGCGCGCTCGGCTCGGTCTCCGTGGAGACGCCCCGGGGGGCGATGAACCGGATACCGTATTCGCTGGAGAAATAGCCGAAGGCGTCATGCGTGGAGATCACCTTGCGCCGCTCCGGCGGGATTTTTGCGACAGCGTCGCGGACCTCGCGGTCCAGTGTTTCGAGCTTTTCCAGATAGGCCTTGGCCTGGGCGCGGAAGAACTCCGCATCGTCAGGAGCGGCCGTGGCGAGCGCGCTCGCAATGTCGGTGACGTAGATCTTGGCGTTCGGGATGGATTGCCAGGCGTGGGGATCAGCGGCCGAACCCAATTTCAACGGCGCGATGCCGGCGCTTGCGGTGATCACCTTGGCCTTGCTGCCCGCGGATTGCACGAGGCGCGGCAGCCAGCCCTCCAGCCCGAGCCCGTTGACGATGACGAGCTTCGCCGCCGCGACCCGCTTGGCATCGGCAGGGGCCGGCGTATAGACGTGGACGTCGCTGTCGGGCCCGACCAGCGTCGTCAGGTTGACGCGGTCACCACCGACATTGCGGACGAAATCGCCGAGGATCGAAAAGCTCGCGACCACGTTGAGCCGTTCCGCGGCCTGCAGCGGCGAGGCGATCAGCAACAGCGCACAAAGCAGGATGAGCCGCATCGTCATGCTTCCAGATGCCGGCCGGGAAACAGCTGCCGGACGATGCCGCCGACGCGGCCGAACAGGACAGAGGCGATGTAGAGCACCGTCGCCACCAGAATGATCGCAGGGCCCGAGGGCACGCGGGTCTGGAACGAGAGCACGAGGCCGGCATAGCCGGAGACCCCTGCAGCCATGACGGCGATGCAGATCATCGCGGTGAGATCGCGCGACCAGAACCTTGCGATGCCCGCAGGCAGGATCATCAGGCCCACCGCCAGCAGCGTGCCCAGCGCCTGAAAGCCGTTGACGAGGTTGATGACGACCAGCGCGAGGAAGGCGAGATGGGCGGGGCCGCCGGCGCGGCTCACGGTGCGCAGGAACAGGGGATCGACGCTCTCGATCACCAGCGGGCGGTAGATCACCGCGAGCACCAGCAGCGTCACCGTGGCGTTGAAGGCGACCACCAACAGCGTCTGATCGTCCATTGCGAGGATGTTGCCGAACAACACGTGCAGGAGATCGATGTTGGTGCCCTTGATCGAGACGATGGTGACGCCGAGCGCAAGCGAAGCGAGATAGAAGGTCGCGAGCGAGGCGTCCTCCTTCAGCCCGGTCGAGCGTGCGACCACGCCAGCGAGGATCGCGACGGCAAAGCCGGCGACCAGGCCGCCGGCCGTCATCGCGAACAGATTGAGGCCGGAGAGCAGGAAACCAACCGCCGCGCCAGGCAGGATCGCGTGCGCCATGGCGTCGCCGACGAGGCTCATCCGCCGCAGCATCAGGAACACGCCGATCGGCGCCCCCGCCAGCGCCAACGCGATCACCGCGGCGAGCGCGCGCCGCATGAACTCGAATTCGGTGAACGGACCGATCAGCGCGTCATAGAGCATCGGATATCAGGCCGCCCGCGAGCTGATATCATCGGCCGCGCAGGCCGCCGCGCTGTCGTCGAAGGCCTCGCACATTCGCATCGCGACCAGCAGATTTTCCGGCGTCAGCACCTCCGCCGTCGGGCCCCACGCGACCGGGCCGCGCGCCAGCACCAGCGTTTCGGCGAAGTGGTTGCGCACCATCTCCATGTCGTGCAGCGCGGCGAGCACGGTACGGCCCTCGCCGTGCCAGCGCTTCACCAGCGCGAGCAGATCGGCGGTGGTCTTGCTGTCGATGGCGTTGAAGGGCTCGTCGAGCACGATCAGGCTGGCATCCTGGAGCAGCACACGGGCGAACAGCACGCGCTGCATCTGACCGCCGGAGAGCGTGCCGATCGGGCGGTTCTCAAAACCGCTGAGGCCAACTGCTCCGATTGCCCGGAGAATCTTGTCGCGCGCGGCCTTGCCGATGCCGCCGAACAGGCCTGTGCCACGCCACAGCCCGGTGCCGATGAAATCGAACACCGAGATCGGGAAGCTGCGGTCGATCTCCGCGCTCTGCGGCAGATAGGCGATGTCGCGGGCGTCGAGCCCGCCGAGATGGATCGTGCCGTCGAGCGGCTTGAGGATGCCGACGATGCCGCGCAACAGCGTCGATTTACCGGCGCCATTCGGGCCGATCACGGCGACCAGCGCGCCCGGCGCGACCTCGCCGCTGAGATGATGCACGGCGGGGTGCCGGTCATAGCCGAGCGTGACGTTGTGAAAGTGCAGCGCTGCCATCGTCACCTCATCGCCAGCAAGACGATGCCCCACAGCACAGCACAGACCGCGAGCGCGGCCGCGACACGGCCCGCCATGGTCATGCGCAGGATCGACCAGGGCGCGGCCTGGGCCGGATGCGGCGAGGTCGCATCGTGGACGCGGGCATGGGTGTGATCGTGCCCATGCGGATGCCCGTGGCCGTGGGAATGGCCATGAGCATGGTCGTGCTGGTGGGCGTGGGACGCGGCGGGAGCCATTTGCGGACGTTATATTATAACATTACGCCTGTCCACGGCCGGACTGACATCCCGCTTCAAGGCTTGCCAATCACCATGGCGATGGCGGCCGCCACGAATGGGAAAGGCACCGAGACGGCGCAGCGGAACCAGACGAAACGGGCAGGCATGAACGGGATCTCCCACAAGATCACCCGCTGGAAGGCGAATAGCGCCCAGGCGACGACATAGGCGACCACCTGCGGCACCCCGCCGCCCGACTTCAGCGCCACCGTGCCGATGGAGAAGCCGACCACCGGGCCGCCGGGCGTGGCGGCGCCGGCGACCACGGCGGTGGCGACCCCGAGCCAGCCGCTATCCGGGCCGAGCCAGCCGGTAATCACCTCCTGCGGGATGATGGCGGCGATATAGCCGGAGCCGATCACGCCGAGCGCAATCCGCGGCACGATGTTGACGAAATCCATCGTGCCTTCGCGCAGCGAGGCCACGAACACCGGGCGCCCACGACGAAAGGCGATCAGCCCGACGCCAAGCACCGAGCCCCACAGCAGGATGTCGATCAGAAGCGCTGCGCTCAACTCTCGTCGTCCTTCGCGAGCGGCTTCGGATAGAGCCTGACATAGACGAAGCGGCCGAGGGCGCCGGCGAGCACCGGCAGCGGCAGCGAGATCACGATCCGCCACAGCGTGAAATCGGTGCCCATGATCGGGATTTCCCAGGCGACCGCCCGGCCATAACCGATCAGCGTCCAGCTCACGACCATGGCGATGGTGGCGCCGAAATCGGCGCCGACCGCGAGCAGTGCGCTCGCGACCGGATAGGCGGTGAAGGGACCGCCGGGCAGAATTGCGCCGAAGGCGGTGCCGATCAGCAGGCCCATCAGGCCGGATTTCGGCCCGAGCGAGCGCGAGACCTTCTCGTGCGGCAAGATCTCCGAGATGAAGGCCCCGAGCAGGCAGCCGGCGAGCACGCGCGGCAGGATGCCCGAGAACAGCGAGAGATCGTGGGTGAGGATGTCCAGAACGCCGTCAGTGCCGTCCCGCCGCCAGACCAGTGCAGCACTCACCGCCGCCAGAGCTGCGATGATGACGGTCGACCAGCCGATCGGCTTGCGGACCCGGCCCGGCCGCGGCTCGGATTCGGCGTCGCCGGAAGGCGCCGGATGGTTCGGGGAAGGTTCTGACAACGGGCTAGAGTCGCTCGAGGGTGAGGCCCGTCCTGATTAAGGGCGCCGCCGATGCGATGCAAACGGTGTGACGACAGACCCATGCGCGCGCCACGCAGGGCAATTCCGCACAGCAAAAAGGCGGTCGCGCCTGCGACCGCCTTTGTTTCTGTCATTCCGGGGGGCACGTCAGCACCGAGCCCGGAATCCATCGGGCGTCACCCGAGCGGACAAATGGATTCCGGGCTCGCGCTTCGCGCGCCCCGGAATGACATCGTCACGCCTTCTCGAACAGGGACTCCACGTATTCCCAGTTCACGAGGTTCTCGACGAACGCCTTGAGATAGTCGGGACGGCGATTGCGATAGTCGATGTAGTAGGAGTGCTCCCAGACGTCGCAGCCGAGGATCGGTGTGGCGCCGTGCACCAGCGGATTCTCGCCGTTCGGGGTCTTGGAGATCTCGAGCTTGCCGTTCTTGACCTGGAGCCAGCACCAGCCGGAGCCGAACTGGCCGACGCCGGCCGCCTGGAAGTCGGTCTTGAACTTCTCGAAGCCGCCGAGGTCCTCGTTGATCTTCTTCTCGAGCTTGCCCGGCAGCTTGGTGCCGCCGCCATTGGGCTTCATCCAGCTCCAGAAGTGGATGTGGTTGTAGTGCTGGCCGGCGTTGTTGAACACCGCGGGGTTCTTGCCGAACGAGCCCTTGACGATCTCTTCAAGGGACTTGCCTTCCCATTCGGTCCCCTTGAGCGCGTTGTTGCCGTTGGTGACGTAGGCCTGATGATGCTTGTCGTGGTGATATTCCAGCGTCTCCTTCGACATGTACTGGCCGAGGGCGTCATAGGCGTAAGGAAGTGGGGGCAGCGTAAAGGTCATGGCTTCTTGTCCGCAACTGGTGGGGAACGAGTTCTAACGGTCACCCCTTATAGAAGGTTCCGCGGCCATTAAATACCTCAGAATTTGCGAAAAGGCGTGACTTGGCGCGTCCTGCTTGAATGCACAAATTCGCCGCAACCCGGCCGCCGTGATCAGACCTGCGGTTCGCTGTAAAATATCATTGCCTTTGAGGCGCTTAAGACAGAACAAACGCGCGAAGAAGCGGAGCTGTGGAGGACGACGCCATGAGCATCGAGATCGACATATTGAACGCCGACGCCTCGTGGCCGAGGGCCGAGCCGCTACTTCAGGCGGTCTGGGCACCGCAATTCGTCGCAGGCAAGCCCTGGGCTCATGTCAAATGGGCCAATGCCGATCTTCGCGTGCTGGTCGAGACGCCCGAGGATGGTCTCGTGTGCCATGTCGGCATCTACTTCCGCACCATCACCTGGAATGGACAGAAGGTTCATATCGGCGGCATCGGCGGCGTCTCCACGCGCGAGGACCAGCGCGGCCGTGGCTATGCGACCGTGGCGATCGACGCGGCGGTGCATACCATGCGCGCCAACGAGGCGGTTCGGTTCGCCCTACTGGTCTGCGAGCCGCACAATTTCGCGTTCTACGAGGCCCGGAGCTGGCTGCCGTTCAAAGGCGAGGTCTATTGCGAACAGCCGGAAGGGCGGATTCGGTTCACCTACATGGCGCCCTATGTCTTCCACATCGTGCGCGCGCCGACGCTGGGCACCATCGACCTATGCGGCCTGCCGTGGTGAGCCCTGCGTGAGCCAGGGCTGCGCCGGCCGGCTCATTCTCTTATAATATGTCGGTCATCATTTAATTTTCCGCCCGGTGAACATGACGATCGACGCCCCCGCAGATGCCGTCCCGCCGGTTGCGCCGGTCGCCTCCCCCATCGCGAGCCTCCTGACCGCGCCGATCCTGCCGACGCTGCTGCGGCTCGCGATCCCCAACATGATCGCGATGGTCGGCAGCACGCTCGTCGCAGTGGCTGAGACCTCCTATATCGGCCGGCTCGGCACCATCCCGCTCGCCGCGATCGCGCTGGTGTTTCCGTTCGCGATGCTGACGCAGATGATGAGCGCGGGCGCGATGGGCGGCGGCGTCTCGTCCGCAATCAGCCGCGCCCTCGGCGCAGGGGATCGCGACCGCGCCGCGACGCTGGCGCTGCATGCCGCCATCATCGGCCTTTGCGGCGGGCTGTTCTTCACGGTGATGATGCTCGCCTTCGGCCGCTCCTTCTTCGCGCTGCTCGGCGGACGCGAGCGCGTGCTCGAGGAGGCCAGCGGCTATTCGCAGGTGCTGTTCTCCGGCGCGGTCGCGATCTGGCTCGTCAACACGCTGGCCTCGGTGATCCGCGGTACCGGCGACATGCGCCTGCCTTCGATGATTCTGATCGGCGCGAGCGCGCTGCAGATCGTGCTCGGCGGCACGCTGGGGCTCGGCCTGTTCGGAGTGCCGCAATTCGGCATGCCGGGCGTGGCGAGCGGGCAGCTGATCGCGTTCAGCTGCGCGGCGATCTTCTTAGTCTGGTATCTGTTGTCGGGGCGCAGCCGCCTGCCGCTGGATGTCCGCGCCTTTCATTTCGAGCGCGCGATGTTCCTGGACATTCTCAAAGTCGGCGCGGTGGCCTGCCTGTCGCCGCTGCAGACCGTGCTCACCATTCTGATCTTCACGAAGATCCTCGCGACCTTCGGCACCGAGATGCTGGCGGGCTACGGTATCGGCTCGCGGCTGGAATTTCTGCTGATCCCGATCACCTTCGCCTTCGGCATCGCCTCGGTGCCGATGGTCGGCATGGCGATCGGCGCCGGACATGTGAAGCGCGCGCGGCGCGTGGCCTGGACCGCAGCTGCCGCCTCGGGACTCACGGTGGGGCTGATCGGCCTCGTCGTTGCGCTCGCGCCGTCACTGTGGGTTGGGCTCTTCACCCGCGATCCCGGCGTCACCGCCGCCGCGCACAACTATTTCCACTGGGCCGGTCCGGCTTTCGTGTTCTTTGGCATGGGCGTGTCGCTTTACTTCTCCTCGCAAGGCGCCGCACGCGTCGGCGGGCCCGTGCTCGCCTCCACGGCCCGGCTTCTGATCGTCGCGATCGGCGGCATCGGACTGATGACCGCGCAAGCGCCGGCCTGGACCCTGTTCGCGCTGGTCGGCGGCGCCATGGTCGTGTTCGGGCTCTCGACCGCCGCCTCGGTCGCTTTCGCGCGCTGGGGCAAATGATCGCAGGTAAATAGGCGCAGGCAGATAAGCTCAGAAAAGTGATTCCCTCGGACGTTGCGCGCGCTCGATTTGCTGCTATGGAGGCGCCTCCATTCCAGGGCTCCTCTCCATGACATTCAGATTCGCCGCTCTCACCGTCATTCTGGCTGCGCTGACCAGTGCGCCTTCCGCCCATGCGCAGAGCGCCGACGGGACCTGGCTCACCCAGGCGGGCGATGCGCGCGTCAAGATCAGTAAATGCGGCGGCAGCATCTGCGGCCACATCGTCTGGCTGCGCGAGCCCATGGACAGCGCGACCGGCCAGCCCGCCACCGACAGCAAGAATCCCAATCCCGCGCTCGCCAGGCGCCCGATGATCGGCCTGCCATTGTTCAGCGGCATGGAGCCGGCGGGACCGAACAAATGGTCGGGCCAGATCTACAATGCCGACGACGGCAGCACCTATGCGAGCAACATCAGCCTGACTGGCGCGGACGCGCTGCGGGTCGAAGGCTGCGTCGGCGCGCTCTGCGGCGGTGAGACCTGGACGCGCGCGGGGCGCTAACCCGCTGCCATCATCGCCTTCAACGCCGTCGCCGCCGAGGCATAGCCGCCGCGCGCGCCGTCGATGAAATGGACGTGATCGCTGCGCAGCGCCGACGGCGCGAAGCAGGTCATCATTGCAGCGTCCTGCTGGTAGAGGCCGTAGCGCACGATGCCCTCGCGCGCAGCGGCTTTGAGACGATCGTTCAACGCGCGCTCGAGCTGCGGCGTGCAGTCCAGAATCATGCGCAGGCCGTCGTCGTATTTACGGAAGTCCGAGTTCTCGACCACCTGCCGCTTGTAGAGGCTGGGCACGAAACCGCCGATCTTGATGTCGAAGCGCATGATGAAATAGGCGAACAGCGTATAGGCGAGTACGCTGGCTCTGCGCGCGAGCAGCGGACCCCCGCGCCTGGTTCGGGCCTCGAATTCCACGCCCTGCGGCGGCCATTTCAGCGGGGGCCCCTGCGGCGGCACCGGCCGGCCGCCCTCCGGGCTGCGCTCGACGAGATGAATGATGTCCTCGATCACCCTGCGGAAGGCCACCTGATCGACGCCACGCGCCGGCATCACCAGCACCGACAGGATCAGGCCGCGCGCCGCCGGCATCACCTCGAAACGACACGACAGGCCCGAAAGGTCCGGCTGCGTGCCGGCAGGCGCCTCATCGACGGCAAACTCGCCGCGCTTCATCGCGGCGTCGGCCCAGGCGAGCCCGCCGCCCGAAAACATCGCATAGGACAGGTTGGCCGACGGCCCGAACCGGGCGACGCACACATCGAGGCCGTGTGCGCGAATGACGCTGACCGGCACCAAGGCGACACGCAGGGTCAGATCGAGGCCTTCGCGCACCCAGGTCGCGGTCGCAGCCAGCGCTTCGCGGGCAGGTTTGACATCATCAGGCGCCACCGCGAAGCTGGCGCCGTCGCCGCCGAACACGAAGGGGAATTCCCGCCCCTCCAGCGCATTGGTCACCGCCGCGATCACGGCGGCACCCGCCATGTTCACGGCCTTGTAGCGCTGCGCCGCGATCGCCTTGGTCGAATCGACGATATCGGCAACACCGATGCTCCAGTCGTCCGGCAGCGGCGCATAAAGCGCAGGATCCATCAGGCTGGTGAAGCCTCGGAAGACGGGAATGCCGCCATAGAAGGACTCGCCTGAGCTCATCGGGATTGCCGGACTGTTGGAATGCGAAGCAAGATACGTGGCAGGATCGATCCGGGTTCGCTGGCTCGCGCCCCCTTTCGATCATTGGCCGAAAGTGGCCCGGACAACAAGATGCGGCCGCCTTGCAATGCCCCGGCGGGATCATTGATCGGCTTCAAACAACCACCGGGGGAGAGCGGCTATCGTCGGGCGGCCCAAGGGGTTGCATGGGAGAATCGAGGTGTCCGACTTCAACAGCAAGGACTCTGCCATGCGCGAGCGCCCGCATCCGCCGCCTCACCGAAGGATCGCCGGAATCTTCACACGAGCGGATAGACCTGCCGAAGCAGTGGCCGTGAGCGGCTAGTGCAGCTTCTCGTCCTGACGCTTGCGCAGCTGGGATGCAGGGACGTCGTGGCAGCCGATCAGGCGCACGAATTGCTGCGGATACGCCTCGTGGCCGTGATCGCCGGAATTCTGATGTGACATCGGTGGGCAGCGGACCTCATCCGACTTCACACGCACCGGCTCTTTCAGGACCCGGCTTGAAGCGGTCATGTCTGAAGTGGCCATCGACTGCTCCCCTTCGTTTAGGGCAGATCGATTGACGTAAACCAATCGATTGCGGGGCATCTTACGACCAAATCCGGCTGGCTGTCATTGCGCACGATCAACGCAACTGTGGCAGCCGGGTTCCGTCTACGCCGTGTTCCCGGCATCGATGGTGAACACGGCGCCGGTGACGTTGCGGCCGCCTTCGCCCAAAAGGTATTCCACCATGCGCGCGACGTCGTCCGTCTCCGGCAGCCGGCGCAGCGCGCTGCGGCCCGCAATGCGCTTGCGGCCTTCCTCGGAGAGATTGTGGGTGAGCTCGGTGTCGATGAAGCCCGGCGCGATCGCGTTCACGGTGATGCCGAGCTTGCCGACCTCGCGGGCCAGCGAGCGGGTGAAGCCGGTCGCGGCGGCCTTGGTCGCGCCGTAGACGGAGAGGCCGTTATAGCCTGTCGTCGCGATGATCGAGGAGATGTTGATGATGCGGCCGGCGCCGTCGGCCATCATTTGCCGGGCCACATATTTGGTGAGGATGATCGGCGACAGCACGTTGAGCTGCACCAGCGCCTCGATCTCGGAATTGTGCATGGTGGCCAGCAGGCCTTCGGTGCCGAGACCGGCATTGTTGACGAGGCCGTAGATCGGGCCGAATTCGTCGCGCACGAGCTTTGCGAAGGCCGGGATTGCATCGATCACGGCAAGATCGCAGGCACGGAAATGCAGGCGCCCGTCGGCGGCAGCGATGGCCGCCTTGAGCTCGTCGCTCTCGCGCCGCGCCGCCGCAATGACGTTGAAGCCGGCAGCGACCAGGCGCTTGCCGATCGCAAGTCCGATGCCGCGGCTGCCGCCAGTGACGAGAACGTTATGCATCGGTGCGCGCCAGTTTTCCGGCCGGGGTGACGTCGAGCACCTCGACGAAACGGAGCACCGCCGGCACCTTGTGGGATGCGAGCTGGGCGCGGCACAGATCCATGATCTGGTCGCGGATCTCTTTCGCACGCGCCGGATCGGTGCCCTCAGCGAGGATCACGTCCGCGACGACGATGCCGCCGGTGATCGGGCTCTTGCGCGACTTCGCGCGCGACATCCGTACATCCGGATGGCGGTTGATCACGGCCTCGATCTCCTCGGGGTGGACCTTCAGTCCGCCGATGTTGATGATGCCGCCACGACGGCCGACGAAATAATAGCGGTTGCCGCGCAGCTCGACGATGTCGCCGCTGTCGACGAAGCCGTCGTCGTCGGTGAGCGACGCCGCATTGCGGCCGATATAGGCATGAGCCGTGCGGGTCGAGCGGATGCGCAGTGAGCCGTCGACGACTTTCATCTCGACGCCGTTGCGGTTGCCGAGATAGTCGGCCGGAAAGCCTTCCAGCCCGTCATTGACGGCGAACCCGACGCCGGCCTCGGTCGAGGCATAGGCATGGCCGACGGACGCATTGGGGAATGCCGCCTTCAGGCCGTCGAGCACGGCTTGGTCGGCGATCTCGCCGGAGAGACGGACGTAAGCCGGGGCGAACTGGGCGGCCGAGCCGCTCATCAGGAGCTTGCGCCAATGCGAAGGCGTGCCGGAGATATGCGAGACACCGCGCGCCTTCAGCCGCGCGACGTGATCGGCGAGCGCCTCATGGGGATCGGACAGCACCAACGAGCCGCCGGAGAGGATGGCACGGAGAAAGATTTGCAGGCCGCCATAGCGGCGGATGTCGTAGAACGTTGCCCAGACCGGTGCAGGTCCGCGCGATGGGCCTTCGGCGACAATCGCGCCGGTCAGCGCTTCCAGCGTATGGCCGGCGATCTTTGGCACCCCCGAGGTGCCCGAGGTGAGCATCAGCCATTCGGTGCCGCGCGCGGTCTTGGCAGGCGCGGCGGCTTGCGGCGGCAATTGCGCGGTGACGACCTGCGGCACGCCGGACGCCGCCCAGAGTTCGGGCTCGTCGGTGACGACGGCATCGATCCCGGCATCCGCGATCAAGGCATCGAGATGCGCCGGATTGAGGTCCGGCGGACACAGCAGCATGCGGCGCGCGATGCCGTCGAGCTCGATCATGGCAAGGCCGGACCGGAGCTGGTCCGACAGCTTGAGCAGCACGGCACGGCCGGAGAGCTCGTGCAGCCGGCCGCCCAGAACAGTGTGCGACAGGATGCCCGTCAGCGACACGACATCATGCGCATCGGAGATGGTGCGGCCTTTCAGCTCCGCGCCAAGATGGTCGCGAAGTGCAAAGATCTCACGCGGGGACATTTTCGTAGGCCCGCACGAAATCGCCCACCGTGGCGGGGAACGCTGCGTCCTCGGAAATGGTGAAGGGATCGACGCCGGTCTCGTCCTCGAGGCGGGCGACCAGGATGGCGAAGGCGAGCGAGTCGAAGCCCGTCTCATGCAGGGACAGATCGTCCGAGAGGGCGGGAAGCGTGACGTGCTGCTCCTTGGCGATCTGCTGGATCGCTTCAATGACCTTTGACCTTACCGACATGGCTGGCTCGCTTTGTTATCGATCTCGTTGTTGCGGCGGCTCTTGCTGACCGCCTCCCCATCGCGGTCTGTTTACCCGACAGAAGTAAATGCCTTCTTGGACAATTCAGATAAAATTGGACCTATCTCTCGATTTTGGTTGCCCTACAGCCTGATCGTACCGCCCGAGATGGCCGCATACGTCTCCGCGTCCAGCGCAACGTACGCGCCGGATGTCGGGTCGAGCATGAACAGCGGATCGGAGACAGCGGCTGGGTCAAATCCCTCGCGGGCGAGCTCGCCCTTCTTCTGCTTGAAGGTCTCGGTGGCGTCGAGCTCGCGCGAGATGCGGATGAAGAGCGGGCGGGCGTAGACTGGTAGGCGTTGCGCGAGATGGGCGGGCAGCGCGCTGATGTCAAAGCCCTCGTTCACGACGATCGCGCTCATCCCGGCCCGGCCGTCGGCGCCGGGAATGCTGACGCCATAGGTGCTGGCATCGACGACGCCGGTGAAATCGCGCACGGCATCGTTCACCTCCGAGGTCGCGACATTCTCGCCCTTCCAGCGGAACGTGTCGCCGATACGGTCGACGAAATGGAAGAATCCCTTGTCGTCCATCCGCATCAGATCGCCGGTGCGGAACCAGGCATCGCCCTTGACGAAGACGTCACGCAAGACTTTTTTCTCGGTCTCACCGGCATCGGTGTAGCCCTCGAAGCGCCCACCGCCCTCGTCCGCGGTGCCGACGCGGCCGATGGCTTCGCCGGCCTCGCCGCGGCTGCAGGCGATGCAGAAGCCCTCTTCATTGCGCAGCGGCGCGCCGCTATCGGGGTCAAGCTTGACGAGCCTGGCAGGAAAGCGGTGCGCGAGCAGCGCCGGGACGCGGCCGATCGCACCCGGCTGACCCTCGACGTTGAACAGCGAGAAATTGCCTTCGGTCGCGGCGTAGAATTCGAGGATGCGCGGAATGGCGAAGCGCGCCTGGAAATCCTCCCAGATATCGCCGCGCAGCCCGTTGCCGCAGGCGAGCCGCAGGCGGTGCCGATTCTCGTATTCCGAGGGCGCGGCCTTGAGCAGGTAACGGCAGAGCTCGCCGATATATTGAAACAGCGTGCAGTCGTGCCGGACGATGTCGGACCAGAAATGCGAGGCCGAAAATTTCTCGGCGATCACCACCGAACCGCCGGCGGCCAGCATGCTGCACGGCGCGACGATGCCGCCGACCGAATGGAACAGCGGCAGACAATCGTAGAGCCGATCCTGCGGCGTCGCGCCGGTGAGGCCAGCGAACCAAAACCCCCAATTCAGGATGCGGCGGTGGCTGATGCTGGCCGCTTTCGGCAGGCCGGTGGTGCCGGAGGTGTAGATCAGCAGCGCACGGTCGTCGATGGTGACCTCGCCATGCTCCTCCGGCGATAGCGGGCCGTCGTCGAGAACGGCAAGCGCGACGTCGATCGCACGTTCGCTGCGGCTATCGCCATGCGTCCAGACTTTTGCCTCCGTCTTCAGATGCGGCGCCGCGCTGTCCAGCATCCCCGTCAGCTCATGCGCAACGATGACATGCGAGGGCATTGCGACGTCGAGGCAGTGCGCGAGCGATTGCCCGACGAGCTTGGTGTTGATCAGTGCGACCACGCCGCCGACGCGACTGATGCCGAGCCAGGCCGCGACATAGTCGATGCCGTTCGGCATGATCAGCGCAACGGTATCACCCTTGGACAGGCCGATCGAGCGCGCCCAGCGGGCGTAGCGATTGATCCTCTTCGAGAGGCCTTCGTAATCGAGGCTTGCTTCGTCCGCCACCAGAGCGACGCGGTTCGGCTGGCGCTGCGCCCAATCGTCGACGACGTCGGCGAACAGGCGGCCCGGCAGCGTTTCGATCCGCGCGGTGAGCTCGATCGCCCTCAACCAGATCTTGGAAGCCGACGGTGCGCGCGCGGCTTTCGGCTGCTCGATGACGCCGGTGGTCATATTGTTCACTCTTTCGGGCGATCTGCGGTTTCCGGCAGTATAGCCCGCGCGCCCTGACCCAGGCGTTAAGAGACAAGGTAAAACCCGGTTAGGGCGCGATTAACTGTCGGCAGCGCGCAGCCAAGGTCGCACCCGCCGGCAGCGCGCCGACGGGTGTGACCAGGTCGAAAGAGCGATGAATGCAGAAGTCCTGGGCTTGGTCCCGTTCGCCTCAGTGCACCTTCTTGGGACGCCGGCGCGGCGGCGGCGACTCGTTGAAGGCGTAATAGGGATTGAGGTCGCAGGTCGCAGCAAGGCCCGAGGCTGTGGCGCGGCACTGCTCCAACGAGGTGAACGAGCAGTCGAAATAGTCACTGCCTCCGCCACCAGGGCCGCCACCGACGTAGCGGTGCATGCAGACGGGATAGGCCGGATCGTATCGCTGCGCGCTGGCATCCGCTGCGCCCAGCAGCGTGAAGACCGCGGTAAGAGTGAGGAATGACAAGCGCATGGGAAACCTCGAATTGGTGACGTCGCTTCATATGACACAACATCTCGCCGTCCGCGACTGTTCCTGAGACCTGATGACGTCAAGGTGAGTGGGACGCGCAGCGCCAGAGGCGTTGCGCGACGAGCGATCTGACAACCTGGCGGTCCGAATGATGCTGCGAGGCAGCGCTAGCCGCCGAGCCCCTGCAACACCAGCCGGTTCAGCCGTGCCGCGAACGCCGCCGGGTCTTCCGGCAATTCGCCGTCCAGGATCTGCGCCTGCTCGAGCAGAAGCAGGCTGATATCTTCGACGACTGTCGAGCCAGCCTGCGCCTTGGTGACCGCGGTGACCAGCGGATGGCGCAAATTGATCTCGAGGATCGGCTTGGTCTTCATGCCGCGGTTCTGCTGCGACAAGATGCGCTCGAGCTCGCGGCTCGGACCCTGGCTGTCGGCGACGAGGCAGGAGGCCGAGCTGGTCAGGCGCGTCGAGACCTTGACGTCGCTGACGCGCTCGCCCAGCGCGGCCTTGATCACCGCGATGGTGGCTGCTTCGTCCGCAGCCGGCTCGTCCTTCTTCGCCTCGTCCTTATCGTCGATACGCGGAATCAAATCGAGATTGAGATCGCCCTGGCTCAGCGACTTCAGCGGCTTGCCTTCGAAATCCGAGGGCATCGAGGTCCAGAACGCGTCGACGGGATCCGACAGCAGCAGCACCTCGATGCCGCGCGCGGTCGCAGCTTCCAGCCGCGGATTGGACTTCAGCCGCTCAATGCTGTCGCCGACGAGATAATAGATCTCGGTCTGGTTCGGTTTGAAATCGGCGATGACCTGCTTCAGCGACCGCTTCTCGCCCGACGTAGTGGTGAAGCGCGACAGTGCGAGCAGCTTTTCGCGCCGCTCGAAATCCTCGTAGATGCCTTCCTTCAGCACCGCGCCGAAGGCGTCCCAGATCTTGGCAAAATTCTCGGGGTCCTTGTCGGCAAGGCTTTCGAGCTCGGACACCACACGCGTCGCCACCGCCTTGCGGATCTGCGCCAGCTGCGGATTGTTCTGGAGCATCTCGCGCGAAATGTTGAGCGGAAGATCCTCGCTGTCGACCACGCCGCGGATGAAGCGCAGGTAGCCCGGCAAGAGGTCGGCATCGTCGGTGATGAAGACGCGCCGCACGTAGAGCTTCACGCGGCCCTTGCGGTTCGGCTCGAACAGGTCGAACGGCTTGGTCGAGGGCGCGAACAGCAGCACGGCGTAGGAGTAGCGTCCTTCCGCGCGGTAGTGCAGCGTCATCGCGGGATCGTCGAAGGCAGAGGCGATCTGCTGATAGGCCTTCTTGTAATCGTCAGCCGTGAGCTCGGATTTGGAGCGCTGCCACAACGCGCTCGCCGAATTGATCTGTCGCGGCTCGCCTTCTTCGGGCACGAGCTCGATCGGAAACAGGATGTTGTCGGAATAGGCGGTGACGATACGCTCGATCTCGTAGGTCTCGAGATATTTCTTGGAATCGTCCTTCAGGTGCAGGACGATCTCGGTGCCGCGCGTCAGGCGCGCCGCTTCCTCGTCGCTGGCACGGGCGATTTCGAAGCCGGAGCCGCCGGAGGACGTCCAGGTCCAGACATCGCTCTCGCCGGCGCGGCGGCTGATCACGACGATCTTCTCGGCGACCATGAAGGCGGAATAGAAACCGACGCCGAACTGGCCGATCAGGCCGAGCCCGTCCTTGGCCTCTTTCAGCTTGGATACGAACGCCTTGGTGCCGGAGCGGGCGATGGTGCCGAGATGGTCGATCAGCTCCTGCCGCTCCATGCCGATGCCGTTGTCGGCGATCGTGAGCGTCTTGGCCGTCTTGTTCGGGATGATGCGGATCTTGAGTGCGTCGCCTTCGCCCAGCAGGGCGGGACTGGCGATGGCCTCGTAGCGCAGCTTGTCGCAGGCATCGGAGGCGTTGGAGATGAGCTCGCGGAGGAAGATGTCGGTTTCCGAATAGACGGAGTGCACCATCAGGTGCAGCAGTTCGGAAACTTCGGCCTGGAAAGGCTGCGTATGCACAGCCGTATCTGACGTCGTCATGCGCTTACCCGGTCAAACAAAAGGGAGGAACCCGGATATAGCGCGAGGCAATGGCGGATCAAGAGGATGTGAAGTCTGGGTCCGCCAACCACCCCTCGCGGAGAGGGGGTCAGGTCACGCAGCGGCCGGGCTGGAGCAGCCTTGCGACCTCGGTCAGGGAGCTGACCATCGGCTCACAGGCGATCGTCGGCTTGTTGCGAGGCTTCTTCTGGTTCTGGAGCAGCACCGGCGTCTTGGCATTGCCGGTCTCGATCACGGCGGGAACCCGCAGCAGCACCGACGTATCGGCGAGGTCGTTCAGCCGCATCGAGACGGTACGGGTGGGAACGGCTGCCGGCTTGATCTCGGCGAGCCGGTCTGTCTTGGCGACGCGGTTGACGTTGTGGCCCACCGCGGCTGTGGAGCTATGGCTGGGGATGTCGGCGACCGCCTGCCAGCGGTCCGCAAGATCGTGGCCGGAGGCCAGTTGCACGGCACCGAGGGTGGCGACGACCGCAATTGCGCTCAAAAAAACCTTTTGAATCTGTGACATGGCTGTCGATCCCTCGCCCCATGGCGGGCACGGGAACAACGCCGCCGCAGGATCGGGGGTTCTCGACAGCTACGATCACTTAACCGTGTGCGAAAAAAGCAGCAGACGGCAAAATATTTCGCGCGCCTTGGAACGACTTTCGCGCACAGGAGTCGTCTCAACAGCCGGCTATTCCCCCCTGCCCCATAAGCCGGCGACGTAGGGCGCGACTGTGGTGATGCCAGTCGCGCCTTACTTTTATCTGGGGCCTACTTCGCCTTTCCTGCCAGCCACTCCCGGCCCTCGCCATAGAGCTTCTCGACCTCGGGGCCGATCAGGCCCGGCATGTCGCGCTTCACCTTGTAGCCGATCAGCTCCTGCATGTAGGCGAGGTGGCGGTAGCCCTCGGGGAGTGCAGCCAGCGCATCCTGGTCGAGCCGAAGCGTCGCGGCGGGATCGACCGGGTCGATGCGGTCCTTCTCGTAGATGGGCTGGCGGCGGACGATGCCCCATTTGCCGATACCTGATGGGTCGTCCCGCTTCTCCAGGAAATCGTAGAAGCGTCCGGTGCAGACGACGTCGCAGAGCACGTCGTGCACGAGGCCGCGCTGCGAGATGGTCATCTTGGTCTGCGCGATCGCTCGCGCACCCGCAAGATCGATGCTGGTGCCGCCGAGGAAATGCAGGATGCGCACGCCCCTGGCAAAACCCTCCTGGCTGACCCGCATGAAATCCCGGGCCGGCCCCTGAAACCAGGTCGCGGACATCCAGCCTTCTTCGTGCCAAACCGTGGCAAAGCGCTCCCAGTCGCCGGCATCGCGCCACACCGCCCAGTTCTCGACGAGATCGCGGATGGCGAGACGATCGACGAGTTGCTGGTCCATGGGCACGTCTCCGATTGGCGTGGTCGCACGCGCAGCTGCTACATGAGCTATGGGCGGCGAATTCAGCGCCCGTCAAGCGGGCCGGCGGCATGAAAAAAAATCCGGCGTGCCTTGGGCACGCCGGACTTCGCTATTGGGACGGCCGCAGGCGCCTTGTTACGCCGCAGGCGCTTTGGGCGTGCGATTGCGCGAGTTGCGCTGGAAGAACAGGGCCTGGCTCGCCACCGCCGATACCATCGCGGGCTGGAACGGCTTTGAGATCAGGAACGCCGGCTCGGGACGCTCGCCGGTGAGGAAGCGCTCCGGATAGGCGGTGATGAACACCACCGGCACCTCGAAGGTGCGCAGGAGCTCGTTGACGGCGTCCAGGCCCGACGAGCCGTCGGCAAGCTGGATATCGGCAAGGATCAGCCCCGGCCGCTTGTTCTTGGCCAGTGCCACCGCATCGGCATGGGTGCGCGCGACGCCGACGACGTTGTGGCCGAGATTCTTCACCAGGCTCTCGAGGTCCATGGCGATGAAGGTCTCGTCCTCGATGATCAGCACGTCGGTGGCGATCTCGGCGGCCATCTCGCGTCCGGCTGCGTCCGCAAGACGGCGCGTCTCGGCAACATCGGTGCCGAGAATGAAGGCGACTTCCTCTTCCGAAAAGCCCTCGAGCGAGAGCAGCAGGAAGGCTTGGCGCGGCAGCGGGGTGATGTTCGACAGCCGCCGTTCCGGCGGCATCGGCAAGGTCGTCACCTCGGCATCGTCGTTGATCGAGACTGAATTCCAGATCTGGGTGAAGAGCCGGAACAGGCCGGCCCGGGGCCCATGGTTCTCGTCGAGCACCGACGGATCGCCCAGCATGGCTTCCAACATGGCGGCGACATAGGCGTCACCGGAGGCCTGGCTGCCTGTCAGAGCCCGCGCGTACCTGCGCAACAACGGCAAGTGTTCAGCAACTACCTGTGAACGGGACATCCCCACTCCATTCGTCTTCGGGCCAACCTTGAGGTCCAATCCTGAGGTCAGGCATCACGCGGGGGGCCCAGGTTCCCCTGCTGGGCTATCTACGCCTCACGACAACAAAAGTTCCGCCGAACTGGGAACTTTTTGGCGCAGCTGGAATTGTGCCTATCCAGGGAACGGCTCCCGGTTGAGAAAACTTCTCGATTTTACAGTCACTTAACTCGGGGAAACGTGGAACAGGTCATGAAAGATCTCAAGTCTCAAGCCAGCAGAAGCACGACCCCCGGCAAGGGAGGCCTGACTCCGGAGATTCAATCCCGGATCGGGCACCAGTTGCGCGCCATGTACGACGATGTCGTGCGACAGGGGGTTCCGGATCGGTTCGCAGAACTGATCAAGAAGCTTGATGCGCCGGGAGCGTCACCCCACGTAGAAAATGAGGGCGGATCCAACGACAACAACAATGGGAGGGATTAATGCCTCTCACGGACTCCCTGCGTAACGACATCTTGGCGGCCGTGCCCAGTCTGCGCGCGTTCGCCATCTCGCTCAGCGGCAATGCGGACCGCGCCGACGATTTGGTCCAGGAGACGCTGCTGCGTGCGCTCGCCAACATCGACTCGTTCCAGCCCGGCTCCAACCTGCCGGCCTGGCTATTCACGATCCTGCGCAACCTGTTCCGGTCCGACTATCGCAAGCGGCGGCGCGAGGTCGAAGATGCCGAGGGCAATTACGCCAAGACGCTGAAGACCCAGCCCTCGCAGAATGCGCACCTCGAATTCGAGGAGTTTCGCACCGCGCTCGACAAGCTTCCGCAGGATCAGCGTGAAGCCTTGATCCTGGTCGGCGCGTCCGGCTTCTCCTATGAGGACGCGGCCTCGATCTGCGGCTGTGCGGTCGGCACCATCAAGAGCCGCGTGAACCGCGCCCGCTCGAAGCTCGCGGCGCTGCTCTATGTCGACGGCGCCGAGGATTTTGGGCCTGACGAGACCGTGCGGGCCGTGATCGGCGGCAGCGGCGGCTGACCGCCGCCGTCAATCGCACCGGAACGAGACGAAGACGGCCGCTTCCACGGCCGTCTTCGCGCGCGCGTCTGACGCCGATGCGTCCGGCTCACGTCGCGATCACACATCCACGAAGGTTGCGGTCTCGGCCACGCTCGCCCGCGAGGTGCGGTAGCTGTTGACCTTATGCGCATGGTCCGCATAGCCGAACGAGATGCCGCAGACGACGCGGCGGTCATCGGGCAGATCGAAGTGGCGGCGGATCAGGCCGGAATGCCGCGCCAGCGCGGCCTGCGGAATGGTACCGAGCCCGAGCGCCTGCGCCGCCAGCACGAAGTTGGAGACATAGGCGCCGCAATCGATCGCACCGTAGATGCCGAGCGGCTCGTTGGTGTGGATGATGGCGACATGCGGTGCGCCGAAGAAATTGTAGTTCTCCAGCGCCTGCTTGGCATAGGCCGCCTTGTCGCCGCGGGCGATGCCGAGCGTGTTGTAGAGCTGGAAGCCGCTCTCGCGGCGGCGATCGAGATAGATCCCGACATATTCGCGCGGTGGCGTGAAGTCGTAGTCATCGCCGAGGCCTTTCGAGGCCTCCGCGTAGATCGCCTTGCGAAAGCGCTCCTTGGCCTCGCCGCTGGCGATGATGACCTGCCAGGGCTGGCTGTTGCACCAGGACGCCGTGCGCTGCGCGGTCGCTAGCACATGCTCGATGGTGGCGCGATCGACCTCCTTGGGGAGAAATGCGCGAACGGAGTAGCGCTCGTTGAGGAGCTCTTCGAGCACCCCGATGCGGTCGTTCTGTCTCACTTGTGCGTCCATCACTCAGCTCGCCCTTTTTTCTTTTGGTTGGGCAGAGGCGCCAAGCGCCGTCCCACCACCATCCTTACCTCGATGCACCTGCATATGGTAGGCATGCTATGTTTTGCCCACCCTGCACGAGCGGTGACCGTGACGACTACTTGGTCAGCAGGGCATAGGCGCCGGTCCAGCCCTCCGGCGGCGGATCGATCTGGAAATCCTTGATCCGCGCCTCGTAAAGCCTGAACAGCTTCTCCAGCGTGTCGGCGTCCTCGCTTTTGCGGCCGCGCTCGATCGCATCCAGTGCGCCCTGCCAGTCGCGGCTGCGGTAGCAGCCGAGCATCTCGATGGTGATGTTGCGCAGGCGCTGGAACGCGGCCGAATGCATCACGTCCTCGCGGCCGGCGATGGCGTAGATCACTTCCGGCTCAGTCTTGCCCTTGACCATGATGAAGTCGAGCTCGAGGATCGCGAACTTCTCCTTGGCGGCGAGCGCGGTGCGCGATCCCACGATGATCGGAAATCCGTATGCCTTCGACTGGCCCTCGAGGCGCGAGGCCAGGTTCACGCTGTCGCCGAGCACCGAATAGTTCTTCTTCAGGTCGGACCCCATGTTGCCGACCACGCCGATTCCGGTGTTGAGACCGATGCCGACATTGAGCGGGATATAGACGTGGCCGCCGTCAGCGGCCTCCTGCTCGCGCTCCTTGTTGACCTCGTCGATCTGCTCGAGCATCTGGATCGCGGCTTCGCAGGCGTTGATCTCGTGCTCGGCGTCGTCGAGCGGCGCGTTCCAGAACGCCATGATGGCGTCGCCCATGTACTTGTCGATATAGCCCTTGCGCTCGATGATGACGTCGGTCAGCGGCGTCAGGAAGCGGTTCATCAGCTCGATCAGCCCCTGCGGATCGTGCTTGTAGCTCTCGGAGATCGTGGTGAAGCCGCGCACGTCGGAGAACATGATCGTCATCTCGCGTTCCTCGCCGCCGAGCACGAGCTTTTCCGGCGACTGCGCCAGCTGCTCGACCAGCACAGGCGACATGTATTGCGCGAATTGCCCGCGGATCTGCACGCGCTGACGCTGCTCGCGCACGAAGCTCGCAAAGATCAGCGTCAGGTAGACTGCGGTCGTCGACAGCAGCGGATAGGTGAAATCAATGAGATAGCGGTGCTGCGTGTAGGAGAACCAGGACACGCCGATCAGGATGGCCGCGAAGGCCGCGCCCACCAGCACGAGGCGGACGGGGCCGAGATTCGGCGTGAAGATGATGACGAGCAGGCCGATGATCAGCGCCGCGATCAGCTCGACGCCCAGCGCATAGTTCGGCTGCGAGATCACCGCGCGGCTCAGCACGCCCTCCAGCACCTGGGCATGGATCTCGACACCCGGCATGGCCCGGGACACCGGCGTGGTCTTGATGTCGTTCAAGCCGCCCGCGGAAGTGCCGACCAGCACCAGCTTGCCGGCAAATCTCGAGGGCGGCACCGCATTGTCGAGCACGTCGACCGCGGAGACGTAGATCGAAGGATCCCGGCGGGCATAGTGCACCCAGAGCTGACCGTTCTTGTCGGTCGGAACCTCCAAACCCTTGAGGCGGATCGACTTGATGCCCGTCTTATCGGTACGGACCAGCAGGGTCGGCGTGCCCGTGACGACGCGCAGGATCTCGAGGCTGAGCGAGGGCATGATGTTGCCCTGGGCGCGCATGATCATCGGCACGCGGCGAATCAATCCGTCACGCTCGGTCCGGATCGAGAACAGGCCGCGGCCGGCCGCGGCCCTCTCGATGACCGGCACGTTGCGGAGCAAGCCGGGGAATTCGAACAGGAAACGCTCGGCCCCGTCCTCCCCCACCGTTGCAACCCCCGTGAACGGCAGCGACTTGTCGAGCTCGGACAAGACCTCCGGAAGCCCGGTCTCGCCCAGCACGACGTGCGAGCGCTTGATCGCGTCGGCGAGGATCTGATCGTTGCTTGGCAGCTCACGCAGCTTGGCGCGGGTCGCGTCGTCGAGATAGCGCATCTGGCTCGCGACCTGATCCGGGTTGAGCCGGTCGGCTTCGGAGAAGACCATGTCGAAGCCGATCGCCACCGCGCCGTTGTTGGTGAGGTTCTGGACCATATCGGCGATGCGCGTGCGCGGCCACGGCCACTGTCCGAGTCTGGTGAGGCTCTTGTCGTCGATATCGACGATGACGACCGGCCGCGCCGCCTTCTCGCGCGGATCGATCAATTGAAACATGTCGAAGGTGCGCAGCCGCAATTCCTGGATCGGCGGCGGATCCCACAGGCGCGCGCCCGCGAACAAGACCAGCAGCGCAAGGCAGATCAGCCGCGCAAGGCCGAACTTCCGCGCAAACCACCGCCGCAGGATCTTCAGACGTTTCATGGTGGTGGAATATCACGCTTTCGTGGCAAACGGCAGCACGGATCGGATGAGCAGACGCCCGCGGCCGATCTCGCCGCGATCAGGCATGGAGTATGTCGCTCGCCTGAAGACTGCTGACGCACTTCAGGAGAACCGTGTTTGCCGCGTCGATCGTGATCAGGGTGTCCACCGTCCCCGACGCGGACACATGTTGATCCATCCACGCCTCGATGTCGCTGATCGTCCCCAAGGCCGTCAGGTCGATCTTGTCCGTACCCGAGGTGAAGTTTAGGACCGTGTCCTGGTTCGAATTGGCTGCGAACTTGAACTGGTCCTGATAACCGGTCCCGAACAGCACGTCCTTGCCGGTCGTGCTGGCGAGCGTCACCGGACCTTGTTCGCTCAAATTGAAGATCAGGTTGACCGTATCGGTCGCGCCATGACCGTCGGTGACGGTAATAGCCACTTTGTCCGTGGCAGCCGTGCTTTGGCCGGGCTCGGTGTATGCCAGCCCCTGGAGTGCTGAATTGACGCTGTCCAAGGTATCGGACGTCGGTGCAGGCTCCACATAAGTGCCCGAGTCCGCCACCGCGGTGAGTGCAAAGGTTTCATCGGGAGCAGCGTCGGCGTCGGTGACCGTGATGCCGTGAACGAAGACCAGGACGCCTTCCTGCGATACGCTGATCTGGTTGACGTCGATCACCGGTGCGACGTTCTCGTCGGCCGCGCCGGTCACGTCCACCGTGAGCATTGCCGTGCCGGTCGCACCATGCGCATCTTTGGTCTGGACGGTGAATATATCGGTATAGGCCCCATCCGAAAGGGCGTTGATGGCCGCTGCGTTGGGAACGTAGCTGTAGCTGCCGTTGGAATTGACCGTCAGCGAGCCGTAGAGTCCCGCGACCGTCGTGGTCGCCTGGTGATCTGAATTGAGGACGGCATAGGTCAGCGTCGCCGTCTCACCGCCATCGGCGTCTGTCCCGGCCAGTTGCCCGGTGAGGTTGGAGAAGGTGTCGTCGTCAGCGGTGTCCGTGAGCGGGCCGATGTGGAGATCGGACAGCATCGGTGCGTCGTTCGTGCCGGTGATGTTGATGGTCACGACCGCGCTAGTTCCAAAGCCCTGAGCATCCGACGGAACGATGGTGTATTGCAGCGATAGCGTCTGACCGGCGGCGAGGAAGTCGAAGGCCTGGCCGGACGAGTTGAATTGCCAGGTAAACTGGGCGTGGGTCGCCGTGCCGTTGAGAATGTCGCCGGACGGCACGGTCAGATAGTTCAGGAGATCGGCATGCGACATCCCGCCGACGCTGCCCGTTTGCAACACGTTGTCGAGCTTAACCTGCACCGCATCGACCGATACCGTGACGTGATCGGTCGCGTCGACGTCGGAGACCGCCAGCACGCCATGCGAGAGCTGGCCGCCGTTGGTCTCCATCAGATTGGCAAATGCGCCGCCCGGCCCGGAGGTCCCGCTGGCCCAATCCGCATCACCTTCAATGGCGAGGCTCTTGGTTGGGTTGACCGTATTGGAGGCCGTGCTCCCGCTGCCGTCGCCCAGCGTATAATAGGCGACCAGATTGGCCTCGTTGCCGGTGAGCGCGGTGAAGTCGTACGACTGGATTTGCGCCTGCGTGAGTGCGGTGGTCCAGACGCTGACATCGGCGATCGAGCCGGTGAAGCCTTGCGTGCCGAAGCCCGGAGCGTACCTGCCGCTCGCCGCTCCGATCATCATATAGGACGGTTCCTGAGCGCCAGCGATCGCGTTGACGCCGCCACTGTGGGAATATACGGCGTTGCCATCGACATAAAGCGTGAAGATGCCGTCGTCACGCGTCAAGGCGAGGTTATGCCATTGCCCCGCAGTAAGCGCGAAGCCGGTATCCTGGATCTCGACGCCGCCCTCGAGAATCGCGATCTCCAGCTTGCCGCTGATGACGGTGCCCATGAGGCCGAAACCGGTGGTCGAGGTATTGCCATTGTAGAACAAGACCTGGCTGGCGGAGGCAGCGTCTCCGTTCCAGTTCACCCAGCCGTCCAGCGTCACGTCGTCGATGGCGACCGTCGGTATGTCGCCGACCGCGATGGTCGCACCGTCGAAGTTCATGTAGTCGGACGTCACATAGGAGACGGTCGGCGCATCGTTGGTGCCGGTGATGGTGACAGTGACGTCTTGCGTGACAGTCGCGTTGTGATTGTCCTTGAAGGTGACGGTGTAGACCTGAGTTATGGTCTGCCCTTCCGCCAGCGACTGCAGCACGGGATCGCTGTTGTCGAGCGTGAAGTGCCAGTCGAGCGTCGCGCCGTTGCTGGTGTCGGCGTTGGATTCGGACACCGCGCCGATGGAGAAGGTGCCGATATTCGTGCTGTCGTCCTCGAATCCCGGCAGAGCCGAACTGACGGACGATGACTTGAACTGCACCTGCGCCGTATGGGTGTCGATCAGGTCAACGTCCTGGATCGCCAGCGTACCGCTGGTCGTCAGCGAGGCGCCGTCATCCTCGGTAACCGCACCCGTTGCCGCCTCGGGATCGCTCGTGATCGTCGGCGCGTCGTTGGCGCCGTTGATCGTGACAGTGACGTCCTGGGAGACCTGTGCACCGTGATCGTCAGTAAAGGTGACGGTGTAGACCTGGGTGATGGTCTGGCCATGTGCCAGCGATTGCAGCACCGCATTGTCGTTGTCGAGGCTGAAGTGCCAGCCCAGCGTCGCGCTGTTGTCGGTATCGGTGTTGAACTCCGCGACCTCGCAATCGATCGTGAAGATGCCGAGCGGCGTATTACCATCGAAGCCCGGGAGATGCGCGTTCGACGTCGCCGACTTGAATGCGGCCTGCGCGGTGTGGCTGTCGATCAGATCGAGATCCTGAATCGCGAGCGTGCCCTCGATCGACAGCGTCGCGCAGGCATCCTCGGTGACGCTGCCCTTTGCAGCGTCTGCATCACTCGTGATGGTCGGCGTGTCATTGGTGCCGGTGATGGTGACCGTGACGTCCCGGGTGACGGTGCCACCGTGATGGTCGTCGACGGTCACGGTGTAGACTTGGGTGATGGTCTGGCCTCCGGCCAGCGACTGCAGCACCGGATCGTTGTCGTTGAGCGTGAAGGTCCAGCCCACCGATCCGCGCGTGCTGACACCCGGACTCTCGCTCACCGCGGTCAGCGCGAAGGTCCCGATATGCGAGGTGCCGTTGCCGAAGCCGGGCAGATGCGCGTTCGACGTCGTCGCCTTCAGGACGTAACTGGCAGTGTGCGTATCCGTAAGATCGGGGTCGTTGAAGGCGATGGTGCCGTTCGCCGTCAGGGTTGCCGCCGTATCCTCTGTCACAGCTCCGGTGGGCGTCGTCGAGTCCTCGACGATCGTCGGCAGGTCGTTGGTGCCCTCGACATTGACGTCCGCACCGTCGATGGACACGGTGATCGGCGTGCTCACGACGCCGCCGTGCCCGTCATCGACCTGCACCACGTAGTTGAGGATCAGCTTCTCGTCCTCGGCCAGGAAGTCGAAGAGATGGTCGGGAACGCTGTAGGTCCAGGTGGCCGTGCCGTTGTTGCTGTTTCCGGCACCCTGAACCACGGTCAGCGGCACTTTGACGGCAGCGATCGCCGCGAGTTGCTCCGGCGTCAGGGACGCAGTGATATCGTTGCCTTCGGCATCGAGATATTTGAACGGCTCGACGGATGAGAGCGCCGCGCTCACGATCGGCCGGTCCGTCAGATCGACGTCGGTGAAGGTGACCGTGCCCGTGATGATGTCCAGCGCCTCGTTGCCGGTCCCGACCTGTTCGATGACGGTGCCGCCTGACGTCGCAACGGTAGGCTTGTCGTTCGTTCCCGTGATCGTGATGGTGATCGGGATGAACCTGGACTCGGGGTTCACCGTGAAATTGGTGTCGACGCGGACCATGTAGGTCAGCGTCAGGGTTTCGCCGGCGGCGAGGAAGTCGAAGACGTGGTCGGGGATCGTGTAGGTCCAGACCGCCGAGCCGTTGTTGTTGTTCGCGGGGTCAGGGACGACGCTGATCTGGATCTGCGTCGCCGCGATGTCCTGCTTCTGCAACTCGGTGAGCGAGGCGGTAACGTCCTGCTGGCCGGCGTTCTTGTAGACGTAGTTCGGCGCCTCGGCGAGGCTCACGCTCACCGTCGGCAGGTCGCCGAGGTTTTGATCGAGGAATCTGATCAATCCGGAAATCGTGTCGGCGCGCGTATCGCCGGTGGTGTCCGCCCGTTCGGTCAGCGCGAACGCCGTCTTCACGTTGCCGCCGAGGTCGAAGCTTTGCACGATCGGTTGACCGGGAATGCGGCCGACCGTCGGCGTCGACGTGTTGGGGCTTTCCTGCGTCTGCGGATTGAGATTGACGAATGTCGCGGTGGCGGTGGGGCCGGACGACGATTTGAGCAACACCTCGTAGCCGAACGGCGTGATCGTATCGGTATAGTTCGTGGTCAGCTTGGTGTTGGTGTTGTTGTCGGTGAACTTCAGCGTGAACACGTCCGTGATCAGCTTCTGCACCTCCGGCGACATCAGTGCATTGGTGATCGAGACGTTGCCGCCGCTGATCTGGATCATCTGGCCGGCCTGGTTGACCGTCGCGATCGGCAGCAGCGTGACCTTGTCGAACAGGATGTAGGAGCCGGTCGTACCGTTCGGCTCGACCAGCACCTGGAAGCTCGCCTGCGGCTGCGGATCGCCGCCGCCGGCGGGAACGACGAAGTTGATCTGGGTCAGCACCGCCGTGCCGCGGATGCCCATGGTGGCGACCGGCGTGTCGACCTTCATGTCGCCGCGCTTGGCGGTTTCACCGGCGACGAAGGTGATGGTGCCCGCGACCAGGCTGAGCAGCGAGGAATTGTTCGACCCGTTGGGGTCGTAGACCATCTCGTTCAGCACCATCCGCGCGTTGGAGGACAGGCCGAACACGGTGCCGTCGATGAAGGTGATGCCGAGCGTCGAATCGGCGCCGGTCGAGACCACGTCGCCCTTCTCGACGTTGTCGCCATTGTTCAGGATGACCGAGACGCCGTTGCGGATCGCGGTCGCGCTGCCCACGAGCTTGGTGACGTGACCGATGACCTGGCCCGCACCGGTACCTGGCGCGGCCTGGGCAACCTGGACGTGGCCGGTGAGCGCGTTGACGACGTCGCCGCTGAGATGGGCGCCGTCGGGCGAAGCGATCGCGGCCCGCTTGTCGCCCCTGAAATAATCGTGAACGACGAACTCATGACCGTCGTGGGACAGCACAAGATCGAGCCCGGCACGCTTGAACTCGCCGTTGAAGATCAGATTGGGGTCGGGAACAACGAACGCGCCCTCGGGCACGTGACCGTTCGCCTTTGCGGTAAAAGAATCGATATTCGCCCCGACGGGCGAGCGGGAACCCTGGCCGTCCAAAGAAATCGCGCCGTCAAATTGGCCAGCGTAATTCAACCGGGCACCGTAAAAGGGTTAAAATTTAAGTAAGTATCGACCGCCTAAGCTTGCATAGCATTAGCAAGTCCTTAGCGATACCATCTATTGCTTGTGTGATTTCGCATCACTTCGCGCCGGAAGGCCCCAGGGCGTGGCGCCGCGACGGAGGAGCAAAAGTAATTCCTCAAATATTCGTATATCGAATTCAGCCTGCTTTCACGCATTTCCAGTCATCCAAAGTAATCTGCTGTATAGTTACGAAGCAGATACTTTCATCATCTTTCCTTCGCGAGGTCCCGCAGCATCTTGGGGCAAATACGGAGTTAAATCTGTGACCTATCTAACAGAACCCCATGAAATGGGGGGTTGTTAGCCCACAGGACCCAGATTCGGGCACTGCCACAACCTGTGTCTGCAACTGGCTCCATTTCGCGGCAACGAGCCACCTCCTAGCCGGCGAATCGTAAAATTTTACGCAATTTGGGTGGGCCCATTTCAGCCTGTTCCCCGGTTTTGGAACCCCTGCCGGCCGCGTTAAGCAGAACAAAACGGCCCGTCTCGCACTATCTCCGCGAAAGCAACAAAGCCCGGCACGTCGAGATCGAGGGGGATCTCGTGAAGCCTGGGAAGGGGATGTCAGATGGAGACCGCTGCTCGCTCGCGCGCCTGGCGCGCAATCCTTGTCATGTGCGGCTTGATCCTGCTTGGATCGGCCGCCGAGCTTCGCGCCGGCACGCTGCTGTCGCCCGGCGCCGGCGTCCTCGTGCGCAAATCCGCCGAACCGTTCGGCGTGTTCGCCTTCGCCATCTCGTCCGGTGGCCTGCAGCAGCGATGGTCCGCGCTGAAGGACAAGCTCGACGACGACATGGTGCAGCTCGCGCTGTGCGACGGCGACAGGGACAATTGCGCTTCACCGGCCGCGCTCGAGCTGCTCGCCATCGTCGACCACGCCCGCGCCCGCGACGGTCGCGCGCGGCTCGGCGAGGTCAACCGCGCCATCAATCTCGCCATCCATGCCGCCAATGATGGCACCGACGACGTCTGGAGCTCGCCGCTTTCGACCTTCGCGCGCGGGACCGGCGATTGCGAGGACTATGCCATCGCCAAGCTGGCCGCGCTGCGGCTGGCGGGAGTTGCCTCTGAGGACCTCCGCATCGTCGTGGTGCGAGACGTCAGGGCCGGCGAGGCGCACGCAATTGCCGCGGCAAAGCTCGACGGGGAATGGCTGATGCTGGACAATCGCCGCATGGCGATGGTCAAGGATGACGCGACGCGGAGCTATCAGCCACTGTTCGTGCTCCACCAGTCGGCCGTGCTGAAATATGTCGACGAGCCGGTACAGGTCTCGATGGCGGCCGCCGAGGCACGTTGATTGTTCGTAGCTGGATAGAGCGCAGCAAAATCCGAGACTCTTACCACTCGCACCGGCCCCGGATTAAGCTTGCGCTCCATCCGGGCTACAGACCTTCCACTGCTCGTCCCCACAAACCCATTTCACCGCGCAAGACCAGACGCTAGCATGGCGCCTTCCGTGCGGGGGCGACTTGGAATGCGATTCATCGTGCTGTCTGTGCTTGCGCTGCTGGCATTGCCGGCGGTGCCCGCGTCCGCGGAATCCGACCGCGCGATCGCCGACAGGCTGCCGCTGTTTGCCAGGAACAACTGCCAGCTGATTCGCGACCCCGGCAACCAATTGTTCTGCGGTGATGCCGCGCTTGCCGACGCCGCCGAGAAGCTGAGCATCGCGATCGAGGAGCGGCTCGCCCGCCTGCCGGATCGCCTGCCCGCTATCGAGGAGAATGCGATCTGGGTCCACCAACGCAACCTCAGCTGCGGCATCGTCGGCCAGACCGCGATCCGCCCCGACCAATTCGAGACGGTCAAGGCGTGCCTGCTCAAGGTCACCGAAGAGCGCGCCGCGATCGTTCGCGATCCGGATTTCGACTGCCTTGCGGCCAACACTGCTGCGGGCGCGGTGATCTGCGCAGACCCCTCGCTGACGCTTGCCGAAACCGAGCTCAACGGCCAGGTGCTCGGCCTGATCGGCAAATTGGACCCGACTGCGGCACGCTTTGCCTTCGCCGAATATGGACGGTGGACGCGCGAGCGCGACCGCAAATGCAATCTGGTCGGCAAGGAGAACGTGCCGCTGCAGGAGCTGGAATCCGCGGAGGACTGTCTCGCCGACCATTTGAAGCGCAAGACAGATGAAATCCGCGCCGCGAAGGGCGATCCCAAAAAAGTGTTCGGCCGGCAGGTCGCGGCCCGCATTCCCGACGCCGACGCCGTCGATTTCTGCGCCGCGCGGATTCATGCGGCCAATTCCTGCGGCAACTTCCTGCGCATCAACCGCGTCTATGCGCTCGACAGCCAAGTGACCGACCAGGAGGCACAGGTCACGGGCGAAATCGAAATGGCCGTGCTCGCTCCCTTCACCGTGTGCAGCAGGATCGCCTCCATCTGCACCGGCACCTGCTGGGACGCCACGACGGGTCGGCCGCAGCAGGGAGCCGGCAACAAGACGCGCCCAGCAGACGTCTTCAACGTCACGCGCCGGCTGAGGGTCCAGCGAACCTTCGCCTTCGTCAAAGCCGCCGACGGCTGGCGCTGCCGGGAAGACGAGCTCGCCCCGGTGAATTCGGGCACCGCGGGCGGAGGATCGTAGGGTTCTCTCTTCCTTCTCCCCTTGTGGGAGAAGGTGGCGCGCTGTCCAGACCGGATAGATGGGTAACACAGTAGACCGGATGGATGGGTAACAGTTCTCTATCGGCTGGGAGGATCAGCCGATGCCTTGGCGAGAGAGCTGTGCGATGGACCAGCGGATTAGCTTCATATCGGAACAGCGAACCGGCTTGTGGACGATGACGGAGCTTTGCGAGCGCTACGAGATCAGCCGCAAGACCGGTTACAAATGGCTGGATCGTTACCGGTTGGAGGGACCTGGAGGACTTGCCGATCGCTCCCACGCCGCGTGGGTGCATGGGCGAGCGACGCCGCAGCACATCGTGGATGCGATCGTTGGGCTGCGGCTCGAGCGGCCGAGCTGGGGCCCGCGCAAGATCGTCAGCAAGCTTGAGGCTCGCCAAGGGGATGTGGATTGGCCCTCGGCCTCGACGGCGGGCGGGATTCTCAAGCGGGCGGGACTGGTAAGCAGCCGTCGGATCCGGCGACGAGCGCCGCCGCGGATGGGGCAACTGACGGTGCCTCAGCATGCCAACCATGTATGGGCCCTCGATCACAAGGGCTGGATC